>CAYWOC010000010.1:0-56792 GCA_964459845.1 uncultured Muribaculaceae bacterium | reverse complement strand
CGACCCCCTGATTAACAGTCAGGTGCTCTAACCAACTGAGCTATTGAAGCAGTTTTGCTCTTCATTTCTGAATTGCGTTGCAAAAGTAGTGTCATTTTTTGAATTATGCAATACTAATCCGAAAAAAGTTGAAATTTTTTCTGCTTTTAAGGCATTTTTCACACAAATAAGATGCTTTTTTCGTCAGTATGTAGTACTTTAGCAGATATTTTCAGATAATATGAACAAAAAAATTAATATTGCGCTTGCACTTTCTATTGTGGTCGCTTGCGCCGTGCCTTTTGCTTTCGCTCAAGAAAAGCAAAACGACAATGCAGCTATCGCTCGCAACCTCGACATCTTCAACTCCGTTTTCAAGGAGCTGAACGCTTTCTATGTAGATACTATCAACTCGCAAAAGTCGATTGAGACAGCCATCAATGCTATGCTCGATGACATTGACCCTTACACAGAATATATCCCGCCTAAAAACCAAGACGATTTCATGACCATATCCACAGGCGAATATGGCGGCATCGGGTCGGTGATTATGGAGAGTAAAGGATGTGTGTATATATCCGAACCTTACGAAAACAGTCCAGCCGCACGCGCAGGGCTGCGGGCTGGCGACAAAATCATCATGATCGACAACGACAGCGTGAAAGGCTGGAACTCATCGAAAGTGAGCGAACATCTGAAAGGGCAAGCCAACACCAAGCTGAGCGTGACGGTGGAACGCCCATACCACGAGGGAAACATCACAGTGAATATCACACGGGAAAAAATCAAAATCAATTCTGTGCCTTACTTCGGCGTTACCCGCGGCAACATAGGCTACATATCTTTGACCACATTCAATCAGAACTCACCCGACGAGGTGCGCAACGCCCTATTGGCTCTGAAACAGAACCCCGATGTGAAAGCCATAGCCCTCGACCTGCGCGGAAATGGTGGCGGACTGCTGGAAAGTGCTGTGCAGATTGTGGGGTTGTTTGTGCCTAAAGGCACTCAGGTACTTCAGACCCGCGGCAGGTTCAAGCAATCTGAAAAAACTTATAAAACTACGCAAGAGCCTATCGACACCAAGATTCCGCTATTCGTGATGATTGATGGCGGCTCAGCCTCGTCTGCCGAAATCACCGCCGGATCACTGCAAGACCTCGACCGTGCCGTGATTGTGGGTGCGCGCTCTTTCGGAAAAGGTCTGGTGCAGACCACACGTCAAGTGCCTTACGATGGAATGCTGAAAGTTACCATATCTAAATATTACATACCAAGCGGACGGTTAATCCAAGCCATCGACTACTCCCACCGGAATGCCGACGGCTCTGTGGCGCGCATCCCCGATAGCTTGACAACCGTGTTCCACACCGCAAACGGGCGGGAGGTGCGCGACGGAGGCGGCATCACTCCCGACATGACCATCAAATACCCTGCCGTGAACCGCCTTGTATATAACATCATCCGCGACAACTGGGCATTCAATTTTGCCACAAAATATGCGGCTGAGCATAAGGCCATCGCATCGCCCGAAGATTTCGTTGTCACCGACAGCCTTTATGCCGAATTCAAGAAATTCATTGACCCTAATGAATTTAAATACGACAAAGTGTGCGAAGACCGGCTGAAACTGCTGCGGGAGGCGGCTGAAGCCGAAGGATATATGAGCGATTCCACAAAAGCTGAGTTTGCCGTGCTTGAAAAGCTTCTTAAGCACGACCTCAACCACGACCTCGACACTCACCGCAAGGAGATTTGCGAAATCCTTGATGCCGAAATATTGAAACGCTACTATTATCAGCGCGGACAGATTATCGATAATCTGAAATACGACACCACCATCGATAAAGTGTCGGAAATCCTTGCCAAAAGCGGCGAATATGAGAAAATCCTCAACATATCGCAGCCGGCGAAGGCAAGCAGCAAGAAAGACATCGCTAAGAAAAAGAAGAAGAAAAAGTAAGAATTACGACAGTGGACATACAGGAACTTTGCGAGATTATCAACTCTAAAGCACGCACCGACGCATTGAAGTCGATGCTTGCCGGCAAGAAGAATCAAGTGATGAGCATCGACGGATTTGCAGGTTCGATGCCGGCAATGCTGTTTTCGCGCCTCCCGAAGCGCAAAAGCCCATATCTCATCATCGCCAACGACCTCGATGAAGCCGGATATATGTATCACGACTTGTGCCAGATAAATGGCGAGAACCATGTGCTGATATTCCCTTCGGGATATAAGCGCGACATAAAATACGGACAAATTGATGCGCCGTCGGAAATTTTGCGCACCGAGGTGCTGAAGCAGTGGTATGACAATCAGCAGGTGCGCCTCGTCGTCACATATCCCGAGGCTCTCGCCGAAATGGTGTCGAGCCGTGACGCAATCGAGAAATCCACCATCAGCCTCACCAAAGGCTCAACCGTCGATTTCACCGCCACAGCCAAGTCGCTGCGCGATTTTGGCTTTCAGGAGGTGGACTATGTGTATGAGCCGGGGCAGTTTGCCGTGCGTGGCTCCATACTCGATGTGTATTCTTTCTCATTTGAGCTACCCTACCGCATCGACTTTTTCGGTGATGAGATAGAAAGCATTCGCACATTCAACGTCGAGACTCAACTCTCGGTCGATAATGTTGAATCCATTTCCATAATCAACAGCACCGGTGCCGACAGTGCCACTGGAGCTTCATTCCTCGACTATATAGGCGACGATTCAATCCTCCTGTGCCATGACCATCAGTGGCTGCTCCAGCGCGTCAAGGCCGTGGGAGAAGAGAACATATCCGACAGCACAGTAATAGCCGACGAGGGCGACAAGGATGCCATGAAGAAAATCGTGGACAGCGAGGCTTTTGTGAAACGATTCTCGCAACTGCGCCGCATCGACTATCACATGGGCGAAACGCCTAACCGCTCTGCCGCCCACATGGCTCTGCACAGCGCGCCACAAGGAATATACCACAAGAATTTCGACCTCATAAGCGGCTCTTTCAAGGATTTCATCGCAAAGGGCTACAAGATATACATCCTCTCCGACAGCGAAAAGCAGACGCAGCGTCTGCACGTCATCTTCGAAGACCGCCACGACGACATACGCTTCACCCCCATCTTGCGCACGCTGCACGAGGGGTTTGTGGACGACGACTTGAAGATTTGCGTGTTCACCGACCACCAGATATTCGACCGATTCCACAAATACAACCTCAAGAGCGACCGTGCGAGGTCGGGCAAGCTCGCATTCTCCCTGAAAGAGCTTAACCAGATTGAGGTGGGCGACTACATTGTGCATGTGGATCACGGTGTGGGAAAATTCGGAGGCCTGCTGCGCACCGACGTGAACGGCAAGATGCAGGAGATGATCAAGCTGATATATCAGAACGACGACATAATATTCGTGTCAATCCACTCGCTGCACAAACTTGCCAAATATCGCGGCAAGGAGGGCGTTGTGCCTCGAATCAACAAGCTGGGAAGCGGCGCATGGAACCGCATGAAAGAGCGCACAAAGAGCAAGCTGAAAGACATAGCCCGCGACCTCATAAAGCTCTATGCCGCGCGAAAAGAGGAGAAAGGATTCGCTTTCTCTCCCGATGGATATTTGCAACAGGAACTTGAAGCGTCTTTCATATATGAAGACACCCCCGACCAACTGAAGGCTACGAATGCCGTGAAAGCCGATATGGAGAGCGCAAAGCCTATGGACCGCCTAATTTGCGGTGATGTCGGTTTCGGAAAGACAGAAGTGGCAATACGCGCCGCCTTCAAGGCTGCCACCGACGGAAAGCAGACCGCTGTGCTTGTCCCTACTACCGTTCTCGCCTACCAGCACTTCAACACATTCAGCGAGCGACTGAAGGACTTCCCTGTCAGGATCGATTATCTGAGCCGAGCACGCAGACCGAAAGACGTGAAGCAGATTATCGCCGATCTCGCCGAAGGCAAAATCGACATCATAATAGGTACACATAAGCTTATCGGCAAATCGGTCAAGTTCAAAGACCTCGGTCTGCTCGTCGTCGATGAAGAGCAAAAGTTTGGTGTTTCGGTTAAGGAGAAGCTGAAGCAGATGAAAGTGAACGTGGATACGCTCACAATGTCGGCGACACCAATCCCGCGCACCCTGCAATTCTCGCTTATGGGCGCACGCGACCTCAGCGCAATCACCACTCCTCCTGCCAACCGATACCCAATCCTTACGTCAGTAAATTCGCTAAACGACGACATTGTGAGCGAGGCTATCAACTTCGAGATGTCGCGCAACGGACAGGTGTTCTTTGTCAGCAACCGCATCGAGCAGCTATACTCGCTACGCGACATGATAAGCCGCCTTGTGCCTGATGCCAGAGTGGTGGTGGGACACGGACAGATGCCTCCCGAACAGCTTGAAAAAGCGATTATCGACTTTGCAAACCACGATTACGACATACTGCTTGCCACTACCATTATCGAAAGTGGAATCGATATGCCCAACGTGAACACAATAATCATCAATAATGCCCAGAATTTCGGCCTAAGCGAGCTTCACCAGTTGCGCGGACGTGTGGGGCGCAGCTCGCGGAAGGCATTCTGCTACCTGCTTGTCCCGCCCGGCAAGCCGCTAACGCCTGTAGCACGCCGCCGACTTCAAGCTATCGAAAGCTTTGCTGAACTTGGCAGCGGTATCCACATAGCTATGCAAGACCTCGACATCCGAGGAGCCGGAAATCTGCTCGGTGCCGAGCAAAGCGGCTTCATTGCCGACCTTGGCTATGAGACCTACCAGAAAATTCTAAAAGAAGCTGTGCTTGAACTTCGCACCGAGGAGTTCTCCGACACCTTTGCCGACGAAGAACAGCGCAACGATGCCGACAATGAGCCAAGCTATGTCTCCGACTGCACTATCGAGAGCGATATGGAGCTGCTGCTCCCTGCAACCTACGTTCCGCAGGAAGGAGAGCGCATAAGCCTCTATCAGCAGCTCGACAATATGGAGCGAGAGACTGATGTCATGGAGTTCCGCCGCGAGCTTGAAGACCGCTTCGGGAAGATACCTCACGAAGCTCAGGAATTGATACGCATCGTCACGCTGCGGCGCATTGCACGAAGCCTCGGAATTGAGAAGATAGCCTTGAAACAGGGGAAAATGTATCTCTATTTCGTTGGAGAAGAAAACAAGGCCTACTATCAGTCGCCAGCTTTCGGGCGCATTCTGCACTTCCTGCAAGACGACCCAATACGCTCAAAGCTGCGCGAGATGAATGGGAAGCGGTCGCTTCTCATCGACCGTGTGACAACTGTGGAAGAGGCAGTAAGCATCCTATCAGCCATCACTTCCCTCCAAGCGATTTAGAGCCGCATCAGCGACCGCATAAAGCCTCTCTCCTCCAAAACAAAATATCCAAAATTTATTTCCAAGATTGCACCCACAATCTTAAATCTTGAAAATTATATTTCTATGATTTCGAATCCTTTTCAGAGGACTCTGACCACTCAAAGAGTTCAGAGTTCTCCGAAAAAGTATGGGCTCTGTTTCAAAACACTATTGCTTGAAATTTCATAGACCTATATAAAAAATTAATCCCCGACATCACTGCCTGGGATCGCTTAATCAAATTAACCTTCTAATACCATTAACATAAACCTAAAAACATAGAAACATTGTCATCCCGACAATAGTTTTTGTGTTACCTAAAAACTAATACCATGAAAAAACTGATGCAAAGGTATAACTTTTATGTTATATAGCATACTTTTCCGACAGAAAAATTTATTTGTTTAACCTTTATTAAGCGTTATATCTCGTTTCATACCGCACATTCACATTTAGTAACACAAAAACAGAGCATTTTCCCATTATTATCACCTACGTCAACTTCCGATTTAAGATACCTCCGAATAAATTTTTTATCACAAGAAATCGTGCAGACCTAAAGTTGAACTTTCAATTTGCACGATTACCCTTGTTTTTTAAAAATATCTGAGGCTACATAGACGGCAACGGAAGAGGCGGCTCATCGGCATCGCTTATCGCGATATTGGTGCGCCGCCTCAGTATTGTATAAAGCATTACCGTCTATTTCTTATCACGCTCCATCGACGGATCTGTTTTAGGTTTCTCGTCCCTCACTGTCTTCACCTCTGTCTGCTCGTCGATTTCATCGGGTATTATTATCTCCTCTCCCTTGTCAAGCATAAAGATGGAGTCGGCTCCCATATCCACCGAGTCGCTATCCACCCTCGCCTTCCAGCAGGCGGCGCAAGTGTATTCTCCGGCAGGAATGTCCTCCTTCGGATTTCCGAACTTCTTGTGATACTGCTTGAAGCGCGGATCGCCCATCACCGATTGCAGGAAGTAACCGCAAATAGGCATAGCCGCACGGCTGCCTTGACCGAATGCTCCAGAGCGGAAGTGTATGCAGCGGTATTCGCCGCCTACCCATGCTCCGACCACAAGATTCGGCGACACACCCACAAACCAAGCGTCGCTATAGTTGCTGCTTGAGCCCGTCTTTCCGCCAAAGTCGGTGTCGTTGCTGTAAGGACTTACATAGCTCCACAGTCCCATTGAAGTTCCTCCAGGCTCGCGCATGCCCGCCATTAGCATCTGCTGCATCAAGAATGCCGAGCGGTATGGTATAGCTTGGCGCACGCCTTCGGGAGCGGTATATATCACATTGCCGTCAGGGTCTTCGATGCGTGTCACAAGCACTGGGTCGTGGTGTTGTCCATCATTTGCCACAGCGCAATAGGCATTCACAAGTTCAAGTAGATTGACATCGCTCGAACCAAGGCTCAACGACGGCGCATTGTCGAGTTTCGACTTGATGCCCATCTCATGAGCAGTCTCTATCACATTGCTGATGCCCACTTCAAGCCCCACTTTCACAGCCACACTGTTTATTGACTGGGCAAATGCCGATTTCAGCGTCATCGAGTCGCCTGTATAGTAGCCGTTGGCATTGCGTGGCGACCAAGTCTCAGGCTCGCCATTGCGACCTGTTACATCAAGTTTGAAATATGAATCCACACGGCGGTCACACGGCGACATTCCCTTGTTCATAGCTGCAGTATATACAAACAGCTTGAATGTGGAACCCGGCTGGCGCTGTGCAGTCACCTTGTCATACTTCCAAGTCTTGAAATCAATGTCGCCCACCCATGCCTTCACATGGCCTGTCTGAGGCTCCATTGCCACAAAGCCAGTGTGCATGAACTTCACCATATAGCGGATTGAGTCCATTGAGCTTATAGAATCCACATGCCCGCCATCATAATCAAATAGGCGCACCTTGTGAGGCTTATTCATGAAATACTCCACCGAGTCAGGATTATCGGGGAAGCGGGCGGCAAGTTTCTTGTAGGCATCAGTGTGCTTGGCAATACTCTCAATAAATCCGGCAATCTCCTTGTGGTTCTCGTCTTGCCATGGATTTGTGCTGCCCCAGTGGCTCTTGAAATTCTTTTGCACCTGCTGCATGTGCTTCATTGCAGCCTCCTCGGCATATTTCTGCATACGCGTGTCGATAGTGGTGTATATCTTCAGCCCATCGCCATACAGGTCGTATCCGTTCTCCTTGCACCAGTCGCGCAATTCCGAAGCCACTGCCTGGCGGAAATATAGAGCCTGACCATCGTAGGCAGTCTCCACACGGAAGTTAAGGTCAATTGGCAATGCGCTGATGGAGTCATATTCCTGTTTTGTGAGGTCCTTATGAGCCAACATATTCGACAGCACCACATTGCGGCGGCGCAGGCTGTTCTTGGGATTCAACCGCGGATTATAAGTGCTGGTGGCCTTCAACAGACCGACAAGCACTGCCGCCTGCTCCACTTTCAGCTCCGACGGGTCCACGTCGAAGTAGGTCTTGGCTGCCGTCTTTATTCCATAGGCATTGCTGCCGAAGTCCACCGTGTTGGCATACATCGTAAGGATTTCCTCCTTGCTGTAGAACATCTCCAGCTCCACGGCAAGTATCCACTCCTTACTCTTCATTATCAATATCTTTAATCCAGGGATTTTACCAAGCAGACCTGTAGAATATTGCGTGCGCACACGGAACATATTCTTCACAAGCTGCTGGGTGATTGTAGATGCGCCGCGCGCCTTGCCGCTGAGCATATCCTTCATGGCAGCAAACACGCCTTGGAAGTCTATGCCATGGTGGCTGTAGAAACGCTCGTCTTCGGTATCAATCAATGCCTTGAAAAACTCCGGATTCACATCCTTAAATTCCACAGGCGTGCGGTTCTCGTTGAAGAACTTCCCTATCATAACGCCGTCGGCGCTGTAAATCATCGACGCATTATTGGTGTCGGGATGCATGATGCTGTGTATTGTCGGCGATTTGCCAAACAGCCAGAACAGGTTCAGATTCACCGACACAAGATAAAATACGAAAAACAGTATGAACGAAACCACTCCGACTGCCGTCTTCTTATACCAAGGAGAACCCTTATAAAGACCCACATACCATTTCCACGACTTCTTGCAATAGAACTTTGTTTTAGCCAATGCCAACCGCAGCACCGACAAAAGTTTCTCTTTTGAAAATCCCATATTATTCAATTTTCTTCATCACGATGCAAAAGTAACAATAAACTCCCTTAATTACACTTTATTTGGCTCAAATTTTAGGTTTTTTACGCCATATTTTTCATATTTCGTGAATTATATGTAAGTTTGCGCCACATAACGAATGGAATTATGGTATATAAGTACGATTATCTCGTAATTGGTTCGGGCATTGCAGGTATGAGCTTTGCCCTGAAAGTTGCCAACAGTGGCAGAGTTGCATTGATATGCAAGACTACACTCGAAGAGGCCAACACATTCCTTGCCCAAGGCGGCGTGGCTTCAGTTACTAACAAACTTGTCGATAATTTCGAAAAGCATATCCAAGACACTATGATTGCCGGCGATTGGCTCAGCGACCCTGTTGCGGTGGAGAAAGTGGTGCGCGAAGCTCCGGGGCAGATTAAGGCTCTTATCGACTGGGGTGTCGATTTCGACAAGAATGAGAAGGGCGAGTTCGACCTTCACCGAGAAGGCGGACACTCAGAGTTCCGAATCCTCCATCACAAGGACAACACTGGTGCAGAGATTCAGGAGAGCTTGATAAAGGCTGTGAAGCAGCATCCGAGCATCGACGTGTTCGAGAACCGGTTTGCCGTGGAAATATGCACTCAGCATCATCTTGGAGTGGAAGTCACACGCCGCACCCCCGACATCACATGCTACGGCGCATACATCCTCGATGAAGCTACCGGCAATGTCGATACATTCCTTTCAAAAGTCACACTAATGGCTACTGGCGGTGTGGGTGCCGTATATCGCACCACCACCAATCCTCTTGTTGCCACTGGCGACGGAATTGCTATGGTGTATCGAGCAAAGGGAACGGTCAAGGATATGGAGTTTGTCCAGTTCCACCCTACTGCCCTTTACCATCCGGGCGACCGGCCATCATTCCTGATCACCGAGGCAATGCGCGGATACGGAGCAGTGCTGCGAACTCTCGACGGGAAAGAATTCATGCAGAAATACGACGAGCGTCTGTCGCTCGCACCTCGCGACATCGTGGCTCGCGCCATCGACAATGAGATGAAGATGCGCGGCGACGACCATGTTTATCTCGATGTCACACATAAAGATGCCGAAGAGACAAAGAAGCACTTCCCTAACATCTACAAGAAGTGCCTGAGCCTTGGCATTGACATCACAAAGGACTACATACCTGTGGCTCCAGCCGCACACTATCTGTGTGGCGGAATTAAAGTTGATACCAACGCCTGCTCTTCTATTCAGCGTCTGTATGCCGTGGGCGAATGCTCTTGCACAGGCCTGCACGGCGGAAACCGCTTGGCTTCAAATTCACTCATCGAAGCCGTTGTATATGCCGACGCTGCCGCCAAGCACAGCATGGAGCATATCAATGAATACAATTATTGCAATGAGATTCCTGAATGGAATGATGCCGGCACTCAGCATCCTGAAGAGATGGTGCTCATCACCCAGAGCGTGAAGGAAGTGGGCGAAATCATGTCCACCTATGTCGGTATCGTGCGCAGCAATCTGCGTCTGCAACGCGCATGGACACGTCTCGACATACTTTACGAGGAGACTGAACGCCTGTTCAAAGCCAGCAAGGTCTCACGCAGCATCTGCGAGCTTCGCAATATCATCAACACTGGCTATTTGATTATGCGTCAAGCCATGGAACGCCACGAATCACGCGGTCTGCACTACACCATCGACTATCCGCCAGTAAAAAAAGATAAGTAATTTGGTTTTTATGTGCAAAGGTCGTACCTTTGCACATATACACTAATAAACATTTATATTATAAACATTTAAATCATTCGATGAATTTTGTAGAAGAACTTAAATGGCGCGGCATGATCAACAATATGATGCCGGGCACTGAAGAGCAACTCAACAAAGAAATGACTACGGCATACTTGGGTATAGACCCTACTGCCGACTCGTTGCACATCGGTCATCTTGTCGGTGTAATGATGCTGAAGCATCTTCAGCGTGCCGGACACCGCCCACTTGCCCTTGTGGGTGGAGCTACGGGGATGATTGGCGACCCTTCGATGAAATCGCAAGAGCGTGTTCTCATCGACGAGCCTACTTTGCGCCACAACCAAGAGTGCATAAAGAAGCAACTTGCCAAGTTCCTTGACTTCGACAGCAACGAGCCTAACCATGCCGTACTTGTAAACAACTACGACTGGATGAAGGATTACGGATTCCTCAACTTCATCCGCGACATCGGCAAGCACATCACCGTTAATTATATGATGGCCAAGGACTCTGTAAAGAAACGCCTCGGAAGCGACACTCAGCACGGAATGTCGTTCACCGAATTCTCTTATCAGCTCCTTCAAGGCTATGATTTCCTATATCTTTATCAGCACGAAGGCTGCAAGCTGCAAATGGGCGGAAGCGACCAGTGGGGAAACATCACCACAGGCACCGAGCTGATTCGCCGCACCTGCGGTGGAGAAGCTTTCGCTCTCACTTGCCCACTCATCACCAAGGCCGACGGCAAGAAATTCGGCAAAACTGAGTCGGGAAACGTTTGGCTCGACCCGAAACGCACTTCTCCCTACAAATTCTACCAGTTCTGGCTCAATGTATCTGACGAGGATGCCGAGAAATACATCAAGATTTTCACAATCCTTCCAAAAGAAGAAATCGACAAGCTCGTAGCCGAACAAGCCGAGAATCCCGGTCTTCGTCCCATCCAGAAGCGTCTTGCAAAGGAGATTACCACCATGGTACACTCTGCTGCCGATTACGAAGCAGCAGTGGAAGCGTCACAGATTCTGTTCTCAAACAAGGCTCAAGACATTCTCCACAAAATCGACGAAGATACACTGCTTTCTGTATTTGAAGGCGTGCCTCAATTTGAAGTTTCAAAGAGCTTGATTGAAAACGGAATCGACCTTGTGGATCTTGTCGCAGAACACACAGCCGTGTTCCCGTCAAAAGGCGAAATGCGCAAGCTCACTAAGAGCGGCGGTGTTTCAATCAACAAGGAGAAAGTGAGCGACCCGCAAATGAAGATTGACGCATCGTTCCTTCTCAACGGCAAGTATATCCTTGCGCAACGCGGCAAGAAGAACTACTATCTTATCATAGCTAAATAATGTGACATCACGCACACACAAATTGGCTACATAGCATAAAAAAGCCACCCCCTAAATATGGAGGTGGCTTTTTTATGTTTATCACATATTATCCCGATTGACGGGAATTGTATGATTTCATCACTTATACCAGTCGCGAGAGCTTGTGCCGTTGCTTTCTGCCCAATCGAGGTATTTCGGGAACAACGAGTCAATCTTCTTCGCCTCATTTGCCGGGTCGAGAATCTTGCTCAGCACCGATTCCGTCTCTCCCGCAAGGAAGAATGCGAATGGATAGTTTCCGCTGCGCACATAATAAACGCCTTTCGACACATCCGATTTGTCGTTGGCAGTTCCGAAGAACGACATGTCAGCCTCGCCAGTAGGTGCAACCTTTGGCAAGTGAACCTCAAGGAGCTTACCGTTAGTTTGCGGGCGGAAGATGAATGGCTCAACCGTGAGCGCGTTACGCTTGGTGATTCCGTTCTCTCCATAATTTATCACAAGCTTAAACTGTGCGCCTTGGTCGGCACTCACATTATTAGTAAGCACATAAATGTTGCCAG
This sequence comes from uncultured Muribaculaceae bacterium, assembly GCA_964459845.1. Lineage (GTDB taxonomy): Bacteria > Bacteroidota > Bacteroidia > Bacteroidales > Muribaculaceae > CALZFJ01. The sequence goes on along the minus strand of CAYWOC010000010.1, from coordinate 44,632 downwards.
CCGACTTATATGTGAATCCAGTGTATTCCTCAAACTCGCTCTCGCCTTTCGATTTCTTGTAAACCTTAGCTCTCACGCCATTGTCGTTGGCTATTTTCACCGCAAACGAATTGGTGTATGCAGCTTCGTTCTGGAATAGCGTAAATGTGGCTGTCTCCTCATAGTATTTATTATTAGGAGCCACAGTGTAGCCCTTTTCATATCGAGCCACCACATCATTCATATCATAGTCGCCAGCATGCGGCCACAAGTCTTCGAAAGCATACACGCCACCCACTACCTCGGCAGTAGTCTTGTTTGTCTCCTCATCGACCACAGGCACATCCGCAATGGCCTTGATTGGGTTGGCCGACAAAGCCAAGACCACATCACTGAAGTTGCTGTCATCTACATGGTCTTCAAAAGAAATCAAGATATGACCCTTGCTCATAAATTTTGCAGTCCTTGTCTCGTCGCCGTATGACACACCATTATTGTTCATACTAAGTCCGCGAGTTGTGGAAGCGCGGTATTTCTTGTTGGCAGTGAAGCCGTTCAAGCGGTAGCTCCAAGCATTTGTAGCAAGCACAAATCCTATTCTGTAGCCAGCAGGGAACACCGTGGTTTCCCCTTCTTGACTTCCCTCGGCGATGTGAGGGTAATATTTCAGTTGCACCGTGGTTCCGCGGTCGATACCTTTAGCCTGCTGCAAGTTGTTGGCAAGCCAAGGCTTCTCCCACTTGCCGTCTTGGGTATTAGGGAAAAGCATAATCACATGTGCGTCGTCAAGGCTCGCAGGTGTCTTGCCGTCCTCATAATAGTAATAGCCGAGCGAGCAGTTCCAGCAAGTGTTCTGCCCGAGGAATGTCACAGCCACCTCGGCATTCTCAGTCACCTTCATATCGGCGTAACTGCGGTAAGCCTCTGGGCAAGAGATGCTCGAATTGATCACATTCGAGAATGAGCTGTACATGTCGCTCAAATCTTGCTCGGTGATGGTGAGCGATTCGCTCGTACCCTTATATTGATAGTCAATGTAACCGTTGTTGTCATAGCCTCCGAGCCAAGTTTTCCAGCGTGCATCAGTATAGGAAGCATTGTTCCCGCTCACCATATAGCTGTCGTTGGTCCTTGCCGCATCAGCCTTCACATTATAGCGCAAGCTCTTAGGAGCAGCAGTCTGGTCGCTCGCCGAAACGGTAAATACACCGTTCTCGATTTCACCCTCAAGCAAGCGCGCACTGAACATGTTTGGAGAATACACATACAGCTTTGAGCAGTAAGAAGGAAGTGTAGCCGTGCCTGAATAGTGTCCGTTCTCATCGGTGTAACCAGAGAACAAAGCTTTTATGCCAGCTTTCTTCTGGTAGATGTTGCCCACCTCTTTTACGGGCATCTGGTCATACACCTCGAAATAGGTGAAGAACTTGATGCCACTGTTATGATACTGAATGTTGATGTTCACCTTGTTCACTGTGGAGAAATCAAAATTATTGGCAAGGTTGTGATATTTTCCTGTTGACATGTCACCCTCTTCCATACATGAGGAGAACGCCATCGTCATCGCCAACATTCCGACACCCACTTTCATCAATCCTTTGTATCTGTTCATAATTGTAAAAGTTTTTTGCCGAAACGTGCGTACATCTCCTTTTTATGGGAAATACACGCACTTTTCATATCATAATTATTTTTATATTCTTATCATTTATACCAGTCAGTAGCTTCTTTTCCGCTTGCTTTCACCCATTTTATGTAGTCAGGGAACAAGTCGTCGATTTTCTTTGCCTCATTTCCGGGGTTCAATATCTTTCCAAGCACAGCCTCAGTTTCGCCGGCAAGGAAGATTGCGAATGGATAGTTACCGCTGCGCACATAATAAGCCCCAGTGGCAGGGTTAGAGCAGTCGTCGCCAGTGGTGAAGAGGCTCATATCGGCTGCCGACGTTGGCGCCTCTTTTGGCAAATGCACCTCAAGCAGCTTGCCGTTGGCTTGCTTGCGGAAGATGAACGGATACACTGCAAGCGGCTTCTCCTTCAAATATCCTTTGTCGCCATAGTTTACCACAAGCTTGAATACATTTGTTTTAGCATCGATTTCCGCCATCACATTATTGGTCAGCACATAAGCATTGTCGGCTGCCATATAAGTGAAGTCAGTGACTTCTTCAAACTCTTCTGAGTCGGCTTTTTTCTTGAACAATTTTGCCTTCACACCATTGTCGTTGGCAAGCTTCACTGCAAACGAGTTTCTCTTGTTTGCCATATTCTGGAATAATGTGAATGTTGCCGATTCCTCATAATAAGTGTTACCTTTGGCCTGAGCCGAATTTTGGCCAGGACCGAAAGTCTTGCTCGACTCATAGCGTGCCACAACGTCATTCATATCATAGTCGCCCTTATATGGCCACAAGTCTTCAAACGCATACACGCCACCAAGCTCGTTCACGGTAGATTTCTTCGTAGCCACATCCACCACAGGCACATTGTTGATTGCCTTAATCGGGTTGGCCGACAGCGCAAGCACCACGTCGCTGAAATTGTTGTCGTCGTCATGGTCCTCAAAAGATATCATCACATGGTCGCCATATTTGAATGCTGCGGTTCGTGTCTCTTTCTCGTAAGGCGTGCCGTTCACTTTCACGCTTAACCCCTCGGTAGTGGCTGCACGATATTTCTGGTTGTTCTGAGTGTAGTTATATCCCGAAACACGGAACGAATAAGCATTAGTAGCAAGCACGAAGCCTATTCTGTATCCGGCAGGAAACACTGTCGTCTCTCCGGAGCGGCTGTTATTCTTGATATTCGGATAATATTTCAATTGAACCGTGGTTCCACGCTCCACACCCTTAGCTTTAGCCGAATTCTGAAGAGTACGCCAATCGTTCGACCAGCCGCCATCTTGAGTATTAGGGAAAAGCATAATCACATTTGCCTCGCTCAAGCTCTTAGGGGCTTCTCCAACCTTATAGTAATAATATCCGAGCGAGCTGTTCCAGCATGTGTTGCCACCGAGGAAAGTTACAGCCACCTCAGCATTTTCTGTCACATTCAGGTCGGTGAAACAGCGATACTCAGCCGGGCAGTTCTTCTGTCCAGCATATATCACCTGAGAGAACGCATTATATAAATTCGACGCTTCGGTTGCGCTCACTTTAAGTTTCGGGTCACTGCCCATATATGTATAATTCACATATCCGTTCCAGTTATAGTCGCCAAGCCATGTCTTCCATGGGCCGTCAGTATAATACGAATTTCTGCCAGTCACCATGTAGCTGTCATAGTCGTAATAAGTGGCTTTGATTGCTTTCTTGCCCTCAGTCTTGGCCGACGGACCTTCATACACTGGCTGATTCACCTCAAGGACACCATTCTCCACAGTTCCTTCAAGCAAGCGCGGAGCAAACAGATTCGACGAATAAACATACACCTTAGAGCAATAGGCGGGAAGCTGTATTGTGCCGTTATAGCTTCCGTTGCCATCGGTATAAGCCGAGAACAGCGGCTTCACATCATCTTTCTTGACGCTTGTGTAGCCAAGGTCTTCCACTGGCATCTCATCATAGATTTCAAAACAAATCTCATTTTGAAGATTTCCGACATCATATTTCACCGACAAATTTACATTTTCGATGGTAGCAAAGTCGAAATCGGATGCAATGGATTGCTTGTATTCCTTATTTGTTATACCATTCTCATTGACACACGAAGATAAAGCCAAAGCCGATGCCATAAGACCAGCACCAGCAATCATTAAACTAAATTTTTCCATTCCTCTCATCACTCTCATGAAAGCAGTAGTATTTGATTATCAATTTTAATATTTACTCATTCACCACATGGGCATACCCCAAATTCGCCAAATTAAGCTAATGTCCATATTGTCTGGCAAAGTTAGGATATTATCCTATGTTTCACGTTATTTATATTCACAAAATCAGAGCCACATCTTCAATTTTAACTTTTTTTAATATCGCATATCACTTCATCTGTCAATTTTCTCACATTAACGTACAAAATAATAGTATATTTGCATCATAATTTCTTATGAATATGACTTATAATGATGTTCTCAAAGAGGCACGAGTAGCAATGGGCGGAAAGCTGTGCAAGGCGTGCGATGTGTGCAATGGCAGAGCTTGCCGAAATATGATACCGGGGCCGGGCGCAAAAGGACTTGGCGACAATGCCATACGCAATTTCGATGCTTGGCGCAGATTTCGCGTGAATATGGACACAATCGCCCCTATTTCACCCATCGACACTTCGCTTACGCTGTTTGGGCACACGTTCAAATACCCATTTTTTGCAGCCCCGGTAGGAGCTGTCAATATGCATTGCGGAGAGCGTTATGATGACCTCCAGTACAACAACATCATGGTGCGGGCCTGTGCCGAAGCCGGCATCGCCGCTTTCACCGGCGATGGCGTTGTGCCGCAAGTGATGCAGTGGGCTTGCGATGCGATAGCAGCCAATGGCGGCATCGGCATCCCTACCATAAAGCCGTGGGACATAGGCACTATCCGCAAGAAAGCCGAGGCTGTGGCACAGAGCAATGCTTTTGCCGTGGCAATGGACATCGACGCGGCAGGGCTTCCTTTCCTGCGCAACAGCACCCCTCCTGCCGGAAGCAAGAGTGTGGCAGAGCTGCGTAAAATCATAAGCGAGATTGGCAAACCATTCATAGTCAAGGGTATAATGACTGCCCGCGGCGCCGAAAAGGCTATAGAAGCCGGAGCGAGTGCCATCGTGGTGTCGAACCATGGCGGACGTGTACTCGACCAATGCCCAGCCACCGCCGAAGTGCTTGAAGATATTGCCAATGCCACATGCGGACGCTGCAAGGTGCTTGTAGATGGAGGAATACGCTCGGGTGTCGATATATTCAAGGCTCTTGCGCTTGGAGCCGACGGAGTGCTGATATGCCGTCCTTTCGTGGTAGCGGCTTTCGGAGGTGCTGAAGATGGCGTGAAGTGCTATATCGCCAAGCTCGCAGCCGAACTTGAAGACACGATGATGATGTGCGGAGCAAATTCGCTTGCCGAAATCTCCCGCGATATGGTGTCATTTTTCTGACATTCCACAGATTAGGTTTCGCCATTATACTAATACAGAGATACACTTGATTTTTTTAACTACTTATAAATTTTTATATATGAAGAAAGCATTGACCATACTGTTTGCGCTATTCCTTGTGGCATTCACAAGCGTCAGCCAAAAAAAGCAGTATCAAGTATTCGGGGTTAGCTTCTACAACCTTGAAAACTTATTTGACACAATCAACAACAACGGCAAATACGACAAGGAGTTCTCTCCCGAAGGCTCTCGCCAATGGAATGGCGAAAAATACCGCTCTAAGCTCAAAAACATGGCATACGCCATAAGCCAGATGAAGACCGATGCCACTCCACTCGGTCCGGCGATAATAGGGATATCCGAGATAGAGAACGAAAGCGTGGTAAAGGATCTTGTGGCACAGGAGTCGATAAGAGGTTGGCACCTGCAATACGTTCACCACGATTCACCCGACCGCCGCGGCGTGGATGTGGCTATGCTCTACAATCCCCGCTTCTTCCGCGTGCTTAATGTGACCAACACCCAGCTGCTGCTCGAAAGCAACCCGGGATTCCGCACCCGCGACCAGATGTGCGTCACTGGTCTGCTTGCCGGCGAGAAAGTGAGCGTAATCATAAACCACTGGCCTTCGCGCCTTGGCGGACAAGAGCAATCGAGCTATCTGCGTGAGGCTGCGGCTGCTCTGACGAAACACATTGCCGACTCCGTGCTGCGCGACGACCCAAATCAAGGTGTCATAGTGATGGGCGACCTCAACGACGACCCTCAAAATAAAAGCTGCGCCGAAGTACTCGGCGGGAAAAAGAAGATGACCGACGTGAAAGAGCCTAACCAGTTCTTCAACCCTTGGTGGGCTACTCTCGACAAGGGCATCGGCACACTCGCCTACCGCGGACAATGGAATCTGTTTGACCAAATCATGATTTCAAAATACTTTCTCGGCGACCGCTCAAAGCTCACATATTTCAAGCACGAGGTGCTGAACTGGGACTTCCTGAAGAACCACGAAGGCCAGTACGCAGGCTATCCACACCGCACCTACGCCGGCGGCGCATTCCTTAACGGATTTAGCGACCACTTCCCCACCGAGGTATTCCTTGTGCGTGAAGTGAAAGCAGCAAAATAGCTCAATACTTGGGAAAATAATTTCAAATCGGTCATTATTAGGATTTGGAATTTACGCATACTGAAATCGGGGATATGCACAGCATCACGCTGAGCATATCCCCGATCGGGTTAATAGTGTTGTATGTGAAGTGTGTGGTATTACTTGATTACAACTTTATCTACATTGCTGCCTTGGCGGCGGACATATATGCCCGGGACAAGATTGTCGGCAGGAATCTGCATACCCTGAATATTGAAGTATTCAACAGGCGCACTGCTGTCGGCATTGATTGCACTCACGCCCACAGGGTCGAAGCTGAATACCGGCGACATCTGCGACTCGCCTCTGTCATAGACCGCTGTGACGACGTATGAATGTTTGCCAGACGCCTCGGTGTCGGTGTATTCGAGTGCATCCACCACATCTGGATTAATCTTCACTCCATCGCGGTAAATGTTGTATCCCAAAATCGACAATTTGGCAGGACTGCCAGTTCCCGTATATGTCACATCATCAATGAAGCACATCCAGTTGTTCATGCCATGGCTGCGCAATGCGAAATATTTTGCGCCTTGCGGCAACTCATATTCATATAATTTCCACTCGTTGCTAATTTCAGTATTGTCGCCAAGCGATTTGAAATCTGCACGGTCGGTGCCAGTGGTTGAATACAGCACCTCAAGATTTTCCTTATAGTATGCACTGTAGCTCTTCGCATAGAATGAAATCAACTGCTGACCACCGAACAGCTCAGGAGATATTGCCCAGTCGTCGGAAGCCACATTTTCATAGTAGCAGCCCATAGAAGAAAGATGCTTGACTCCTGAATGTGACATATAGCGTGTCTTATTGGTTGAAGCGGCGAATATATCCTCATCGTATTCCATGACAAAGAACGATTGCAGCGAGCCTACTGCCACGTTTGGCAAATCGACTCCGTTGATACCCATCACTGGCGACTTGTCGTAATCCACGAAAGTCCAGTTTGCATATGTGTTTGTCCAAGATGTAGCCTTCTCGAAGTCCTCAAAAGTCTCCTCAGGAGCGGCTTTTGCAAGGTCGGGGGCAGTCCATTTGAGCTCCAGTCCGCTTGCACCCTTGTTTCCATATACATTTTCAACCACTGGATAATTCGGCAAAATAAGATTCACCGTAACCTCAGCGTGGTTATCCTCCGGTATGTTATCATTTGCATATACTACATCCACAGCATATTTGCTCGATTTGTCGGTCAAGACCGTTGGAGTAACTGTCAGCTCAATCTGGGTAGAAACTCCAGCAGCAATAGCCTCACACTTCTGCTCACTCAGCACTTCGCCATTACGCGACAGGCGCAAGCTCCAGTCCTCAGCAGTGTTTTTGCCAGTGTTCTCCACTTTCACTGCTATGTTAAACTCTTTGCCAGGACGTGTGTTTGCCGGAGCCGAAATATCTGTGATGGCAATGTTGTCGTCGTTACGTGAATACACCTTGATTTGGTCGATTACGGTGTTGCGGTAATTCTTTACGGTTCCCACAAACTTGAAATATACTTCTTTGCCAGCAAATGCGTCAAGTCCCATAACCACCTTGTTCCATCCCACTTCAGGAAGGTCTTTGCATACGATATGGTTAAGCAGAGTCTCTGTTCCGTCGGCAATAGCATATATGTCAAGTTCACTCATGTCGAGGAGGCCGTCGCTGTTGAACAGATTATCCACATACACCGACAATGCAGGATTCTTCACTCCATCCAAATTAATCTTTCCTGTAGATATACTTGCCGAGGCATCAACGTTGTCACCACGGAAGAACAGATAGCCTCCATCGCCATCGGCTGAAGAGATATCGCTATACATTCCATCAATGCCTATTTGCCATGTTCCTGTAGGTTTTATGGTGCGAAGCCCAAATATAGAACCAGTCTTGCCTCCTGCTATCGACTCTACAAACGGAACTGCGTATGGCGTTCCCACCGGTATCATATTGCTGTAATTAGCCTCCGACTCAAGACCGCCATTTACGGCTTTAAGGTAATAATACACAAACGTCTGCTCTGCATCGGCTTTGACAGCTTGGAAAGTGAAGCTTGTGCCAGTAATACCGGCAGCAACGACTTCGTTATTGTCGTCAAGAAGTGTATAAGTGACATCGGCGGCATCAATCGCTCTGCCATCCACATCTTCTGTCACAGCCGCCCATGTGGCTTTCACTTCACCCACATTGCCAGTCTCGGCAATTGTTATTGAAGTCGGCTTGACTGGTGCGCTGCTTCCCACTCTCACCGTAGTCTCGGCAGGAGTTCCCGCGCCATATTCGCCGTACGCCACCACCTTGTAGGTATAGCTTCCACTCGCTGGCACAACATCTTCGTATGTAATTTCAGAGCCTACTGCCGGATTATCGAATGTCTTAATGACACTTTCTCCACGCGAAAGCTCCATCTTGGAGATGCTCTCAAGATCGGATCCGTCGGTATTCTTGGTTGGACAAGTGAATTTCACCGTAGCCTTCTTGCTGCCATCGGCGGCAGGAGTCACCACAAGATTGGAAGGAGCAGCAGGAGCCGACGTGCTGACTCCAGCCTCGATTTCGATATTGTCGAGATTCAAGCCGTATTTATTGGCATCACTCATTCCATGGAAGCCAATATAATATACCCCATCCTCATCAGCGTGCAAGCGCATACTGATGTGCTTAGGGCTGTCGGATGTATAAGCGAGAAGGGTGTCTGGCTCAAGAAGAATGCCGTGCATTGCCTCTGCGGCATTGCCTTTGCCATACTTTACTTCTACTATTTCCTGATTGCGAGAGTTTGTGCCCCAAACGTCGAACGACACCTTGAAAGTTTTGTTCTTCTCCAGTTTTATGGCTGGTGTGATTAGCCAGTCATCTGTCTTGTTGCGGCTGTCGTAGCGCACACGCATATATCCGCCCTTTTGCCATTCCCAAGTAGAATAATCGTTGTTTGCATTGATGATGGTGTAGCCCTGTACCGATTCTTCAGTGTCGAACGATTCTTTATACGGAGGAACGATTTTCCCTATCACGATACTGTTAGTCTTTGCAGCAGCCGATGTCATTCCGTCGAACATAGCTTCCACTGTGTAGTAATATGCAGTAAGGGTTCCCGGCTCAGCCACATTATCAACAAAAGCCGTGTCGGCAGTCGCTGCCGCCACTACCACCTCATCAGGATAGCGAGTGACTTTATATGTCACTTTTTCGGCATTGAAATATCCGCCGGCAGCGGTTTCTGTCACCTTGTTCCATGTCACATTGAAGTTGTCGCCTTCGCGTTCAAGTTTGGCCACAGGAGCTTTCGGCACACCCGAGCCTATATATTCTTCGGTCTTCACCTTGCTACTCTTGCCGGCAGCATTTGAAGCCACCACAGTGACACTGTGTATGCCTGGCGCAGTCACCGTCAATGGGATTGACACCTTTTCACCGTATGACATTGTGCCTGAAGTATAGGCGTTGTCGTCGAGCGTTACAGTATAGCTTAGTGAGCCTGTCCCGGCAGCTCCGCTGTTGTTAGTGGCAGGAGCGGTGAACTCGATGGTTCCGCTCAATGAATTATCAACGAAATTCAGCGCAAGGTCTGTGATTGGCTTTGGCGCATCAGGGACAGGAGGTGTAGGCACATAAAGTCCTGTTATCTCATCATCGTTGCTATATTGAAGTATTTGTGTCGCACTTCCGTCGGTTGTGTTCAATTCCACAAGATAAGATTTGTTCTTGCTATCCGAGATTGCATAGAACATTCGGTTTGTGGCAGTGTCGATAGTTGCCGACGAAGAGTATCTTGGCGACAGTCCTGTGCTGCCCACAACCGTTGTGGCGCCTGTCTCCTTGTCGATTTTCACAAGGTTTCCATCCATCTGCACACCATACACCACTCCGTTGCTGTCGATTGCAATGGCATTGAGCCGGCTGAAATTGGTCTTTATGGCTGTGCGCTTCAAAGTGGTGTAATCGATGTAGCCAAACACATAGCTCATACAGTCGTCGCTCATGAAGCATCCATACACACGACCTGTGACTGGATCCAAAGCCACGTCATCGGCTATAAGACCGGCATCCTCGCTTGTTCGCGACTCTATTAGTGCCCAAGTGTCGGCATCATAGCTGTTGATTTTCACATTGTACTTATTGAAGCCGTAAGGTGAGGAGGACACAGCATAATACACACCATCCACGCACACTCCCCCATTGGTAGCATCCACCTCGGTCTGCAACTGCGTGAACTCACCAGTTGCAGTTGTGGCTATTTCATACATCGCGCGAGATTGGAGCGTCTTTGAATAGATTACATTTCCAATCAATTTTGGCATAGTAGTGCTGCTTGCAGCTGTCCTCACAGCACGTGGCGACACTGAAAAACTACCTGGAGTTACTGATTGGGTGAACTTCGACGGGATATTTGCACTCCTGACCGCAGGAGGTGCCACATAATGTGGGTCTTGCGGCTGCATAGTTGTAACATCCGCTCCCGACAGACCCTTTGCATTTTTGACGGGGGAATCCTCTGTCTGTGCCAGCATAGTCACGGCAAACAGTGCAGAAAATGCAGCCATCAAAACAAAGCGTGAGAATTTTCTCATGAGGCTAAATGATTTTTTTATGATTGCCGAACGTTCACTACAGCAATCTATATAACTTCTCTATAATAGATACAGAACGTTGCCTTCATAGTACATAACATAATGTGATATTGTAGATATTATAGGGTATCTGCTACAAAATTACTCGCAATAGCCCAATTTTGATAATAAAATGCAATATATTTATGCTGTTTTACATTTTTTAACCCTACATTTTCTCTTTAACACCAAAATAATAAAAACATATCGGACCTGGCACATTTGTGCCAAGCCCGATAGTATAAATAATGATGTGCAATCGTAATGCGCGCGCTGCGGCAGATTACTTGACCACGACCTTGAATGTCTTATCGCCTACTTTCACGATAGCGAGAGAACCGGCCAAGCGCGACGCATCAATTGTGAAATCGCCACTGGCAACGCTTTGATAAACCTTTGCGCCCAATATATTATAGACTTCAACACTTGTAGCATCCTTGATGCCATTGACGATGATGTTGCCATCATAAGCATATACGCTTAAATTATCAGCCACGCCATCAGCCACGCCAGTGTTGATATATGGCTTCAGGCTCATCACTGCCGCAACATTCCAGCCAAGGTTCATGTCATCATCGCTCTTGGTGATGTTATACACAGTGTTCCAGCCCTCTGCAAGTCCGCTCACGGCATCTTTCTTCACATACACCGAGAATGAAGAATTATCCGACGCATGGTTGAAACTGCTGAATGAAAGATAGTTCATCAAGTCGCTTTCAAGTTTGGAATCGATGTCGAAGACAAGGTGGAAAGTGCCTTTCACATTGATTGGAGTATTCAGCTTGACGTTAAGCGCAGCATTAGATACTGAGCTGTTGCCAAAAAGAGCCACCTCGGTTGTGCTTACGCTGCCAAACACCTTCGACTCATCCGGCATTCCATCTTTGTCGCCCACCAAATATATATTCACAGCATAGTCCTTCTGCGTCATCAAGTAGCCTGTTGCGTATGTGTCGATATTGAACTTGAAGCCCGATACCGTAGCTTCTGCCTTATCTGGCAAAGTGAATTTTTCAGCAAACTTGCTGTAATATTTATTGAAACCGAATTTATACTCCGAGCTTATGCTCAAAGATGAGTATTTAAGAGCCTCAGCGTTTACCTTGTCATTGAAGCCCACAGTAGAGATGTCGCCAGAATATTCGGCATCTATAAGTTTCACCGCAAGATTCTCGCTTGCAGCGCTTTCGCTGTTGTCGTTATAGGCTTTTAGAGAGATGGCATAAGTGCCTGAAGCCGGGAAATTAAACTTAGGGGTCTTGTCGGTCGATGTGTCGGGATTTCCGCCAGTTGTTGTCCAAAGGTATCCTGTGGCATTCTGAGATTTATTGACAAAAGTCAGCTCATTGTCGGGATACAGAATCATCTCTTTCTTGTCGGTGAAAATTCCGTCGCTTGGGATAACGAATGCAGCCACAGCCTCATTAGATTCGGCAGCAGTCACCGAGACATCATCGATAGCCACCACATACCCCTTTTGAGGAGTATAGTTGTTGAAGCCGATATAGTAATTGCCGTCGGCAGCAGGGGTAAACTCGCCGCTCACTGTGGTCCACTCTTTATAATTGGCATTAGGCATATCCAGTATCACTATGCTTTGAGCAGCTTCTGTAGTATCGCTTCCAGCAGTGATTTTAATACTCTCTTTCAACGAGTTGGTCCCGCCATTAGCAAGAATCTTGCACGACACAGTGTATTGTTTCCCGGCTTTCAGCGAGATAGCAGGCGAGATTGCCCAGTCGTTGCGTGCACCGAATACCATACTGTTCACAAGATAATTACCGTCGCCGGCTGGCTTCAATGTCGAGTTCTTGCGCACCTTGAAACGCTTGGTGTTTCCACTTGCTCCAAAAATTGTCCAACCCTTGTAATCACAGGTAGAATTGGGGTTCAGCACCTTGCTCACGTCATTGAAATTCTCGAAATAAGGAACTTGGCAGACTGTGTCGGTTCCAGCCGGAGCTTTAATAACAGCGGCACAGACATCGGTAGCCGAGCCACACACAGCGGCAGCAGCCAGACCGATAATAATAAGTTTGTTTGTCATAACACAATGTGTTTAAAAATTGTAGTTTGAATAGATTGCATATTGCTATATCAATAGCACATGTGACATTCCAGTTTGCAAAAGTACACAATTTTTCACTATGCCAGTCATATATCTACAAAAATCTGCAACTGGTGGGGATTCAGAACTGGATTCAGAACTGGAAATAGATGAATGGCTTCACATCAGCAGTGAGGAACTGGAGGGTGAGCTGAACCACTGCCATGAAAATAAGCAGCTTGATGAGCCAGTGAGTGCCGACAAACCATTGCGATGCTTTTTCGAGCCAATGCAGCGGCATGGCATGAAGAGAGATTATCACCGTCATCATTATGCACCACAGGTATCGCTCCTTTATGAACGGAAGCAGATGACTTGCCTCGACTTGGCTGAACGCACTGCTTATGATATGCATAGCATCGGTGAGTGAATCGGCTCGGAAAAACACCCACAGCAGCGACACGAATGCCATCGTCACAGCCCAACTTGCAGCACGCACTATCCGAGTATCAGGCATCTTGTCGAGCCATGGACGCAAAAATTTATGCAACATCAGTCCCGCGCCATGCATTCCGCCCCAAAAAACGAATTTCCATGCCGCCCCATGCCAAAGCCCGCCTATCAGCATTGTGAGCAGGTTATTGATATATGTCCGCACTTTCCCGCGACGGTTGCCGCCAAGCGGAATGTAGATGTAGTCGCGCAGCCATGACGACAGCGATATGTGCCAACGTCTCCAAAATTCGGTGACGTTTTTCGACTGATACGGCAGCCGGAAATTGTCGGGAAGATTGAACCCAAGTATCGCAGCTATGCCTATAGCCATATCGCTATAACCCGAAAAATCGCAATAAATCTGCATCGTGTAGCCCACGATTGCCATAATCGTCTCCACGCCCGAATATCCCGACGGATTATTGAAGATTAGGTCGTTGTATTGTGCTATATAGTCGGCTATGATGGCTTTCTTTACGATACCCACTATCACGAGCCACAGCCCGGCATACACCGCCGAACGTGTGGCTGGACGGTTATCACGCAGTTGCGGGAGGAAATAGTCGGCTCGCACTATAGGACCGGCAACCAGACCCGGGAAAAACGCAAGATAAAACGCATATTCAAGCCAAGTGCGCGTGGGCTCGATGCGACGCTTGTACACATCCACCACATAGCTAACCGACTGAAATGTGTAGAACGATATGCCCACGGGCAGGATGATGTCGAGCGGCTGAAAATTCCCAGCCACAAGCGCATTCCAGTTCCACAAGAAGAAATTCGCATATTTGAAATAGCCAAGCACCGACAGCGACAAGCATATAGACACAATCATAAGCACACGCCGCCTCACGGCACTTCCACTTTGTGCTATGAGATGGGAGAAAACCCAGTCGCACAACGATGTGGCTACAAGCAGAAGCAGAAACCATCCGCTCGACTTATAGTAAAAATACAGGCTGAACGCGAGCACGAACATCATCATCTGCGTGCGCCTGTGCTTCAACATTGCATATATGGGCAAGAACACAAGAAACAGCACCCAAAACAATCCACTCGAAAAGAGCATAGGATTGGCCGGGTCGAATGCGAGATGCCGCAGCATGTTGTGTAGTATTGTGCTGAACTCCATTGTGTATCGATTGTTGTGTTACCGTGACGGCTGAAGCACCGAGACTTTTGCGGCATGGGCACTTGTTCCCTTGGGTGGCAAATCCATCTTTATTGGATGGGCACAACTATGCTTCATCCAGCGTGCCACACTATCCATCCACATTGCCGCCGAGCGTCGGGTGGGATGCGCCCCATCCTTGCTGCGCTCGAATGTCATTCCGTCCGACAAGAAAAACGAGCCTTGCCTTACTCGCGACGCTATCAGCTTATTGATGCCTGTATCCTTTTTCCAATTGGGCGGACCTATCCACACATAGGGAATCTGCCCGACCTGCGACAGCAGATTATCCACATACTTGCTGCGTTTCTGCTCTATGTTGCTCACGAAAAGTTCATTTGCTCCGAGGCAGATAAATATATAGTCGGGATGATGACGGCTGATATAGCTTTTCAGTGTATTGCCCCGTCCCCATATTTCAGTGGTAGAACTATACCATATCACAGAATAAAGCTTATGCCCATTATAGTTGGCATAGGCAGCAAGCCGCGGGGAGAGACCCTCAAGCATCGAATCGCCAATGAAAAGAATTGTCTTGGATGCGGTGTCGAGCGGAGCTGGCTTCACCGCCAGAGTTGAGTGTCGCCGCAAGGTGGCAGGTCTCCTGCCCGATGCGCTGTGAGCAACAGGCTGGACTTCCATATCTGAAACTTCAGCCTGAGCCGTCAATTCGCTATAGAACGACGACTGCTGCACTTCTACACCGAAGATTTCAATAGGAGGATTTATCAGCGACAATCCCACAAAAGCCGCCAATGCCACAGCAAGCAGCATCCATAGTCCCATATATGGTGTTTTCTTCATTTCTCAGTCTTTTCCTTGTTTTTTAGACCTTTCTTCGCCCTATCCAAAATATCGTCAGTGTGCCAACAGTAAGCCATACATAATTGCACAAAATGGTATTACAGAAAGTTCTGTGATGGTTAAGCCCCAATCGGTCATTCGGTTTTGGGTTAAAAATATTCGCAAATGTAGTGAAAATAATGAACTAACCAAAATCACAAGCCATAAATTCACCTCATCCAGTCATTTTCTCGCAAAAAACAGGGCGATAACCAGCTTTTAAGCGGCATCGCCCTATCTACTAATTGGATATGATTAAAAAGTTACTTTGCTTGAAGTGCTTTTTTGTCCACGCTCTGTGTTCCGTCGTCGTAAGTGGTTACAACGATATTTAGTCCTTCAAACGGAGTGGCCGACTCTATTCCCGAAGGAGATATATACTTGCGGCTCAGCACCTGCTTATCGGAAGCCACATCACCTACTCCCGAATGGGTAATCTGTGCAGTTGTTATGTCTGAGACATAATAATTGTGCTTCACAGCGATAGCTTTCACAGTAACGTCAGATGTAATCTCCACAGCTCCATCTTGATAAAGAGCTGAAGATGTGGTAGGTTCACTTCCATCGGTTGTGAAGTAGATGGATGCGCCATCGGTCTCGCTGGTGATTTGGAGCAGTGTCTTTCCATCGGCAGTTGTTGTGGTGATTACTGGAGCTACAGCCTTATCGGGAGTTGCCACAATAGGGATTCGCTTCACAAACTTGCCATAAGCTGCGACCAATGTGTCGGCCAGCTCATCGGCAGGATCCATGCTCAAAACAGAGCCATCTACCTTAAATGCCGAACCATTCACAACTGTCCAAGCAAGTCCTTCGGCAGAACCGAGAGAGGCATCGTTCTTAACCTTGTCGCTGCGCTCGCTGGTATTGAAATCCACTACCGATGCTGCGGCAGCCTTTGAGCCTTCCTCATCTTTGAAGAGCTTCAATACAGGATATTTGCCCTTTTCAAAATACCAATATTCAGTGTCAAGACCTTCAAGAGCCTTGCCCGAAGTGAGCTGTGCAGTAGTCAGTGCCTCAACGCCGTTCACGCTATTGCTGTTGCCAGCTTCTAATGTAGATACTTGACCGTCGTAGAACACAGCCTTGCACACTCCCACTTTATACATCTTTCCGATGATGTTGCCCACGGTAAGTTTGTCGGCTGCTGCGGTTGCGTCAATATCGAGCATACCGAGATTGACTGCGCCTTCTACCATAACTTTGCCGGCAGTGCCGTTATATACGCCACATATACCGCCCACATACTTGTAGGTGTGGACGTAGCCCGTATTAAGCACATTGCGAACCACGCCATCGCCAAGGTTTGAATGGCAGATACCCGAAGCCGAGTTGTAGGCTGTAGGCTTATAGTTTGCCGAAAGGTCCTTAATCGTTATTTCTCCATCGTTTTGACAATTTTCAAGAAGTCCATAATTGAATGGCACGATACCTGCCGCAGCCATATATCCGGCTGTCACATTACCTCCGTTGTAGCAGTTGCGTATCACGCCGCCCTTCTTGCCGTAACCGGCAATACCGCCAGTAGTGCCAGAATAAGCCACGATGTCGGCATAGTTGCGGCAATTGTCGATAGTACCGTTATTATTGCCCACTACCGCTCCTGAATGAGAATAGAAAGTCAAGTCGCAATCCGATGCTATGCGAAGGTTCTTCACCACGCCATTAGCCTTCAAGCGGCTCACGAAACCGCGATAAGCATCTTTCTTAACGATTTTGCGGTCGGCATCTACAGTTGCGCAAACCATACGCCAGTGGTGTATATAGTGGTTTCCGCCATCGAGTACACCGCCAAATGAATAAGTGTCCGACGAAGTTGAAGATATGCCTTTGAATGCTTCGTCATATTCGAGGTCAATATCATTTGTCACCAAGAAGTGCGAGCCGTCGAAGGTCAGGCGGTTGTCGGTAGTACCCACGCTCAGGTTGATGAGGTCTTGCTTAGTTTTCAGCTTATATGGGTTCTCCTCAGTTCCCGCACCCTCAAACATACTGTTAGGCGACAATTTTATGATAAACCACTTCTGCACTTTGCCACTTGTGGCATATATAGTATCGGTAGCAAACGAGCCGTTGAGATACACATTAGTCTTCTCGATGTTGATACCTTTTCCGTTTGTGCCGAGAGTGCCGTTGTTGGCAACCTTCCAAGTGACAGAGTTGTCGGTTGAAACGGTGAAATCGCCTGTCACGCCTTCAGTGGTTTGATCGGCTGAGCTGAATATTGCAGGAGCTGCCGAGACGTAGGCTGTAGCAGTGGATTCAATGCCTTTCAACCGTGGATATTTTCCGGCGGTGAACACCCAAGCCTCTGCATCATATCCGTCCCATACGGTGCCAGATGTCATATCGGCAGTGGCTGTGGCTCCCGCCTTTGTGCCAAACAGCGGAAGAAGTTGCGAGTCAAACTTACAATTTTCCACTACTGGCAGCTTGCCTCCAGTGGTTGTATCGAAGCGGCCCAAATATGGGTTGTAATCATAAGTGCGAGTAGTCATGTGGGCATAGCCGCTGGTGTAGCAGTTCTTGATAGTGCTGTGGTCGGTGTAACCTGTCATTGCCACATTTATCGCATAGCCTATTATATGACCTGTATTAATCGACGGTACAGCCACATCACCGGCAAAATAACAGTCGCTGATGGTAGCACCCTGAACTGCGCCAACTATACCTCCGGCAGCAGTCTTTGATGTTGAAGTCAAGCATGAGAGAGTACCGGTGGCGAAGCTGCGCTCAATAGTAGATTCCACCGCTATACCGGCAATCAAACCTCCATATTCGCCCGACTTCTCAAGCAACACGTCTCCACTGAAGTAGCAGTCGCTTATGCGGCCTTTGCGCTGATTCGACACATAACCTACCACACCGCCTACCGATGCGCTTTCCTGACTTGAATAGCAAGAGATGGTGGAACCTGTGGAATAAAGCTTCGACACAGGGCTGCGTGTCACTCCGAGTACTCCGCCAACTTGGCTTTCGCCTGTCACCGTACCGTTCTCGAATGAGCAATCAGTGGTCTCACCCGATATTGCAGCCACACCGCCCACGCAGAAGTAGCCTTTCACCTGTGCGCCTGTCACATGGCAATTTTCTATTTTGCCGGGGCAGAATGCTGCCACGGTGCCAGTGTAATAATATTGGGCATTTGATTTAGGGGATGATAACTTTATGTTCTTCAAAACACCCACAGTATCTACTGCGCCAAAAAGTGCGCAATATCCGTCGCTGCCAGTGGCAACGTTCAAGTTTGAAATGGTCTTGTTGTTTCCATCGTATGTTCCTGCGAAGCGGAAATAGTCGTCGGTTCCGCCTATCGGGCAGAATTTATATCCATTGAGGTTGATATTGGCTGTCTGCTTGAAATATTTTCCGTCGAAAGCCTTGCCATATTTCAATCCGCCAGTGGCGATAGTGCTGTTCACGCTATCCGACAAAGCGAAGAGGTCGGCAATGTTTTCAATCAAGTATGGATCGGCTTCAGTACCTGCGCCCTTGAAGCCAGCTTGAGTGGCGGCAGCCGGCAGTTTCAGAGTGAACGGCAGTTCTATTTCGGTATTAAGCACACGTCGCATTGTGTATTTTCCGTCGGACGACTGCACAATCCAGTTGCCCCAAGCGAGCTTATCGCTGTCGGCAGAGCCTTTTATTCTGAATCTCGGATAATAATACCCTATTGTCCAATCAGCCGGATAGCAGAAGAATGTGCCGTAGTTTGATGTGCGGGTAAGAAGTTGCGGAGCTATCGAAAGTGTCTTATTGCCACGAATTTCCACTTTCACACAGCAGTTTACACCTGCGAAGTTATATATTTTCAACAGGTTGGTGGCATCCTGCTCCACTATTACCGGGATTTCATAATCCACCACTGCGCTGTCGGCATTTAGCTCTTTTCCAGTCATTTTAGCATTAGAATCCTTAATCACGGTCTTGCTATAGAAAGTGCCAAGCACATAGTCTTTATAGTCGCCTGCCATGATAAGGCAAGCCCAAGGGCTGAGGGTTATGGAATTGGCATCAATCTTACCAGTAACTTTTTCCTGCAAATTATATGTTTTTTCCACTGGATTCACTGGTACAATGTCACATTCTCCATATTTCTCGTGCATATACATAGGCTGCACATCGATTGTGAATGTTCCGCTTGTCCAATCCACCTTGGCTTTTACAGGGGTGTCG
Source organism: uncultured Muribaculaceae bacterium (assembly GCA_964459845.1). Taxonomy (GTDB): domain Bacteria; phylum Bacteroidota; class Bacteroidia; order Bacteroidales; family Muribaculaceae; genus CALZFJ01. Next base: position 25,110 of record CAYWOC010000010.1, on the reverse strand, counting down.
GCTGGTGTCATCCCAAGAGAATATATGGCGAGCGAATCTTCTCCAATTTTCTTCAATGTCACCTTGCCCACTGAATAGAACTCGTCGTTGGCATCATAATTTAGCTGCATCTTTTCACCATTCGCATCAAAATTCTTGAGCGTGATGCTCTTGATACCGCTTTTGCCTGAATCGGCGAATTTGAATCTCTGAACCTTGCCTGCTTTCATTTTCTCGGCTGAAAGCTCCGAAAGCTGGCTTCTGCTCTGCCATATCTTCACCGACTTAGTGGCATCCACCCTCATAGTCGTGTTGCGGGTATGGCTTTTGTCGGCATCCATGAAGCCTACCGCAAGAGCCGTGGCACTAAATCCCACAAGAAGAAAGACAGAAGTTAATAGACGTGTAAAATTCTTCATATTGTGAAACGATTTTATAGATTTATGCCGCAAATTTATAGAAAATTTTGGAATTTTATAATAAAATGCAAGCATAATTTAATATTATACGATAAAATCGCAGCACAATTCCTTCTGCTCACAGGCATTCGGATTTTTATTTATGCGCATAGTTCCGCTTCACGGTAAGGCGGTTTTGCGTCATGCGCTGCATATATTGCTGGATTATGGCTTTCAGTTCAAGCTCCATCTCAGCTTGCTGCCCCACTTTGCCCACAAGATTATGCCGAAGCATAGGGTCGGTCTTGAAGGCATACACGGCTTTTGTGGCTGTGCCGTCGAATTGCAGTAGATAGTCTCCTTTTATGTATTGATAGATTCCATTGTTGTAGTTCACAGCCCGGCTGCTCTCGGGAGCAGTTGTCAGCAGGTCTTCACCAAACGACATATAAGCCGAGTTGCAGCCGAGATAACTCAGAATTGTGGGCGTGATGTCAATCTGCTCGGCAACGATGTCGGTCCGCATCTCAGGCTTCAAGCTGCCGTCGGGGGTGAAGAATATGATAGGTATGGAGAACAGCCCAAGGTCGGTCTTGTATTCTGCGTGGCAACTTTCATTCGTGTGGTCGGCAACTATCACAAATAGCGTGTTGCGATACCACGGCTCGTGCTTCACACGGTCGAAGAATGCGCGCAGCGACATGTCGGCATAGCGTATGCACTTCAGTATTTCGAGGCTGCCCTCTTCGGGGAACTGCTTCTTGTATTTGTCTGGGATTGGGTACGGATGATGTGATGTGGCAGTGAACACTGTGGCGAGGAAAGGCTGCTTGAACCCTTCAAGCTCATCGGCGAAATATTGCAGGAACGGCTCATCGAATATAGCCCACTTGCCGTCGAAGTCGGCATAGCCTCCATATTTGGGCGATTTCTCATATTCGTCAAGGCCATAATAGCTGTCGAAGCCTATGGAATTGGCAAATGCCGCAAATCCCATGGTTATATTGTGTCCGCCATGGAAAAACGCCGAGCGATAGCCGTATCTGCCGAGTATGGCTGGAAGACCCTCTACATCATTGAGCGATGCCGACGACAGCACAAATGGCTCCACGAACATCGGGATTCCGGCAAGAATCGACGGATTTGCATCCATACTTATACGCCCGTTGGCGAATGAATACTTGAATGTGAGCGAATGTTGTGCAAGTGAATCTACAAAAGGCATATACCCCTTGTATTTGCCGTCTTCAAGCTGTGGATTGAAATATTTTGAGTATTCTTTGCCGAGGCTCTCACATATCAGTATAACTACATTTTTGGGATTGGTCAAAGACTTGCCGCCATCCCCTCCTTTGGGATAATGCTCTGGATTGAACACAGCCACCATCTGCTCATCGCCCATATACGACGGCACAATGTGCGAAGGCTTGCCCACAGTGCGCATCATGGCAAATGGGGTGTTAAGCACCACCGATGTCTCGACGGCTCGGTTCACATATTCATTGGCATTGCTTATGGTGATGGGACGCGTGCCGAAAGCGGTGCTGCCACGCATACCCACGATAGACAGCGGCACAGTCAGTACAAGAGCCACAACCTGAGTAGCATAATATCTTATGCGGCGAATATCGCCATTCAGTGTTTTTGGAGAGCGGTATAGCCGCCAAAGCGCACATACCATAGCCGCAAACACCAGCACCAAGTACCAATGACGCAGAAACTCGCTGCCTATTATCGACGCAATATTGCTCTCGTTGCTGAACTCGCTGAACACAGTGCCTGTGGTGCGCCGACCGGTGTAGGTGAAATACACCGCATCGGCAAGATTCATGGCTATGCCTATAGCATTAGGCACAATATATATCCATTTCGTGATTTTATGGAATACCGCTGTTTCCTTTATGTGCAGCGGGAATAGCGTGAACAGCAGATACAATGCATTGAGATACATAATGGCAGAAGAGTCAAACACCAGCCCACCCTTGAACATCGACCAAGCCAGCTTCCACGACATATATGGTGCAAAAACCGACCAATTCTCAACGAAATACGCCACTCGGCACAGCATAAAAGCAGCATATGCGAGCAGCAGATTGCTGACGGCTGTACCCACAGCCGTGCTAACAAATCCTCTCAGACGCTTCATTATAATTCTCACCATTTTCCGCATTTTTTAGTGGTGCAAAAATAGCTATAAATCCACATATATAAAAATGCCCTGTCCGCAGTAAAAATGAAATCGATTTCATTTTTACTCATAGAATCGCTAAAATTTGCAGTGCGATGCATTTTTTGCAAGTTGCGTGACCACCTCTCGGCAGCACAAAATACACAACTTGACAACTATATTTTTTATGTAATTTTGGAGTCCAACTCCAAATTTGCATAAAAAACAGCACCTCGAATACTTGTTTTGAGCAAAATTTTATGTAATTTTGGAGTCCAACTCCAAATTTGCATAAATTATGACAGAAAAATATATTCACCGAGACATAGAAAGAACTATCAAGGAAGCCGCAAAGTACTTTCCTGTGATAACCGTAACAGGTCCTCGGCAATCGGGTAAAACCACGATGCTGCGCACAATGTTTCCATCACTGAAATACTACTCTCTTGAAGACATCGCCACTCGGAGCTTTGCCATTGAAGACCCTATACGTTTTTTATGCCAGCATCCAGAAGGCATGATTCTCGACGAGGTTCACAACACCCCCGACCTTCTGTCTTACATTCAAGGCATAGTAGATGAACATCCCGACAGAAAATTTATACTTTCCGGCAGTTCAAACTTTGCGTTGCTGAAAAAAGTGTCTCAATCATTAGCAGGACGAAGCGGAGTTTTCGAGCTGCTGCCACTGTCGATAAATGAGACAAAGAACCTTACAGAAAATCTCAGCATAGATGAACTACTGCTCAACGGACTTTATCCAGCCATATACAGCGGGAAAAATGTGGCAAAATTCTTATATCCGTCATATATTAAAACATATCTTGAACGAGATGTTCGTGACTTGCTTAATGTGAAAGACATGATTCAGTTCAATACATTCCTGAAATTGTGCGCCGGCAGAATAGGCTCTGTATTCAATGCGCTTGAACTTGCAAATGAAGTCGGCGTAACCACAAAAACCATCCAATCATGGCTATCTACACTCACAGCATCCTATGTGGTCTATTTGTTGCCACCTTATTTTGAAAACAGCCGTAAAAGATTGACAAAATCACCAAAATTATATTTTTGTGATACAGGTCTTGCATGTTCACTACTCGGCATCGAAACCCCACAGCAGCTTTCCCGCGACAGGATGAGAGGACATCTATTTGAGAATCTTATAGTAGAAGAGATGCTTAAAAAGCGGCTTAACGAAGGACGTGAGAGCAATCTCTACTTTTATAGAGACTCCAATATGAATGAAATCGACCTGCTTGCAGACAATGGAGGCAAATTCAGTGCAATAGAGGTAAAGAGCGCAATGACCTACAGTCCCAATTTCAGCAAAGCTCTGCAAAAAGCAGATGATTGGATTAAGCCTCCAATCACTGAGCGAACGATAATCTACACAGGAGATTTAGAAAGCACCATAGGCGACATCAAGCTGCTTAATTACAGGAATATGTGACACTATATATAGCTATCAAGCCCACATTGCATCTTCGGCATTTTGCAATGTGGGCTTGCTGTAGAGATATATGGCATCACTGCAGTGGATTACACTGGGGTCAGTCGTTTGATGGCTTTGGCTGTGCGGCAAGCCGGTTGAGCTGGCGGAACTGCACACCCACCATTATCGCCGTCACCACGACCGCAATGAAGTCGGAGCATGGGAATGCAGCCCACACTCCGTCGAGACCAAACTTGTGAGGCAGCGTGAACAGAAGCGGTATCAAGAATATCACCTGCCGCGTCAAGCTAAGGAATATCGACTTGCTTGCAGATCCGAGCGACTGGAAGAAATTGGTGGAAACAATTTGGAATCCCACAAACCAGAACATTGTGGTCGTGATGGTAAGACTCTTCACAGTGGATTCAATCAACGCAGGATCAGACGAAAACGCCCTTGCAATGCCAAATGGATATAATTGAGCCAGCATAGTGCCGAGGCTGCACAGCACTGTGGCACTGCCCACCGACAGCCAATAGGTGCGCTTCAAGCGGTCGAAACGCCGCGCACCGAAGTTATAGCCCACTATTGGCTGCATTCCTTGACACACTCCTATGATTACCACAACCAGAAGCTGTGTGTAAGTGGTGAAAATCCCCATCGACGCTACAGCAAAGTCGCCTCCATAGCGATACAGAGAGTTGTTCACAATGGCATTGATGACACACCCTGCCACATTCACTATAAACGGAGCCGCACCTATCGACATAATAGAGCCGAGAATCTGCCTGTCGAGCTTGAATATGCCCTTCTTGAAATGCACCTCATGCTTCTTCGAAAAGAAATGCGCCATAACAAACATCATCGACACTGTCATGGAAATATCGGTGGCTATCGCAGCACCCTTGATGCCCCAGCCAAGCACAAATATGAATATCGGAGCAAGAATCACATTCATTCCGGCACCTATGAACATTGTAATCATAGCTTTAGTGGGATAACCCGATGAACGCATGATATTGTTGAACGAGTAGCACAAGTTGGTGGCAAGAAGCCCCGGCATTATATAAAGCATAAAATCATGAGCATAGGGCAACGTCTGGTGGCTTGCGCCGAAAAGCAGCAAGATGTCGTCCATAAATATCGCAAAAACCGTGAGGTATGCTACACCGAAAATCAATGTCATCACAAGGCTGTTGCCGAGAATCATAAATGCGCGCGGCTTATTGCCCGAACCGAGGACAATCGACGTGCGAGCCGCCGCACCACCTCCTATAAGCACGCCGAGGGCTGTGGTGAGGTTCATCACAGGGAATGTGATTGCAAGCCCGGCTATCGCATCGGGACCTACACCCTGCCCTATAAATATGCGATCCACAACATTGTAGAGCGACATGACCAGAATGCCCACAATAGCCGGCAAGCTATATTTCCACAACAAGCGTCCGACTGGAGCATTCTCAAGTTCGTATAATTTATTGTTCTGTTCCATATCCTTTTTCTTTATATATCTGTTTTGGGGTTGCAAAGTTAATGCAAATAGTGCGCATAACATCAATTTTGCTTGAATTTTGCGTCAAAATGCTGCCCATCTTATTAAAATATACTGTAAAAAAGAATCTATCCATAATCATCAGGATAGATTCTTATTTCAAATCCTCAAAATTCATGAGGACAATTGTGTCGATTGACAGAGCATCGGCATTCCCATGTTCCTCTCCGCTCACGACATAGGGAAATTTAGACTAAATGATTTGATTGCGGCAGCTTGCGAAATCGCACACTCTGCCGTCGCTCTCACGTTCTCACGCAATTGCGTTGCAAATATACGGAAAGTTACGGCACGTTGTTGCTTTTTCAAGCTAATTGATGTGAAATTTTTGCTTTTTTGTGATAATCTCCGCGCGCCCAAGATGCGACAAAGTGCTTTTTTAACGACAGCAATCCAGCTCCGCACATTAGCTTTGCACATCACTAATATTATAATCAACAGAAAGACATGATTACTACACGATGCAAAGCAATGATGCTCAACCTCACCGAGCAGGAGATGCTCGACCTGTGGAAACTTCGCCTCGGGCTGACACAAGCACGGCGCGACTGCACTGTGGAGCGTGAAGACGGGATAAATGTGGATGCGCTGCTGCTATCCGACATTCGCCTGTGGTATGCCCGCACTCTTGCCTCGGCTCCTGCACATCTTCTGCCTGTGGAGGATGTGGCAGAAAAGGTGTTTGCCGATATTGGCACCGACGGCACAATAACAGTCAATCTGTCCGACAACTGCGTGCGCCCGCTATGCTGGCACGTTGAAGGATGGGAACGTGATGTGACAACATTCCACTCGCCCGATTCGCTTATCGCAATGCAGCAGTCGGTGAAGTGGCTACGTGGCAACGAGGCCCGCCCGGTAGCAGTGCTGCACGGCTCTGTGCTGAAATTATATTCCGTCGATCCAGGACTTGGAGGAGGAATAGACAAGGCTCTATGCGTGGTGCGTCCAGCCGACGGTTCCTACCAATTTGGCTCGGAATTAATTTCCACATTCACAACTTCATCAGAATGAAACCACCCTTTTAACTTTTTTTACACTTTCTGTCTCTGAAAATCAAAGCAGTGTGCGTATCTTTGCAAACCAGTTATTATATATACACTACTTATGCTCAAATAAAGGCTTACAATTGAAAAACATTTCTTTTGTTTATTTATATGTGCGTGTGGCGTCGCATATGATAACTTGCGATTACTGAATCATTAATAAACAAACATTAAACCAATGAATACTGGTGTTGTATTAGTAGCCGAGGATAACGATAGCAATTTCCTATTGGTGAACGCGATTTTGAAGAAGTATGTGACTATAGTTAGAGCTGCAAACGGACAAGAAGCCGTGGAAAAGGCTAAGGCTGGCGGCATCGACTTGATATTGATGGATATCAAGATGCCTATAATGAACGGTCTGGATGCCACAAAAGAAATCCGCACTTTCAACTCTGATGTGCCTATCATCGCACTTACAGCAAACGCATTCGACACCGATAAGGAACATGCGCTTGAAATAGGTTGCAATGACTTTATCGCAAAACCATTGAAGAAAACCCTGCTTATAGAACTTGTTCAGAAGTGGGGCGGTTTCCACTTCGATATGTAGTACATATCCGCAAGTTTGGTAAAAATACAGATGGTGTATCAATTTTTTTGGTACACCATCTTTTTGTTTCCATATCACGCCATCCCGATTTATGCGGCTATCTATTCCTTGCATCAAAACGCTTCACCTCGGCTTTCACTTTCGGCGCAAGTGCAAATACAGCAATCATATTCGGAATTGCCATAACAGCAAATGCCATATCCATAATGCTCACCGCCACATCGAGTGTTATGACGCTCGACAGCACGATTACAAAGAGATATAGATAGGTGTAGTATTTCGCCTTGCTTGTGCCAAACAGATAGGATGTGCATTTGCAGCCATAATAGGAATAGGAGAACATTGTGGACAACGCAAATATCGTCACCATAAACAGCAGGAAGTATTTGCCCACATTGGGGATAAGCATATCGTAGGCTCCAAGTGCAACCGACAGCCCCTCCACCCCATCAGTGTGGAAATTATCTGCCATTATGATAGGAATCGCAGTGAGCGTGCAGACAAAGCCCGAGTCTATCACCGGACCGAGCATCGCCACAAGCCCCTCACGCACAGGCTCGGCATTCATCGATGCCCCATGCATCATTCCTGCCGTTCCCACTCCAGCCTCATTCACATACATGGCGCGGCGCGCTCCTGTTATGGCTATGCCTATAAAACCGCCAAACCCTGCCTGAAAATTAAATGCTCCCTTGATTATCGAAGAGAACACTCCAGGCAGAAGGTCGAAATTGGCTATTATGATGCACAGCACCATAAGGAAGTAGCACGACACCATCGTAGGCACCATTCTGGTGGCCACTTTAGCGATTCGGTTCAGTCCGCCAAGCACCACCACCGACACGAGTATGCCAATCGTCAGTCCCACATAGAACCGCGTCATCTGCGAATCGGCGACACCGAGCATCGGGCTGACGCATATAGTAGTCACAGCCTCGGTGAGCTGATTGGCTTGCATCATCACGAAGCTGCCCACCATCCCAGCACACGAGAATATCACCGCAAGTGGCTTCATCTTTGCCCCAAGTCCTTTTGTTATCACATACATCGGTCCGCCTTGAACCTCACCCTTGTCGTCCTTGCCTTTATACATTATCGCCAGTGTCCCCTCAAAGAACTTTGTCGCCATTCCGAGAAACGCACTCACCCACATCCAGAATATCGCACCCTGGCCTCCCACTACAAGCGCAATCGCCACACCTGCGATATTGCCAAGCCCAACAGTAGATGAAATGGTACTCATTAGTGCCTGAAATGAGCTTATCTGCCCTTCACCAGCTTTTTGCATATGGAGCGACTTGAGGGCAAGTCTGAATTTTCTCACCGGCAGAGCCTTTGAGTAGCAGAACAGAAACAGCCCGCCACCTATAAGTAATACGAACAGCGGATAGCCACACAGAAAATCGCTTGCGACTATAATAAAATCGCTTAATGCTTGAAGTGCTGATGAAATCATTCCCATAATCTTACGTCTATCTGAAATATATATTTGTCGGCTATAAAAATCAAAACAACAATCAGCCTAAAAATTAATTTTGCAAAAGTAATACTATTTTTCAGAAAATCATGCAATAAATTGATTTAATATTGCAAAAAGAACAATTTAGCTGTCATTTCACAGCTTTTAGCGCGCAAAAACAACAAATCTGTAATTTTGGTTGAACATTCAGTAATATATATAATCTTCAAGACCTTTCATCATTATAAATTTGCAGCGTGAGAATTAATATAAAATAATATGAAAAAAATAATAATACTTGCAGTGGTGCTATGCATCTCTTCGCTCACTGCGGCAATTTATGCACAATCGCAAGCCTATGGTGATGGCGTAACGGAAGAGCATCTGAACCTAACCGACAAATGGGACAAGACATTCCCACAAAGCGACAAAGTGAAGCACCAAAAAATCACTTTCCACAACCGCTACGGCATAACGCTTGCCGCTGACATGTATATGCCCAAGAATGCCACCGGCAAACTTGCCGCCATAGCCGTGAGCGGGCCATTCGGTGCTGTGAAAGAGCAGTCGTCGGGCCTTTATGCCCAGACGCTTGCCGAACAGGGATTCCTCACGATAGCTTTCGACCCATCATTTACCGGCGAGAGCGGAGGCTACCCCCGCAATGTGGCCTCGCCCGATATCAACACCGAGGACTTCAGTGCCGCAGTGGATTATCTCAGCTCGCTCGATAATGTCGATGCCGAGAGAATAGGCATTCTTGGCATCTGCGGATGGGGCGGACTTGCCATAAACGCTGCCGCCAACGACCCGCGCATCAAGGCTACCGTAGCTTCTACTATGTACAATATGACACGCGTGAACACAAACGGATATTTCGACAAGGGCACTGCCGACGAGCGATACAAACGACGTGAGGCTCTGAATGCCCAGCGCACCGAGGACTACAAGAACGGCACCTACAAGCGCAACGTGATGAATCCAAAGCCAAGCGCCGACTCTCCGCAGTTTATGAAAGACTATTATGACTATTACAAGACTGCACGCGGCTATCATCCCCGCTCAATCAATTCCGGGCAAGGCTGGAACATGACATCCAACTTGGCATTCATGAACTCGCAAATCCTCACCTACAGCAGCGAGATTCGCAATGCCGTGCTGATTGTGCATGGTGAAAAGGCGCACTCTCGATATATGGGAGAAGATGCTTTCAAGCAGCTCACGGGCGACAACAAAAAGCTGATTATCGTTCCGGGCGCAAGCCACACTGACCTATATGACAACCTCGACAAGATTCCGTTCAAAGATATTACGGAGTTTTACCGCACATATCTGAAATAACCGTGATAATATAATTTATGTATATGAGACTGAATGTACTGACTTTCATTATAGGGATGTTTTTAGTGGCATGCTCTCCAGATAGCGAGGCTGCACTACCAGCAATCAACGACAATAAAATGGAAATAAAAATAGGCAACAACACACTCACTGCGACACTTGCCGACAATTCCTCGGCAGCAGCATTACTGGAACTTCTGAAAGATGGACCTGTCACGGTTCAGATGCACGATTATGGCAATTTCGAAAAAGTAGGCAACTTGCCAACCACACTACCACGAAACGACCAGAACATCACCACCGAAGCCGGTGACATCATCCTATATCAAGGCAACAGCATAGTGATTTATTACGACCATAACACATGGAACTTCACCCGGCTCGGAAAGATTGACAACATAACTCAGCAAGAGCTGAAGTCGATTCTCGGCAACGGCAATGTAACAGCGACTTTCGCACTGCCCGGAGCTGGAGCTGAAAGCGTGAATGCCGACACCCTTGTCCAAAACGGCGACATCTACTCCTTATCGGGGCAAAAGCTGAAATCTACCGACGACACAACTCACGGCATATACATTATCAACGGGAAAAAGATTATACGATAACAGGACTCATTCCAGCATACGATTAGAATCAAATTGTTTTTTCATTTCAAATGAATTGTGTATTATTCATAGACATTTTTGTGGTAAATAAAGATTGAAAAAAGGTGAAGCTGCCCAGCCGTGAGGCCAGGCAGCTTTTTTCATTTTATCCAAATTCATATGCTACTTTATTATCGAATCGATGTCAAGGTCGATTTTAGGCTTTTTCTCCTTCTTTATCCTTCCCGATTTCCTGAGAGCCTCGGCGAGAATCCACTGAATCTGCCCGTTGGTGGAACGGAACTCGTCGGCAGCCCAAGCCTCTATCGCATCCATCATCTTTGAATCTATGCGCAGCACGAAACTCTTTGTCTTTGATTCTTTTTCTGCCATTATATCCGCATATAGCTTTGAGTTTCAGTAAATCAATGGTTGAGTGTGCCTGCATTCACAACTGGCGTTGCCGACTCGTCAGAGCAAAGCACCACAAGCAGATTGCTGACCATCGCAGCGCGCTTCTCCTCATCAAGCTCTATCTCCTCATCGGCAAGTTTGTCGAGTGCGAGCTTAACCATCGACACTGCGCCCTCCACAATCTTCTCGCGGGCAGATACCACTGCGGCAGCCTGCTGACGGCGCAACATGGCTGCGGCAATCTCGGGTGCGTATGCAAGATAATTCAGCCTGGCTTCCACCACTTCTATGCCAGCCATCGCAAGCCGCTCATTCAGCTTTTCCTCAAGCTGCTGGTTTATTTCATCACCGCCCGAGCGCAAGGTCATCTCCTCCTCGTTGTGCTGTGTGCCGTCGCAAGTGTCATCATAGGCATACTGTCCTGCCACCTCGCGCAGAGCAGCGTCGCTCTGTATGCGCACGAATTTCTCGAAGGCGTTCATCCTGGCATTGGCGTTGGCAAGCACCGCATTCTGCGCGTCAATCTCAAACATCGCCTTATATGCATCCTTCAGCTTCCACACCATCACAAGTCCAATCATAATGGGGTTGCCCACCTTGTCGTTCACCTTTATAGGCTCAACATCGAGGTTGCGAGCGCGCAGTGTGAGCTTCTTTGCCGACACAAACGGATTGACCCAGTAGAAACCGTTGCCCACAAATGTGCCTACATATTTACCGAAGAATATCATCACATCTATCTCATTTGGCTCAAGCATGATAAATCCAGCAAAAAATATCAGAATGGCAAAAAACATGGCTATGCCTCCGCCTATCAGCCATCCGCCAAATGTCTCCTCATTCATTATGCCGACATACATCATATATGCTGCGGCGACAATCATCACAAGCAAAATCACGAGTGCGACAAATCCATTCATCACCACACCGCCATACTTTTTCTCTTTTGTTTCCATAATTTCAAAAGTTTATAAAATGATATTATTTTAATATCACAAAAGTACTGCTATTTTTTGAAAAAACAAGCCAAATCGTCATGCCGCTTTGGCTTGTTTCATAAAATTCGGGTTGTCCAGCTTTGGAATAGAGCCGCATCAGTATTCGCAGGTGAATAACGCTAAATTTTGAATAGCATGCCGCCAATGTTGTCGCATGCCGCTCCAGTCACCGAAGCAAGGCAACTCGGCTCATCTGCCATATATAATGCACCGAGAAGAGCAAAAATAAGAGCTTCCTTGAATTCTATTATCTGCTTGCCAGGAATCACCACACGGCAATGGCTCAGAGCCGCTATGCGCTCAATCAGATAGACATTGAAAGCTCCACCGCCAGTTATCAGCATTGTGGCATCAGGCTTGGGATATTGCTCCACTATGCGCGCTATCTGATATGCCGAATGCTCATAATATGTGCATAAGCGGTCTTCAAGGCTAAGGTCATAGCTTTCGATGAGCGGATACACTTCTTTCTCCACCCATTCTCTGCCAAGCGATTTCGGACCAGTTAGAGTGTAGAACGGCAAGTTGTTGAGCGCATCAAGCAGTTCATGGCTCACCGAGCCTCGCCGCGCTATCAATCCGTCGCGGTCGAAATCAAGACCTATCTGCCTGCAATAATGATTTATCACATAGTTCACAGGACTTATGTCGAATGCCTTACGCACGCCTCCGTGCTCAAAGGATATATTGGAGAAGCCACCTATATTCAGGCAATAGTCGTAGTCGCCAAACAGCATCCTGTCGCCTATAGGCACCAGCGGCGCACCCTCTCCGCCAAGCATTATATCGAGCCGGCGGAAATCCGACACCACAGGCACATGCGTCTCGGCTGCTATGGCTGCACCGTCGCCTATCTGATACATGATGCGCTTGTGCGGCTCATGGAAAATGGTGTGTCCATGAGAAGCTATAATGTCGGGCTTCACGCCATATTCACGCATAAAGTCGTTCACACGCTCCCCAAGGAAGCGTCCATACTCGCTGTGAAAAGCCACAAACTCCAGTGCCGACATCTTCTGCGCCCCAGTGCCGAGCTTATATTTAAGGTCATCGGGGTATTCATATCCGCGGGCTGCATCAATATGAAAATGCCACTTGCCGTCACCGTCGCGCTCAAATGTGGTGCAGCACACATCAAGACCGTCGAGCGAGGTTCCCGACATCAGCCCTATAGAAGTGATTTTGAAAGTCTTCATTGCTATGATTTTAAGTTACTGTGCAAATATAGCATATTTCTCTCATAAACTCATTCTTGCCATCAAAAAAAGCGGAGACCGCCAACAATGTGGCGACCTCCGCAAGAAAATAGTGTGAATAAAATAAATATTATATGTGTCTATTTATCTTATCGTGTTTATTTTACTACAAGCTTATATGCCTTGTTGCCTACGACAAGAACATAAGCACCTGTCTCGACATCGCTTATTTGAGTTCCTGCCTCAACAGTCTTACCTGCATAAACCTGAGCGCCGTTGATGCCGAACAACTTGACATCAAGACCAGCCTCAGCCTTGACGTTGATATTGTGGTTCTCAACACCTACTACAACACCGTTGCCATCGTTGTAGATGCCATCTACACCCACTTCCTTAACATCCATCAAGTTGGTGTATAGATAAAGATCTGGGAAGAGCGAATTAGTCATCACGCACATGATTCCATCATTAGGTTTCAAGAATGTCGTGACACCATTCTCCACTTTGTACTCTTCGCCTTCGATAAGTTCTTCACCTTCAAGCTCACCTTCTTCATTGAATCCAGGAACGCCCACATACCAGCCATAGACGGTAGGAGTGCCATTGATTACAGCTTCGCTGCTCAAGTCGAGCTTGCCTTCCACTGGAGTCACATCAAGTGCAGCCTGATCATAATATTGATATACCACATAAGAAGACTTCACTGGAGGAAGAGTGCTGAATGTAAAGTTGTTGCTGTTGATTGCAAGACCAATCAGGCTCTTCAAGTTATCAACATTCAAGCTGCTCAAGTTGTTGTGAGCGAGCGACACTTGTTGAAGATTTGGAACACCGTCGAGCGAAATCTTAGAGAAGTTGTTCTCATTCAAATACAAGCCCCAAAGATTTTTGTTGTCGAGCTTAATGTCAGTGAGCTCATTGAATGCGATTGAAGCAATCTGCAAATTAGGGTTCTTGCTCAAATCGATTGAAGTGAGCTGGTTGTTGTTCAAGTTAACCATCACAAGGTTCTTGTATGGAGCAAGGTCGAATGATGTGAATTTGTTGTTGGTTAGAGAAAGCTCAGTAAGCACATCGCTTGCAGGGAGCTTAATCTCCGACAATCCGGCATTGTTTACAGTGATAGTGACAGCATCGGTGAGCTTAGTTCCATCGAATGATGAAAGCGAAGCGTCAGCCATACTGAACACGCGAACCACATCAGTCGGCTCATAAGTATATACGTTCACTGTCTTCGCTCCGCGAGTCTTGGCAGAGAACACACGATAGGTAGAACCCATCAAGTATTGAGTGACATTGCCGTCGCCATTCCAGTCGAAATACAAAGCCACACCTTCCTTGTTCGAAGAAAGAGAAAGTGTCACATCCTCGTCGGCAGTTGTGGTGTTGAATGTAGCAACCACGTTGGTAGGCATACCAGCAGCCTCGATTTGTGTAGTCTTATATACATTGCTGCCAGTGAATGCAGGGAATGCCGCATTTGTCATTTCGCAATAGATTTTGCCAAGGTCGGTCTTCAAGAAGCGTGCAAAGCCATTCTCATTAGTATAGTCAGTGCCTTCTACAAGAGTTTTGCCAGAAGCATTCTTCCATGTATATACAGTACCCACGCCGTTGATTACACGGTTCAATTCCGACAAGTCGGTGCACGGACCCTTAGTTGCAATCACGAAGTCAGCTTGTGGAGCATATTCATAATTCACCATGCTACCCTTCTCTGGAAGGTTTGCAAGAGTGAAGTAGTTGTTTGCCACATTCAAGTTCTCAATTACCGACTCATCAGGCATAGTCAATTCAGTGAGAGCATTGTTTGAGATGTTCAAGCTCTTCAATGCAGAACTGTGCTTGAAGCTCAATGCAGTGAACTTGTTGTAAGAAAGGTTCAGGTCGAGAACGTTGTCGGCATTCGAGAAGTCCATCTCCTCAAGTTGGTTATGGCTCACGTCAAGATTGTGTACAGTCAATATATCACTGAAAGTTACACTTGAAAGATTATTGTAGCTCAAGTTGATGTTGTGGAGCCTATTCTTTCCGAAAGAGCCGTTCAAGCCAGTCATGTCGATAGAGCGCATATTGTTGTGGCTCAGGTCGAGATTGGCAAGAGCGCGGTTCTTAACAAGGTTGATGCTGTAAAGCTCAGCATTTGTCAATCTCAAGTCGGCAAGTGTAAGAGCATTGCTGAGGTCGATATTTGTGACATACACATTGTTCAGGCCGAATGCTGTGAGATATTCGTCATCGTTCACATATATCTTCACGTTGCTGTTGCCAGTGCGAGGAGCTACAACGTTAGGAGCAGCAGGATAAGCCGAAGAAGTGACTGTCACCTCTTGAGTGTCTCCGCTACCGAAATCCACATGGATTTTCTTAGGGTTCTCGGCCGATGCGCCAGAAACGCCCACCGACATTGCAATGTTTTGTCCAGTTCCAATGATTGTACCGAAGTCCACCACAAGATTTGGCTTGTTCATGTTCTCGGCAGTCTTCACCATGAATTTGGTTGTTGTCAGCACTGTGTTAGGGAATGCAGAGTTGGTGAAAGCAAGATACAAGCTGTCGGCAGAAATCTTGTTGAAGATGATTTTACCGTTGTCGAATGAATAGTAAGACTCATCGAGCGCAGTAGGGTTCAACGGATCCTCATCGGTCACCGAATACAGAGAGAAATAAGTGTCGGTGCCTTCGCGAAGCACACGCTTGCTCAAATCCACCGAGCCATTTAGCACGATAGAGCTGCTCACTGGCATAGGATTCTGATGATAGTCATATTCGGTCCAAGTTCCCGGGTCGAATGGAAGAGTGGCGAAGTCGAAGTTGTTGTAGCGAATCTTCACGTTCACAAGGCTTGCATTTTGGCTCAGGTCGAGCGATGTGAGCTTGTTGTTGTTGAGATAGAGATCCACAAGTTTTGTGTTCTTCGACACATCGAGAGTCGTCAAGTTGTTGTTTTGAGCGAACAAAGCCGAAAGCTCAGGGTTGTTGGTAAGGTCGAGAGAGCTTAGCTTATATTCATTATTATATGCACCGTCGTGGCTGCAATAGAATTGTGTCAGCAACGGGTTTTTGCTCAAATCGATTGAAGTGACACGAGTGTCGCTGATATTCAGAATCATCAAGATTGGGCACTTGGTGACATCCACCTCAGAGACGTTGGTCAAGTCAAGAGAAAGACGTTGCAGCTTAGGGCAGCCTGTCACGTCGGCTTTGTAAAGGTCGGTGTTGTGGTATCCGTCGAACGAAGCCAAAGCTGGATAATCCGACAGGTTGAACGACTGATCCATGTGGCTTATGATACTCAAGTCCATGATGGTCATACCCGGCTTGTTGCCGCCCACTTTCAGCGGGGTCTCGGCAGTAAACTCATTGTCCGAAAGGTATAGTGCGCGGAGCTTTGAGTTTGGAGTCAAGTCGAGAGCTTTAAGCTTGTTGTGGTTAAGGCTCAGGATGTCGAGGTTGGTCAATTTAGAAAGGTCAATCTCAGTGATTTCACAACCGTCGGCATTCAGATAGTCGATAGCATCGGCGTTACCATAGATTTTAACCACTCCAGCTTCCGACACGTTACATGTCACCGAAAGGGCATTGACGCCACCCGATTCGCTGTCGAATACAGCCTCCTCAAGTTCATATTCAGTAGTTCCAAAGCCGCAATCCACATCGATGTATTCGCCTTTAGTTCCACCAAACAGCAGAGTGAAGCTGTTGGTGCTTCCGTTCTCTGCATACATGTTTGTCTTGATCGTGATGATAGGCTCCTGTGCTGTTTCAGCAGCCGATGCGCTGAAGCCGAGAGCAGCCGCTGCTACGGCAATCATCATGAACAGGGAATTAATGAATTTTTTCATGCAAATTTTTATTATAAATGATTACTGAGTTATCTTACTATTATGCGCTGCGACTGAGTGCCGTTCACATTGATTATGTAATAACCTGCGGCAAGGCCCGACGCGTCGATATTGATTTCATCGGCATTCTCGCTGAAATGAGCCACAGCCTGTCCAGAAAGGTTATAAATCACGGCATCGATGCGCTCCGCACCGCCAAGGAACACGTTATAGTTGCGACCGTCGGCACTTGTCACAATCAGCTTGCTTGCATCGGCTGCAATGTCGCTCACGCCATCAGCCTTGCGGCGAAGCACCTCTTTAAGTCCTGCATAGGCATCAAATTTTCCTGCGCCCCATTGTACTTGGTTGCCGGCTTTCACATCGTCGTCCACTACAGCGGTCTTTGCGATAATGTCCTTCACGTCGTCGGTAGTCAATGTAGGGTCAGCCTCAAGCCATAGCGCGATAGAACCAGCCACTACAGGCGATGCCATAGACGTGCCGGCACACTGATGCCAATAGTTGTTGCGGTTGCCGCTCTTATATTTGCCTTGAAGATAATCGTTGCCGATTGAATATTCAGAGTTCTCGATGTAATAAGTGCTGCTCGAAGATATAGTGGTAGCACCCGGGGCGCACACAAGCGGCAACGAGCGTCCGTCGGCAAGAGTTCCCCAGCTTGAGAACGAAGTGACCTTGCCCGGAGTGAAAGCTCCACGGTAGCCATATTCGTATCCATCGAGTGAAGCCCAACTGTCGCGGGTGTTGTAAGATCCCACCACAATCACATTCTTCGCACACGCCATGTCGCTCACTGTCCCGTCGCAAGTACCGTTGTCCCAGTCGGCGATGTCGTAGTTGCTGAATGTGTTGAATTGTCCGTCGCCATAGCAATCGACGCGTTGTCCGGCTTTACCCTTTACAATAAATCCGAGCATATAGTTGCCGTCAGCATTGTTGGTCTGATTGTCGGATGTGAAGAAGTCAATCAGCGCATAATAGCGGCCAGTGTTCTCGTCGGTCATTGAGCCTATGCCCACATAGCCATTGAACGCTCTTGTGAAATTGGTGTTCGACAAGTCGCCATCCGACACGAAGCTGCCGCCAGTGAGCGGATTAGTGCCAGCAGAATAATATGTCGCCGAGCCGTCAGTGTTTGCGCTTACGGTGTGGCGGAAAGTTATAGTGCCGCGCTTTTTGTTGTAGATCACTGCCTGCACCTCAAATTCGGTAGCGTCATTGCTGTAGATATACACCTGTCCATAACGCAGATTGTATAAGCCCTCCTGCTGATAAGTAGGATACAAGAATGTCTTTGTCTCGTTGTCGCTGTCGGTAAACTTCTTTGTCAGCACAATAGGCATGTCGCCTTCATTGCCGGCTGCCACACAGAATATAGCCTCCTTAGAAGCGAGGTCAAGATATTGGCTCATTGTGTTTGAACCGTCGTGTGGCCCTGTATTGCTGCCGAGCGACAAGTTCACCACAGCCGGCTTCTTTGTCTTGTAGGAGTAATCGAGAATGCCCTCGATGCCATAAGCTATAAGCATATCCGACAAAGAGCCGCACGATGCCACTATTTCAGAGTCGTAGGCAGCTCCATAATAAGGGTTGTCCATCTCGCCAAGAGTGAATGTGCCGTTTTTATTGGCAGCAGCGAAAGTTCCGGTGCCACGATAGCCGCCAGCCATAATGCCAAGGGTGTGAGTGCCATGGAATGTGGTAGCGTCATCGGTAGTGAATCTCGCCAATTTCTCTTGGGTCTGATATTCATCCACCGTGAATCCGTTTGGATTGCTCGAATCTACATATATGTGTGTGAAATATGGGATGCGGCTTGTGCCGTCTTCTTTCTTGAAATTGATATGGTTTGGGTCGATACCGCCATCCACTATACCTGCTACCACGCCCTTTCCAGTGTAGGCTTGACCAAGATCGATGCCATTGTGGATTTTGTCGATTCCGGTAGCGGCACGCACCAAGTCCATCTTCTGGCTCACTTCGCGTGAAAGCTCGAGCGACTTCACGCACTTAAGCCCTGAAAGGCGTTCTACATCATTGAGAGGCATCGACACTAATGCGATGTCGCCGCGCACATTGAATACGGTTATGCCTTCAGCCTCAAGGTCGCTTGCCGAAGCTCCGGCTGCGAGCTTAATCAATCCTGTGACGTGTGATGAATTTGTAGCGACACGCTTGATTGATTTTGTCATTGGATCCACGCTGAGGTGCTGCTTCGCACGCTCCATGCGCAGAATAGCGCGGCTCTGGAGATTGAGCTTCGACTGCGATGCGGCAGTGAACGACACTGCTGCGCCAAGCACAAGCGCGCTAATTTGCAATTTGTTCATACGAGAGTTTCTTAATTTTGATTTGTTTGTTCTTTATATCAAGAAACTGGAGGACTGGACAGTGAGTCTAATCCTCCAGCTTCGTCGTTTTATCTTTTTCAGCCAAAATCCTGATTAGCGGATAACCTTCTTACCATTGATGATATAGAAGCCCTTGTCAAGATTTTCGATTTGGTCAGGGGTAGCGTTCTTGATTACAAGCACACCATTTACGTTATACACATTGTTGTCGGCTGCTTTATCGGCATTGATGCCCTCAACGCCCGAGCTTACTGTCACAGCGATTTCTGTGTCTTTGTTCAATACAACGATGTATGCGCCATCTTCGTTGGCTGCCACGTCAGCACCGTCGGCTTTCACCGAGATTGAACCAGCCTTAGCGGTCAATGCCACTTGTGTGCCTTCAAGAGCCTCAAAGCCATTTGCCCAGTCGGCAACAGTCTTGATAACGTCTTTCTTGACCTCAACGTCGGATGCGTCGCCGGCCACAGTAAATGTAGCCTTGACCTTTGCAGGATTCTTTGCGAGGAATGCCTTGAACACGTCACCGTCCTCAGCCTTAAATTCAAATGATGCGCTTCCCTCATACATTGGAGCAAGGGCCTCATCATTCTTGTAGATGTTCTTGTATTCTGCACCATAGAACGAGAATCCGAATGGAGCGTCGCCATCATAGAAGTCAATTACATTATAACCCGATGCCACATCCACCGATGAACGGTCGTTACGGATGAAGCTGAAGTAGTCCTTAGCAGCACTCTTGTCGTCGATGAAGAACACCATCTTCTTGTCGCGCACGATAGCACCAGTCTTAACTGTTATCGACATTCCGTCGGTCACATATACGCTGACCTCGCTGTTGCCGCCTGATGTAACATATTCATTTGTTCCATCATTCACCGACACAAGATAACAGCCAGAATTAGCCTTGAATGCTACTACTGGAGCTGTCTCAACGACCTCAACCACATTGTCGCCGTTCTTTACATTGAAAGGCTTGTTATAGTATGAATATCCGTTATACACGGTCACATGCTCGATGTTATCAACATTTACATTCACCTTGTAAGTGCCATACTTGTGTGCATCAATATCAACAACAGTTTCACCCACTACAGTAAAAGTGTATGTGCCATAGAAACCCTGTGAGCTGCCATTCACTTTGAATGAATCCACCTTATAGTCGGAAGTGTTACCCGTGATAGCTACCGAAGAACCAGCCTTGACGGTGAAGTTTGCATCGGCATAGTTGGTCACCTCTGTGCCGTTCACAGTCACCTTGGTGATGAAGCCGGCAGCCTTCTCGCTCAAGTTGAACTTGACAGGGCAGTCGATATCTGGATAGTTGGCAGCAACTTCAATTTTGTCGCCATCGGCTACAGCCACAGTGTATGTACCCCACTCGGCAGTCACATCGGCACCGTTCTTCTTTACAGAATAAAGAGGCTTATTATAGTCGTTTGAAGAGATTGAGAATGGAGTCTCCTTCTCTGGGATGAACTTCACTGTGTTCTTGCCGTTCTGCAAATTGACTCTTGTATAAGTACCGCTTGTGCGCAGCAACACCATCGACGCATCATCCACAGTAACTTCACATGAAGCTGTACGGGCATCTGCAAGTGAACTTGATTTCACTGTCCACTTAGCGCCTGTGTGGTCGGTGGCATTCACATATATGCCGCATTGGTTCATCGAGCTGATATACTCGGGAGTCGTTCCGTTTCTCATAACCGATGTAAGGATATTGCCATCGGTCGCTTGGAACATGACGCTTCCGCCTTCGTCCACATCAAATGTGTTATCACCCGCAACAACAGTTTGCACTGTATAATTGACTGAAACCGTAACCCTCGACGGGTCGTCGATATTAGCAGTAACTTGAAATGCATTTGCAGCAAATGCAACCATACTAAACACTGCTAACAGCATAAATGAGTAGATTTTTTTCATAAAAAGATATTTAATTAAATTTATTTTAGTCTAAACCGTCTCCGTTTGTTATAAAGTCTTTGCAAAGTTAATGTTTTTCGTTATAAATTACTAAGAATCGATAGCAAAAAATTACATATTTATTACATTATACATTTTTTAACCCTCCAAATAGCTTTTTTTGACTACAAACTGGCTATTAAACACCCATTATTAAGCGAGCAGGTGACCACTAAGATAGTAGCCACCTGCTTATTAACCATTGTTATACATCAATCATCTCGCCAATGCCGAAGGCACGCGTTTAGCCTTAGCCTGAACAGCAGAACTCTTGTTGCTCTTGAACGGTCCTTTATATGTCGCATTCACAGCAAATCCCTTATCGGTCTTAAAGTGCGTGCTGATGGTGTAGTCACCTGTTGCATCGTCCTTGCTTATGGTGACGGAGCCACTATCCACAAAACCATATACCGATTCGGTCTTGACCCCTTCACGATAGTAATAGATGGTGCCATCGGATCCAGTCACTCCTCCACCGTAGTTCTTATAATATCCCTTGCGCACTGTGCCGTTGGCTCCGTCGTCGGTCACAGGGAATGTGCCCAAGCGAGGCATTCCATCCGCATCAGAGTCAAGGAATATGGTCACACGATTTCTGCCAAACCATGATGCTCCCTCTGCCGACGGATCTCCACCGTCCATCATCTCGAAGCACTGGCCTGCAGTGTCGTAGGCAGTAATGTAGTCGCAATTGAATGTTATGTCGTGGTCGAGATTAGGGCCTTCGTAGCCTTTGAACGACATGTCGCGATAGGAATAGTTGCCCTCATAGTTCAATGCCACCTTCTCACCAGTTTCAAGCACAATCATAGCTCTGACCACATATGTCCCGTCAGAATTTTTGGTGATTGTGAGAGTTGCATCCTTATATCCCACATTCGTGAGAGTGTAATCATCTTCCGATGTGAAATTGTTGGATTTGCACAAGAGGCTTTCTGTTCCTTCCATACACATGTCTATGGGCTTGTCACCAATGAAGTATGTATAAGTTCCAGGTATCGGAGCTGGACGCACTGTCCCATCAACGCTCTTGCTGTAGATACTGAAATTATACAAATCACCAGTCCCCTTGATTGATACACCAGAGTGTGGACAGTCTCCGAGGCGGATTATGAAGTTCTGGTAACCATTATTGTAAGCGTCAGCCCAATAATCAACATCGAAATATTGCGATGTGATTTCTGTGTAGCCCGATGCTGCCGTCGAAAATTCTATTGTAGATAGCACGGTTGTGATGCCATATTTGTCCACTGGCAAAGCTATCGCCACATATTTCACGCCGGCTTTCAAGTTGGTGTATTCATATTCCGAGCTTTCTTTGAGTTTTGCCACATAGTTGCTTTGCGCATATTGCGTCAAATCTTCTTTTGAATCGGCAGGAATCACTGCCACATAATATGTGTCGCACTCGTCGGGCTTGGTGAACCTCACCTTGGCAGCGTTGCTCTCCACCGACAGAAGCTCAATATCCACCTTCTTGTTCTCCACATAATCAAATGTTATGCTATCTACCTCATCGACAGCATAGGTTTTCAGCACATCCGCACCCTTATACATAATCATGCGGTTGCCGTTTCTCTCTTGTGCGCCCGCCTGTGCAAAGCCGCACAATGCCACAAGCGTCATCGCTATAGTAGTGAGTAAATTTTTTCTCATCGTAATATGAATTTAATCGTTGATTGCTTTAATTTTAAGATATATACTCCGGCAGGAAGCCCAGCCACATCTATTGGCTCGCCGTTCCAGCCCCGAATGTTGCGGCACATCTGTCCGCCCATATTGTACAGAGCCGCATCGGCTGCTCCGTCGCTCCAGCCTCCGATATAAAGATTGCGCGCATCAAGATACACTGCCAGCTTGCTCACCGTGACTTCCGACAAGCCAAGCTCGCCCGACAGCACAAAATCAATTTTCCTGACCTCGGCATATTGAAAGGCTTTTTCTTCTCCGCCTCGGCTGATTACCGTAAAGCCTTCGTTCCCTAACACCACTTTTCGCACGCCATTCATTGCGAAGGCCTGAGATGCCCCATTATGGGCGATGATGTTAATCTTAGCTTCATCAGCCGAAGCAGAAAAGCCGCCAATGAACGCCACACAGGCAATCGCCGAAGCCATCATTTTAGCATTTCTACTCATTCTTTTTCTCTCGTTTTATTGTTTTATGTAAATCCAAAAGTGATTAATGATATTATGCCGCCAATCGCCGCAAAAGCAGCAAATTGCTTCAAAACACCACCATTTTGCTGACAAAGTTAAACATTTTATTTGACATCACATAGCGAATTGACATTTTACCGCAATTCAACCTCATTTTCAAGACTAAGAAAAAACTTGTGAAAGCGCATACAGCGGACATATTCGCACATGGCGCACCACTTCACCTGCATCTTTATCCTCATGTTCAAATTCCCCAAAATTCTCAAGAGAACAGCGAATAGCCTCAAACAGATGCTTCTCTCTCATAAACATCCACAAGCTCTTCATTCCACCTTGAGTCCCCGATTTTATCTCAATAGGTACAACTTTCAGATTAAACACATCCACAAAGTCAATCTCTGCTATGCTATTCCCAGTCTTTTCCCAATAATACATTTTCTGGCGTTGATTGTTCGATTTATATCGCATCATCTCCAAGCCTGCAAACATTTCAGCAATACCGCACTTATTCACCAACTCTTGTGGCATTCCTGTCATTATAAGTTTTATAAGCTGCTG
Organism: uncultured Muribaculaceae bacterium; assembly: GCA_964459845.1. Taxonomy (GTDB): domain Bacteria; phylum Bacteroidota; class Bacteroidia; order Bacteroidales; family Muribaculaceae; genus CALZFJ01. Next base: position 1,104 of record CAYWOC010000010.1, on the reverse strand, counting down.
CGAGGAGTCGCCGTCAAGATGGAGGACTGACAACAGCAAACCTGTGTCAAGAAACAGATATTTTATGCGTTTTTCATCTGCTTCGGCATCAAGAGGCACACCATTTCCCGACACAGCAACTACAGGCGACACAATCCCGGCAAGTGTCAATAGCCTGAGAGCTTCCCTTATTTGTACACTTCTGTAATCTGCCGAGACTTGCTTATATGTCAGCTTTTGACCTATTTGATGGCAGATACCTCGCATCACCACTCGCAGCAAGTCTGGGTTAGCTCGCTTTTTATATTTATTGAAGTCATCTTCGTATGTCAATATAATATCTTCTTGTATTTGCCGGCAATGGTTAAAATCCACTGTTTTTTTCCAAACAAGCACCGATTCAGGCATTTCCCCCCACCATCAAATATATACGGAACATCTCAATCAATTTATTATGGAATGCTGAATCCAGTGGATGCTTGCAATCTGCCCGCCTACGCATAGCCATAAGTCCCTCTTGATTATTTGCCACAAGGAATTCATCGAATGTCATAGGATACATAAACATGGAATGTATTCTCCCGACACCAAATGTTGGCAGTTCCTCTAATGTAAATTCAAGCAATGACCCCGCAGCTATGACATGAAGCTCCGGATAATCTTCCTTAAAAAATCGCAGTGACATAACAGCTTCGGGGCATTCTTGTATTTCGTCCAGGAAAAGCAATGTCTTCCCTGCCTCAATAGGCACATTTATATAACTGGCAATTTTACCAACGATGACACGGACATCAATATCGCCTTCAAAAAAACTTGCAATGCTCCTTTGTTTCTCAAAATTCACTTCGGCAAAATACTTGAACGCCAAGCCTAAATGCCTTACAGCCGACGACTTCCCCACTTGCCTTGCACCTCGCAAGAGCAGTGGCTTACGCATTAAGCTGTCTTTCCATTCCAAGAGCCGCTTATCTATATTTCGAGGAATATATTCCATTTTATTAATACTATACTGATTACCAACTACAAATTCACCATTTATGCTCAATTCCGACAAATAATTCACTTAAACATTGTAAATTCCAAAACGAAGTGCACACTTTCGGTAAAAAAAATATATGAAAAACA
>CAYWOC010000009.1:0-65761 GCA_964459845.1 uncultured Muribaculaceae bacterium | reverse complement strand
GTGTTTTTCATATATTTTTTTACCGAAAGTGTGCACTTCGTTTTGGAATTTACAGATTTTCATATGATTTTCTGCACAATTGGGGCGTTGGGGTATTGCGGAAATGGGATGTTTTGTGTAATTTTACTCACTCTTTTTCCATTGCTGTGGAAATGAGAGGCTGTTGCCCTTATGCCGGCCGTCGGACGCGCGCTTGGGGGTGACTTTCAAAAATGCGACTAAGAACTATTACTTGATATAGAATATGGCTTGGGATTTAATTGTAGGTTATTCGGCAAGTGTCTGCATGGTTTTTGGATATTTGCCTCAGACGATAAAAACTATCCGCACTCGTTCTACCGATGACATAGCTCTCGGCACTTTTCTGCTGATGGCTTTGGGCGGATTGCTTTTTGCGGTTCAGGGTGCGCTTATCGACAATATGCCGCTGCTGCTCACCAATGTTCTTACCACATCGATGAGTACAATCATCTTCTGCATCAAGATGTATAACGATTTCTTCAGGAAAAAGAAGAAATAGCTTTCACACGAAGCTGCTTGCCGCATGGCGCATTGTCTTGCCACACTGCTACTACTGCGAGTTGCGGCGGAAAGCGACTGGCGACATCCCTGTGGCTTTCTTGAAGAACTTGCCGAGGCTCGACTGGTCGCAGAAATTGAAGTCGTAGGCGATGCGCTGCACCGAGTTGCCTGAAATCATAAGCTCGCGTTTCAACTGTGCTATCACGAATTTTGTGATGATGTCTTTCGCTGTTCGGTTCACTTTCTTGCGCGTAATCTCATTCAGATATTTTGGAGTGATATTGAGCTTGTCGGCATAGAATGCCACATCATGCTGCTGGCGGCAGTGCTTATTCAGCATGATGGTGAAATTCAAGAAATATGTGTCGGACGATGTATATACGGTGGGGTGCGCTTTCGTCTGGTTGGCTGTGGCACTTATGTCGGCAAGCCCGATGAAAATGCAGCGCACCAGTCCATAGGCAAAGTCGGTGTGATGAGCATAATGCGGAATCGTGGCATACACTTCAAGTGTGGAAAGCATGTGCATCAAGATTTCAAACTCACGTTTATCGTTGATTTTGTTGTAAGGGAATGCGTAGATGTTATGCATTGTGTCAAAATTAAGGCCTATGGTGGCTGTCAGAGCCGTGTCCTCAGAAAACTGAAGCTGTATGTTAGTGAAATCATCGGATATGGAAATGACTTTCACAAGAGAGTCGAATGGAATGCAGATGTAGGAATTCCTTGTCACCTTATATTCTATCATATTAAGCTCTAAAATCATGCTGCCCGACAGGCAAAACAGCACCGAGGATACACGCACGGCTGTAAATGTGTCTTTTTTCCACTCTTCAAGATTAGAGCGAACTATCGTATAGCCATTTTCTTTTATCGATTCTTCAAGTGTCATAAATTCACAAGGTTTTCTTATTTAGGCAACAAAGATATTATATAAAAAGGAAATATCAAACCATATATGGAAATTTGGAACACTAATAACGCCGATTATACCAAATCTTAACAACTGTGTTATAAATGCCAGCTTTTTCGTCTATACTCGAAAAAAACACAAATTGGCGCATTTTTTCGTCTATACTCGAAAAAAATACTATATTTGTGAAAAATTTCGAGTATGAACGAAAAAATTGAAATTGTAAAGAAATATAACTTATGGTATGGAAACACTATAGATTGTGGCTTCCCACGTCAGTTATATACACAAAGTATTGATAAATATATTGGCAGCAGGGTTGTGAAAGTGCTTACAGGACAACGGCGTGTAGGTAAAAGCTACATTTTGCGTCAAACGGCAATGCACCTTGTTAGGCAAGGTGTGAACTGCAACAATATCGTTTTTATCAATATTGAGCTTACGGCATTTGATTTTATCGAGACTTACAAAGATTTGGATGAGTTCATAAAACTATACCGCCGTGAATTAAAGCCCGAAGGGCGCATCTATATATTTATCGATGAAGTGCAAGATATTGCAAGTTGGGAGCGTGTCGTCAATTCTCTTTCACAAGACTATACCGAAGATTATGAAATCTTTATTACAGGCTCAAATTCCAAAATGTTTTCGGGCGAACTTTCATCACTTTTATCTGGCAGATATGTTGAATTTCACATTTTCCCGCTATCTTATGAAGAATATGCCTCAATTCATCAACTGCATCGCGGCAGGCAAAGCTATTTACAATATATGTCGGATGGAGGTTATCCTGAATTAATACATTTTCAGTCGTCAGATGTGAAGCGCAACTATATTTCGGGATTAAAAGATACGGTGCTACTGAAAGATATTATATGTCGCTATCAAATTCGTGACGTGCGATTACTTGAAGACCTGTTTACATATCTTGTAAACAATGCTTCAAATTTGTTGTCAGTAACCAATATTGTAAATTACATAAAGAGCAAAGGTCGCAAAACATCATATGACACAGTTTCAGCTTATTTAGGTTATATAGAAGAAGTTTATCTTGTACATCAAGCCTTGCGTTATAATATTAAGGGTAAAGAAATACTGTCGGGTAGCTGTAAATATTATATGAACGACCTTTCATTTATGAATTATCTATATGCTGGTTTAGGGTCTGGCAGTGGATATTTGCTTGAAAACCTTATATATCTTGAGCTGTTACGTTTTGGTTATGACGTGTATGTTGGAAGCATTAAAGACAAAGAAGTAGATTTTGTAGCCATCAAAAACGACCGCACAATTTACATTCAATCTACTTATATGCTTATAGATGAACATACAATCGAACGCGAATATGCTCCACTTGAGTATATATCCGATAATTACGAAAAATTTGTAGTCTCGCTCGATGATTTGCAACTGCCGTCACGGAATGGTATTAAGCATGTTAGGGCTTGGGAGTTATCGCAAAAGCTGTAATGTGAGTTTTACGATTCTACATATATTATTTGCTTTTGCTCTCACCTTGCACTATCTTTGCATTATATTGAAAAGATAAAAGATATGGCATCAAAACTTTGGGAAAAATCGGTGCAAGTGAATCACGATGTTGATACTTATACTGTGGGTCGCGACCGCGAGATGGACTTGTATTTGGCTAAATATGATGTATTGGGCTCGCTTGCCCATATCACAATGCTCGAAAGCATCAATCTTCTTTCTGCCGACGAGCTGAAAGAGCTTACGGCAGAGCTTCGAAAGATATATGCCGAGATTGAGGCTGGAAATTTCGTAATCGAAGATGGCATTGAAGATGTCCATTCGCAAGTGGAGCTGATGCTTACACGTCGCCTTGGTGATGTGGGGAAGAAAATACATTCAGGCCGCTCACGCAACGACCAAGTGCTTGTGGATTTAAGACTTTTCATCCGCAGCGAAATTGAAGATGTGGTAAAGCACATCACTATGCTGTTCAAGACGCTTAACGCGCAATCCGAGAAATACAAGAATGTGCTGATGCCCGGATACACGCACCTGCAAGTGGCAATGCCGTCATCGTTCGGGCTGTGGTTTGGCGCATACGCCGAGTCGCTCGTCGATGACCTCACTGTGATGAAAGCGGCTTATGAGGTGACCAACCGCAATCCGCTCGGCTCGGCTGCCGGCTATGGCTCATCATTCCCGTTGAACCGCACAATGACCACCAATCTGCTGGGATTTGATTCCATCGACTATAATGTGGTGTATGCCCAGATGGGACGAGGAAAGACTGAGCGAATCGTGGCTAACGCCATCGCAAATGTGGCTGCCACTGTATCGAAGCTCGCATTCGATTCCTGCATGTTCAATTCACAGAACTTCGGCTTTATCAAGCTTGCCGATGAATTTACTACCGGGTCGTCGATTATGCCGCATAAGAAGAACCCCGACGTATTTGAATTGACACGCGCCCGCTGCAACAAGCTGCAAGCTCTGCCATACGAAATCACACTTATAACCAATAATCTGCCTTCCGGCTATTTCCGCGATCTTCAGCTAATCAAGGAATCGTTCCTGCCAGCATTTGATGAACTGAAACAGATTCTTGTGATGGTGAATGCGATGATGTCGCAAGTGAAGGTGAACGAGCGTATTCTCGATGATTCCCGCTACGACCTTATGTTCTCGGTAGAGGAAGTGAACCGCCTTGCGCGCGACGGGATGCCGTTCCGCGACGCATACAAGAAAGTGGGGCTTGACATCGAGGCTGGTAAGTTCAAACCTGTGAAGGAGATTGCCCACACCCACGAGGGCTCGATAGGCAACTTGTGCAACGGCAAAATTGAGGCACTCTTCCGCAAGGTTCTTGAAGAATTTGACTTCGACACATATCACCGCGCTTTCGACAAACTGATAAACGGATAATCTGAGATGACACGAGGAGGTAGTATTGTTGCAATATTTGCTCTGTCGCTTATGGCTCTGTCATGCACGAAGATTGACGACAAGCGCACACCGTCGTATATGGTGAACATCAAGCTCGACAGCCATGCCTTGTGGACCACCTATGGCGTTTCGGGGATGGGCGACTTCCGCATTTTCATTCGCGACAAGAAGCAGCCTGGGAATTTTCCTTACACTGCCAACACTTACACCGGTTTCGGTGGCGTGCTGCTGATGGTGGGATATGACTTCACTACCCAGAGCTATGGCGTGCCTGTGGCATACGACATTGCTTGCCCCTACGAGAACAGGCAAAATGTCACTGTCACATATAGCGCAAGTAACCTCGAAGAAGCCACTTGTCCTAATTGCGGTTCGCACTTCAATGTGCTTGAAGGCGGAGGTACTGCCACTTCGGGCCCTGCCTATGAGCGGCATTATGGGTTGAAGCGATATAGCGTGGTGGCAAGTTCTAACGGAGGATACATAATTTGCAATTAATGGAATATTTCCGATTACAGAAAAAATGACTTTAATATAAAACTAAATAACAATGAGTAAAGCAACTGTTAAAAATTTGGAGGCTTTGCGCGACGAGATGCGCCGCGTTAATGTGAGTGCCGTCATCATTCCCGGCACCGACCCGCATCAAAGTGAATATATCAGCAACTACTGGAAATTCCGCGACTGGGTGACTGGATTCACCGGCAGCAACGGAACAGCGGTGGTCACTCTCGATAAGGCAGGACTATGGACCGACTCACGATACTTCCTTCAGGCTGCTCAGCAACTTGAGGATTCTGGCGTGGATTTGCACAAGGAAGACATCCCAGGCGAAGCTACAATCACCGAATGGCTGCAGGAGGTGCTGACAGAAGATGCTGTGCTGGCTGTGGATGGACGTTTGTTCTCGCTCAACAAGGCCAACGAGCTTGAGGAGTTCTGTGGAAGATGCGGTTTCCGATTTGCTCCCGACTTTGCTCCTGCCGACAAGATTTGGACCGACCGTCCTGCACGCCCTATGGCGAAGGCTTTTGTTCATGAAGAAAAATATGCCGGTGAAAGTGCGTCGTCAAAGATTCAGCGCGTGATGGCTGAGGTGCAGAAATCGGGAGCCGATGCAATTTTCATTCCTGCACTCGATGAGATAGCTTGGACACTGAACTTGCGCGGCGAGGATGTGGCTTTCACTCCTGTCGTGATTTCTTATCTATATTTGTCGGAAAAAGAGAATGTGCTTTTCATCGATCCGGCAAAGGTGGATGATGAGGTTGTGGCTCATCTGAAGTCGGCTGGCGTGAAAGTGAAGGATTATGATGCTGTGGAGGAGTATCTTGGCAAAGTAGCTGTGGATACTACGGTGCTTCTTGACCCTAATCAGGTGAGCGACACTCTTGGACGGACTCTTGAATGCTATAAGATATACGGCAAGTCGCCAATCGCCATGTTGAAGGCTTGCAAGAATGATGTGCAGATAGCTGGCACACGCAAGGCTATGGAACGCGACGGTGCAGCTATGGTGCGTCTGCTCATGTGGCTTGAAAAGAATGCTGCAAGCGGAAAATACAATGAGCTTGACGTGTGGGAGATGGGCAAGAAATTCCGCGCAATGGGCGATTTCTACAAAGGCGACAGCTTCGGCATGATTGCCGGATATAAGGAACACGGTGCTATCGTACACTACTCTGCATCAGCCGAAAGCGCATCTACGCTTGGTTCCGACGGTATGCTGCTTATCGACAGCGGTGCGCAATACCTTGACGGGACCACCGACATCACGCGCACAATCTCGCTCGGAAATCCTACTGCCGACGAAAAACACGATTACACGCTCGTGCTTAAAGGCCATTTGGCTATAGCCCGCGCACAATTCCCTGTAGGAACCCGCGGCAGCCAGCTCGATGCTCTTGCCCGCATATATCAATGGGAAGAGGGTGTGACGTATCTTCATGGCACTGGTCATGGCGTGGGACACTTCCTTGGTGTACACGAAGGCCCGCAAAACATTCGTCTGAACGAGAATCCAGCCACTTTGCAGCCCGGAATGATTACATCCGACGAGCCTGGTATCTACAAAGCCGGCAAATATGGAATCCGCACCGAGAACCTCGTGCTTACAGTGAAAGGCGCACATAGCGACGAATTTGGCGATTTCTTGAAATTCGAGACACTGACATTGTGTCCTTACGACACAAATCTGATTGACTTGTCGATGCTATCAGCTAAGGAAATAGCACAGGTGAACGCCTACCACAAGACTGTGCGCGAGCGTCTTACTCCATATCTGAATGAAGAAGAGGCTGCTTGGCTTGCCGATAAGACGAAAGAAATCTAATTAATTAACTTCATAACACAACAACTGAAGAATAAGAAATATATTATGGCTTTAATAAAATCAGTCAGAGGATATACCCCAAAAATGGGCAAGGACTGTTTTCTTGCCGACAACGCTACAATAATTGGCGACGTGACTATGGGCGATGAGTGCAGCATCTGGTTCAACGCAGTGCTCCGAGGAGATGTGAACACCATCACCATAGGCGACCGTGTGAATATTCAAGATGGCTCAGTTCTGCATACACTCTACCAGAAATCTACTATTGAAATCGGTAACGATGTGTCGATTGGCCACAATGTCACCATTCATGGAGCCAAGGTTCATGACTTTGCCCTTATAGGCATGGGCAGCGTTCTGCTCGACAATGCCGAAGTGGGAGAGGGCGCAATCGTGGCAGCCGGAAGCGTTGTGACTGGAAAGACCAAAATCGGACCTAATGAGATGTGGGCAGGCGCACCTGCAAAATTCATAAAGATGGTGGATCCGGCTCAAGCTAAGGAAATCAACGTGAAAATTGCGAAAAACTACTTGATGTACTCTAAGTGGTATGAGCAAGACGGTGAAGAGAAATAGCAATTCGTGTGAGCATTAAGACTTGCCGTCAGGCTCTGTCACACAGTCTCATATAACTATATAAAAAACGATTAGGAGGTAAACAAATTAAATTGGTGTTTACCTCCTAATCGTTTTATGTATATCTCGCAGTCGATAAGATACTCCATCTAAAAGTCGGCATAATTCGGATGGTTGTATAAGCTCTTTGGAGTCCATTGGATGACTTTTGTGTCTCGGAAGAGCCTTAGTCTCTTTCGGACATTACTTTTGGGTGGCGAGGATTGTGGCGGAGTAAGGGGCTACTGTTATTGTGCCGCCTTGCGAGATGCCAAGTCCTGCTGGCGACAACATGCCGTCGCTGGCTACTATTGTCCATTGCGCTTTTCTCACTTTTACCGTTTTGGCTTCTGCGCTGCCGTTGAAAATCAGCTTAATCTCTTTCCAAGAATCGCCGTTGGCATTGTTCTTGATGGAATACGAAATTAAATTCGGAGTGTTTACTTTGTCAAATGCAATGTTGTGTGCAATTTCGCTGGCAGTTGTCATGCGGAATGCCGGATGTGCCTTGCGCAGGGCTATAAGGTTGCGGTAGTAATCGAACTGGTCGCGGTATTGCTTTTTCGTGTTCCAATCGATAGCATTTATGTCGTCGGGCGACTTGTAGCTGTTGTGAACTCCCTTCTTGTTGCGGAACACCTCTTCTCCTGCAAACATGAATGGAGTGCCTTGGCTTGTGAAAACTATTGTCTGGGCAAGTTTTGCCACTCTCAGACGGTCGGATTCCGAAGAACCTTCCATCGACTTTTTCAACTTGTCGGTCAAGCAAAGGTCATCGTGGCAAGAAACGTAGTTTATAATCTGTTCAGGGGATGAGGCGTAGGCTTCTTTTGCATTGTTCCCCTTAGCATAGTTTACTTGTGGGTGGGCTGTGGCAGCTACTATGCCAATCTTCACAGTTTCCTCGTTCCCCTGTTTGCCACTAGCAAAACCGCAGTCTTTCTCATCGGAATAGTGTCCCTTCACTGCATCGCGTATGTCGTCGCTGAATACAGCCACATCTTTCATCTTCGCCACATTTATTTTCAGCGCGCGCCTGTCCACTGGTAGAGGAGAGTCGCCAGCCGTCCAGCCTTCGCCATACACAAAAGCCGAAGGATTGATGGCTTTGGCTGCCGCTGCCACCTCGTTCATCGTCTCGATGTCGTGAATCGCCATAAGGTCGAAGCGGAAACCGTCGATATGATATTCCTTTATCCAGTGTTTCACGGAGTTGATAATGAAATTGCGCATCTGTTGGCGGTCGCTCGCCGTTTCATTGCCGCAAGCCGAAGCGTCGGAATAGGTGCCGTCGGTGCGCTGGCGGTAATAGTATCCAGGAGCTGTCAGCTCAAAATTGGAGCCTTCGGTAATGCCAGTGTGGTTATATACCACATCCATAATCACTCCTATCCCAGCCTTGTGTAGAGCCTGGATCATTTGCTTCATCTCGCTTATGCGGGTGTATGGGTTGGCAGGGTTAGTAGAGTAAGAACCGTCAGGCACATTATAGTTGATAGGGTCATACCCCCAGTTATAGACATTCGACGGCAGTTGCGTCTCATCGACACTCATATAGTCAAACGAGGGAAGTATATGCACATGCGTGATGCCAAGCTCTTTAAGGTGGTCGATGCCGGTGGCTTCGCCATTTAGCGATAAAGTTCCATTTTCAAGCATAGCCACAAATTTTCCCTTGTTCACTATGCCCGAATTTTTGTGCATAGTGAAGTCTCGGTGGTGCATCTCGTAGATTACGGCATCAGTGATGTGCTTTATGACTGGACCGCGGTCGGTGTCCCATCCCTTTGGATTTGTCAGCGAGAAGTCGATGATGGCTGCTCGTTTGCCGTTCACACCTACGGCTTTAGCCCACACACCAGGAGTCTCGTCGAGCCATTTGCCGCAGTATTTTATTTGGATCGTATAGAATTTGTCCATAAGGTTTTCGGATGTGTCCACACTCCATACTCCCGTGGCGGCATTCGCGCTCATTTGGGCTGTAGCTATAGGTTGTCCACCTTGTCCATTGTCGTATATTAGCAGCCTCACTTCCTGAGCCATAGGCGACCACACCTTGAAATGATATCCATTCTTGTCGATAGACAAGCCAAGGTCTTCGCCAGCATAGGTAGGCAAATTGGCGAAACTCTCAACGATATCGGGGGAAATTTTTGTTTGAGCCATAATTGGTTGATGCGCGGCGGTCAATGCAATAACGCCAATAGCCGATACGCAAAATTTTGATAAGAGATTTTTCATCATTAGTTGTCAAAGTAATATATTATAAGTGAACGCATAAATAAAAATCGAGTAATGGTAGAAGGAGCGATAAGGCAAGCTGCACTACTTCCTTATCTTACAACGACTTTTCGCGACCAGTCGCTATTACATTTCACGACGTAGAAGCCTTTAGGAACGTCGATTGATGCAGTAGCCTCGCCACTGAGGTGCAAGGATTTTATCAATTGCCCTGTCACGCTATATACGTTGAACGAGTTGCTGCCGTGAAAGTTGTGTATGATTATGGTGCGGTTTTCGGTCTCTACGGTTGCCCGTTCAGCCGATGCTGCAATGCTTGATTGCAGCGCGCGCTGCTGCACGCAGTCGCCACCGCTCTCTGCAAATCCCGAAGAATAAGCTGAGAATGCACCTATTGCAGTGAATGCCAATATGGTTAAGTAACGTCGAATCATACTAATGCAAAGATAAAAATATTTTCGGCAATATGCAACTAACCAGTGATGGAAAAATTGTGCATATTGCCGAAATGTGCTGTTAAATTATGCTTGAAGCTACACGCTCAGCAGAAATTTCTTGAATGAGTGGAAGCCCGACGGCATTTTGACGGTCTGTTTTTTACCGTTGATGAACTTTTGTAATTTCTCCGGGACATATATTTCCTCGCCTATTATGGATTCAACCGTGTCTTTGAACTTGGCAGGGTGTGCAGTCTCTACGAATATTCCAGCCTCACCGATTTTCAGTCCTTCGAGAAGAGCGCGGTAGGCTGTGGCACCATGAGGGTCGAGCAGATAGCCCTCGGTCTTGAAGGTTTGAGCCACAGTCTCGCTTATTTGCTCGTCGGAGTAGGTGTATCCGCTTATATCTTTGCATATCGCATCATGAGAGTTGCCATAGAGGTCAAGAATGCGGTCAAAGTTGCTCGGGTCGCCCACATCCATGGCATTTGCTATAGTGACAACCGATGGCTTAGGAGAATATACACCAGTGCGCAGATATTGATAGAAGATGTCGTTGCTGTTGTTGGCTGCGATGAAGCGTTTCACCGGCAGCCCCATCCGCTTGGCGATTAGCGCGGCGGTGATGTTTCCGAAATTCCCGCTTGGCACAGCCACTACGATGTCCTTGTCGAGCTGTCCGCGCTGTGCAAGTTGCGCATAGGCGTGGAAATAGTAGAACATCTGCGGGAGAAATCTTGCAACGTTGATTGAGTTTGCGCTGCTTAGCTTCATCTTGGCATTTAGTTCCTCGTCCATAAAGGCAGATTTCACCAGAGCTTGGCAGTCGTCGAAAGTTCCGTTCACTTCCACGGCAGTTATGTTCTGCCCGAGAGTGGTGAATTGAGCTTCCTGTATCTTGCTCACTTTACCTTCGGGATAAAGCACGAAAACGCGCACCCCCGGAACGCCAAGGAATCCGTTGGCAACGGCACTGCCTGTGTCGCCCGAAGTGGCGACAAGCACATTCACGGTGTCGTCAGAAGTGGAGCGGTTGAAGTATCCGAGCAGACGCGCCATAAAGCGTGCGCCAACGTCCTTGAATGCTGCGGTGGGGCCGTGAAACAATTCGAGGCTGTAAATGTCACCGTTCACATGAACGAGTGGTATGTCGAAATTCAGAGTGTCATATACAATGTCTTTCAATACAGAAGAGTCTATGTCGCTGCCAAATAAAGTGTTGGCCACGGCATAAGAAATCTCCTGCAATGAAAGCTGCCCTATGTTTTTGAAAAAGGCAGCCGGCAGAGCCGGAATTTTTTCGGGCATAAATAGTCCACGGTCGGCGGCAAGACCTTTCACCACCGCTTCGCACAGCGATACGTTTCGTGTTTTGTGGTTAGTGCTGTAATATTCCATAACAATAATTGTTGAATCATAAATCCTTTAAGAATGTATTGATGAAAGCATCGCCTGATAATGTTCCTAACGCACCCCCTTTGGCTGTGTCTTCATTGAATGTCTCCACGGCATCGGGCTTGACTCCGGCGCGGTAAATCAAGAACGGAACAGGGCGATTTGTGTGTGTGCGCAGGTGGCATGGGGTGGGGTGGTCGGGCAGCATAGCTATGGCTAGTCCCCCCTCAATATCATTTGCGGCTTCTATTATTGGCTTGCACACAAGGCGGTCGATGTCTTCAATCACATGTTTCTTGAGCTGGAAGTTGCCCTCATGTCCGGCTTCGTCGGGAGCTTCAATATGAAGGAAAACGAAGTCGTTGTCGCCGCGCAGGGCATTTATGGCAGCTTCCGCCTTGCCTGTGTAATTGGTGTTGGCAAGTCCTGTGGCACCTTTCACATGGATAGGCTCAAGTCCTGCATATATTCCTATGCCAAGAATCAAATCCACCGCTGAAATCACTGCTCCACGGCCTATGCCATACTTCTCGTTGAGCGTCGGCATGGCTGGCTTGTAGCCGGCAGACCATGGCCAGATGCTGTTTGCTGGGTCTTTCCCCTCGGCAATACGCTTCAAGTTGATGGGATGCTTGGCGAGCAATTCCTGAGAGCGCAAAATGAGATTGGAGATTAGCTTGGCAGTGTCTTCGGCTTCGGGTCTTTCGGCATAAGGCATCACCTCGGCAAATGGCGTGCCGGGAACGTCGTGTGGCGGAGTGAAATGCACCGACTTATTGCCGCCGCGTATTTTCAGCAGATGGCGGTAGGACACACCCGGGAAGAACCTCACACGGTCGTCGGCAAGGTTCTCATTGAGATATTTTATCAGTTCGGTAGCCTCTTCATCTGATATATGTCCGGCAGAATGGTTCTTGATTTTGCCATTTTCGATGCAGATGATATTACACCGCATAGCCACTTCTCCCGGTTCGATTGGAACGCCCATACTTGCAGCTTCCAGCGAGCCTCTGCCCTCGAAAACAGTGGGCAGGTCGTAGCCGAGCAGCGACAGGTGTGCAACTTCACTGCCAGGCTCATAGCCGGCAGGCACAGTGGCGAGAGTACCGCAACGTCCGTTGCGGCAGAGCCAGTCGATATTTGGAGCGTCAGCGGCTTGCAGAGGCGTTTTATTGCCAAGTTCTGCAATAGGCTCATCGGCCATTCCGTCGGCTAATATTATGATATGCTTCATTTTATTCCTGAAAAATTTAGTTCGTTAATTGCCATCAGTCTGTCGTCTATCGGATGTTGGCAATGCTGATGATGTCGGCAAACACACCTGCGGCAGTCACCACAGCTCCGGCGCCATAACCCTTTATTTCCATAGGATATTCTTTATATCGCTCAGTGGTGATAAGAATCACATTGTTGCTGCCTTCGAGTGCGTAGAACGGGTGGTTGCGGTTCACCGTTTCAAGTCCCACCGACACATCTCCATTCTCTAAACGGGCTACGAAGCGGAAATGCTTGTCCTCACGGGCGGCATTTTTGCGTTTTTCCTCGAAATCGCTGTCGAGAGCCTTGACGTGGCTAATAAATTCGTCGGCAGAGCCTTCGAAGCACTTGTCGGGAATGAAGAGATGCTTCACCACATCATCCTGCTCTACGGTATATCCAGCTTCGCGGGCAAGGATTACGAGTTTGCGGATTACGTCTTTTCCGCTCAGGTCGATGCGAGGGTCGGGTTCGCTGTATCCGGCTTCTTTTGCCATCTCGATAGCCCGGCTCAAAGGCACGCTGTGGCTGATGACATTGAATATATAGTTGAGAGTGCCAGAAAGCACTGCCTCAATCTTCAGAATCTTGTCGCCTGAATTTATGAGGTTGTTGATAGTGCCTATGATTGGCAGACCTGCACCAACATTGGTTTCAAACAGGAATTTAACGTCGCGCTTGCGTGCAATGCTTTTGAGCTGGCTGTAGTTGGCGTAGGGCGACGATGCTGCAATCTTGTTGGCAGCCACCACATTCACGTTGTGGTCGAGCAGCGTATTATAAAGAGCGGCGACATCGGCACTCGCCGTGCAGTCCACAAACACCGAGTTGAATATGTTCATTTTGATAATCTCGTCGCAGATAATCATCGGAGTGGCGTTTTGCCCCTCGTTCTTAAGTTTCTCGGCATAGTTGTTGATGTCGATTCCGTCGCGGTTGAATATGCACTTATGAGAATTAGCTATACCCACCACACGCAGTTCGAGCGACTTCTCCTTCAGTAAGTTGGGCTGTTGCAGACGTAGCTGTTCGAGCAGATTCCTGCCCACATTGCCTATTCCCACAACAAACAGGTTCAGCACTTGAGTGTTCGACAGGAAGAAGCTGTCGTGAATCACGTTGAGGGCTTTGCGCAGATTGCTCAGCTTGATGACAAAAGAGATATTGGTCTCAGATGCGCCTTGTGCGCAAGCTATGACATTTATACCGTTTCTTCCGAGAGTGTTGAACAGCTTTCCGGCAATACCCGGGGTGTGCTTCATATTTTCGCCCACGATGGCTACCGTGGCAAGGTCTTTTTCGGGTGTGATGTCGCTTATTTCGCCGGTGCTAAGTTCGGCGGCAAATTCCTCTTTCAGCACATTCACGGCAATCTCGGCATCGCAGTTCTTCACTGCGAACGAGGTGTTGTGTTCCGATGATGCCTGCGACACGAGGAATACGCTGATTCCATGCCGGGCAAGCGCGTTGAAGATGCGTGAGTTGATGCCTATCACGCCCACCATGCCAAATCCAGTAAGAGTGATAAGGCAAGTGTCGTTGATTGATGAGATGCCCTTTATGGCTTTAGTGTCGTTGGCAGGAACATGTTCCGATATGAGTGTGCCGCGAGCCTCGGGGTTGAAAGTATTCTTTATTAATATAGGTATATTCTTGTGGAATACAGGATATATTGTAGGTGGATACACGACCTTGGCACCGAAGTTGCACAGCTCCATGGCCTCGATGAACGTAAGGTTGTCGATGACGTATGCCGATTGTATTACACGAGGGTCGGCAGTCATAAATCCGTCCACATCGGTCCATATCTCAAGCTGCGACGCATTGAGTGCGGCAGCGAGAATGGCAGCAGTGTAGTCGCTGCCACCACGACCCAGATTGGTGATGTCGCCGGTGGTGTGGTCGGAAGATATAAATCCCGGCACTACAGCCACCTTGCCATTGAAGCCGTCGAATGTCTTATGCACAAGACTGTCGGTGAGCTCAACATCAAGAATATGCTTGCTGAATTGCGATTCGGTCTTTATGTAGTCGCGCGAATCGAAGTGCGTGGCATCTTTTATTATTCGACTGATAATCACAGACGACAGCCTCTCACCGTAGCTCACGATTATGTCGAGAGTGCGCGATGACAGATCCTTGATTAGAGCCACTCCGCGGAATATGTTCCCAAGCTCGTCGATAAGCGGGTCGATGATGGCGTGTGTTTCCTGCAATTTGTCGGCAGGCACCATACCGCTAATAATAGTATTGTGTCGTTCAACGATTTCTGCGTAGCTTGCGATATAGTCTAAATCCCCAGTCGCAGCCTGCTTGGCTGTGTTGATGAGTTTGTCGGTAACGCCGCCGAGAGCCGATACCACGACAATCACATTCTCGTCGCAGCCTTCAACGATGCGCTTCACATTGCTTAGGCTTGCAATGGTGCCAACCGATGTTCCTCCGAATTTTAATACTTTCATACTTTTTGTCGTATAAAGGTTAGTGTCTTCAAAAAAGTGTTTTGCTAAAGCAAATCATCAATGCCAGCGTGAAAAAGTCGGTCAAGATGATTTTGGAGTGTAAAGATACTACTTTTTCGGTTAAAAATGTGTCAATTTGATTTGAAAATGCGATTGAATGTTGAAAGATTAATATAAGTGCGTGATGATAGATAAAAAAATACTATCTTTGCAGTAGTTATGCTGATAGATGAAGACATATTGTCGCTTGATATTCCGCAGCCCGAACCAGATTGCGGAAGTCTGCTTATAGCTGAGCCGCTTATGAACGATGGCTGCTTTCAGCGAGCCACAGTGTGCGTGATTGACCATAACCAGACCACAGGAACCATGGGGCTTGTGACCAACCGTATGTCGGACTACACGCTTGCTGAGATTGTGGATGGGATAGAGGCAGATGAGGAAATTCCGGTGTTTGTGGGAGGTCCAGTGCATCGTGAACGCCTGTATTATCTTCACACATTCGGCGATGAAATCCCCGACTCGGTGGAAGTGGTGCCTGGGCTATATGTGGGCGGAGACTTTGAGCGAGTGAAGGATATAATAAATATGGGTGCCACCGTGGAAGGCAATATACGCTTCTTTGTGGGATATAGCGGATGGGAGAAAGGCCAACTGCGTGCTGAGCTCGACAAGGGCGACTGGGCAGTGGCAAGCATCGAGCGTGTGGCAGATATTATGGACCTCAGTGAGAACGAGGCATGGCGCAGTGCCGTGGAAACCCTCGGTGAGCGTTATCACATTTGGCTCAATTTTCCTATCGATGCGCAATTGAATTAATATTCATAAAATATACGTTTATCCGCCCTGTGAAAAGGCGGCTCATGGTCTATTTGAAATGAATAAGCCTGAGCCGAAAGGTCACGAGAGATACTGCATGAGTGCGGCATCAACATATTTTTTCCCTCGCCTAAGCCAGCATTTCATTTCACCGCATTTATTGAAGCCGCAGCTTGTGAGCATGCTGATCGATGAGGTGTTGTCGGTGGCTACTTCGGCTGCAATCTGCTTCATGCCGAGAAACTCGCAGCAGTATTTTACCGCCATCTTCATAGCCATCTCCGAATAGCCTTTGCCACGAAACTCGGGTGCTATATACATCCCTATGTATGCCCTGTTGTGAAACTTGTCGAAGTTGTAAATATCTACCGTGCCTGCGCTATTCCCGCTTTCATTCTCGACGATGATAAATCTCAGGCTTCCCGATGCATAGATGTCGCCGTCGTAGGTCACTGCATAGTCCCAGAGCTGTTTCCTGCTGAATGGAGCTATGGTGCTTGAAGTGTCCCACTGGCTGCTGTCGTTTTCCCAAGCCATCATTGTATCAACGTCGGTCACTTCCACTGCGCGGAGTGTTAATTTGCTGTCGCTTAAAATCTGGGCTGTCATTGCAATGTCATTTTAGGGGATATGATGATGTCGTTTATTGCTGAGTAGATGTGAAACCGCAGTTTGCCGTTGCCCATATGGTCGATGCATTCAATAATACGCTGATAGCTGTAGCAACTGTCGTCGATAACAATGTCGGTGGGCAGACAGTCGCTTGACGTGCAGTCGCAACCTATGATTCGAGCGACTTGCTTTGGAGAGTCGGAGAGAATTTTCCAGTGTCTTCCGTCGGAGGCTTTGCTTGCATTCTTCGGCTTGAAAGGTGCTGTGAACATGCGTTTAAGCATTGCTGCGGCAGCACGGGCGTATATTGCGAAGTGTATGAAGAAAGCGAAGAAGCGGCTGTAGTTGGGATAGTGTTTCTTGAAGAAAATCAGCATAGCCTCATAGAACACTTTCACATATCGCATAGAGTCCTTTTTAGTGCTTTCGCCTTTGTAGTGGATAATCGGGATGGGGAGGTAATAGTTCTTGTATCCGGCTTCCACTATGCGGTAGGAGAGGTCTATGTCCTCGCCATACATGAAGAAGTCTTCGTCGAATCCGCCCACGCTTTTCAGCACATCTGTGCGGATGAGCATATATGCCCCGGCAAGTATCTCCACGCAGTGAGGCTCATTCTCCGGCAAGTAGCGCAGATGGTATTTGGCAAAGAGCGGAGAACTGGGAAACAGAGCCGACAGCCCGAAAATCTTGCAGAATGACACCCATGGAGTGGTGAACGACCGTTTAGACTCGGGGAGGAATGTGCCGTTGCCGTCGAGCATACGCACACCTATGCCCCCGCAGTCGGCGTGAGAGCGCATCCATTCGATTGATTCCTTCAGCGTCTTGCTGCCGATTATGGTGTCGGGGTTGAGGATGAGAGTGAACTCGCCCTTGGCCCGGAATATGCCTTGATTGTTGGCTCGCGCAAATCCCACGTTCTCCTTGTTTTCGATGAACGTCACGCAGTTGCCATACCTCGATTTCACGAAGTCGATAGAGCCGTCGCCCGAGTTGTTGTCAATGACAATAATTTCGCCACTGTCGCCTATTCCGCCAAGGGCTTCAATCGCCGAGCGTATAGTCTGCTCAAGGAAATATTTTACTCGATAGTTTACTATTATGATTGAAACAAGCATAATTATGCATTTTTGTTTAAGTTTTCAGTCGCATCATCCTTCATCTCTGATGGTGCTTCGCTCACTTGGCTGCCGAGTGCTTGCCACAAGTTGTCGGCAGCCAGCGGCGCGATAATGTCGATAAGTTTCCCCGAAACGGGATGTGTGAAGCGTATGCGGTGCGACTGAAGTGATATTCCGCCATCGGGGTTACTGCGTTCGGCTCCATATTTCAGGTCGCCCTTTATAGGGCATCCGATTGCCGAAAGCTGAACGCGTATTTGGTGCTTCCGCCCGGTGAGCAGGTTTATCTCAAGCAGATTGTAGCGGTCGCTTTTTGCCAGCAGCTTGTATTTCAGCACAGATTTCAGTGCGCCCTTTTTCTCGGTGGTTGATGCATAAGACTTGTTGTTGCGTTCCACTGTGGTTATGTAGTGGGTGAGAGTGTCCTCTTCTTTTGGGGGAGTGTTTTTTGTTATTGCCCAATAAGTCTTCGTCACTCCGCCGTTGCGAAACAGCTCGTTCATTCGGGAAAGTCCCTTGCTCGTTTTTGCAAAAACCACGAGACCGCACACCGGACGGTCGATGCGATGGGTGACACCGCAAAACACATTGCCCGGTTTGCAGTATTTCTCTTTTAGCCACCGTTTGAGGGTTTCGCACAGCGGTTCGTCGCCAGTCTTGTCGCCCTGCACAATTTCACCGGCGGCTTTATTGACGATTATGATGTGATTGTCTTCGTAAACTACTTCCATAAAAAAAGAATTACACCTATTTATATTTTTACCTTATTAATATATAACATTTGCGATATATTCATAATTTGATGTCGAGGCATCGCAGATGCAGAATCCACAATTCACGTTGCAATTTGCTACATATGTGACGTAAAATCTGGCATACGCTCAACTGCGTGAGAATTGAAAATTTCTGCAAAGAAAGCTAATAGGTGGGGAATATTAAAATTATTTCAAGGAAAAATGACATAGGATATTGAAAAAATAATGTGTGCTTAACAATTTAAGTGTTAAAATAATGCTGTAAAATATAGTTTTTAGGCAAAAAATTTACATTTAGTAATAGAATTTGATGAGAAAAGTATAAAATAAAATTTAATGAAATTGTGATAAGAAAAAAACTTTGTTAAGAGATTTATAGTAAATCGTGGGATTTTGTAACGAAAATTGAAAAATATTTGTCAAAAAATTAGTTTTTATCGTAAAAATGTGCTTACTTTGTAGCCAAAATAAATTGGAGACAATTTATGGGGTTACATGACGCAATCTGTAGATGTTTTTAGGTTTACATTTGCTCACAAATGTTTTAAGAAACAAACAAATAACAAAACAAATACTTAAACAGTGCTTATGATGTTTAAAAAGTTACTATTGTGTGCGATAGCACTTATAGGTTTCACTGTGTCTGCGCAGGTGAAAGTTACAGGTGTTGTGCTCGAAGCCGGAACTAATGAGCCTCTTATGGGAGCCACGGTCACGGTTAAAGGTACTTCAATCGCAACTGCGACTGATTTGGATGGTAAGTTCACGGTGAATGCACCATCAAGTAAATCAAAAGTGGTGGTTACATACGTGGGTATGAAGCCATTCGAATTCAATGCCTCAAGCAAAGAAACAACTGTTATGCTTGAGTCTGATTCTCAAGTACTCGGCGAAGTTGTCGTTACTGGTATGCAAAAGGTTGATAAACGATTGTTTACAGGTGCAACAACGAGTATCAGTGCCGAGAAAGCAAAACTCGATGGTGTGGCCGACGTGAGTCGCGCGCTTGAAGGTAAGGCCGCTGGCGTGTCGGTGCAAAACGTGTCGGGAACATTCGGTACAGCTCCGAAGATTCGCGTGCGTGGTGCGACATCAATCTATGGTACCTCAAAGCCTCTTTGGGTCGTTGATGGTGTGATTCTTGAGGATAACGTCGAGGTTTCTGCCGATGACCTTTCTTCCGGTAATGCTGAGACACTTATCGCTTCGGCTATCTCTGGACTTAACGCCGATGATATCGAAAGTTTCCAAATCTTGAAAGACGGTTCTGCGACATCAATCTATGGTGCTCGCGCTATGGCTGGTGTGATTGTCGTTACCACTAAGCAAGGTAAGCAAGGCAGAACAAGCATCAACTACACTGGCGAATTTACAATGCGCTTGAAACCAAGCTACAGCAACTTCAACATCTCCAACTCTCAAGAGCAGATGGGTATCTACAAGGAGATGGAGCAAAAAGGCTGGCTTGAGTTTGCTTCGCTTGCATCTTCTTCATCTTCAGGTGTGTATGGAACGATGTATAAGCTTATCCGTAGCTATCAGAATGGCGGTTATGGATTGCCTAACACTACTGATGCAAAGAATGCTTATTTGCGTCAAGCGGAGTTCCGCAACACCGACTGGTTTGATTTATTGTTCAATACTAATATAACCCAAAACCACTCAGTCAGCATCTCGGGTGGTACTGATAAGGGCCGCTTCTATACATCTTTGTCAATCATGAACGATGACGGATGGTATAAGTCGAGCGACGTTCAGCGTTATACTTTCAATGCTAATGCATCTTACGACTTGTCGAAGACATTGAGAGTTAAACTTTTGACCAGTGACTCTTTCCGTAAGCAGACTGCTCCTGGTACTTTGAGCCAAAGCGTGGATGTGGTTAATGGTTCTGTGAGCCGCGACTTCGATATCAACCCATATAGCTATGCGTTGAACACATCTCGTACAACCGACCCTGATGCTACACTTACTCGTAACTATGCAGATTTCAATATCTTCAAGGAACTTGAAAACAACTATATAGATGTAGGTGTGACAGATATGAAATTCCAGGCTGAATTGAACTGGCGACCAATACAGGGTCTTGAGTTTAACGTTGTAGGTTTCTACCGTAACAACCGTTCTTCTCAAAACCACTATATCAAGGACCAGTCAAACCAAGCTATGGCTTATCGTGCTGGTGTTGATCCTGAGGATGCAACAATCCGCTCTTCAAACCCTTACCTATATACTGACCCAGATGAGCCAAACTCATTGCCTCAGACGGTACTTCCAAAGGGTGGTATTATGTATCATAAGCTGTTCACAATGTCGCACTACAATATTCGTGCTACTGCACAATATAACAAGACATTCAACCGCGTACACATCGCGTCGGTGATGGCTGGTACTGAGTTCAACTCGGTTTCTCGTCACAATGAGAGCTACGATGCATGGGGTATCTGCTATGATATGGGTAACATCCCATTCATCAACTGGAAATTGTTCAAGCAGCAGAGTGAAGAGAACTACGACTACTTCAGCGACGCATGGACATATAACCGCAACGAAGCATACTTCGCAACTGGTAGCTATTCATACGCAGGTCGTTACATCGTGAACGGAACTATCCGTTATGAGGGTTCTAACCGTATGGGCAAGAGCCGTCAGTCACGCTGGTTGCCTACATGGAACGTATCTGGCGCATGGAATGCTCACGAAGAGAGCTGGTTTGCAAATCCAGTGCTTTCTCACGCTAAGCTGCGCGTGTCTTACTCACTTACTGCCGATGCTCCAAGTTCTATCTCGAATGCCGAAGCCGTGTATAACCCATATAAGCCTTGGCGTCCTGTTACCGATGCGAATGAAATCGGTCTTGCGCTTTCAAACTTGGCAAATAGCGAGCTGACTTATGAAAAGAAGCATGAGTTTGACCTCGGTGTTGATCTCGGTTTCCTTAACAACCGTCTAAACTTGAACTTCGACTGGTACACTCGTAACAACTATGACTTGATTGGACGTGTGAATACGACTGGTGTAGGTGGTGAGATTATGAAATATGCTAATGTAGCATCTATGGCATCTCACGGTGTTGAGTTCACTCTTTCTACCAAGAACATAGAGACTAAGGACTTCAACTGGACAACCGACTTGACATTCTCTTATGCCAAGAACAAGATTACCAGCTTGCTTTCTCGCTCGCGTGTGATTGACTTGGTTCCTGGTACAGGTTTCCCATTGGAGGGTTATCCGGTGCGTGCCATCTTCTCAATTCCTTTTGTGGGACTTAATGAAGAAGGTCTTCCGCAATTCATCAATGAGAATAACGAAGTTACAATCACTGACATTAACTTCCAGGAATATGAGAAGCTCGGACACTTGAAGTATGAGGGACCGGTAGATCCTACCATCACTGGTGGTTTCGGCAACAACCTTTCATACAAGGGATTCCACTTGAACATCTTTATGACATATTCATTCGGCAACAAGCTTCGTCTTGATCCAGTGTTCAGCGCATCTTACAGCGACGTAAGCTCTATGCCTAAAGAATTCAAGAACCGTTGGGTGAATCCGGGTGATGAGCTGACTACGACAATTCCAGTCATAGCTTCACGCCGCCAGTATAAGCAATACAGCCACTTGAGCTATGCTTATAACGCTTACAACTATTCAACTGAGCGTATAGCTGATGGTGGTTTCATCCGCTTGAAAGAAGTGTCATTGACCTACGATATCCCTAACAAGGCTATCAAGAAGCTCCGCTTGAACAATGCTTCAGTCAAGTTGCAGGCTACAAACATCTGCTTGCTCTATGCCGACAAGAAGCTCAACGGACAAGACCCTGAATTCTTCGCTTCGGGTGGTGTGTCTTCACCAACTCCAAAACAGTTTACACTAACAGTAAGATTCGGACTATAAAAAATATAAAATAAGAAATGAAACTTAGACATATAACATATACTGCATTGTTGGCACTTGTGTCGCTGTCGTCATGCAACAGCTTCCTTGATAAAGTGCCAGATACTCGTGTCGAGCTGAAGACACCTGAGCAGCTCCGTATGCTTCTTGTGAATGGATATCCTACATCGAGCTATTCACTTGTAGGTGAATTGTCGTCGGACAACGTGATTGACAACAACTCGCCTAACGACGACGGTGTGCGCTACAACCTTAGCTCATACGGTAAGATCGACGATGAGATGTACGCATGGGATGAAGCAAAGGCTTCCAACAGCACCGATTCTCCATCATCGGTTTGGGAGGCATATTACAACTCTATAGCTTGCTGCAACGCAGTGCTCCAGCGCATTGCTGAGCTTGAGGCTGAAGGTAGCTACGAAAGTAGCGATGCCGCAACGATTAAAGCTATTAAGGGTGAGGCTCTTGTGCTTCGTTCTTACGACCACTTCATCATTGCCAACCTGTTCTGTATGCCTTACCGTGGGGCTGAATTGAGCAAGCAATATCCAGGCATTCCATACGTGACCGAGCCTGAGACAACAGTGCTTGTGCATTATGAGCGCGGAACACTCGACCAGACATACGCTAACATTCAGAAAGACCTTGAAGAAGGTCTTCCATTAATCAACGATGGACTGTATGAGGTGCCAAAGTATCACTTCAACCGTCAAGCAGCCAATGCTTATGCTGCTCGCTTCTATCTCTTCATCCGCGATTATGAGAATGTATTGAAATATGCTGATTTGGCTCTTGGCGGAGCTGGTTCTGACCCTTCAAAATATTGCACCGACATTTGGAGTCAGACTTCAAACTTCAGCTACATCAGCGACTTCGCGCGCTACTTCACAAATATAACTCATGCGCGTAACTTCATGTTGCTGCCAACTTATTCAGGTTTCTGGCGTCACTTCGTCAGCGCACCCCGCTACACTCCAAACCGTGATGCTAAGCGTGCCACCATTCAAGGACCTGGTCCAACATGGGATTCATTCCAGTGGCAAAACAGCAAGACCCACGAGACATTCGCAATGCACCCTGCATTCAACGGATGCTGCGGTAGCTGTAGCAAAGCAGAGTATGGAACATATTTCGCTGGAACATGCGGTGAGCTGTTTGAATACACCGATAAGGTGCAAGGTATAGGTTACACTCACAACGTGCGCAGCGAGTTCTTCGGCGAAGAAACTATCATGTGCCGTGCTGAGGCTAAGGCATTCCTTGGCGACCTTGAAGGCGCAGTTGCCGACTTGAAGGCTTGGGAAGAAACAATGCGTAATTCTCCAAACATCAGTACAAGCCAACTTAGTCGCTTCAAGACTCTGACACTTGACTTGATTAATGAATTCTATGGGACATATGACCCTGGATTCGGAATAGTAAAGAAGATTCATCTTGATGAAGTTTGCCCAAGCAGCAAATATGCTGTTACAAGCAATATCGAGCCTCTTCTGCAATGCATCTACCATTTCCGCCGCATTGTGACTGTGCACAATGGTATGCGCTTTATGGATATTCGTCGTCTTGGTCTTGAGGTTACACATAAAGTCGGTGCAAACGGCCGTGTTGAGACATTGAAGACACTTGACCCACGCTGTGCGCTTCAAATCCCTTACGATGTTATTGCAGCCGGGCTTCAGGGCAATGACCGCACTTACACTTCGGCGAGCGACGGCGATGCATCGAAGGCTACTACTGAAAAATATGAATTGGTTAGTAAATAATTAACAAGGAGAAAGATAAAATGAAATTATCAAAATATATATCGTCATTTGTGCTTGCAGCTTCTGCTGCTATGGCATTCACTTCTTGTAGCGACGAAAAGTTCACTGAGACTATCTTCCCGGAAACGGGAGATGGTCTTGACCCAAACGCCTACACCTACAAGTTCGACAAGTGGCTGAAGCAGGAATATCTCGACATCTATAACCTTGAATTCCGTTATAGGATGCAGGATGTGGGCACTGATATGAACTATAACCTCGTCCCTGCCGAATATGATAAAGCTAAGGACTTGGCAGTGCTTGTGAAATACCTTTGGTTTGACGCATATAAGGAAGTGGCTGGAGGAACTGAGTTCTTACAAACCTACGGTCCACGTATCATCCACATAATAGGTTCTCCTGCCTACAATCCGCAGACAGGTACCATGGTGCTTGGTCTTGCCGAGGGTGGTATCAAGGTGTCGCTTTTCCGTGTAAACTCGCTTGACTTGAATGATTTCAGCCAATTGAATGAATACTACTTCAAGACAATGCATCACGAGTTCGCGCACATTCTTCACCAGACAAAGTCGATTCCACAATCATTCTACACAATTTCTACTGGTAGATACGATGACAACAACTGGCAAGATCAGGTAGAAGGACGTATGAACTCACTCGGTTTCGTCACCAACTACGCAAGCTCACAACTCCGTGAAGACTTCGCTGAGACGATAGCAAACTATGTCACCAAGACCGATGCTCAATGGGCGCGTATGATGGAGCTTGCTGCTCGCGGTTGGGAGTCGCCAGCCGGAAATGAATCGGCAAAACCGGGCGACTACTATTGCTTCTATTTCTATCCAAACAACGATGCAAGCCAGTCGAAATCTTATCTTGATGAGTCCCAAGTTCGCAAAAGAGAGGATGGCACATATTATTATCCGGGTCATTATGACACTTCTGGCAATGATATTGAGGTGTATGCCGTTGAAGATACCGACGGTGTGGATGGTGTAGCAATCATCAACCAAAAGGTATCTATAGCTCGCCAATGGCTTGATGAGGAGTGGGGCATAGATCTTGACCAACTTCGAGAAGTGGTTCAACGCCGCCAGCTCAACTACAACATTGAGGAGCTTCGCAAGGCGATAGATGAGATTCAATAAGAGAAATTGATGTTATTGATAAAAATAGATAATATTTAAAAATGAAGAAATTTATATATATATCGACTATACTTGCCGCTACAGCACTCACATCGGTTTCTTGTAAGAACGAGGAAAAGGACTTGTTCGACCAATCGGCTGCTGAACGCACCGAGGCGGTGGCGAATGACTACATGACTGCATTGACAGCCGACGGAGGCAAGTGGGTGATGGATTATTTCACCAATGAAAATGAATGTGGATATACCTATGTGCTCACATTCAAGAACGACGGCACCGTGACATTCACTGGCAACAACAAATGGATAGGCGGCACAGTGAAGAGTGAAACTTCACTTTGGGAAGTTATCTCCGACAATGGTCCTGTATTGACATTCAATAGCTATAACACAATCTTCCATGTGTTCTCAACTCCTGAGAATTTTGTGGATCCTGAGTGGCCATCAAGTCATACGGATGATGTTGATGAGCAGGGTTATGGTCACGAGGGCGACTATGAATTTGTGCTTATGTCGCGCGATGACAACTCTATCCGCTTGAAAGGCAAGAAGTATGGCTTCACCATTATGCTTCGCCGTCTGCCTGCCGACACGGATGATGTGGCATATTTGACTCAAGTGGATGAGCAAAAGACGAAATTGTTCTGCGACAAGTTCTCGTCACTTGTGATTACAGATGCTACAGGAGAGCAATTCATTATGGAAGCTGCTGAGAGCGAGACGTATAATAACAATGGCAGAACATCTTGCGGAGTATATACTATCTATCCGGCGAAGGGTGATAAAATCACACAGAATGTAACGGCAAATGCCATTGTGACTGCCGAAGGATTGCGCTTTGCGAAAGAAGTGTCGGTGCCTCGTGCTGATGCTTCTGCTGAGCCTCTTAAAATTCAGGCATTCAACTACAACAGCGAGAATGGAACACTTGTGAGCGAAGACAATTCAGTGGTTATCACGGCTATGTCGCTAAGCTCATTGCTGGCAAACACAATTTATTCTTGGGAGGTGGATACTGACAACCTTGGCGGAAAGTTCGTTGATGCATACGCAGCGGCAGCACAAGGAATGCATGACCGCTACAAGGGAAGACGTGATTTGTCGGATATCTGCTACTCGGCTAATATGTATGATGGCGTGATGACAAACAATGTGATTTTCTATGGAGGAAATGCTAAGGGAACTTTATATACCGATGTGAAGATTACAGACGACAACACCGTATCGATAGCCTACAATGGCAATACTGAAGGTGATAATGCCACCACATTCATCAATGCAGTGCCTGCCCTGAAGACTTTCCTTGATATGCTTAGCGGTGAGAACTTCAAGCTGTCGGCATCATCGCTTATTAATCCTAAGACGATAAAGGTGACTTGTGCGGATAATGCAAACGATTATTTCTATGTAACTATCGTTGAATAGTTACATAGAAATAATAAAGAAAACAGTGATAAATAATGTATTTCAAATTATAATTCTAAAATTTTAAGATTATGAAAAAGGCTACTTTTTTAGTATGCGCAATGGCTGCCGGCACTGTAGGTGCAATGGCAACTAATGCAGCAAAGATGCACTCGTCTGTAGCAATGCCTACAAAGGCTGAGAGTATGGCTTCTGCTCTTTCTCCTGTAATGACAGATGCAGTATTGGTTGATACTAATGCAAAGTTCGGTAAGAAAACAAGCACTAAGGCCACTTTGTCGGCATCATACGATCGTCCAGCTACAATGTACACATTGGGTTTGACCGAAAGTCTTAGTGGTTTTCAAAAAGCATTTGTGTTTGGACCAGCTTTCACCCCTACAACTTGGGTTAATCAATCACGTGGCGCATCTTCTTATCTATGGTCGTTCACCGACCCTTCTTTTGAAAAAGATGAAGACGGTTATGCAAAGGTCGTAACTTCTACCGACAAGGATTTGACATTGTCTTATAGTTGGTCGTCGGTAAAGGTTCCAACACTTACTGCAAGTGATGGCGTAAACAGCGAATTGTTTGATCCAAATGCAGGCACTTTCGATAGTCCTGTAGCTTATTATATATTCGGCGGACATGCTGAGGTTGAGACTCAAACTAGTACTGAGGAACTTGGTATGACAATGTACGAGAATATGGGAAAGGCGAATGCCAGTGGCTATAAGTTCACAAGAGGATCGATATATTCTTACAATGTAGGTAATACTAAAGATTACAAGGCTAATGGAACACATAATCAGTGGGAAAGTTACTTCTCGGAAGAAAACATAGGAACTGATGTTGCGATGCAAGGTTTTGGTATGGTCTTCAAGAAGCCGGCTTCTACTTATTCTATAACAAAAACTTGGGCATGGCTTAATGTAGAGGCTACTAAAGCAACACAATTACGTGCCACAGTTTATGGAATCAATGACGAGGGCGCAATGACTGAGGTCCTTGCTACAGGTACTTCAAATGTAGCAGCAGGTAGCAATAGTGTTGTTACTTTCAAGTTGAGTTCTCTTGATGAAGATGGTTTTGAAATTGAAGGTCCAGTCAATGTAAACTCAGCAATCATGATTGTGGTGACAGGATTTGCCGGCAACGATGCTATCACTTCTGTAACTCCAACATTTGGTCTTGGAAATCTTTATACTGCAGGAGCAAAAAACCCTTATGAAAATCATGCAATCAATGTGTTGTCTTACAAGGATGCCAACAATGAGACTCAGACAGGCTTCTTCTACTCACCTTGGAGCTATTACACAGACTCATCTCGTTCAGAGCTTATGGCTGTAAGCGACTATATGTTTATGGTAGATGCATCGTTCTGGTGGATGAGACCATTTGCAGCAGACGGTAAAACTCAATTGTCGAGCGACAAGGCTATCGTTCTTCCTTCAAATGGCGGTTCTTATCCTTTCTTTATGGTATCTCACAACCAATATGCAGACTGGACATACGATATCACTTTTGATTCGGCCGACGAGTGGCTTACATTCGACGGAGAGGATGAGATGCAATCAGGACAATATGCAAGTGTAGTGGATGTGACTGCAACAGCTCAAGCTCTTCCTGCAGGAACAACATCTCGTTCGGCAATTGTTGAGTTCTCTTCTCCGGGCGCAAGCTGCACATTGACATTCACTCAAGGTGAGGGTGGTGTAGCCGATGCTGTAGTAGATAGCAATGTATCGGTAGTTGTGGCTGGCGACAACTTCGTTGTTACAGCTTCAAGCGATGTGAACAATGCTGAGGTTTATAACGTGGCAGGTCAAAAGGTGGCTGAGGCTGCTGTAGCCGGCAACGCAACAATCGACGCATCAGCTCTTGCTAACGGTGTATATATCGTTAAGTTCAACAACGGCAAGGCTGTTAAGGTCGTAAAATAATTTTTGGTTCGGAAATCTAACAGTTTCTTAACAATAATTTGTGATGATGCGGGGTGGTTCGCTGTGGAGCGAGCCCCCCGTTTTTTTGTTGCCCCAGTCCTGTGGCTTCGGTGTAACTTATGGCTGCTTAAAGACCGATTTTCCCTATTTGTAAAATACTGCTCCACTAAATTACTGCCGGGGTCATTTTTGGATAAAAGCGGGGTGCTGAACAGGAAAAAGCTGGGAGGCGGCTTGGAGATTATCGAGGAATGATGTAACTTCGTGAAGTGAAAGTAAAAATATCAATAAGTCTATGACAGCATTTGAAATAAACGCCGAGGTATATCGCAATCTTAGCCGATTGGCTGGTGATGAAAACCGAATGAAGAAGGTGCTGCGGTATGTGATTTCGTTGGCAGAGAAAAAAGAGGCAGAGGAAACCCCTGTAATGTCGAAAGAAGATATAAAGGAGAGTCTTGCAGGGTCGGTAGCTGAGTTGCGTCTTGCAAATGAGGGTAAAATCAAACTCCAATCGTGGAACGAAGCATTAAATGAGCTTAAAAATGAGTTATAGCGTAGAGATTACATCGTTTTTCAAAAAAGACTTGAAACGATTGCACAAACGCTATAAGTCGATCATCGAAGATGTGAATGAGCTGGTGCTTTCGGTAAAAGAGAATCCGCTTCAAGGGGTTGATTTAGGAAATGGATTGCGCAAGATAAGGTTGCGTATTTCATCGAAAGGTAAAGGAAAAAGTGGGGGTGCGAGAGTAATTACTTTTGTGGCTTTAGCTTCACTGACAGAAGGCAAGGCCATCTTCCTTGCCATTTATGATAAATCGGAAAAGGAAAATATTACCGATAGTGAATTGAAAGACTTATTGTCGGCGTTGTTTTGATGGAAAAGGAATTGTAGGTTGAGCGAGAAAAACAGAAAAGCTGGGAGGCGGCTTGGAGATTATCGAGGAATGATGTAACTTCGTGAAGTGAAAGTAAAAAATCTGTATTATTATGGAAGTCAATAGCTGTTCTTATACGGTGAATATTCCAGCAGGTGATGCGGCATTGCTGAAATCGCTTGCAAAAAAATTTGGATGGGTTGCGAGAAAATGTCCTGAGAAAAAGCGCAGCCACCTTGATGAAGCAATAGAAGCTGCTCACAATGGAATCTTGCAAGAGGCAACCACCATCGATGAATTAATGAATGGATTGAAGAAATGAAGTATAAAATAAGATATTCCAATCTATTCAAAAAGTCATATAAAAAATGCATTAAGCGCGGCTTTCGTGAGGCTGACTTTCGTGAAGCTCTTTCGTTGCTGGCAGAGAATGGTGGCTTACCTCCAAAATATAGAGCGCATAAGTTGTCGGGGAGATATAATGGACTATGGGAGTGCCATATAAATTCTGATTGGCTCCTTGTGTGGGAGCAGCGTGACGATGAGCTTATACTTGTGCTTATTGATACCGGGACACATTCTGACTTGTTTTGATGGAAAAGGAATTTGAATCGACATTGCTTGAGGCGGCGGTGAATGAGTTTGCCAAGCTGCCGGGAATAGGGCGCAAGACTGCGCTCCGCCTTGTGCTGTATCTGCTTCGCCAGAGCGAGGACTCTGCTGTGAGCTTCGGAGAAGCGATTATAAAGCTGCGTAAGGAGATAAGATACTGCAAGGTGTGCCACAACATATCGGAGCAGGAGATATGCCCGATATGCGCAAATCCAATGCGCGACCGCTCGGTGATTTGCGTGGTGGAGAATGTGAAGGACGTGATGAGCATCGAGAACACACACCAGCATGGGGGCGTGTATCATGTGCTTGGCGGGCTGATTTCGCCTATGGACGGAGTGGGACCGCAGGATATAGAAATCGACAGCCTTGTGAAGCGTGTGGCAGATGGCGGCGTGAAGGAGATTATACTTGCGCTTAGTGCCACGATGGAGGGCGACACCACCAACTTCTATATCTTCCGCCGCTTGGCTCCATATCCCGATGTGAAGGTGACGATGCTTGCGCGCGGCGTGAGTGTGGGCAATGAGATTGAATACACCGATGAGCTTACCCTCGGCCGCTCTATCCAGAACAGGATGCTCTTCTCCGACAGCTTCAACAAGTGAAATTTTTTCTTTTGGCGCTGAAATAATCATGTGGTGCTGTGCGTTATATAGTTAATTATGAAATTCCAAGTAAAATATATATTTCTTATTGCTGTTATGCTTGCGGCTGCGGTGGCTGCTGCGCAGACTAAGATTTCGGGAAAGGTGAGCGACGAGGCTGGAAATCCTATCGAGTTTGCGTCGGTGAGGATTGCCGGTACTGCCATCGGCACCAATACCGATACGAAGGGAGCGTATCAGCTCTCGGTGCCGGCGCGCGACACGGTGATGGTGATTTTCAGTTGCATAGGCTACAGCGATGTGAAGCGTCAGCTCGTCAAGCCGAAAGGCGTTGTTACGCTGAATGCCAAGCTCTATGAGAAGGCTCAGCAACTGCAAGACTTGCAGGTGACAGAGTTCAAAAAGCAGACAAACCAGATGCAGAACATCGATGCCACCAAGTTGCGCCTCACGCCCGACGCATCGGGCGGCAGTGTGGAGTCGGTGCTGACCACAATGGCAGGAGTAAGCACCAAGAATGAGATGAGCTCGCAGTATATGGTGCGAGGTGGCACCTACGACGAGAACAGCGTGTATATCAACGGCATTGAGATTTACCGTCCGCAGCTCATCAGCTCGGGACAGCAGGAGGGCTTGAGCATCATCAATCCCGACCTCGTGGGCAATGTGGCATTCTCCACCGGAGGCTTCAGCGCAGAATATGGCGACAAGATGTCGTCGGTGCTCGACATCACATATCGTGAGCCGGAGGCACTTGAGGGCGCATTGTCGATGAGCCTGATGGGAGGCAGTCTTGCTTTCGGGCAGGGAAGCAAACGGTTTTCGCAGATTCACGGCTTCCGCTATAAGCGCAACTCGTCGCTGCTTGGCTCGCTTGAGACAAAGGGGGAATATGACCCTCAATATTTCGACTATCAGACGAATCTCAACTTCAAGATAAGCAGCAAGTGGAAGGCATCGTTCCTTGGCAACATCGCCATCAACAACTATCGCTTCACTCCCGAGACACGAGAGACGAGCTTCGGCACATCGACCAACGCAAAACAGTTCAAGGTGTATTTCGACGGTCAGGAGAAGGATAAGTTTGAGACTTATTTCGGAGCACTTTCGCTCAACTACCGACATTCGAAAAGCTCCGACTTCACGCTGCTTGCATCGGGCTACCTCACAAATGAGCTTGTGGGCTATGATATTCACGGAGAGTATTGGCTCGACGAGGCTGGAACTACCGGCGACGATGCCGTGGGTGGCGAACTCGGTGTGGGAAAATATCATGAACACGCACGAAACCGCTTGAAGGCAAGCGTATTTGCTGTGTCGCTGAAGGGCAACACTTCAATCAGCCACAACAATCTGTCGTATGGCGCGACCTTCCAGCATGAGAACATCTACGACCGCACCCGCGAATGGGAGCAGCGCGACTCGGCTGGATATTCACTGCCTTATACCGGCGGCGGAGTAAACATGGTGTATAACCTCACCTCGCGCCACGACCTCGGTAGCAACCGTTTCTCGGCTTATGCGCTCGACAGCTACAAGATATACTCCGGTGCGGGGCTTGTGACGGTGAACGGCGGTGTGCGCGTGTCGTATTGGGATTTCAACAGGGAATTCCTGTTCAGTCCGCGTGCGAGTGTGGGCTTTGTGCCTAAGCGCAACGAGAAGTTTGCTTTCCGCTTCGCCACAGGACTGTATTACCAAGCTCCGTTCTATAAAGAATACCGTATGGAGCAGACCGACGCTCTCGGCAACACGGATATAATCTTGAACAGCGACATAAAGTCGCAGCGAAGCATTCATTTCATCCTTGGCGGTGACTACACATTCCGCTCGATGAACCGTCCGTTCAAGCTCACTGCCGAACTATATTACAAGAGCCTGTCGAATGTGATACCCTACGAAATCGACAATCTTAAAGTGGTGTATTCCGGCGTGAACAGCTCCAAGGGCTTTGTGAGCGGAATCGACTTCAAGTTCTTCGGACAATTCGTGGAGGGAACCGATTCGTGGCTCAGCTTCTCGCTGATGAAGACGCAGGAAGACCTTAACGGAGTGAAAGTGCCTCGACCCACCGACCAGCGATACAGCGTGGCTCTCTTTTTCACCGACTACTTCCCAAAGTTCCCGAAGATGAAATTCAGCCTGAAAGCCATATATTCCGACGGACTGCCGATGACCTCGCCGCGCACCACGCGCGACGTGTCCTACTGCCGCGCTCCGGCATATAAGCGTGTGGATGTGGGCATCTCCTATCAGCTTGTGGGCGGCGACAGCAAGCCGCAGAACTTCCTGCGCCACTTCAAGAGCATCTGGCTGGGACTTGACTGCTTCAACCTGTTCGACATATCCAACGTGAGCAGCTACTACTGGGTCACCGATGTGAACGATATCCAGTATGCCGTGCCAAATTACCTGACACGCCGGCAGCTAAACGTGCGGCTGTCGATGAACTTCTGATTCCGCATATATTGGAGAACTCCTGCTTTCGGGGACGGAAATAAAAAATAAAAGGTGCCATAGCGTGGCACCTTTTTTAGTAAGTCACAGTATTATCGAGAATTTGGAATTTCTATCAAATCAGCCAAAAAACAAATCAAATTTTTGCATAAGCACCAAGATACACGACGCAGCGCAGCGCGCATAGCTCCAAGAGTGATGAGCTACACCGCTTAACGATTGAAATCGCCGATATACGGATGATGATTGTAGTGTATAAGACTAAATTTCATCGGTTATACAAAAAAGTTGTTTTATTGTTGAAAACAATGGTTTACTCGGTGCAAAATTACGCAAAAAAATTGAAGTGACAAAGGATTATGCTCAACAGTATCAGGAAAATTACCGATGGTAGGGTGCAAAAATTCATAAAAGTTTTGAGCATTTAGCAGTTATGAGTAATTTTGCAGAGTTTTTCAGGTTAATGTTTTAGGTTTATATAATACTTATGATTTCGATAAAAAACACATTAAGAACGGTGCGCAGCAAGCTCACCGGGACAGGAGGCAGTGTGAAGTGGGGTCTGGCGCGCCTTGCTATCCCCATATTTCTTGAGGTGCTGCTGATAATGATGCTCGGTGCAGTGGATACGTTCATGCTTTCGCGCCACAGCGACGGCAGTGTGGCGGCTGTCGGGCTTGTCAATCAGATAGTGATGTTCAGCTTCCTTGTATTTGAGGTAATCAACCTCGGCACGTCGGTGCTTTGCTCGCAGTATATAGGTGCGCGTATGCACGACAAGGTGGAGGTGGTGGTGGGCATCTCGCTGCTCGTGAATCTCATATTCGGCGTTATAATAAGCGCGTTTCTCTATTTCGGCAATGGCATGATATTGAAGTGGATGGGACTTGCGCCCGAGCTGATGCCCGATGGCACTGCATATATGGGCATTGTGGGAGCGTTTGCCTTTTTCCAGGCATTGTCGATGACACTGTCGGCAGCCTTGCGCAGTGCCGACAAGGCTGTGTATCCCATGCTCGTCACCCTGCTCATAAATGTGCTAAATATCTTCGGCAACTATTCGCTCATCTTCGGACGCTTCGGTATGCCCGAGCTTGGTGTGGCAGGAGCGGCAATCTCCACAGCCACCTGCCGTGGAGTGGCGATGGTGGTGCTGTTTATGATAGTGCGCAAGAAGTTGATACCCGAGTTCCATGTCAGCAACTTCCGCCCGTTCCCGTGGCGTGAGCTGCGCAAACTTCTGCAAATAGGTCTGCCGTCGGCTGGCGAGCAGGCATCCTACAGCTCGTCGCAGATAGTGATTACATATTTCATCAATATGCTCGGAGTGGAGGCTCTTGCCACAAGGACCTATTGCGTGAACATAATCATGTTTGTGTATCTGTTCAGCATATCGGTGGCACAGGGCGGGGCTATATGCATCGGTCACTTCGTTGGCAGAGGGCGCACCAAAGCGGCGTTTCTGCTCGGAAAGTATGTGATGAAGAAGTCGGTGGGCTTCACGCTGTTCTTCTCGTTTCTGCTTGCCTTGTCGGGACCATACATTTTTTCTATGCTGACGCATAACCCAGTGATAATACATCTTGGCTGCACGATACTATGGATTGACGTTGTGCTTGAGATTGGCCGTCCGATTAATATCTTTGCCACAAATGCTCTGCGTGCTGCCGGCGATGTTAATTATCCGTTCTATGTCGGGCTGATAGTGATGTGGAGCATAGCCGTGCTTGGCGGCTACCTTGTGGGCGTGCTTGGCGGACTTGGCATTATAGGTATGTGGGCAGCGTTTGCCGCCGATGAGAATGTGCGTGGAATCGTGTTTGTGCGCCGGTGGTATAGCATGAAGTGGTCCACAAAGAGTTTCGTGAACCGTTGATCATGGGTCCGGTCGCCGATTCTGGTAGAATCCCAGATTGGCGACATCGGAGATAGCGCTACTCCTCGCTGCACTGCTGGCGGTAGGACTGCGGCGACATTCCTGTGTGCAGCTTGAAATATTTGCCGAAGAACGACTGATTGGTGAAATTCAGCTCATTGCTCACCTCGAGCACCGTCTTCGACGAAGTGCGCAGCATCACCTTTGCCGCAAGAATCACGAAGCTGTTGATCCAGTCGCTCGCCGTTTGTCCGCTCACGGTCTTTATCACCGACGACAGGTGCTTTGGCGTGATGAAGAGCTTGTCGGCATAATACTGCACCGAGCGTTCCACCTTGAAGTCGCGCTCCACCAGACGCGCAAAATTGAAAAAAATCTCCTCGTTGCGAGAACGCTTGGCGGGGACGGCATAATTGTCGCGTGTCTTGTAGATGTCGAGCATCTTATATAGCATAGCGCGCAGTATGTTCTGGATTATGCTTTTGCGGTAGGCTCCCTTTTCGCTCTTGATGCGCTTCCACAACAGTGTGTGAAATTCCTGAAGGCACATCGAGTCGTCGTCGCTGATCTCGATGACTGGCGAGGAACGGAGGTCGATGAAAATGGGCAGCACGGTGTGTATGTCGGGCAGAATCTCGTCGATGAACTTCTGTGTCACTCCCACAAAAATCCCCTTGGCATCGTCGGATACCGTCAATCCTTGCAGGATATTGTCGGTCTGTAGCGAAATCAAGCAATTAGGACGTATGGTATAGTCTGTGAGGTTCACGTGCAGCGTCACCTCGCCACGCAGGCATAATGCGAAAATGGGCATATCGAGCTTGAGCGGACAGTTTTGCAGCAGCTCGCTGTCGAAGTCGTCGAACACCCACACCTCGTTGTCGAGCGAGTCGCGGCCCGATTCGCGGAGCCTGTTGTCGTCAATCAGATTTATAGTCTTATCTTTGTTTTCCATTTCTCGAGAGTAGTAAGCGTAATTGTGACAAATGTAGTAAAAAAAAGTCGATATTCGGCAATTTAGAACAAAAAAGAATACATTTTGCCCTTTGCGGCTTCGCAGAAATGTGAGAAATTTGCAAGTGAAAAAATAAGACATAAAGCAATAACATCAAGATAATACTTTTTCTATACAGATTCTATTCAAATAGCCACAAGCCCCACTCGCGAGAGCAGGGCTTGTTTTGTAAAACATGGATTTTGAAGCAGAGTTTGGCTTTGGATGGATGTCGCAGCCATGAATATGGCGTATCTCCATAAATTTCAGTTGCCTGTTTTTGTGGTGGCTGGCGTTTGGAATGTGGAGAGAATCACGGCGGACAAAAAATGAAGTAAATTGAAACTTTTTGTGTAAAAATTATTACAGATTGTAAATATTTTCTATCTTTGCGAGAGATATGTTCAGCTTAAAGAAGTGCGCAACTGCAAGTTGTCTTCAAATTCCGACTATCGGTTGGGGTAAAAACAGGATTTGGCTGGATGTTAAAGTGCAAAATTTATTATTAAGACACTACTATAAAATATAAACTATAAATTAATTACAATTATGAACGTCAATAAACGCTTATTCGTTCCGTTGGTTCTGTCGCTCGGGCTGGTGCCTTCAGCGATGGCACAGAAGATGCAGTTCTTCTTCAACAACGGCGAGCCGATTAAGGAATTTAGGCTTGAAGACATCGGCAAGGTGTATTTCGATGGCGGCAGTCTGCTCGTGCAGCAGAGTGACGGCGCATCGGTGAGTGCATTCGACTTGCTGACGGTGCAAACCATCAAATTCGGCACCCTGAGCGGTGTAGAGAGTGCGGTGAAAGATGAAGCTGCCGCAGTGAAAGTGGCAGTGGATGGCGACCTGCTCAAAGTGATAGGCTACGATGCCGCAGCTCCACAGCCGGCAAGCTTCTACAACGTGAACGGCGCATTGCTCTATGCCAGCGCATCGCTGCAGGAAGATGCCATCGACATCTCCGCATTGCCAAAGGGCATTTATATTTTCAAATTAGGTAACAAAACATATAAAATCTGCAAATAATGAAAAAAACAATATTTACACTTATATTATCGGCGGTGTGTGCGGTTGGAGCATTCGCACAATCGGGCGAAAAGACCGAAATGATTGTCACTATGAAGGATGGCTCTACCACCACATTCAAGATTCAGGACATCGACAGCATCTCATTCAAGGGTGAAACTCCGGAAGTTACATATTATTCAATCGACGTGCCAACGGATTTCACTGGCAGTGGCATCGTTAAGGCTATGTATGGCGACAAGGCTGTCGGCGAGTTCTGCAAGGAATATGTGCGCAGTTGGCAAGACGGCAAGAACGTGGTGGATGCGCAAATGGTGGTGTTCTATCCATATCTTGGCAGCGACAAGGCTGATTTGACCAAGGGCTATGCTGCCGACGGCTCGAAAATTGTTTGGGATTTGACCGGCGACTCTATCGCATCTTACGTCAAAGGCGACAAGGCTGGCATGAAGAGCTTCGTTATGTCTGCCGACGGCAATGTTATTGAGGAAAACACTGAGAATCTTGCTCTTGTCGAAGTGAAGACTTTTGAGCCATACGTTGTGAAAGACAAGCGTAGCGCGCTCGACAATCAGACCTACAAGGTCGTGAAAATAGGAACTCAATATTGGCTTGCAAGCAACTTGAAGGCTACGACATTCCTCGATGGAACTTCAATCAAGCAGTATCAATCCACTCAAGCTGATGCATGGGATGCCTTGACGACTGGCGCATATCACATATATGCCGACGACACCGAATATTGCTGGCTGGATTATGGAGCTATGTATAACGGTTATGCTGTGCTGAGTGACAAAGGTCTTGCACCAGAGGGCTGGGAAGTGACTTCGGTGGATCACTGGAATGCAATGAAGAAATATTTGAGAACAGGCCAATCGGGCAAGGTGAAGACTACCGACACTTGGAAGACCGTTGGCAACAACAAGACTGGCTTGAGCATAGCTCCGGGCGGATATTTCAGCAAGGCTACAACCGATGCAGGTGAAGGCAATGACGTGTATTTCTGGAATACCGACAAGACGAAAGACTCGCTGTTCGGAACCGATGCGCTTAAAACAACTCGTGTTGTGAACTCAATCATGACAACCGGTACTCACGGCTACGGATTCGGACACTACGTTCGTTGCGTGCGCAAATAATACGGAATATTAACATATAAAAAATATCACAGACCAGCCGAAAGACTGATTTGTGATATTTTTTATTGTTGCATATTAGCTTGGTTGCAATGTTGGTGGGCAATGATGATGGAAATCGAGGTAACGCAGGAATACGTTGCCTCCTTGGTGACTTTTTCTATAGATCCTTGGCTTGGCGCAATTGCCAACAAAAAAGAAAAGGAATCAAGCTATTGCTCAATTCCTTTTTTAGTAGCGGGAGCCAGACTCGAACTGACGACCTTTGGGTTATGAGCCCAACGAGCTACCACTGCTCCATCCCGCGGTATTGCGAGTGCAAAGGTACGCATTATTTTTTATTTGTCAAGAGTTTTGAGGAGAAAAATGTGTTTTATAACTATATTTTAACCTTTTGTAACATATATCGACTGTTTTTTTGATTGAAACTCTCGAAGTGATCGAAGCAAAGGTGGCTTTTATGGTAAGGTAGCAGATGAGGACTCTGAGCGTTTTGTGAGTTTGGATGGCTTGGATGCAAGATTTGAATCTCAGAGGGATTCCGAAAACTCGTATAAAAAAAGTGGTGCTCTGTATGAAAAAAGACCGGGAAATCGCTTTTGTGCGACTTGCCGGTCTTTTTATTGTTGTGTTGCACTGATAAGGTGCAAAATTCAGTTTCTTCGGTTTGCTGAAAAATTAGCCGATAAGAGTTACTGTGAAGTCTGCTTCGGCATCGTTGATGTTTACTTTGCCTTCGCGGGCGAGCCAACCAATGGCTGCATAAAGTTCTTTTTCCTTGAGTTTGGTAGCTTTCTTCAATGCTTTCATTCCGAGTGCACCATCTTTTTCGTTAAGAGCATTCCACACAGCTCCAGCCCATAGGCCAATAGTCTCTACATTCATATTATAAAAATTTAGTTCTACAAAATTCAATCAGCGTAGTGATTGAAAGAATCTTTTTTCGTATTTATTATAATTTCTCGCTGCAAATTTACGTTTTTTTTGGAAAAATGCATAATATAAGGTCGTGCAATATAGATTTTTAATATATTAATAAAAGGTAATTAACTTGAAATCAGCAGATTGGCTGTAAGTGCGTATAAATCATATATTTGTGTTTATTATAATAAAATTGTAACTTTGCCGGAAGAAAAAATAAAATAACTCTTGCGAATGGAAAAAGGGAAGGTGATAAAGAACACGGGAAGCTGGTATGTGGTGAAGACGGCCGATGGCGAGCTGGTGAATTGCAAAGTGAAAGGCAATTTTCGCCTTAAGGGCATACGCACCACCAATCCTGTGGCAGTGGGCGACAATGTGGCGATAAGCAAAAACGATGACGGCACGGCGTTTATCACCGCAATAGATCCGCGCAGCAACTACATCATTCGCAAAGCCTCGAATCTCTCGAAGGAGGCGCATATCCTCGCCGCAAATATCGACCAGGCGTTTCTCGTTGTGACATTGAAAAATCCGCTCACAAGCACCACCTTTATCGACCGCTTTCTCGCAACCGCTGAAGCTTATAGCGTGCCGGTGGTGATGGTGATAAATAAAATCGACCTGCTCGACGATGAAGATATGGAATATATGCGTGCTATGAAGTATCTTTATGAGACCATTGGCTATGAGGTGCTGCCTGTATCGGCAATGGATGAGGCAAATGGAGGAATCCGCCAAATGGTGGAGCGGGCAAAAGGACAAGTGTCGCTCATATCAGGCAATTCGGGAGTCGGGAAATCCACTATCATCAACCGTATCTTGCCGGGATTGAATCTGCGCACTGGCGATGTGTCGGCTTCGCACCACACTGGAATGCACACCACCACATTCTCCGAGATGTTTGAGCTGCCGTCGGGGGGCTACCTTATTGATACTCCGGGGGTGAAGGGCTTTGGAACGGTGGATTTCGGCGAGGACGTGGCGCATTATTTCCGCGAGATTTTCAAGAAATCGGCAGATTGCCGATACAATAACTGCACCCATACGCATGAGCCGGGATGCGCGGTGCGCGAGGCGGTGGAGAACCATGAGATAAGCGAGTCGAGATATACGAGCTATTTGAGCATTCTTGAAGATAAGTCGGAAGATAAATACAGAAAACCATTTTGAAAGCAAATGTGGGTGAAACTTGAGAGAGTGTAAGATTCAATGTGGTAAAATCGATGAAATGTAATTTTTTGTATGCAAAAATAGGTTAAATTATAGTGCTGAGCGCAAATATTATTGCATATAGTTTCGTGTTCGGGTAATATTGGCTAAATTTGTAGAGGAATGTTTTATAGGGAAACTGCGGATTACAAATCACGCTAAAAATTATATCTATATGTCAATATCTACATTGCTGAAAAAAATTTTTAATGGAAGTGCTAACGTTGAGGTCGCCCCGATGGTGGTGTCGGTGACTGAAGCTGGTACATTGCAAGACTGTGTGGCGCAAGAAGATGCTGTGAATGCAGTGTCGCTTACGTTGAAAGGCACTCTCGACGGCGAAGATTTCACCTATCTCCATAAAGCGTTCAAGAATCTTGAAGAGCTTGATTTGACCGATGTGGAGATTAAAGGCGGCCGGTTCGTGTGTGCCAAGCATAAGAATTATTATGACCTTAATCCCGGCGAGCTGTCGGCTCACACACTTCACTTAGGAAAATTGCGCAGGGTGACGCTTCCGGCGAGTGTAAATAATATAGTGCTTAGCGGATTTGGCGCACTGAATTTCGGAACCACCAGCGACACGAGCGAGCTTACCCGTATGTCGGGCGCATTTGCGTTCCAGCTTGAAAGCATCGTAGTGCCTGCATCCAATCAGTATTACAGCAGCGAAGATGGAATATTGTACAACAAAGATAAGACCGAATTGCTGAAATGTCCTGTGTCTCACTCGTGGGAAGTGCGGTTTCCGTTGAGCCTGAGAAAGATTGCCGACAATGCCATGCGCGAATGTGGCAACCTTGTGGAAGTGGAGTTCCCTGAGGGTGTGGAAGAAATAGGTGAGTATGCGCTATTTGGTTGCAAGTCGCTGAAGAAAATAACTTTCCCGTCCACTGTAAAGAAGCTTGGCGACAATGTGTTTGCTCACTGCTTCGACTTGTCGAGAGTGGTATGCCGTAACAGCGTTCCGGCAAAGTTGGAGATGA
This sequence comes from uncultured Muribaculaceae bacterium, assembly GCA_964459845.1. GTDB lineage: Bacteria > Bacteroidota > Bacteroidia > Bacteroidales > Muribaculaceae > CALZFJ01. Next base: position 24,483 of record CAYWOC010000009.1, on the reverse strand, counting down.
CCCGTCGCACCAATATGGCGAACTGCCGACTTGAAGTGCCAGCCAGTGCGGCAGGTGATTATTCTAAAATTTCACCTTGGGCAGATTTCGAAAAGATAGAGGAGAGTGCTTAATCGGGAAATTCCGTGATGTGAAATGGTCGCTGCCACTATGCTTTTTGCGAGGTGACGGCGTTTTTTTTGATTTAGTGCCGTGCTTTAGTGTTGTGAAGAGTTAAAATATACGATAAAACCTTAATAATCGGGGGGGGGGGAGATTTTTTTACTAATTTTGTTCTGTGATAATAGTATGGAATTGGTATGACTCTAATTGAAAGTCTGAAAAAATATTTAAATCGAGTGATAAGGTCGCCTCAGAGCAACTTGTGGTGGATGTTAAGAGTGTGGGGACGATTTCGGACCAAATTCAGAAAGAAGTGGCTGAAAATGCATTCTCATTGACATTAAGAGGAGAAATTGACGGAGATGATTTAACGTATATTCACAAGACGTTTAAATCGCTCGAAGAACTTAATTTGGCTGATGCAATAATAAAGGGCGGTCGCTTTGTATGCGGCAAGCACAAGAATTATTACGATATAGCCGACGATGAGCTTTCTGGGCACTCATTGCATATAGGGAACATTAAGCGTGTGGTTTTGCCGCGCAATATGAAATATATAGAACTGAGCAAGTTTAATTCGCTCAATTTCGGGGCGTGTGATGATGGAGTAGAGCTGACAAGCCAATCGGGAGCATTCGCATCGTGTCTTGAAAGCATATCAGTGCCGGAGGGAAACAGCTATTTCAGCAGCTATGACGGAGTGTTGTACAACAAAGACAAGACTGAACTTTTGAAATGTCCGGTGTCGCACAGCAGTGACATATCATTCCCGCCTACATTGAAGAGAATCTGCGAAAACGCTTTTCGTGGATGCAGGTTTGTGTCGCGGCTTGAGATACCCGAGGGCGTTGAGGAAATCGGAGATGACGCATTCTTCGGATGCGAATCGCTGAAGGAGCTGTCGCTGCCAAGTTCGCTCAAGCATCTTGGCTATGATACATTCAGCCACTGCTTCTCGCTCGAAAAGCTCGTGTGCGGATTCGCAGAGCCTATCAAGCTTGAGCTTACCCGCCGCACAAATATATCAGACTGCCAGCTCGAAGTGCCGCAAGGCTCGGAGGGCAAATTTGCTGGTTCAAGATATTGGGCAGATTTCAAGAGGATAAAATCATTATAAATTATCTATAGATTTGGGAGATGGAACCATCTCTGGTTATATTTCATGACTATGAATTAAATGTGTATGAATTAGATGTGGTATTTCCTTTCTTTCGAGTGCGTGAGCATTATAGACTGGAATTCAGAAAAAAAGAGGTGTCGCATAAAGCAAAGTGCGGACATCTCTTTTTTGTGCAACAAAGGAGCAGCCGCATACCGGATTGACACTTTCAAAGCCCTGAAAATCGCAGAAATCGAAAATGGAATATTACGAGCTGACGATTTGTGCTGAACGGCTGATTCGGGAGAAAAATAGCGGTGCCGGCAAGAAAAACAGTCGAAAACATTGTAAAATGCAATAAAATGCTTATATTTGTAAAAAATTGGTGAACTATGGCTTCAGAATTGCAGACGACACTTGATAGGATAATATCAAAATCGGAAGTGCTTGTGGAGAAATACAAGGCACTTGAGTCGAGCAAGGAAGCGATAGAGAAAGAGAATGTGGCTCTGCGGGCGAAACTGATGTCGCTTGAGAAAGAGCTTGAAATGCTGAAGCAAGACTATGAATACTTGCAGATAGCACGCTTGGTGTCGCCTACGCGTGAGGAGATAAACAAGAACCAAGCCGTTCTCGCCAAATTGGTGCAAGACATAGACAAATGCATCTCTCAATTAATGGAATGATGCTATGACCGAGGACAACGAACATAAGACGTGGATTCAGATAGCCGGGCAGCCTCCCATATCGCTGGCAGTGGGCAGTCGAGCAGAGGCAGATGCCTATCATGCCGCCGAAGACCTTGTGAACAAGGTGTGGGGGCAGTATGAGGCGAAGTATAAGACCGACCGCACGTCATCGACCGAGATTATGGCTATGGTGGCATTCAAGTTTGCTTGGCTCTATATGGGTTGCCGTGAGCGGACCGACAATGTGACCGCATTTCTTAAAGAATTTGAGGCAAAACTCGATGATATAGTAGTGAAAGTGTGATTTTCACGACATTACATATATTTTAGAAAGCTATCAATGCACCGAATGTATGCGCAAAGCGGACAATGAAACCGCTGCGGCATATTCGGTGCTTTTTATTATACATACATAAACTAATTAACAATTAAATGGAATACGTTTTAATAGGAGTTGGGGCGTTGATAGTGGGAGTGGCTGCTACCCTTATCGTGACCCGAATGATATCTAAAGCACGCGGCAACGGCATCATTGAGGAAGCCAAGCTGCAAGCTGAGAAGATAAAGAATGAGAAAATCATCGAAGCCAAGGAGACTGAGATGAAAATCAAGAGCGAAGCGGAGCGTCAAGCTAATGCACGCCTGTCGAAAGTGCAGTCGGCAGAGGCTAAGCAGAAGCAGCGAGAGCTGCAGCTCAACCAGATGCAGAGCGAAGTTCAGCGCAAGAAGAATGAGAACGACAACATGCGCGTGAATCTTGAGAACCAGTTTGCAACACTTGAAGCCAAGAAGGCCGAAGTGGACAAACTTCAACGCTCGGTTCAAGACACACTTGAACATGTGTCGGGGCTGTCGGCAGAAGAGGCAAAGGAGAAGCTCATCGAATCGCTGAAAGATGAGGCTAAGACTGCCGCAGCATCATATATCAACGACATAATGGACGAAGCTAAGCTCACAGCCAACAAAGAGGCTAAGCGCATCGTGGTGCAGTCGATACAGCGCGTGGCTACAGAGACTGCAATAGAAAATGCAGTGACAGTGTTCCACATCGACAGCGATGAGATAAAAGGCCGCATCATAGGGCGCGAAGGCCGCAACATTCGCGCACTTGAGGCTGCAACCGGAATCGAAATCATCGTCGATGACACTCCAGAGGCAATCGTGCTTTCGGGATTCGACCCAGTGCGCCGCGAGATAGCACGCCTTGCGCTGCATCAGCTTGTAGCCGACGGACGTATCCACCCGGCACGCATCGAAGAGGTGGTGGCAAAGGTGAGAAAGCAGGTGGAGGAAGAAATCGTGGAGACGGGAAAGCGCACAGCTATCGACCTCGGCATCCATGGACTTCATCCAGAACTCATACGCCTCGTGGGCAAGATGAAATACCGTTCAAGCTATGGGCAGAACCTGCTTCAGCACTCACGCGAGACAGCCAACCTGTGTGCAATCATGGCATCGGAACTTGGCTTGAACCCGAAGAAGGCTCGCCGTGCAGGACTGCTCCACGATATAGGCAAAGTGCCTGACGAGGAGCCGGAATTGCCGCACGCACTGCTTGGAATGAAGCTCGCCGAGAAATATAAGGAGAAAGCCGACATCTGCAACGCCATAGGCGCACACCACGATGAGGAAGAGGCTACGAGCCTGCTCGCTCCGATAGTTCAAGTGTGCGACGCTATCTCGGGTGCACGTCCAGGCGCACGCCGCGAAGTGGTGGAGGCGTATATCAAGCGTCTTAACGACCTTGAGCAGCTTGCGCTCTCATATCCGGGCGTAGTGAAGACCTACGCAATCCAGGCAGGACGTGAACTGCGTGTGATAGTGGGCGCCGACAAGATTGACGACGCAGAGACCGAAAGACTGTCGGCTGAAATAGCTAAAAAGATACAAGATGAGATGACATATCCCGGACAGGTGCGCATAACAGTGATACGTGAGACCCGCGCCGTAAGTTTTGCAAAATAATCATATAGTTGGAAGATGGATTGCAAAAACGGGAAATGTAAAAAAGGCTGTTGCCCTCGTTGTAAATTGCAGAGCTTCAACTGGCTGGAGGACGTGCCGGGTGGCATGAACGACTTCGACATCGTGGAAGTGCATTTCAAGAACACCCGGAAAGGATTCTACCGTAATTCGCAGCATCTGCCGCTCGAAGTGGGCGATGTGGTGGCTGTGGAGGCAAATCCCGGACACGACATAGGCACTGTGGCAATGGTGGGCAAACTTGTGCAGCTCCAGATGAAGCGTGCCAATCTGCGCCCGGGAGTGGAGATACTGCGAGTGTTCCGCAAGGCAAAACCAAGCGACCTTGAGGTGTATGAAGCAGCAAAGGCAAAAGAGGTCGATACGATGATAAGCTCGCGCCAGATTGCCGCTGACCTGAAGCTGAATATGAAAATCGGCGATGTGGAGTATCAAGGCGACGGCAACAAAGCCATATTCTATTATATCGCCGACGACCGTGTGGATTTCCGCCAGCTCATCAAGGTGCTTGCCGAGCGGTTCAAGGTGAGGATAGAGATGAAGCAGATAGGCGCGCGCCAGGAAGCCGGCAGAATAGGCGGAATAGGTCCGTGTGGACGGCCGCTGTGCTGCTCAAGCTGGATGACCAATTTCGTGTCGGTGGCAACGAGCGCGGCTCGTTTCCAAGACATATCGCTGAATCCTCAGAAGCTTGCCGGGCAGTGCGCAAAGCTGAAGTGCTGCTTGAACTTTGAGGTAGATACCTACGTTGAGGCATCAAAGCAGTTGCCGCAGCGTGATGTGCCACTTGAGACCAAGGATAATACATATTATCACTTCAAGACCGACATATTCAAGAAGCTGATAACATATTCGACCGACAAGTCGATGCCGGCAAATCTGGTGACTATCCCTGCCGAGCGTGTGGCGGAGGTTATAGCTCTCAATAAGAATGGAGTGAAGCCCGATAAGCTGGAGCTTGACAGCAAGGAGCGTCAGCTTGAGATGAAGGAGTTTGGCGACATTATAGGTCAAGACAGCGTGACGCGTTTTGACAAGAAAAAGAAACGTTCGCGCGGTGGCAACAACAACAGCGGCAACGGGCGCAACCGTCAGCGTGGCGGTGAGCCGCGGAATAGCGGAGACGACCAGCCACGCAGCAACGGCGGCGACCGGCAAGACGGCAGCAGCCAGCAGCCAAGGCCGCCGAGACCAAGACGGCAACGTGGCGGCAATGGCAACAATGGCGGCGGCAACAACAGCAGCAACGAAAGCAATAACAGCAACAACAATAATCCAAATTCACGAGGCAATCGCCCTCAGCGTGGCGGCAACGGACCGCGCCGGCAGCCGCGCCGTAATGATGGAGGAGGAAATGATCAGCAAAACAAAGATAAGAAACAGCAGTAGAATGAGCCATGCGGCAAATTCTGCGCCGTATTTATTAGTTGTAATATTTATGGTGGCTTGCTTGGGGGCATGTACCTCCAGGCAAGCATCTTATTCTGATTTCAAGCATATACCGCCAAGCGGATGGACGCACGAAGAACCATATTATTTCGCGCCAGAATATGCCGATTCGTCGAAAAACTATGACATCTATATAGCCTTGCGCCACGAAGACGATTTCTTATATGGCGATGTGAACTTTGTGGTGGACTTGATACACAGCAACGCCGAGATGGAAAGGCTCAATCTCGACATAGTGCTTTCCGACCGCAACGGCAACTGGAGCGGCAGCGGATTTGGTGCGCTGTATCAGATGACAAAGCTCGTGAAGCGAGGTGTGAAAGCCGGCGAGATACCGAAAGTGGTGGTGTGGCAAAGCATGAAATGCGACACTTTGACACAGATAACCGATATCGGAATAATGATTAAACCAAACTGAAAAAATAAGATTAAAGGAAAGCATTGAGTAAATTATGAAAGCCAATTTAAGTGAAACCGACTCGTTAATCTTCGATATGGATGGCACGCTATGGGACGCAATGTCTTCTTATTGCAAGATTTGGAATATATGCTTTGAAAAATGCGGCTTGCGATTCCCTTACACCGAAGACGACGTAAGGGCATATATGGGATATACAATCGACTATATTTTTGATGATATTGTGCGTCGCACAGGTGTGGAGATTAATCGCCAAAAATTTCTTGAAGACATTGAGGACGAGGAGAATATGCGTATGGCTACACTTGGCGGCAATTTATATGACGGCGTGCGCGACGGACTTGCGCAGCTCTCAGAACACTATAAGCTGTTTATGGTGAGCAACTGTAGCCGTTTCGGGCTGGTGAATTTCATGAAGTTTTCAGGCACGACGCAGTATTTCACCGATTCGCTCTCGTTCGGGCAAAAACGTGTGCCGAAAAACGAGAATATGAAGATTCTCATCGACAGGCACCTGTTGAAGCATCCTGTGTATGTGGGCGACACGCAAGCCGATTGCGACCAGACCCACAAGGCTGGCATACCTTTTGTATATGCATCCTATGGATTCGGCAAATGCGAAGACTATGATATGAAAATAGAAAGTTTTATTGAACTGGTGAGTTATTTCTCGAAACTAAAATAAAATATAAAGTTATGATACCTCAAGGATTACAAGACGAGATGGCTTTGCGGGCAAGCAAAATAGCCAGAAAATTGAAGGATAATGGTATCGACGCTATCTTGATCAGCGATAATGCCAACTTGTATTACACATCGGGCAGAGTGTATAGCGGCTACACCTATATCACAGCCGACTGTGCTGTGACGTATTTCGTGAAGCGCCCAGTGGGGCTGAAAGGCGACAATGTGAAGTATATACGCAAGCCTGAGCAGATAGCCGAGCTGCTCGACAAGAAGCCGGAAGTCTTGGCACTTGAGCTTGATGTGACACCATATAGCGACATCCAGCGGCTTGGCAAAGTGCTCGGCGGCTCGAAGATTGTGAACGGCTCAGCCGTGATGCGCCAGTGCCGTGCGGTGAAGACAGAATATGAAATCAGCAAGATAAAGGAAAGTGGGGTGCATCACGACATGGCGTACAGCCGCATAAAGCGCATCTACAACACCGGCATGACCGATGTGGAGCTGCAAATAGAGATGGAGCGGGTGCTGCGCTGCGAAGGCTGCCTCGGGCAGTTTCGCGTGTCGGGCGGCTCGATGGAGCTTTTCATGGGCAATGTGCTGTGTGGCGACAATGCCGACAACCCTACGCCCTATGATTTCGCCATGGGCGGTGCCGGGCTCGACTATTCGCTGCCTGTGGGCTGCAACGGCTCAGAAATAAAGCGCGGTAATACGGTTATGGTGGACATGTGCGGCAATTTCACTGGATATATGACCGATATGACGCGTGTGTATTATGTTGGAAATCTTGATGAGCGCGCGCGCTGCGCGCATGAGCTGTCGATAGCCATCCACCGCCGCCTTGAGAAAGAGGGCGTGGCAGGGGTAGAGGCAAAGTCTCTGTATGAGATTGCGCATAAGATGGTTGAAGATGCAGGCATGAGCGAGTATTTCATGGGACACGCTCAGAAAGCGGGCTTCATAGGTCATGGAGTGGGCATCGAAATCAATGAGGCACCAGTGCTTGCGCCACGCAGCCGCGACATTCTTGAGGAGGGCAATGTGATAGCTATAGAGCCGAAGTTTGTCATACCACATGTGGGAGCTGTAGGTGTGGAGAACACCTATGTGGTGCGTAAAGACGGATTGGAGCGAGTAACCAATTCGCCTGAGGAAATCACAGAATTGTATTAATCACTACAAAATAAAAAAATGGAGATGTGCGGGAGTGAGATATTGCGCCAGCGCATCTCCTTAAATCTGTAATATGCTTGAAGCAGAGAAGAAAGAGCTTATAGCCAGTCATCTGAAAGCCGATGTGTTTCATGTTGTTGGCAATGTAGCCGATGCGCTGCACCGAGAGTGCTATGTAGTGGGAGGATATGTGCGCGACATTTTTTTGCGCCGTCATTCCAAGGATATAGATTTTGTGACCGTTGGCAGCGGAATAGAGGTTGCAGAGGCTGTCGCGAAATCATTCGGGCGCAAGACATCGCTTGCCGTGTTCCGCAACTTTGGCACAGCTCAGGTGAAATCGAGAGGAATGGAGCTGGAGTTTGTGGGCGCACGTAGGGAGTCATATACCCACGACAGCCGCAAACCGATAGTGGAAGATGGGACACTTGATGATGACCAACGCCGGCGCGACTTCACCATCAATGCCATGGCAATATGCGTGAACAAGAGCCGCTATGGCGAACTGCTCGACCCGTTTGACGGAATGGGCGACATGGCACGCCGCATAATGCGCACGCCGCTCGACCCGGACATAACATTCTCCGACGACCCGCTACGAATGATGCGGGCCGTGAGATTTGCCACACAGCTCAATTTCGACATATTCCCGGAGACGTTCAGCGCCATCGAGCGCAACCGCGAGCGCATATCCATCATTTCGCGCGAGCGTGTCATGGACGAGCTTATGAAGATTATGAAAGCCGAGCATCCATCGCGCGGATTTGTGCTGCTGAAGGAGTGCCGTCTGCTTGAAATCATTTTCCCTGAGCTTGCGGCATTGTGCGGAGTGGAGACCGTGAACGGACGAGGACACAAAGATAACTTCTACCACACGATGCAGGTGCTTGAGAATGTGGCATCCAAGAGCGACAACGTGTGGCTGCGCTGGGCCGCACTGCTGCACGACATAGCCAAGCCTGCCACCAAGCGTTATGACCCCAAGGTGGGCTGGACATTCCATAATCATAATTTCATAGGCGAGAAGATGATACCTAAAATCTTCAAGCGGATGAAGTTCCCAATGAATGACAAGATGAAATATGTGCAGAAGCTCGTGGGACTGCACATGCGTCCGATAGCACTTGTGGAAGATGAGGTTACCGACTCGGCTGTGCGCAGGCTGCTGTTTGACGCTGGTGATGACATTGACGACCTGATGATGCTGTGTGAGGCAGATATAACTTCAAAGAATCAGGAGAAAGTGCGCCGTTTCCTCGACAATTTCACGCTCGTGCGCCGCAAGCTCGTGGAACTTGAGGAGAAAGACCGCGTGCGCAACTTCCAGCCGCCAGTTTCGGGTGAGGACATTATGGCGACATTCTCGCTCACGCCATGCCGGGAAGTGGGGCTGATAAAGGAGTCTATAAAAAATGCCATTCTCGACGGAGTTATTCCTAACGACTATGTGAGTGCCTATCGATATATGATAGGCGTTGCGAAGAAATATGGGCTGACGGCTGTGAAGGAGAGGACCGAAGAGGAGCTGCTCAGCGAGGAATTTGTGGAGGCTTTCGAGTCGCCCATAGGTTGGGTGGTGGTGAGAGCGTCGCACAAGGGCGTGAAGCAGTGCCGCTTCTGTGATGAGCTGCCCGAGAATTATGTGGCTCATGTGAATGCCGTCACTACTGTTGCCGTGAAGGAGCTGGAGGAGTATTTTGAAGGACAGCGCAAGCAGTTTACGGTGAAACTCGATGTGCAAAATGGAACAGAGTTTCAGCGCAAGGCTTGGGATGTGCTGCGCAAAATACCTTACGGCGAAACCGTAAGCTACAAGAAAGAAGCCGAGATGATGGTGATGCCCGAGGCTGCCCGCGCAGTTGGACTTGCCAACGGCAAGAACCCGGTGGCGATAATCGTGCCATGCCATCGAGTGATAGCGGCGGACGGTAAATTGGCTGGATATGCCTATGGAATAGAGCGAAAACAGTATATGCTCGACCTTGAAGCAAAATATAAATAGAGGAAGGTGATATGTCGCAATTTATGCCACAGATATATTATGCAGCAGCATGTTTTATGCTTGTGCTGACATTTGTGATTTGCGGAACGATAAGATGGTTTCACATGTGCCGCCCATACGACAAAGATGAGGACTATTTCTATCCGTCACGCCGGCTGGTGGCAGCTTCGTTTTTCGTAGTGGCATTGCAGATTCCATATCTCATGAATCCGTATAGCGCAGATGCGTGGCTGTTTGTGAGATGCTTTTTTGTGATATACATACCGCTGATAAGCTCATTGACGCTGCGCAGATATTTCTTTTTCGGCTCATCGAGGCGACATTCCAGCATTGTGGCTGCGCACATCATACCGTCAATCATGATGACAACCCTGTTTTTGTTGGCTTGCTGCGGAGGCGATGTTCTTGTGCCTTATGAGGATGTGGTGGTGTGTGGCGTTTCGGCAGTCTCGCTTCTGCTTATGGCATATCTTGTGAATTTCACGGTATGGCTATATAGGCAGATTTTGGAATATCAGCACGGAGAATATTCCGACGATGATGATTTCCCTATACGTTTCGCAAAGTCGATGATAATATTGCCAATAGCTGTGTGGATGATAGCTGTGGCTGTCTTTCTGTCGGGCAGCAAAACACTAAATGCCATTTTCAGCGTTGCGCTTGCCATTATTGGGCTTGTGGTGCTAATCGTGATTCTGCATCCGCAGCGCAGGGCTGTAGCTGCCCAAGGTAGCGTCACTGACGAGGAGGCGGCTTGCAGCGAAGCCGACGATGAGACGAGAAAAGACAAAGACATCAAGGAAATCGAGGAGGACATCTCGGCAGTGAAGAACGACCTTCCTGAATATCTCAAAGACAAACTTGAACGTCAAATCCGCGCAATGATGGATGCCGAGCATCTGTATTTGCAGCCGCGTCTCAACAAGACCGACTTGGCAAAAAAACTTGGCACAAACCGCACTTATCTCACCATAGTGTTCCGTGACCGTTTTGTGTCGTTCTATAGCTATGTCAATACGATGAGGATGGAGTATGCTCTGCGGTATGCCGAGAATAACCCCGGAGCCACCAATCAGGAGATAGCCTGCAACAGCGGATTCGGGTCGGTGAAGACTTATACGCGCGTCAAAAAGCTGTATGAGGCAAATAAATTGTCGTAAAATCCCTTATTTTTGTTGATTTGTCCATTTGCTGGAGGTCTTTCTGCTTAATTTTGCCGGAAATAATTAACTTTTGAAATTAAGCATAAACAGAAAGATTAAGACAAAAATGAGAGAAATTTTTAAATTCAAGGCTTGGAAACTTTTAGCGGTGCTTGGCGCATTTGCGACCCTATCCGCATGTTCCGACAAAGAAGATGTGGATAAAGGTGAGGACGGCGATGCCGACCGTCCGCTATCGGAAGTGAATGTGGCTAAACGCAACCCTTATCTGGCTGCGGAACATTATAGCATCACGCATTTTAATTCGGCTCAGACCGACGCATTTCCCTACGCAGTGAAAGGTGGAACTGTGCGCATCGACCCCGACAAGTGCGAAGGCGGCTACAGCGGACCTGTCAATCTCATGACTTTGGCTTCGACAAGCACCGACTATATGTGGGGCATGAGCAGCGACCGTGTGTCGTATTACCGTACGACTAATGGGGCTTTCACGAAAATAGGGGAGGCGGCGTTGCCAATCGGCGAAATGAAGACTGATGAGCAACTGCGCACGATAGCCGCAAAATATAATTCTATAGAGGAGCTGAAAAATGCCGTAGTGCCTATTCTCGGCGAGCATCCTCAATATGCCATATCAAGCGGCAACTATGTGCTGTGCGACCGCGACAACTATGCCTACACCAATGCTGGGACAATCGTGGCTCGTTATCGCCTGAAAAACGCTTCGAAGCCCGATGACGGTATAGTTCTCGATCGCCAGCTTGATGTGAAGGAAAGTGTGAGCGGTGCTGTAACTCTTGTGGGCGTTGTTATGACCTACGACGGTCATCTTGCAGTGGCATACAATAAAGGCGTGGCTATTGTGGATAGAGATCTCACCAAGGTGGTAGATGTATATACCCTTCCTCAAAACCAAATGTTAAGTAATTCGATAGCCGTGGATGAGAACGACGGTATCTATCTTGCCAGCAACAGCACAACGTCTGGCGGCGACGGCTTGATGCAGAAAATCGTGTGGAACGGGAAAAAGCTCAGTACTGCTGAGGCTGATGGCGCATGGCAGTCGGCATACGACGGCGGTCCCGAGGCTCCTTGCATCAAGATGGGATATGGCACAGGCTCAACGCCTACATTGATGGGATTCGGCGACGATGCCGACAAACTGGTGGTCATAACCGACGGAGCTAAGCGCATGAAGCTTGTGGCATTCTGGCGCGATGCCATCCCTGCCGATGCCCGGGAGGCTGTGGCAGGAAGACCGAGAATAGCTGGCAGCTATGAGGTGACTTGCGGATTGCCGGCAAGCACCGAATGGATTCAGTCGGAGCAGTCGGTCGTGGTGGCAGGATATGGAGCTTTTGTCGTGAATAATATTATGACAGGCAACGAATTGATTAGCGACAAAATAATAGGCGTGCTGTCGCTCGGTCCGCTTATGACACCTCCACTTGGTGTGGAGCGAGTGGCGTGGAACACTAAGGAGAACAAGTGGGAATCGATGTGGACAAGAGCCGATGTCAGCTCAATAAGTATGATTCCATCGGTCAGCACAGCATCCGAGATGGTGTTTGTGAATGGATATAGCGCAGCCGACGGCTGGGAGGTGACCGGACTTAACTGGAATACTGGTGCCACTATGCATCGTGTGATTTTCGGCGACACCAACCGCGGAAATGGAGCGTATGCCATAATCCAATATTTCGACAATGGCGACCTGCTTTTCAATTCCGTTAGCGGACCTTATAGAGTGAAGCTGTAGTGTGAATTTCCTTAAGATTTCGAAAGACTGGCTTTAGGGAAAGTTGAATAAATATCACTGTTAAATAAGTAGTGTTGTTGGTGTCATGTGTCTCTGTCCTGGCACCGCAGTAATAGTGCTTAGCATAAGTTTAGACTGAAGAAAAGTCTGGAGCATCCAAGTGATTTGGATTCCAGACTTTTTTAGCTTACAATACAGAATTGATAGAATATAGCGGGTAGTTTGTGAGCCAATCCTGTTCTCTAAATGGAGACATAGAAAGGCGAACTCCTTTCAAGCCATGGTTTCTTTCTACAAAGATTCGCAAACTCTTAGCTTGCAGATTTTCTTCGGCTTTCACTTCGACGGGTATAATAATCTCTTCTTGTTGCAACAAGAAGTCGATTTCACCACGAGAGTTTTCTGCAGACCAATAATAGATGGAAAGATCGGTTTTGCACATCAATTGCTGTAAAACATATTGCTCAGTCAATGCCCCTTTGAAGTCTGAGAAAAGATTGTTGCCTTCTAAAAGGCTTTGTGCAGGGACATTGCTCATTGCTCCCATCAATCCCACATCCGACAAGAACAGCTTGAAGGCACTGAAGTCCTCGTATGCAGCAAGAGGCAATTGCGCTTTTTTGCATCGGTTCACTTTATACACTAATCCAGCATCTTTCAGCCATTCTATTGCAAGCTCGAAATCTTTGGCTCTTGCGCCATCCTTTATGGCTCCGTAGATGAATTTTTTATTCTCTTTGGCAAGTTGTGATGGGATAGAATGCCACACCATCCTGATGCGAGGCACTTCGATGGCTGGAGCATGTTTTGAAAAATCACGTTCGTATGCCTCAAGAATAGCTTTTTGAGTGTCCCTGACTTTTGTGAGGTTTTCATCGTTTATAAATGAAGATACAACGGCAGGCATACCACCCACAAAATAGTATTGTCTCAGATATGCCTCGAATTTTGATCTAAATAGTGTTGCCATAGTCCAGTCTTTGCTCATTAGCAAATCCACCATTTTAGATTCGCCCAAAGCTTCTATAAATTCAAAGAAGGATAATGGGTATAAGTGCATAAAATCTACTTTACCTACGGGAAAGGAATCGTTGCTGTGCATGGCTATACCCAATAAAGAGCCTGCTGCAATAATATGATACTGAGGAGCTTTTTCGGCAAAGTACTTCAATGATGTAATTCCTCGTGGAGCTTCTTGTATCTCATCAAGTATGATGAGTGTGTCTTCATCGATATTCACGCCAGTAGTCCACTTTATGCTTGTGATAATACGAGATATATCGAAGTCGAGCTCAAACACTCGTCGGAGAGTCTCATTGTCTTCGAAATTCACATATGCATATTGCTTGTATGCTTCTTTTGCAAACTCCTGCATCAACCACGTTTTACCCACTTGTCTTGCCCCAAGTATTATCAAAGGCTTACGCTCTTGACTCTCTTTCCAATGATATAGCTCCTTAATGGCGTGTCGTTTCATAAAAAACTTATTTATACGATTTAATGTTACAAAGTTACGATTTAATATTTAAAAAATAGCGCAAAAGTCGTCCTTAAAAGTGTGTAAAATCACAGAAAGTCGTCCTTAAAAGTGTGTAAAATCACAGAAAGTCGTCCTTAAAAGTGTGATTGTGGCTTGGCTTCACTTATTTTATAATGGTTGCTCTGGACTGCGCGTTGCGGTTGCTTGGCGAATGTCAGGCGGATGAAATCGGTGGATGATGGGGACACTTTATAGAGCGAGGCGGCGCGAAGTCCTAATATCCATACGATTTTGCCGTTGGCGGTAAGAATCCACACGAGGCGTTTCTCGATAGTGGATAGCTTCATGTCGCTGAAGAGGTCGCTCACCAGTCGTGAGCCTTTCATACCGAATGGGCAGAAACGGTCGCCTTCGTGCCAGTGCCTTAACTTCAATTCAGTTTGAAGAATGTCGGGAGAGAAGCAGACTGTATATTTCCCGTCGATACTTTTTGCCGAAAAACTTGTGCCAGTGACGTGTTCCACTGAGATTGCGGCTGGAGCGGTTATCGACCCCGATAATGATATGTCATATTCATGAGCTTCTTCTTGTGAATCTCTGGTAGGAGAGAGGCAAAGTGAGCCACGGCTCAAGGCTGCCTCAAATCGGCTGCTGCAAAATGTCTGCCCCGAAGATGCTGAGTTTCCGGCAGAATATGCTTCCACTATATTGGCTGCTTGTGCCGCATTGAATCCGAATGGTTTCAGAAGCTCGAATACGAGAGTGGCGGCGCACCCGTCGGCGATATAGCTGTCGAGAAATTCATGTAGCTTGATGCGCATAAGTGGACTGGCAGATGCGTCGATGTATTTTTTGCGCAGAGTTTCAATATTGTGGGTATATAGCTTGTTGCAATCACGCATATTGCTGATAGTGTGCAAAATGCCAGATACGGCATCGGGGAATTGCTCGCAGAGCATAGGCAGTATCACATTGCGCAGACGATTACGCTTCACAATATTTTCGCGGTTGGTGCTGTCGATGATGTAGTGTTGTCCTACTTCGGCGGCAAATGCCTCAATGTCGGCTCTCGACACACAGAGCAGCGGGCGCAAAACGGTGATGCGGTTTTGGCTTGATGGCTGCATTCCCGCAAGTCCGGCGACACCAGACCCTCGCAGGATGTTGAGGAAAAGAGTCTCGATGTTGTCGTCGCAGTGGTGCGCCACAATCACGCCGCCGAGATTGCGGCTTCTGACAATGGAGGCAAACCAGTCGTAGCGCAGGTCGCGGCAAGCCATCTCGGTGGATACATGGTTGTTATGCTCGTATTCAGCCACATTGAAATCCACCTTGTGCAGTTTCACCCCGAGACGTAGGCACATGTCGGTGACAAACTTTTCGTCGCGGTCCGACTCATCTCCGCGCAGATGAAAATTGCAGTGGGCGGCTTCACATTTAATGCCTATTTCGAGCATGGCGCGAAGCATCACCACCGAATCGGCACCACCGCTCACAGCTGCCAAGTATGTGCTTTGAGGGTCAAATAAATGCTCTTTTTTGATGAAAGATTTAATCTTTTCGATAAAAACGCTCTTTTCCATAGCACAAATTTAATAAAGTGATTAGAATATTTCGTAAATTTGCAAAAAATATTACACATATTGGTTATGTTAGATAAGATAAATACACTTAAAGAGCAGGTAGAAGCACTCAAAGCCAACAATGCCGAAGCTCTTGAAGCTCTGCGCATTAAGTATTTGAGCAAGAAAGGTGAGATTTCGGCTCTATTCAACGACTTCCGCAATGTGCCTAATGAGCAGAAGCGTGAGATTGGGCAGAAACTTAACGAATTGAAGAACCTCGCAACAGAAAAAATCAATTCATTGCGCGAATCGTTCGGAAATGCCGACAGCAATGAAGCTGAGATAGATTTGACCCGCACGTCAGCACCATATGAGGTTGGAACGCGCCATCCGTTGTCGCTTGTGAAAAAAGAGATAATCGATATATTCTCTCGCCTCGGCTTTACAGTGGCAGAAGGCCCCGAGGTGGAGGACGACTGGCATGTGTTCAGCGCGCTCAACTTTGCCGCCGACCACCCTGCGCGCGATATGCAAGACACATTCTTCATCCAGCGTTCGCCTGACATATTGCTTCGCACCCACACATCGTCGGTGCAAAGCCGCGTGATGGAGCATTCTCAGCCACCTATCCGCATCATCTGCCCGGGACGTGTGTATCGAAACGAGGCAATATCTTATCGCGCACACTGCTTCTTCCATCAGGTGGAGGCTCTTTATGTGGACAAGAACGTTTCGTTCACCGACTTGAAGCAGGCTCTGCTGTATTTTGCGCGCGAAATGTTCGGACCGGAGACAAAGATTCGTCTGCGTCCGTCGTATTTCCCGTTCACTGAGCCATCGGCAGAGATGGACATCTCGTGCGACTTGTGTGGCGGCAAGGGATGTAACTTCTGCAAGCACACAGGTTGGGTGGAAATCCTTGGATGTGGCATGGTCGATCCTAATGTGCTTGAATCATGCGGAATCGACAGCAAGGTATATAGCGGCTACGCCCTCGGAATGGGAGTGGAGCGCATCGCAAACTTGAAATACCGTGTCAAGGACTTGCGTATGTTCTCGGAGAACGACGTGCGTTTCCTTGATGAGTTTAAGTCGGCACATTAATATAGAGATATGCTTTGGAATTTTTTAGCCGTTGCGCTTGGTGGCGCAATAGGTTCATGTATAAGATATGGAGTGTCGTTATGCTATAACGGCACCCATTCTGTTTTTGCCCTGCCCACCTTGTCGGTGAATGTCATTGGATCGCTTGCCATAGGATTGCTTTACGCTTATTGCAGCAATTATAGCGTGCCGACACCGATGAAGATGTTCCTGTTCGTCGGTCTGCTCGGAGGATTCACCACATTCTCGTCGTTCTCGCTTGAGACGGTCAATATGCTTCGCAACGGCTACATAGGAGCTGCAGCAGTGTATTCGCTTGGCAGTCTTGTAGTGGGGGTGATTATGGCATTCGGCGGTGTATATTTGGGCGATAAGCTCATTGGCTGGATTGAGGGATTTTAGGAGAATAATGCTGTGATGACAACGAAAGAGCGTTATAGGGGAGTCATAGACTGGTTTCAGACGAATATGCCAGTGGCCGAGACCGAGTTGCATTATGCTAATCCGTTTCAGTTGCTTGTGGCTGTCATCCTGTCGGCTCAATGCACCGACAAGCGCATCAATATGGTGACTCCAGCCCTTTTTGAAGCTTATCCCACACCCGAAACCATGGCTCATGCCACAGCCGAAGATATTTTTGAGTATATCAAGAGCGTGACTTTCCCTAATAACAAGGCGAAGTCGCTCGTCGGCATGGCAAATGCGCTTGTGGATTTGCACGGCGGCGAGGTACCCTCGGATATGGATGCGCTGGTGAAGATTCCGGGAGTGGGACGCAAGACGGCAAACGTAATTCTGTCGGTGGTGTTCGGCAAGGCCGCTATGGCTGTGGATACGCATGTGTTTCGGGTGTCGAACCGCATAGGTCTGACCACCGACTCGCCCAATCCGCTTGCCACTGAGCGCACACTTGTAAGGAACATTCCCGAGCATCTAATAGGCAAAGCCCACCATTGGCTGATACTGCACGGACGATATGTGTGCACAGCGCGCAAGCCAAAGTGCATGGAATGTGGCATAAGCCGCTATTGCAAATATTACAACAGCAAGGAGAGAATACAAGATTGATATATACAAATAATTAATGGCGAATAGTATGGATGACCTGTTCCTGTTGATAGTGGAGATAGTCGGGACTGTGGCGTTTGCCATAAGCGGAATACGCTTGGCGGCAGCGAAAAATTTCGATTGGTTTGGAGCGTATGCCGTTGGGCTTGTCACTGCAATAGGCGGCGGAACACTGCGCGATCTTATGCTCAACACCACACCGTTCTGGATGCTTAACGGATGGTATCTTGGTGTGACGGGACTGTCGCTATTGACGGTGATACTGCTGAAGAAGTATCTCGTGAGGCTGAATCAGACGTTTTTCGTGTTTGATACAGTGGGTTTGGCTCTGTTTGTGCTTATCGGCATACAGAAATCACTGGAATTTGGCTATCCTATGTGGGTGGCTATATTTATGGGAACCATCACAGGAGCATTCGGGGGAGTGCTGCGCGACATATTGATAAATGAAGAGCCGCTTATATTCCGCAAAGATGTGTATGGCACAGCGTGCATAGCAGGAGGACTTGTATATTGGGGCATAATGCTCGTCGGAGGCAGTGAGATGCTTCAGCAGATAATGTGTGCCGCCACTGTGGTGTTGCTGCGCATACTGGCTGCGCATTACAACTGGTCGATACCGATTTTGCGCAATTATGCCGACGATATGGCTCCAAAAGAATGAATGAAAAGAAATTTTTGCAATGAAAGTAGATAAGAAAGCAACAAAAGCGACAACAATACAACTCATAAAATATGGGCTTGTGGGAGTGAGCAATTCGCTGATTACGCTCATCGTGATATTTGTGTGTAATGACTTGATCGGGATGAAGCTCATGCTTGCCGATGTGATAGGTTATGTGGCAGGATTGATCAACAGCTTCATATGGAACAAGAACTGGGTGTTCAAATCCCACAACCGCCGTCTGCGCAACGAGATGATTCTCTTCTTTGTGGGCTTCCTTGTATGCTTCGGCTTGCAGTTCCTCACTGTGCTGTTGCTGCGCAATCCTATGAAGGCTCTCGACATCTCGCTGCTGGGCGTATCTTCAGATGCGATAGGGGAGTATGCCGCAGTGTGCCTCGGTATGGTTGTATATACGCTGAGCAATTTCGTATATAACCGTTGCATAACTTTCAGAAAATAAAGACTGCTTTTTTATGAAAAGACACAATAAGATAAGCACAGACATTGCGCTGCTTGTGTTTCTTGCCATAGTGGTGGCACTTATCATTTTCCCTATACTTGGCAAGATGCCTATGAGTCAGGAGGAGGCGCAGATGCTGCAATTGAGAAATGTGTCGGGAGGCATAGGCTCGATATTTACAGGCGGGCTGGATCCGTTTCTGTCATCATATATGTGTGTGGCGGGATTGATGAATGGTTTGCTCCATTTGACCGACCAACTGTTTGCCTTGCGGCTTCCAGGAGCTGTCGTAGTGTTCGCGATGACATTGTGCCTATTTCGGTTTGACGGCGACTTCGACCGGCTTAATGCCTCATTCCTTGCGTCACTGCTGTTTCTGTCGAGTATGGTGGTCGTGACGGTCACGTTTCAAGCCACGCCGGCTCTTGTGCCTACTGCATTGTTCGTGTTCACCATGATGAGCTTATACCACTGGCTGCATCACCAATCAAAACGCTATTTCTGGCTGGTGGTGTTCTCGGCAGCCGTTGCCACCATGATTATAGGTGTGACAGCGCCTATTGCCATGGCTCTGATGGCATACGTCTTTATTGCTGGGGTGAAGACATACCGAAGACGCAGCTATGTGGAGATAAGCGCGGCACTGGCATTGGCTTGCGCAGTTGCTTTCTTGGCGGTATATTCGCTGGTGGGCGATGTGTCGGTGGCTATGAATATGTTTAATGTCCATTATCAGGTTGAGGCACTGCCTTTTGTGGAAGACAATATGCTGTTTATCTTCATAGAGTCTATAATGTTCGGGCTGTTTCCATGGTCGATACCGCTGCTCATATCCTTGCCATGGCTTGTGAGGAATCCGCAGTGGGTGGTTAGCCGGTTCAAAAGCCTCGATTTGCTGCAACGCTATGGAATAATCATATTTCTGTTCTCCTTGCCGTCGCTGTTTTTCTATGTAGAACTGTCGAAAATATTGCTTATAACATCGGTATTCTTCAATATGCCGCTGATAGGAAGATATTTGTTGATGCAGTTCAGCAATCATCCGAATGTGTGGCGCATAACAGGAGCCATATCAGCCACAGTGGTTGGGCTGGGAGCAAGTGCATTTGTGGCACTGCAGTCGGGGATGACGATACATCTCCTTGGCTACACTCTTGAGCGCGACCAGTGCTGGAGCGGCTGGAGCATATTCATCACGATATCCGTATTCATCAGCCTATATACGCTGTGGCGCAATGTGCGGGAGATCGGCAACAACAATCGCTATCTTTATAACATAATATTGCTGTATCTGCTTGCCATAGTTCTTACATTCGGCTATATATTGCCTTAAAATCACATTCTCCATATCGGTAATCAAGGTATTATCGATAGTATATATACCCCAAAATTTTAATGGCAGCTATGGCGTGATGCCTGATATCGCAATAAAAATTTTGTCCAAATCTTGGAAAAGCGGCAAAAATGACCAGTTTTTTCTTGGAAAAGCGGCGTATTGTGGCTATTTTTGCCTTGGAAAAATGGAAATATTATGTTGTGGCGTAAAATTAATAACTATATATCAGATTTTTATAAGAATAATCGTAATGCACTGCTTATAACAGGTGCTCGGCAAACCGGGAAAACTTATTCTATTCGTGAATACGGAAAGTCTTATGAGAGTTTCGTAGAGATTAATTTTGTTGATAAGCCAGAAGCGGCAGAAGTCTTTAGGCAAGCGAAAAGTGTAGATGATATATTAATGCGGCTGTCGCTTGTGGCTGAAAAGCCCTTGATAAAACACAAGACCCTGATTTTCTTTGATGAGGTTCAAAGTTGCCCGGAAATAGTGACTGCTGTAAAATTTCTTGTAGATGAAGGATCCTACCGATATATACTAAGCGGCTCACTACTTGGGGTGGAATTGAAGGATTTGAGGTCGGAACCAGTGGGATATATGGGTGTAAAGGAGATGTTCCCACTCGATTTCGAGGAGTTCATAAGATGTTTGGGTGTGAACGAGGCTATAATAACTGCATTGCGAAGCTCTTGGGAAAGTTTGACTGCTGTCGATGAATTTATTCACAAAAAACTTATGGAATTGTTCCGGCTATATTTAGTAGTAGGAGGTATGCCTGCGGTGGTGGATAAATATATGAAAACAAATAATTTGCAGGAGGTTATGGCAAATCAGCAAGATATAATAACACTCTACAAGCGAGATATTGCCAAGTATGATTCTGGCAACAAATTATACATTGAAGAAATATTTAATTTAATTCCACCCGAGCTGAATTCTAAAAACAAGCGTTTCATATTGAAAAAACTAAATGAAAACGCAAAATATGAACGTTACCAAAACAGTTTTCTTTGGCTGAAAAATGCGGGAGTGGCTATTCCTGTGTATAACGTTGAAGAGCCGAAAGTGCCATTGTTGCTGTCTCGCTCAAGGAATCTCTTTAAGTTATTTCAGAATGATGTTGGATTGCTTGCGGCTCAATATGCTGAAGGGATACAGCTTAAAATAATAAGTGGTGATAAAGATATTAATTACGGTTCGATATATGAGAATGCTGTGGCGCAAGAATTGGTGGCGCACGGATTTGAGGCATATTATTATAATAATAAAAAGCGTGGAGAGCTTGATTTTATTATAGAGAAAGGAGGAAAAGTGCTGCCAATTGAGGTGAAATCCGGCAAGGATTATGAGGTTCACAGAGCATTGTCGAATATAATGGATTGCGAAGAATATGAATTACCGAAGGCTTTGGTGCTTAATAATGATAATATTAAAGTTGATGGCAAGATAATCTATGCTCCAATATATATGGCTATGTTTATAGAGAAGAATAACACAGCTCCAGTGTGTTACAAGGTGGATTTGTCGATGTTGCGGTGATTCATCTGAAAAGATAAAAAAATGCGGCAGGGCAATGTCGATACCACCCGACATTGCCCTGCCGCGTTTTTTTGTTTAGAAGGGCTTATTTTGAGGCTTCTTCCTCAGTATCTTTTGATACGGCAGTAGCGTCAGCATCCTCTTTTTTGCTGTCGGCATAAGCGTTGTTGTCATCATCGGCTGCCGTGAATGGCGGTGGGGCTATAGTCCCTTTCTTGTCGTTTTCGTTCTCAAGAATTTCATCGGTGCGCGAGAGCCATTTGCGCTTGCCGAATATGTGTTCCAAATCTTCGGTGAATATGACTTCACGGTTGAGCAGAACCTCTGTGAGCTGCTTGTGTCCGTCGGCATATTGGTTAAGCACTTGCTTAGCGCGGGCATATTGCTCGCTGAGTATCCTCGACACTTCCTCGTCGATAATCTTTGCGCGCTCCTCGCTGTAAGGTTTGGTGAAGCCGTAGTTTTGACCAGTAGAGTCGTAATAAGATATGTTAGGCAGACGTTCGCTCATTCCGTAATACACCACAAGAGCGTATGCCATATTAGTGGCGCGTTCAAGATCGTTCATCGCACCAGTGGATATGCAACCGAGGAACAGCTCCTCGGCAGCGCGTCCTCCAAGCAGGGAACATAGCTTGTCGAGCAGGGCTTGTGTAGGCATAATCTGTCGTTCTTCAGGCAGATAATGAGCTGCGCCGAGAGCATTGCCACGAGGCACGATTGTCACCTTTACGAGAGGGTCGGCATATTGAAGATGCCAGCTCACCACGGCATGTCCACCTTCGTGGACAGCGATAGACCGGCGTTCTTCGGCTGTGGTGATTTTAGTCTTTTTCTCAAGACCGCCCACGATACGGTCGATTGCATCCATGAAGTCTTGGCGTTGAACTACTTTTTTCTTGTGCCGTGCGGCGATAAGGGCAGCCTCGTTACAAACGTTGGCAATGTCTGCTCCCGAGAAACCCGGAGTTTGACGCGCAAGCAAATCGATATCCACCGAATCGTCCTTTTTGATTTTAGCCAGATGTACATTAAAGACATCGCGGCGGCCGTTGAGGTCGGGCAGCTCGACGTAAATCTGACGGTCGAAACGTCCGGCACGCAGCAAGGCTTTGTCAAGGATGTCGGCACGGTTGGTGGCGGCAAGGATGATGACTCCGCTGTTTGTGCCGAAACCGTCCATTTCGGTGAGTAGCTGGTTGAGTGTGTTTTCACGCTCGTCGTTGGCTCCCATATTCGGGTTCTTGCCGCGTGCGCGGCCAACGGCATCAATCTCGTCGATAAACACGATGCACGGTGCTTTCTCCTTGGCTTGACGGAAGAGGTCGCGGACACGCGAAGCGCCCACACCCACAAACATCTCAACGAAGTCGGAACCCGACAGCGAGAAGAAAGGCACATTGGCTTCGCCAGCCACAGCCTTGGCGAGCAAAGTCTTACCAGTTCCCGGAGGACCCACAAGCAGTGCGCCCTTAGGAATCTTTCCGCCAAGGTCGGTATATGTCTGCGGATTTTTCAAGAAATCAACGATTTCGGCAACTTCGGTCTTTGCCTCCTGCAAGCCAGCAACATCTTTGAATGTCACCTTGGTGCTGTTGTCCTTGTCGAATAGCTTGGCTTTCGACTTGCCCACGCTGAACACTCCAGTGCCGCCGCCGCTTGGTCCTGACATGCGTCGCATGATTATGACCCAGAATGCCACAAGCAGCAGAATCGGTCCGAACGACCACAGTAGAGAAGAAAAAGTGCTTGTGTCTTCATAATTCACGTTGCCGAAGAATTTGCCCGCATTTCTCCACTGGTCTATTTTGTCGTTAGCTTTTTCGGGTGACGGAATGTTGGCTGAAATCGTGGGTTTCACGCCTTTGTGTATGGCTTCTTTGCCGAAGAGCTTTGCGGCAAGCGAGTCGTTCACCACAGCTATTGCCTCATTTTTCCCGCGGTCGATAGTGATGGATTTCAGTCCGCTTTTCATTGCATAGCCTTCAAATTCGCTCCACGACACCTCTTTCGACTGTGAATTGTCGTTGAAATAGAATATGCCCAGCAGAATGGCAAATATGATACCATACATCCAGTAAATGCTGAAATTGAATTTACGGAAATTGGAAGGCTTGTTATTCTTGTTTCCCAGATTGTCCATATTTTAATTGTAAATTGTTTTGATGTTCGTTAGTTCTTGATGCTCAATCCAAGTCGGGCAAAGTTGTAATCTCGGCATCACTCCAAAGTTGCTCAAGATTGTACAGCTCCCGGAACTCGGGTATGAATATATGTACATAAATCGTGCCATAATCAAGCACTATCCATTGTGAGTTTTGGTAACCGTCGTAATTGTAGGGCTTTACTCCGATTTTTTCTTGCACATATTCGCGTACGCTGTCGGCAATGGCAGAAACGTGCATGTTTGATGTGCCTGTGCATATTACGAAACCCTGTGTGGTGGCATATTCGATGCCGCTCAAATCCACTATCTTTATATCTTTTCCTTTTCTTTCTTGAATACCTTCAACTATCTTAGTCAGCAGTGTATTTTCTTCTATCATTTTAAAAAATTAGTGTAATATTATAATAAAAATCCACAGTTTAATGCTGTGTAAAAACGTCATTGCTTTACAACTTGCAAATATAATTGATTTTAGGCTTAAAAGGGCAAATTAAAAACTTAATAAATGTGATAAAACACTTTTTTGTCATATCTTTGTATAAGATAGGCTGCGCCTCAGCATAATATTCA
>CAYWOC010000008.1:0-78008 GCA_964459845.1 uncultured Muribaculaceae bacterium | reverse complement strand
ATGTGAGTTCTTCAAACAAATTGCTAAATTTGCACTTGCCAATTGAACCTACCCTAAATTATAACGACCGATTTGAGTAAAAAACTATAAATTATTTTTTTTGATATGAAGATTGCTTCTTTTCTACGTAACCAGTTATTGACGCTATTGTTAGCTTCTCTTGGCGCAGCAAGTGCATTTGCGCAGGATTTCGACACGAACCCTATAGCCAAAATCGACAACACCAAGGAGGACTTGCATTTCACGGTGGGCGCGCGCCTTATGACCGATGCGGCTTATTATAACACTGCCGAGACCGAGATGAAGTCGGGTATGGCAGTCACCGACGCGCGAATCAGAACGTCGATGAAATATCGCTCTTGGTATTTTTATGCCGACTTTGATTTCACCAAGGGCAAGTTCAGCCAGAAGAACATATTCGTGCAGCTAAGTCTCGCCAACGGCGACAATCATCATATATTCAAGGGAGGATATTACAACGACCCAGCCACAATGGCAAACAATACAAGCCGCGGCAGCTTGCACTTTCTGGCACGTGCCGCTGCGGTCAATGCACTTGC
This sequence comes from uncultured Muribaculaceae bacterium, assembly GCA_964459845.1. Classification (GTDB taxonomy): domain Bacteria; phylum Bacteroidota; class Bacteroidia; order Bacteroidales; family Muribaculaceae; genus CALZFJ01. The sequence continues at coordinate 77,448 of CAYWOC010000008.1, read as the reverse complement.
CCCGGGGCGCGAGCTTGGCTTCTCCTACAAATTCTATAACCGCCATTTTTTTGCCAATCAAGGCGTTTTTGCCGAGAACTTGTATAACGACCAAGCCAACGGACCTCAGGGCTTTACCGCCGGCGGCAGATGGCTCTATGTGCCAGTTGATGACGCGGAGCAGTCGATGCATATAGGAGCTGCGGCACGCTATGCCTACACCAATACCGGCGAGCGTCAAGAGGATGGCGAGATTAAGACTTCGCATACAGTGGCTTCCACTATCGAGACATATGTGGATGGCACCAAGCAATTCCTGACCTGCACATTGCCTTGGGCAAGGAATTCGATATATGCGAGTGCCGAGGCCGCCTACCGCACCAAGAAATTCTTTGTGCGCGGTGAATATATGGTAAAGCATATCGACCGCAAAAGCGGCAAGGGGCTTCCTGCCTGCACATTCCATGGCGGATATGCCGAAGCTGGATATATGATTTATGGTCAAGGGTATAAATACAACCGAGAGGAGTCGGTGGTGAGCGGGCTTGGCGGACGCGGGCTTGAGGTGGCTGCACGCTACAGCTACATCAACCTTAACGACGGCGACGTGAAGTGCGGACGTATGCACTCGGCGACAGTGGGCGGCGCGCTTGGCTTCAACAAATTCTTCCAAGTGATGCTCGAATACAGCTACAACCGCCTCGACAATGAAAATTACCCGCTCGACAAGAACATCCATGTGGTGCAGGCGCGCATGATGTTCTCATTCTGAATATTTCCAGATAATAATTGCAGAACTGCTGGCATAGTCGTCAATAAATTCATTTTGTTGTTCCATTTTTCGGAATAGTTGCAAGGGGTGAACAAAATTTAGTAATTTTGCAAAATGGTATGGCAGCAATAGCCATATCAGTAAAACAAAAAAACAGAACATTAATTCTCGATGAAGATAGGAAATATAGATTTAGGCAATAGGCCAATAATGCTTGCACCGATGGAGGATGTCACCGACCCTTCGTTCCGCCTTATATGCAAGGAGCAGGGGGCTGATATGGTCTATACTGAATTTGTATCTGCCGATGCGCTCATACGCAATGTGAACAGCACCACGCGGAAACTGAACATCGACGACCGAGAGCGTCCTGCCGCGATTCAAATCTACGGCAAGGAGATAGAGCCTATGGTTGAGGCGGCGAAAATAGCCGAGGCTGCGCATCCCGAAGTGCTTGACATAAACTTCGGCTGCCCGGTGAAGAAAGTGGCAGGGAAGGGAGCCGGCAGCGGAATGCTGCGCAACATTCCGCTCATGCTTGAGATGACGCGCGCCATAGTGGATGCCGTGAAGATTCCCGTGACGGTGAAGACCCGGCTCGGATGGGACTGTGAGAACAAAATCATAGTGGAGCTTGCCGAGCAGCTTCAGGACTGCGGCATAAAGGCTCTGACGATACATGGGCGCACGCGCAGCCAGATGTACACCGGAGAAGCCGACTGGACGCTCATCGGCGAGGTCAAGAACAATCCCCGCATGGCTATCCCGATAATAGGCAACGGCGACATCACTTCGCCTGAGAAGCTGGTGGATTACTTCGAACGTTACGGTGTGGATGGCATCATGGTGGGGCGGGCATCGATAGGCGCGCCATGGATTTTCCGCGAGATGAAGGAGTATATGCTCACCGGACACCATGCCCAGATTTCAAATGCGGAGAAGATGGCTCTGCTGCGCCGCCAGATACGCGAGAGCATCGACAACATAGATGAGTATCGCGGCATTCTGCACATTCGCCGCCACTTGGCTGCCACACCGCTCTTCAAGGGCATACCAAACTTCCGCGACACTCGCATAGCGATGCTGCAAGCTAAGACGTTTGCCGAGCTTGACGAAATCTTGACGCGCATCGAGAACGATATATTATAAGAAGCCAAGATGCGTGCTGTGTGCAGTCTGGCATAAACTTGAAAACAGAAGTTATATCTAATAAAAAAATATTTTTTCTTACGGATTATGAAACGCAATCTATTTCTTTCACTCATCGCTTTAGTCTCAATCTTTGGCGTGAATGCACTTGCCGGCGAAGTGAGCCGCTATGAAGTAAACGTGGGCGATTTCACCACTCTTAGAATAGTCAATGATATTGATGTGGACTATGTGTGCAATCCCGACTCTGCCGGAAAGGTGGTTTTCTACACCACGCCCGAGAAGGCAAGTGTATTTATGTTTGACAACAACAATAAGGGCAAGCTGTCGGTGCAACTTACCACCGACGAGGCTCTCGCTCCGAAGAACCTGCCTGTGCTGCGCATCTATTCGCAATTTCTGCAAGAGGCGAAGAACGACGGCGACAGCACGCTGCGCATCTTGAAGCTCGCTACTGCTCCTAAGGTGAAGTTCTCGCTTTCTGGCAATGGAAGAATCGAGGCTTACGACATCAACGGCACTACCGTGGAGGCTGCCATCTTCACCGGCAAGGGAACTATCGAGGTGAGCGGGAAATGCTCGGAGGCAAATCTGCGCTGCACAGGGGCCGGCACTGTGATTGCCGACCGTCTTGTGGCAACGAAAAAGGTGGGGTGTATGCTCGTGGGTACCGGGACAATAAAGTGCAATGTCGTGAATGGACCTATCTCGATAAAAGGCACTGGTACAGGCAAGGTGTATTACCGTGGCACGCCTTCCGAAATAAAGTCGATGCAGCTCGGCAAAATCAAGGCTATCCCTATCAAGGACTGAGCTGCTGACTTATGTAGCGGAGGCATGAGATTATAACAATCAACAGAAATACACAAACTCGATATTGCAATTTTGTCGGATCTGAAACTGAAAACAGCGCGCACGCTGAAGTGGAATACCTTCGACCGTCTGTCGTCGCAGGTGTTGTATGCCATCACGGGAATTGTGCTGGCAAATCTTCTCACGCAAGAAGAATTCGGGCTTGTGGGAGCCATACTCGTGTTTCAGGCATTCGCGACGCTGTTTGTGGATAGCGGCTTCTCGAATGCGCTTATTCAGCGCAAGAATCCCACCGACACCGATTATAGCACTGTATTCTATTTCAACCTTGGCATGAGTGTCGTCATCTACACGGTGCTGTGGTTTTGCGCACCGCTGATTGATGATATATTCCGGGCGGGCGGGCAACTTGTGCCGCTGTCGCGCGTGATGTTTCTGACATTTATTCTCAATGCCACCGCCATAGTGCAGACCAACAGGCTGATGAAGCAGATGAACGTGCGCATGATAGCCGTCAGCAATGCTGTGGGGCTGATATTGAGCGGCAGCGTTGGCATCTGGATGGCGATAGATGGCTGGGGAGCATGGGCGATTGTGTGGCAGTCGGTGGTGCTGTCGGGTGTGAAGTCGGGGATGCTGTGGCTCACTTCGTCGTGGATGCCGAAGCCCGTGTTCAGCGTCAGCTCGCTGCGGTCCATCTTCTCGGTGGGCATAGGCATCATGTCAAGCTCATTCCTAAATATACTCTTCCAGAACATATATTCCTTCATAATAGGGGCTTATTACAACCTTGCGCGGCTGGGATGCTACACGCAAGCCGACAAGTGGAGCAAGATGGGGATAACATCGCTCTCGCAGGTGGTCACAGCGTCGTTTTTGCCTATATTGAGCGGCTGTCAAGACGACCGTGAGCGGTTCCACTACATGATGGGCAAGACCGACCGCTTTACGGCTTACGTCACATTTCCTTGCCTGATACTGCTGATAGTGATTTCGGAGGCGGTGTTCCACTCGCTGTTCGGCACGAAATGGGACGATGCCGTGCTGCTGTTTCAACTGCTTGCCGCGCGCGGCATCTTCATAGTGCTGACTTCGCTCTACAACAACCATATTCTTGCCATAGGCGCGCCTAAGCAGCTTGTGTATTCCGAAGTGGTGAAAGATGTGCTTGCCATAGCAGCCATCGTTGCCACAGTGCCTTTTGGCGTGGAGTGGCTCGTGGGCGGGCAAGTGATAGCCGCAGCCGTGTATTTCGGCTATTCGGTGTATCTTACCGCCAGAACCACGGGCTACAGGGCAATGTCGATGCTCACCGAGCTGCTGCCCTACGCCATTCTGTCGCTCGTGAGTGCCGTCCCTGCCGCTGCGCTGCGATACTTCGGCATAATAGGCTCTCCGCTGGTGCTTCTCTTGGCGCAGTGCGCAGCCTTTGCAGCGCCTTATGTGGCACTAAATGCGCTGCTGCATTCCAAAATACAGTGGGAGGTGTTTACTTATGCTTTCGGCCGCTTCACGCATAAAAACAAATCTTGATCATCTGCCGATAGAACAAAACTTTTGCAATAGGACCAGTCTTCGGGGAAAAAACAATAAAATGATAATCGATTTTTCGGTCAGTGAAACTATTGATTCCGAAATATTTGCTATTTTTGCAATATTATAGTTGAATTTTAAACATTTACGGTTATGCAGCAGTATTGGGCTAATATCGATGGTACGCAATATGGTCCTGTCGCCAAGGACGAACTTTTAGGAATAGGGCTGACAAAGAAGTCATACATCTGGCATGAGGGTCTTGATGAATGGATTAAGGCTGAGGCTTGCGAGGAACTTGCCGACCTCTTTGTGGAGAAAGAGCCGCCAGTGGTTCTGACTGTGGATTTGGAGATAGGCAAGTCGCGAGCAGAAGACGATGCTGACGAAGATGCTGCCGCTGCTGATGCTGCTGTGCCGCCACAATTGCCACAAGAATCGCAGCCGACTCCGCCTCAACTCCCACAGCAACTATTGTATCAGCCGCAGATGCAATATCAGCAGCCACAATGTGCCACAGCTCCCACGAGTCAGCAAGAAGAGCCATGTCCGCCCACGTATCTGGTGTGGGGAATAGTCTCCACGCTGATGTGCTGCCAAATTTTCGGCATAATCTCGATAGTATATGGTGCGCAGGTGTCGTCGAAGTATCATCAGGGCGACATTGTGGGCGCAAAGAAATATAGTGAGCGCGCCGCCATGTGGAGCATTATATCGATAGTGGTGGGCTTGATAACTGTGCCATTTATCGTGGCATTCCAGATTATTGGGGCATTAATCTAAAAAATGCCGTGCCATGTTCTCAGTCAAGGTGGGGAAGCGTGCTGCCATATTGATAGTGGCGGCAGCAATAGTTGCTGCGCTTGTGGCGCTGTATTACCTTTTCAGCCCCGCAGATAGCTGCTTTTTCCCTCGTTGCCCATTCTATTGGCTCACTGGCTACAAATGTCCCGGGTGCGGCTCTCAGCGGGCAATACATGCACTTCTGCATGGCGACTTTTGCGGTGCGATAGGCTACAATGCGCTTTTGGTGATGAGCCTCCCTGTCGTGGCTCTATACTGCTATGCCGAGTTGGCACGCGTGCGCCACAGTCGGTTGTATGCTGCTGTGTGTGCGCCGGCAGTGATGTGGATTGAGCTTGCGGTGGTGGTGGCGTGGTGGATTTTCCGTAATGTGCTTGGCTGGTGAGCCTTGGGGTATGTTTGAGCTTGACGGTAACGTTGGCAATCCTTTTTTAACACAAGTCATAGCGGGCATATAGATAAGATTTCGTATATTTGCAAAAATAGGGTGAAAAGGCGTGCGTATGCACCGTCACTACTCACAATAATGCAACGATTATTACATGACATATTCCTATTGCTGATACTCTTGCTGCTGCCTTCGAGCTGCAAGGACGCTGCTCTTGATGCCCGACTCGACCGTGCCGAGCAGTGTCTTGATGAGAATCCAGATTCTGCGGTGATGCTGCTAAGCGGCGTGAAGATAGCCGGCATATCGAGCCGTGAGCAGAGGGCGCGGTGCGCCCTGCTATATTCGCAGGCTCTCGACAAAGCGCATATCTATTTGACAAGTGATTCCATAATAAAAATTGCCGCCGAATATTATGCCTCCCACGGCACGGCATTAGAACGGTTCAAGTCGATATATTACACCGGGCGGGTGAGATACCACGCCGGCGACATGATTCAAGCCATCACCACTTACACCCGAGCCGAAATGCTTGCCGACGACATCGACGATGACTTTATGAAAGGATTGCTATATAGGGAGATGGGGGAGACCTATCAGCTTTATGCCGACTTTCGGAAGTCGCTCATCCTGTATAAGCGGGCTTGTACCTGCTTTGAGAAGGCTAAGAAACCTCGGCACCGCAATTTTGTGATGCTGTCGATAGGCACGATATATTATGGCATGTCGGATTATGAGCCTGCATTGCGGTATTGGAACCGGGCATTGCGCATGGCCAAGGAGAGTGGAGACTCTGTGCTTGTGGGTGATGTCCTCACCGATAAGGTGATTTACTACACTGAGCAAAAAGAAACGGCAAAAGCCTTGGCTGCTTATTCTGAAAAGTTACAGTATGATAATCGACAAGCAAACTCATCATTAAGTTCCACTCTTGCAATGATGTATGCGCAGAATGGTGATTATGATAAGTCGGATCGTTATCTTCGTTGTGCCTTGCTGCTGTCGAATTGCCAAGGTGACACGTTGGAGATGTATAATAAAATGGCAAACATATATGAATGTAAAGGCGACTATAAGCAGGCTTACTATACATTCAAGAAATTTAATACCTACGAGAACGAGATGCTAAAGGAGATGCTGTCGCAACCACTGCTCACAGCTCAGCGTGATGTGATGGCGAAGGAGATAAAGCACAAAGATGGTGAGGCTCGGCAGCGCGGTGTGATATTTGGCATTGTGTCGATACTTGTGATAGTGGCATTTGTGGGGTATATAATAATCATGAGGCGGAGGCGCAATGCTGAATTAAGCAAATGTGCTGAAATAATTGATGACCTGCGCAATGCATTGACAGATAAAAACAGGGTGACAGCCCATCTGTTTGATAGGCACTTCAAATACGTTAATGATGTGGCAGACTCGCTTTACTGCCAGTTGGATGATGCAAAAGGATATAAAATGGTGTATAAAGGCATAAATAAGCTTATCTCTAATTTCCGTGATAAAAAGATGCGGGCAGAACTGGTGGATCTTGTGAACAGACACAGGGATGATGCCGTCATAAAGCTGCGGGAGCAATTGCCTGATTTGAGCGAGGTGGAGTACAGCCAGTTTTGCTATCATTGTGCGGGCTTCTCGATGAAGTTGATTGCCTTGCTTCAAAAAGAATCTACCGACACCATCTATAAACGCCGCTTAAGGTTGAAGGAGAAAATTGCCAAAGCCTCGCCCGCCGATGCCGACCTGTTCTTGTCGTGCCTTTCATGACCGATTCTGCTATTTTGCCGCATTTTTTGCCTGTGTCCAATACCAAATAGCTCTTGTCCAAAAAATAAAATTTTGCATCGCTGCAATGTATTGATTATGATTTATTTATAAAGGCGCGTGTCCAATATTTTTTACCTCTTGTCCTGTGGAATATTTAAGCGTCTGCTGTAAATTTGCAGAAAAAACAGAGATATTATGAAAGTAAAAGCAGTATTGATTTCATTATTAATTTCTACGTTATGTATGGTCGCATATGGCGAAAATACAAAGGACGTAGTCGTGATTGCCAAAAGGGCTACTGAGGGTGATAAGCCAAATACTGAAGTGCCTATCGCATGTGAAAAAGATTCAGATGCAGGTGTGCTTGATTTCACGTTTACCGAAGATGTGGGGAATGTAGTGGTGGAAGTTTCGAATATCGTGACAGGAGAGAAGATATCTACCACCATTAATTCCGCTTATGGATTAGGTACGGTTGCTATATCACGGCAAGATGGAGTATATAAAGTGACACTAAAAACATCGGATGGCGAATACATAGGATATTTCAATAACTAACGACAAATCCTAATGACAGATTTCCTTTAAATTAAAGAATCATATTTTATAATAACATTAACGATTAAACCAAATGAATAGCAAAAGTTTTTTAGCGGTGTTATTACTGCTCGTATTTGCTTCATGTTCAAGAGAAGTAGATAGCAATGACAATAATACACCTCAAACAAATGTTGAGAGATTAATTGGGGAATTTTATAAATCGGTTACCCCAATGTCGAAAGGAGAAACTGCTGAACCAGAAATCAAGAGCGTCAGCCGTCAGACATTCCAGATAATAGACGGCAAGCCAATAGAAGCACTTGGCAGGGCTGCTACCGACGATTCTAATACCTTCGATATGGAGACCGTGGAATTTGCGTTGAACGGCAAGATGGGATATGCAGTGCTGTCGGATGACCCTCGTATCGACAGGGTGTTTTACTTCACTGAGAACGGCTCGATTCAAGATACTGCATATATTGAGCCTTTGAAAGAGCTAATAGACACGATACCCTATATCGCAGCGCAAGGAATTATAGACCCAGAAAGTATAATTGTCTCAAAACCAAATAAGATTTTTGGACCTGTAGTGAAAACCCAATGGGGGCAAGGTTATCCCTATAATATGTATGCTACAGCATGTGATTGCTCGGGATGTAGCAGTGGATATTATAGAGATCATAATCCTGTAGGCTGTGTTACTACAGCTACAGCGCAAGTGATGGCTAAATTACATAAATTTCCACATACTTTTTATGGTACAAAGATGCTTGATTTTAAAAATTTGCCCCAAAATTTGCTGATGACAAATGAGCAAGCGCAAGCAATAGGACATTTTTTCCATGAAATAGCATTGTGTTGCCAAATAAAATTTAATTGTGGAGGGAGCTCAGGAACAGTCAAAGCTGTATATCAATATTTAAAAGATATAGGTTATAAATGTGAGTATGTTGAAGATGGTGTTGATTTAGGTAAATTGGAGTCAGAAATAATAAATGGCTGTCCGCATTTAATTGGTGGTCATTCTTCTAAAGGTGGTCATATGTGGATTATAGATGGTGTAAGAATCATAGATGGTGTATATGGCTATCATTGTAATTGGGGCTGGGACGGACAGAGTGACGGATGGACAGACGGCAATCCATATACCCCAAAAGGAGCAACAGAAGGATATACAAAAAAGATATGTAATATTTATATAGATAATTATGAGAAAATTATAGCTGGCGAAATTGATGGACCAGGTGTTATGGACACCACAGGGCTGCCAGGAATAGGTGGTGGAATTATTAATTTATAAAAACAACATAAAGATGAAACAGATTTATATAATGATTTGTGCTGTGATAATGGCATTGTCGAGTTGTGGAGATGATAAAACGCTTGTCGGTGCTGTCTTATTGCCAGCTTATGAGTTTGAAGAGCCAGAAGTGTCAGTCACTTCAGCCTCGCAAGAGCTTACGTTCCATTTATCTGCCAAAATCAGTTATGAATTGCCAGATGACTGGTATTTTTTCCAAGTGGCTGAATGGGACGAGAGTCTGCCAGTTGATAAATGGTTGATCAAGCATTTTGAGATAGGTACGGCTGATGATGAACGTGATTTGGACTGGGTGACAATAGAAAAAGTGAAAGATGGCAAACCGCCAATGTTAAGAGTTAAAATAAAACAAAATGAAGATGCAAGGCCTCGTGCTGTCAGGATAATAGTAGGGTATGATAAATCGCCGAATACTACGTATAGTGGACAGATTATCATCTGGCAGAAAGCCAAGGCCGATGAAACTCCTTTTGTGGTGAAAGCCAAATACAAGGGACAGCTTTATGTGACGAATGCGCATCTCAACGAGAAAGAGGAGCTTGTGTATGACAGTCAGGATTTTAAGAATCTGATGGATTATCTTGCCTCCCGTAATGATGTGGAAACCGTGGTGAAAGATGATGAGGTGGTGAACTACTATGACGAAGATGATATGAATGCTGCTCCGGCTTTGAGAGCTTTGCAGAAAAGGATAGATTCAGACAGGCGTGTCGGCATAAATAGCGATACATACTTCAGCCGTGCAGGCAATGCATGGGAACATATGAATCAGAATGCATTGGGCTTTTGCGTGTTGTATGACGATGACAATTTTTCAGACACTCGTACATACAAGAATCTTATGGACTTGAACAGCGTATATGATGAGCATTATCTGAGAGATATTGGCTTGAATGACAAAATCACCTCACTCGCTGTGGCTTATAAGGGAACGGCAAGTGATATTTGTGCAGTGCTTACGGTGTGGGAAGACAGCAACTATAATTTTGGCGACAATGACCGCACAAAGCACCGCGTGAGCTTCATTGCATCGGCAGATAAGCCATTTGTGTCGCGAGCCAACTTAAAGAATATACCATGCATCAATTCCGGCAACTCATGGAATGACCGAATTTCATCATTCTCGTTCCATTTTGGCTATTATGGTGCCAGTTTGAAAGATTATTAATTCCAGTGTGAATCAACTAAAGCCGATTGTGTTAATTTGGATTGTGGATGTTATGTAAGTTAAACGGAGGTGCGCAAAGGGGCGTTAATCTATGCGAATTTACATATTTTTTAGCGATGAAAGTTTGTAAGGCAGATGCGGAGCATGTAATTTTACGGCATAAAGCTGCATCTGCCATTGCATAAAACCAAATCCTATTTACTGATAAATAATTTTATAATAACATTAACAATTAAACCAAATGAATAACAAAAGTTTTTTAGCGGTGTTATTACTGCTCGTATTTGCATCATGTTCAAAAGAAGTAGATATAGATAGCAATGGCAATAATACAGCTCAAACAAATGTTGAGAGATTAATTGGGGAATTTTATAAATCGGTTACCCCAATGTCGAAAGGAGAAACTGCTGAACCAGAAATCAAGAGCGTCAGCCGTCAGACATTCCAGATAATAGACGGCAAGCCAATAGAAGCACTTGGCAGGGCTGCTACCGACGATTCTAATACCTTCGATATGGAGACCGTGGAATTTGCGTTGAACGGCAAGATGGGATATGCAGTGCTGTCGGATGACCCTCGTATCGACAGGGTGTTTTACTTCACTGAGAACGGCTCGATTCAAGATACTGCATATATTGAGCCTTTGAAAGAGCTAATAGACACGATACCCTATATCGCAGCGCAAGGAATTATAAACCCAGAAGAAAAAGTGGATGCGGTTACAAATATATTGATATCTCCAGTTACAAGAACTCATTGGGGGCAAGGGTATCCATTCAATATGTATGCTACAGCATGTGATTGTTCGGAATGCAGTAAAGAAGATTACAGAGGTCGTAATCCAATAGGCTGTGTGACTACAGCCACGGCGCAAGTGATTGCATGCTTGGGCAAATTTAATGCCACATTTTATGGGACAAGGGATTTGGATTTCAAAAAATTGCCGAGAGACATATATGTTATGACAGAAGAGCAAATCTTGCCGATAGCTCATTTTTTTCATGAAATAGCATTGTGCTGTCAAATAAAATTTAATTGTGGCGGTAGCACTGGAACGGTTAAAGCTGCATACCAATATCTAAAAGACTTAGGATATAAGTGCGAGTATGTTGAGGACTATATAGATGTTGATAGATTGATGACGGAGCTTTATAATGGCTGTCCGCATTTGATAGGAGGTCAGTCATCAAAAGGTGGTCACATGTGGATTATAGATGGAATTCGTAAAAATAAAGGTCAGATAGATTTCCATTGCAACTGGGGGAATAATGGAAAAGGTGATGGTTGGTCGGTTGGGGATCCATATACTTATACCGATCCGAATACATTTGAAAAAACTCGGTTTTCTTCAAGTTTATGCCAGATTTACATTGATTTTGTAAAGGTTCCAGATTTGGGAGAAGCAGGAGAAGTCGCACCGTTAAATCCATAGCCTTTCAATCAAAGGATAATTATAATAATTACATAAAAACAAAGATTTATGAAAATAAAAACAATTTTAGGCTTATTGTGTTTTATCACAATATTGTCGGTTAGTTGTAATGAAGTTAAGCCATATATGGTACTTTCGGCATATGATGTAGAGGTTATGGACACCACAATATCTGCTGATGAGCATGAATTTATAGTGAAAGTTCACCCTATTGATAATGTGGGAGACTGGAACGCTGTTGCAATTCACACGTGGGAAGACTATTATCCTGGAGATGATAAATGGCAGCTTAATTCAAATGGTGTGCAATATGAAGACAATAGGTCAAAAGCTTATCTTGATTGGATAACTGTGGAAAAATATGTGGCAGGAGAAGATGGCATATCGTCGATAAAAATCACTGTGAAGAAAAATGAGACAAACAAGGCGAGAGCCATAAGAATATATGTGGGCAAGGGCATTAAGAATTGTACCTACACAAACAAGAGGGACTTCATCATCTGGCAGAAAGCCAAGGCTGATGGAACTCCTTTTGTGGTGAAAGCCAAGGGTCAGCTTTATGAGACGAATGCGCATCTCAACGAGAAAGAGGAGCTTGTGTATGACAGCCGGGATTTTAAGAATCTGATGGAGTATATAAAGTGACACTAAAAACATCAGAAGACGAATATATTGTATATTCCAACAATTAAAAGCACTAATATTGTTTGAATAAATATTTGTGTCTCAGGATAAATGACTATATTTGCAAATAATATTATTAATATAAACCATAAGTAACATAAAAATGAAAAACTTAATTTATGCCATGGTTATAATAATGCTAATGGCATGTAGTAAAAAGGAACTTGACGAATTTGCAATTGAACCTAATGCAGAGAATAAGAATGACATTGCTCAAATACTGCCTGATGAGCATAAAGTTAACAGTTTTGAGTTGGGAAATGTTATCGGTGAATTCTGTGGAGAGCAAGATATAGTATCACGGGCATCGAATTACACTATTACACCTATCAATGATGAAAGAGGTAATCCGGCAATATATGTTGTTAATTTTCATAATAATGGAGGATTTGTACTTGTAAGTGCAGTGAAAGACTATTATCCTGTGCTCGCATATAATACTAAAGGAAATTTTGAAATCAGTTCAAGTGAATGTAGTGGAGCTCTTAATGATTGGACCAAAAGTGCTGTATCGTTTTTGTCGAATGTGGATACACTTCCATCTGATTCAATTAAAAAATATCATAAAATATGGAACAAATATGAATATAAATACGAAAGCAAATCAAAAAGCCCTATTATGACTCGCACATTTGATGACTATGATAAAGTGCAAACGATATTTCAAGATACAGTCAGCAGTTGGATGAGTAGAAGAGACGGAAGAAGAATTTTGTGGTTTGGAGAAAGTATCACAGATAATGAACAAAGAGATCAGGAATTATGGGGCTTAGCTCAAAGTTCTATTTGGCCTGAATATGAAGAAGACTGGGAAAAATTTACAATCGGTCTATATTCTGAAGAGAGTTACTCTGGTACTGTAGGAGGATCTCTTAAAACAAAATGGGGGCAAGGTGTTCCGTTTAACTGTGAATTTCCAATAATAAATGGGTATCGAGCTGTGGCTGGATGTGCAACAATTGCGGCAGCTCAAATTATGTATTACCACTCACAACCTTCTGAAGTTGGCTGGAATGAAATGCCGACAGAAAGAATATATCCATACTCAAATAATTATAATCAATTATCAAAATTCTTATATATAGTTGCGGCTAAATCAAAAGCAAAATTTGAGGTAATATCAGCTGACGATAGGAGTACTCCAATAAGTCTTGATAATTTAGTTGATATGTTTAAAAGTTATAATTACTATGCTAAGGTTACAAATAAAATCGATATGGAAGTTATAAAGAATAATATAGGTCAAAATAGACCTGTTATTCTTGGAAATAAAATGTACTCATTAGATAAACAGAAATATGTGTATCATGCATTTGTTGTTTCAGGATATTCATATTCATGGCGTACGACCAAAACTGAGCTATGGACATTTAGAAATCGTTTGAAATTAGAGCCCTATGAAACAATATATGGATATGTCGATTTACCGACATATTATTTGATTAATTGGGGCGAATATGGTATGAACGATGGATACTTCTCTTTACCTAACGCTGTTCCGAGCAAGGATTATAAAGATGGTGAGTTGATTGGAATGGTGGTTGATATTCACTATACAAAATAGATTTATTAATATTTTTAAGATTATGAAAATGAAAAAATTAAGCTTCTTGATGCTTGCAGTTGTTGTAGTGGGTATGTTCTTTACAAGTTGTAAAAAGGATATAGTATATGTGGATGTGCCACCACTGGTATTATATATATGCGTGACTGATGAAAATGGAAACAACTTGCTTGACCCAGAGGTAGAGGGCAATATCACGAATGAAGAGATAATGGCAATATATAGAGGGAAAACGTTCTTGAAGAATGTGCCAGATGAGAAACCTAAGCTGAAATATTACTTAGCCTATTTTAGAGGCCTTTACACGGACTGGAGAGAGGAACTTGGAGTGTGCTTGTGTTTTGGAGAATTTTTTGGCGACGTGAATTATGATAATGAGGAGGTGACTATAGTGTGGAGCGACGGCACTAAAGATGTTTTGACTTTTTCTCAAAAAGTGGATGATAATGATACAAAAAGGAGCAATGAATTTTTGCTCAACGGCAAAAAAAATGAAACTCGCCAAGTGTATAAATTTATCAAGACTCCCAAGAAGCAGCAATAACGATAAATTAATGCGAGTTATGTTGATTTGGACGTAGGCGGTGTGCAGAACGCCACATCGGAAATAGATATATCTTCAGCCATTAGAGCAAAGATATGGGCACAAGGGTGGCAATGACTTCTTGCGGGGTTATTGCCGCTGCTTTATCAGGGTCTCGGCGATGAGCCAGTCGATAGGGGTGTCGAGATCCACCGAATGGTCGGCACTCATCTCGCACAGCCGCCGGCGAGGAAATTCGCCAAGCGTCATTTTGCGCAGCGATGTCACATTGATTACATACACGGCACCATTATATTCCCACACTTTAGGCGCATCCTGACGGCGAGTGTATCGTCCGTCGCCCTTAGAGATGTGCAGGAATCCCTGCTCGTCTTCTTCAAAAGCATTGTAGTAGGGGTTGGTGGCAGCCTCTTTCACCGTCACCACCATATCCACGTCGGGAGAATATAGGCTGATTGCCTTGCGCACGTCGGCAGCGGTGCGGAACGGAGAAGTGGGCTGAAGCAGCACGATGGTGTCGAAGTCACGCCCAAGAGAGGCATAATAGTCGAGCGCATGAATCAGCACGCCGTAGGTGCCGCTTTTGTCGGTGGCAAGTGCTGCTGGGCGCAGGAACGGCACTTTAAGCCCGAATTGCGCTTCAGCCACATCGGCGATGTGCGTGTCGTCGGTGGTGAGACATATGTCATCGTCGTTGGCAAACTCGCGCGCCACTTCAATCGAATAACCAATCAACGGTTTGCCGTTGAGAGGCTTGATATTTTTCCCGGGGATTCCCTTGCTGCCTCCGCGAGCAGGAATCACAAACAAAACATTTCCCATAAGACTTATTTTTTTGTAAAGATAGTGCAAATCGAGCGCAGAATATCAAGTTTACTTGAATATTATGCCGAGATGCCGCCTATTTTCTGTAAAGATAGTGCAAATTTCTTTTTTATCGCACTTCGTGGAGCGTATTTCGGATTTCACGATTGGCAAATTTCACCACGATGTGCCGTGGAATCGTGGCGGAATCGGAGTAGAAAAGCCGGCTTCGACCGATGCGGCTGCCAGTCTCGCTCCACTCCATGCCGTTGATTCGCTTCACCATGGTGGCTATGTCGGGAGCTGACAGAAAATATGTGAAGTCGGTGCTGCCGTTGATGTTGTAGCACAGCCGCTCGTCGTCGGTTATGTCCCAGCCATGGAGTTTAGCGGTGACATCGTGCCATGCCGCATCGTAGATGCAGATAGATTTTATAGGCTCGTCGATTCCGTCGTATCCCGGTTCCACAGGACTGTCGGTTATCGTGAAGCGTCTGGAGTTAGGAAATTCGGTGTAGAAGTCGATGAGGCAAAAGTGGCGTGGAGTGGAGTCGTTATATGGGTGGATCTCCCGGAACTCAACTCCGGCGATGCGGAAGTTCTGGTATTGCGGCTGGAAAACGAGCGACACCGCCACCATTGCCGCCACCGCCATTGCCACGAGTATGCCAATAATCACATTTCTCATAAAACATATACAAAAACAGGTAGCCGTGAGTTAATACAAGGACTAATTCTGTGTCATTTCGTTCCCACACGAGTGACCTATCTTGGTCTATTGTTAGTGAAATTGTCTGATAATACCGTTATGCCTTTCATAGAGCCTAATGGCATGATTAAGCTCGAAAAGATATTCTTGTCTTCCTCCTGTATTACAATATGTTGCGCCATAATATAAGAATTTATTTTTCGGCAAATATACAGAAATAATAAATAATTACCAATAACAATTCTAAAAAAGCAATGAGCTGTGATTGTAGAGAAAAACGTGCTTTTACTCTACCAAATAGAGTTTGGAGAAGACATTAAAATTATCGATTTTCTGTCGGATTTATTCTTGGGGTGACAAATTTGCAGACAGGCTGGTGGGGATGAGGTGTGGGGTGAGTACATTTCGTCAGACGGCAATGTGAACAAAGTTTGCAAAAGTTTAATTCTGTAGGCGGCAGTGTGAACAAAGTTTGCAAGGGTTTAAAAGTGTCGAAGAAAATGGCAGGTGGTGCAGAGGTGGCACCCGTTTTGCAAATACTATAAGCGAAGTCCGAAACCGAAAGGCAGAGGGCAAGAGAAAATTAAAAATATTGAATGTATAACTTTAAAATATAGGAGATTAAAACTATGATGCCGGTTAGAAAATACAACAATCAAGAATGGTTCCCAAGTATCTTTAATGACTTTTTCGACAATGATTGGGTTGCCAAAGTTAATACTTCAACTCCGGCAATCAACGTTATAGAAGACGAGAACGCCTATAAGGTTGAGGTTGCCGCACCGGGTATGACCAAGAATGATTTCAACATCCATTTGGATGAAGACAATGAATTGGTAATCTCGATGGAGAAGAAGAGCGAGAATGAGGAGAAGGGCAAGGACAGCAAGAAATACTTGCGCCGCGAATTTTCTTACTCAAAGTTCCAGCAATCACTCGTATTGCCCGATAATGTCGATAAAGAGAAAATTGCGGCAAGCGTTGCCGACGGTGTTTTAACGGTGGAATTGCCAAAGATGACGCAAGACCAACGTGAGAAACAGAACCGCAAGATTGAAATCCAATAAAAAAGTGAAATAAGCACAAGATGGATGCCCTGATGTCGCTGAGATGCGCTGTCAGGGCTTTTTTTGTGCTTGCCGGTGGCTTTTGCCTTCGATTTTGAGAAAAAATGGTGTGCGAGAAGAGAAAATTTGTGATATTTGTGTTGCAAAACACCGAGGCGTGCGTTTGCTATATGTGTGAACTGATAAAAAGAGAGATGATAAAAAACGATATGCTCACTACGGTCTTTACCGACCTGCGACATAGGCTAAAGAGTCTCGCTACCGGGATTCTTGGCGACAGCAGCGATGCCGATGACGCATTGCTGGATGCGTTCTGCCGGCTGTGGCAGCGACGTGAGCGAATATGCAGCCAGAAGGAAGCTGAAGCTCTCAGCGTGACAGCGGTTCACAACATCTGCATCGACACTTTGCGTCGGCACAGCCACTCGCCGACGGTGAGTATCGATGAGAATCGCGACACATCTGACGAAGATGTGGCTGCTGCCGACGATGACGAGAGCGCACAGCGGCGCGAAGAGCTGTTTGCCAGCGTGGAGCAGATAGTGAACAGCCGATTGACCGGCCGGCAACAGGCGATTCTGCGAATGCGCGACCTTGAAGGCTTGAGTTTTGAAGCGATAGCTGAATCCTTGGATATGCAACCTGCTGCTGTGAGAGTGGCTCTCAGCAGGACGCGAAGATTGATAAGAGAAATTTATTTAAGCAAAGAGTGACAGTGATGAATAACGCAAAAGGCAAAAAGACGCTCAGCGAAGCGCAGATAAGCGACTTGATAGAGCGGTATTTCAACGCCGAGACTTCGGTCGAGGAGGAGGCTGCGCTTAAATATGCAGTGGCGTGCGACGACAATCCGCGATATGATGATATTCGTGCCGTGCTTGGCTATGTGGCAGTGAAGAAAGCCCATAGCAATGTTCGTCGCATGAGATGGGGGCAACGCGCCATGCAAGTGGCTGCCGTGGCTGCTGTGGCAGTGGTGCTTGGTGTTAGCGTATGGCTGATCGACGGCAACAGTGCCGGCAAGGAGAACGGTGACTGCTATGCCTATGTGCAAGGGCAGCGCATCGACGACCCTTCGCATGTGATGAGCATAGTGCAGGACGATTTCAGCGACATACGCGAAGCCGCCAATGCCACCGACTGCGATATGCGTAGCCAGATTGACGATATTCGTGAAGCTCTAAGAGATGTGGATAATTAAAATTTTATAAAGTGATGAACTTGGGCGTGAAAAGAAGCGTGATAATGCTCGCGCTGATGGTGATGGCATCGTTGTCGGCGATGGCGCAGCGGGGGCTGAACGTGAGGAATGTGTTTGCCGACAAGTATGCCAAGCTGCCAAATGCGGTGGCAACATATGTAGCCGGTGAAAGTATTGAGAAATATCACCTCGATGTGTACAGGAGCTTGTCGCTCACCTGTGATGTGAAGACGGCGGCAGAGATAGAACATCTTGTGCTTAGCGACGGTGCCACGGCAACCGACAAGGAGGTGGCTTACCGCGACGGACATCTGCGCTACGGATTCTATGTGCTGCCTGTGTTTGCCGCCACGAGAAGATATCTGTTCTATGCTGGCAAGTCGCTCGGCGGCGACAAGGTGAAAGTTACTGTGATATATATGAGCGGAGATGCCACAAAATCGCAGGTGCTGAAAATGGTGAAATAATTAAACTTTAAGAAGAAATGATATGAGAAAAATAGCGATATTGGCATTTGGAGCTGTACTTGCAGGAGCTGCAGCGAATGCCCAGACGAGAATCGACACAGTGGCAATTGTAGAGAAGCCGCACAAAGTGGTAATCTCCGAGAAGAAGGACGGAGGTGTGATAGTGGATGTGACTGGAAGCGAGAAATCCAAGAAGTTTTCCTACCGATATACTACCGACTATGCCAAAGCCGGGCTCGATTCGATTGACGATGATTTTGTGATGCCTTTCCTTCCGTCGCTCGGAAAGGAGAACACTGGCAATAAAGTCACTACCGAATGGTTTTATGCCCTCGGTATGCATTATGGATTTGTGAATATGTCGGGCGTGCCATCGGGAACATGCAAGATGGGTGAGTCGGCAGAGCTTGGACTGCTCAGTCCAGTGTCGTTTGCCGTGAAGTTTCCCCATACATTCACATTTGTGACAGGTGTGGGATTCGGCTGGAAGAACTACCGACTGTCGTCGGAGCAGATGTTTGTGAAAGATGAGGCTGGAGATGTGGCTATAGCGAGATATGATGAAGGCACTTATCACAGGCTGTCGAGATTGAAACTGTTTTATCTTGATGTGCCGTTGATGTTCAAGAAATCGTTTGGCAAATTTGCCTTGTCGGCAGGAGCGGTAATCAATTTCAATGTGTATGGCTCAATCTTGACGCGCTACCGCATCGAAGAAGAAGACGGCATCGAGGTCAAGAAAGTGGAGCAGGGCATCGGTCAGCGCAAAGTCACTGCCGACCTTATGGCGACAGCACAATTCAGCGATATAGGAATATATGTGAAGTACAATCCAGCTACCGTGCTTAAAAGCGCAAAAGCACCTGAGTTCCGCTCATTCTCTGTGGGATTCATGGTGGGATTTTGACAGATATGTGTTGTAAAAATGTAAATTAAGAAGAAAAAGAAATGAAAAAGATATATATAGCAATGCTCGCCCTTGCAGCCTCATTCACGGCTATGGCGGCAGAAGTTACCGACTCGGTAAGCGCAAAGGTGATAAAGCAAGTGGAAAATGCCGATCAGCTTGTGATTACAGAAGACACCCATGGCGTGACGATAAATATCTTGGGCATAGGCGGTGATGCAGATTCCACTTACACCTACCGCTCGCAGTTCTCTCCCGATGCAGTGGTTAAAACTCACCAATCGAGCAACAACTGGTGTCTGTCGATGCCGTTTGCGCACAAGTATCGCCGCAATGTGAAATATCCATACTGGAGTGTGGAAAGCTCTGGACTGGCTTTTGGATACTCGATGGGCGTGAACGCCCCGAGTGGAGCTGGATTGAAAGGGGCTGAGATAATGTGGACCAATGCTTTGGCTCTAAGCTATCAGACATCATGGCGAAGCAAGTTCATTGTAGGTTTGGGACTCGACTGGCGTAATTATAGGCTTGATGACAATGTGCGTTTTTATAGAGATGATGCCAGCGGGAAGCTGACAATAGGCAGCTATGCCGATGCCAACGCCTACGACCGCTTGTCGCGCATAAAGACTTTCTCGCTGCTTGTTCCGCTCACCTATCAGTGCAATCTTGGCGCAAGGTTCAAGACTTCGCTAAGCGCAATACTCGACTTCAATGTGTATGGCAGTGTGAAGACGAAATATCGCATTGGTGATATGCAATATGAGGATTTCAACAAGGACATTCACCAGAATGTGGTGACGTGCGACCTGATGGCTACCGTCACATGGGGCGGAATAATCGGTTTTTATGCCAAATATTCTCCATGCAATGTGCTGAAAACTGATTTCGGACCGAAGTTCCAGTCGCTGTCGTTCGGAACTATGCTGCTGTTCTAAGCCTTAGTTGTGATGACCGACGAAGATTTTGACTAAAAGGAAATATTAAGCACTGTACTAAGTAGAGCCTCAGAGCGTATTGTGAAATATGTTTTGAGGCTTTTGTGTGTCGTGTGTTGATAGAGAGCTGAAATTTGCTGAATTTAACCTATGTGGGAATGCAAAATGCACATGGTGTGCTTTACCTTTGCAATGTGAATTGACATCATGCTTAAAAACTTCGGTTTTTGTTTTGCTTTTGATGTCCGTTGCACTATCTTTGCATAAGATAGGCTGCATCTCAGCATAAATGCTCAAATGAATTTGGCATATTCTGCATTCGATTTGCACTATCTTTGCAAAAGATGAAAAAGTCTTTATGCTTGAGAGATTGACGTGAAGATATTTTTTGGATAAAATAAAATTTCAAAGAGATGAAAATAGGTGACAAAATACCGGAAATACTTGGAGCGACAGCCGATGGCAATGTGCTTAAAGCAAGTGATTTTGCCGGCAGAAAACTGGTGATATATTTCTATCCCAAGGACAATACACCCGGCTGCACTGCCGAGGCTTGCAGCCTAAACGACGGACTTGACGACCTTGCTGCTGCGGGATATGCCGTAGTGGGAGTGAGCAAGGACAGCGCAGAGTCGCACCGCAAGTTTGCCGATAAGTTTGCACTGCGTTTTCCTCTCATCACCGATGAGGATTTGACGCTCAACAAGGCATTCGGAGTGTGGCAGCTCAAGAAGATGGCTGGACGTGAATATATGGGAACGGTGCGCACCACATTCCTTGTGGATGAAAACGGCACTGTCACCGATATTATCACAAAAGTGAAGACAAAAGACAGCGCAAATCAAATATTAAACTTGAAATAATTTAAACAAGCAATATATATGGCAGACAAAGAGACAAATATATTTGGCGAGGAGACGACTGCTCCTGCACCTAAGGCTGGCAAGGCCGCAAAAGAAGCCAAGGCGGAGGCTCCGCAGCAGAAGAAAGGTCCGGCACCAGTGTCGGCCGAGAAATTGAAGGCTCTGCAAGTGGCTATGGATAAAATCGACAAGGCATACGGCCGTGGCTCAATCATGAAGATGGGCGATGAGAATATTGAGGACATAGAAGTAATCCCGACAGGCTCGATAGGTCTTGACTTCGCCCTCGGAGTGGGAGGCTATCCGCGTGGACGTATAATCGAGATATATGGCCCGGAATCTTCTGGTAAGACAACACTTGCTATCCATGCCATTGCCGAGGCTCAGAAGCTCGGTGGCATAGCGGCAATAATCGATGCTGAACATGCGTTTGACCGTTTCTATGCCGAGAAACTTGGCGTGGATGTAAATAACTTGTGGATTTCTCAGCCGGACAATGGCGAGCAGGCACTTGAAATTGCCGACCAGCTAATACGCTCATCGGCTATCGATGTGATAGTAATCGACTCGGTTGCGGCTCTTACTCCGAAGGCTGAAATCGAAGGAGACATGGGCGACAGCAAGATGGGGCTTCAGGCACGCCTTATGTCGCAGGCGCTGCGCAAGCTCACTGCCACAATCTCAAAGACCAACACCACATGTATCTTCATCAACCAGCTTCGCGACAAGCTCGGAGTGATGTTTGGTACTCCTGAGACCACCACTGGCGGTAATGCATTGAAGTTCTATGCATCGGTTCGTCTCGACATTCGCCGCATAGGTCAGATTAAAGACGGCGAGGAAGTGCTTGGTAACATGACTCGCGTAAAGGTGGTGAAAAACAAGGTTGCGCCTCCATTCCGCAAAACAGAATTTGAGATTCTATTCGGTGAGGGCATCTCGAAGATAGGAGAAATTGTGGATCTTGGTGTGCAATATGGCATCGTGAAGAAGAGCGGAGCATGGTTCTCTTATGAGGAGACACGTCTTGGTCAAGGTCGTGATGCTGCCAAGCGCACTATCGCCGACAATCCTGAGCTTGCCGAAGAACTTGAGGCAAAAATTATGGCTGCTATGAAAGCCAAGCGCGACGAGCAATAAATCTTCGATTTTTTATAATAAAAACGAGCGGATGTCACTTAACAAAAAGTTTTGTGGCATCCGCTTGTTGTTCTTCTAATTTGCACTATCTTTGCAGAAGATAGGCTGCACCTCAGCATAATATTCAAGCGAGCTTGATATTCTGCATTCGATTTGCAGCAGATAATAATTCTGAAATACCATTAACTTGATAAAATTCTGATTATATGAAATGTTTTTACTATTATCGTAGATTTTTGATGCTTGCTGCGATTCTTGTGGCGAGCGTTGGGGCTGTATTTGCGTCTGGCAACAAGAGTAATGTGGTGGGATGCATAAAGTGCGATGGTAAAGGCGTGCCGGGAGTGTATGTGACCGACGGCTACAAATGGACCCGTACCGACAGCCATGGGCGATATGAGCTGCTGTCGGGCAAGGAGAACAATTGCGTGTTTTATGTCCTTCCATCGGGGTATGAGCCGGTGGCGAGCAAGCGACACAGCTTTATGCCAGATTTCTGGAGACCGCTTAACGGTGATGTGAACAAGAAGGAGAAGCATGATTTCGCAATAAAAAAGACAGGCATCACCGACTATAAGCTGATTGTGGCTACCGACCAGCATCTTGCTTTGCGCCGCAATGATATAAACCAATATAAGAACTTTTATATCAGCAATATCCGCAATCTTGTGAAGAACTCTCGTGATAAGTTTTATACTATATCACTTGGAGATGCTGTGTGGGATGAATTTATGTATGAAAAGAAATTCTTTCATGAAGATTACATCAATTTGCTCGAAGAGTGCAGTTATCCCACTCCAGTGTTCCATATAATGGGCAATCACGACAATGACCCTGCCGTTCCGGCTTCCGACAAGTGCGACTTTCTTGCTTCGGAGAGGTTCAGAAGAAATTTCGGACCTCGATACTTCTCGATGAATCTTGGAGATGTGCATATAATATGTCTTGACGACATCGTTTACAATAATTATCCTCCAAAACCGGGAGAGACTATTCCTGTGGGCGCAGCCGGCAATCCCGATTATTATTTTGATGAAATCACCGGCGAGCAGCTCGACTGGATGAAGGAGGACTTGAGCCACATAGCCGATGCCAACACACCGATAATGCTGTGCATACATTCGCAGGCATGGGCATTAAACACTAATGACTTCTCGGTGAAGGAGCGTCTGCATGGCGACAACAATGCCAAGCTGGCATCGGTGTTGAGCGGCTTCAATAATGTGAAAATAGTGTCGGGACACACGCATTACAATTTCCATGCGCATCCAGCTCAATATCCCAATATACACGAAAATAATATAGCGGCAGTGTGCGGCACATGGTGGAACACAAACACTATGTCGCCACGGCATCTGTGCCGCGACGGTTCGCCGGCAGGATATGAGCTGTATAACATCAAGGGCGGCAAAATCACATGGAAATACAAGGCAATCGACCCTATCGACAGCATAGGCGACCACCAGATGCGCATCTATGATGTGAATGCCATCAAGCGGTTTTATGCCAATAATGGTGGCGACATAAAGGCTTTCTATGGCTACTATCCGAAATTGACCGATTACTCAAAGTTCGGAGACAATGAGATAGTTGTCAATGTGTTTGACTACGATACCGACTGGAAAATCGAGATAGCTGAAGACGGCAAGCCGCTCGAAGTTGTGCGCTATTCGGGCATCGACCCGCTGCACATGCTGGCGTGCGGACTGCAATTGGCTAAGAACGGCAAGAAGCCTGGAGGCAGCCGCCCGGTAGTCACCACACATATGTTCCGCGCAAAAGCTGCGGCAGCCACTTCGAGTGTCACGGTGAAAGTCACCGACTCATTTGGGCGCACTTATGCCGAGAAACTTGTGCGTCCAAAATCATTCGATGTAAATATGAGGTAATGGATCATAATGTAACCGTACATAGAGTGTAGAGTTCAGCAAATCTGGACTCTACATCATATTGGCAACCTTATATTATGAAATTCAATTTCTTAAAATTTGCATAGAGGTAATAGCTGGTTTTATGCGGTTATTTTCTGCCGAAATCGGCAGGAATCTCGCCCCATTCCTCGGTGTTCCACTTGATGATGCGGTTGGTGTAGGTGTTTGTCTGTAGCCATATCTCGGCTCGGCGCACTATCTCCAGCAGTTCGCGGTTCTTGGCATTTGGCGCAAGCTTGCTTTTGCACATGCGGTCGCGCACCCAAGCCATGCCGGTCTTGCTGTCGCTGTATATGGGCATCGACGTGTAGCCGCGCTGTTTCAGCAGAGCCAATCCATGCACAATGGCAAGAAACTCGCCTATGTTGTTGGTGGCGTGCGGGAACGGGCCTTTATGGAATATCTGCTCTCCCGTGCGCACCGACACGCCGCGATACTCCATGATTCCCGGATTCCCGCTGCAAGCGGCATCCACCGCAATGCTGTCTGTGACAATTTCGGGAAAGGCTGAGTAATTCACCATTTTAGGCTTGGCATTGGCTATGCTGCGCAATATCCCCATGTCGGCATCACGGTCGCCACGCAGAGCCATAATAGCCTCTTCGCGGCTCTTGAAAGCCTTGTAGCGCGCACCGGGAAAATGCTCCACCTGCTGGCGGCAGTCCTCCCACGTCTCATATATACCGGGATTGTTGCCAACCCACACCACATACCACTTATAATTGTTTCCAGCCATTAAATTCTTGATTTGCCGACAAAGTTAATCATAAAGCCACATTCACACAATACCCTGCCGCCAACTTTCCAGCATTGGGAGAGCATCAAAAAAATGCGGATCATCCGGTTTTCTTAATTATTTTCACTACATTTGCCCTATAATTAACAGCGACTACATTACATTATACACTCACACAAGATGCGACCGATTTTTCTTATAGGATATATGGGCTGCGGCAAGACCACCCTCGGCAAAGCTCTCGCCAAGGAGATGCACAAAGACTTCATCGACCTCGACCACTACATCGAGGGACGTTTCCATGCCACCGTGAAGCAGATATTTGCCACACGCGGCGAGGATGGATTCCGCGAGGTGGAGCGCAGGATGCTGCAAGAGGTCGCCGACTTTGAGGATGTGATAGTGGCGTGTGGAGGCGGCACACCGTGCTATTTCGACAATATGGAGTATATGGGCGCGCATGGACTGACGATATATCTCACAGCTCCGCCCGAGAGGCTTGCGCTGCGGCTTGCCCTTCCCGGCTCTCGCGCCAAGCGTCCGCTTATAGCCGACAAGAGCGATGACGAGCTTCTCGACTTCGTGAACGAGGCTCTTGCCAAGCGCGAGCCGTTCTACACCAAGGCGCAGCTCACATTCTGCTCCACCCGCATCGAGAATGCCCACGAGACAGCCATCACCGCCCGTGAGCTTGCCGCCCTAATCTCCCGCCGCCAGCAGCCATAGCCCCATCCGCCACTCCCTATATGGAGAAGTAATTGTGCTTATTGATATATTTAGTGGATTTTTACCAGAGAAAGCATAAGATTTAGGATTTTATTTGTACTTTTACAAGGAAAATCAATCACACGAGAGATAGCATATAAGTGAGTTAAACCAAGAAAAATAATTTAGACAAAATAATTTATAATAAACGATATCAAACTTAATAAAAGCAACTATTATGAGTGAATATGTTACCCTTATCTCAGTCGTTTTTATCATAGGAGTCTTTGTCGTGTTTATGTATCAGGCTTTTAAACTGCACAAGTTATACATGAACATAGAAAAAGCGGCTGAAAGTGACAATCCTCTCGATGAATTGAAACAAATCGGGGGGGGGTAAAATTGCGGCTATTGTAGAAGATTATGCTGCGACTATCTGCATTGATGTAACTGAAAAGAAACAGACAAATGCGCCTGCGATAGAATTTTTCTCGGAATTCAGCACCTGTGGCGCTTGTAAAATTAACCTTAAATCGCTCGATACAGCCGCTGGTACATTGGTGGGGTTGGGTCTGCTGGGTACTTTCCTTGGACTTACTTTAGGCATCAAAGGATTTGACAGTTCGTCAGTCCAAAATATCCAAAAAAGTATTAATGTGCTGCTAAGTGGTATGGGAACGGCTTTCCTTACGTCATTAGTCGGAATGTCACTTTCTATGATTTACAGTTTTTGTGATAAATATTGGAGGAATAGATTGGCTAAAAATCTATATAATTTGACAAATAAGCTGGATTCATTGTATTATATTGATGATAGGACATTAGACGACCTTAATGAACAGGCATTGGCTAAATCGGTAGCAGATACTATGAAAGCAGTTGTTCAATCTGAAATTGGGAATGTGATAAATGTGCTTAATGGAAATCTTACTTACAAGAGTGAATCGGGCGAAACTGCGACAGTGGCCAATGCTGTCAGGGAGATGTTGAAAGAAAACGAGGAGCAATCCAAAGCATTGAAGTCATTCTCGACCGATCTTGCGCTGGAACTAAACAACGGATTTGATGAAATACTTTCACGCCAGATGCAACAGAAGATTTTGCCTCTTATGGAGAATGTGGATACTACAACAAAGTCTATTGTGGAGCATATCGACCAAATGGCATCGCTGGTAGCATCACCAGCAACAGATATGATTCAGACCGTAGTTAATGAACTTAAGGACTGTATGGCTGACATGATGAAAGAATTCAGCTCTGGCTTATCAGGTTCGGCAACAGATGAAATGGAAGCTCTTGCCCATCAACTTGCTACCGCTGCTCAATCAATGGCAGATTTTCCAAACAATATGGCACAGATATCATCAACTCTACAAGTTACGATTGAAGAAGTGAAGGATGCTGTTGCCGAAATATCGAATACTTCGGCAAACGCTAATTCCACAGCAATGCAACAGATGCAGGAGCAAATATCATTCGCAACAGGAGCTATCAGCAATGCAATATCGGAAGTTAAAACAGTAATGGAAGGATTGACTCAAAACTCTCAAGAGCAAACAGGTCAAATGGTCAGCAAATTGACAGATGCTGCCGAAAAAATGGGAACATTTATGAGCAGCACAATTGCTACCTTGTCTTCTTCGGTTCAACAATCTGTTAAAAATATCACCGACGATGTGAACAGCAAACAGACAGAACTTATAGCCTTACAAGAAGATACTACTGCACAAACCAAAAAGTTGCTTGAAACATTCAATGAGGGTCTTGACCGACTTGAAAAGATGAATGAATATATCACTGGAACGATGAATATGTTCCAGCAGGCTCAAGGTCAGATTACGGGAAGTACGGCACATCTCCAGACCATAACAGGAGATATGAAGCTTGCTACGCAACTGTTCTCTAAGAGCCAGACGGACTATGCTGTGAAAATGGAAGATATGCAGCGCAAGAGCCAGAGTGGCATTGATGCCGTCACAAAACTTTTGAAGAACTCCGGTGATATGTCGGAAGAATATATAGAAAAATTTGAGACCATAAGACAAGGGCTTGGCAGCATATTCCAGCAATTGCAGACAGGATTGACAGACTACAGCCGCACGGTGCAAGCCACAACGCAAAAGTATCTTGATCAGTATAGCACAAGTCTTACTAATACTACCGATGCATTGTCGAGTACTATACAACAGCAGAATGAGGTCGTGGAAATGCTTGTAGAATCATTGAACTCGAAGAAGAAGTAATATTAGGTCGTATGAGAAAGAGATTCAATATAGGATATGAGAGCAGAGATGAGAATGTTTTCTCTCTATCAACAGGAGACTTGATGGCGGGACTTCTGTTCATATTCATACTTTTGCTGATGGGAGCGTTACTTCAAGTTAAAGAGAGAGCGGAAGAGGATGAAGAGGTGGTACAAGAATATAATAAAATCAAGACACAACTTTATATTGACCTCCAAGAAGAATTTAAAGATGACTTGAAAGTTTGGCGAGCCTCGATAGATTCTACACTGTGTATCCGTTTTCAAGAACCGGATATGCTGTTTGGTGAGGGTGAACATCAATTAAAGCCTAAGTTTAAGGAAATACTTGATGATTTCTTCCCGAGATACATTGCTGTGCTTAGTCGTCCGCAATATAAAGACAATATTGAAGAAATCCGTATTGAGGGACATACAAACAGCAATAGCGGATATTTCTATAATATGGAACTGTCTCAAAACAGAACTCGTGCAGTACTGGAATATTGCTTTTGCTTAATGACTTCAGAGCAGTGGATATGGGCAAGGAGTCTTATAACAGCCAATGGTCTCTCGTATAGCCGACCTATTCTCGTTAAAGGAGTGGAGGACAAGCGGCTGTCGCGACGTGTAGAGTTCCGTGTGAGGACAAATGCCGAAAAGCATCTTGAAGAAATAGCAAATAAGCGAAAAGGAGAGAATAATGAGTGACGTATATAGCCTCTTAAACATCAACAAGGATATATTCTGCGATTTCCATCTTTTGGCAAACCGTGTGGCAGATTTACAGACGGAAAGAGTGTTCAATAGAAACAAGTCTAAGCTGAGGCAGATAGAGGAGCGTATGCTTGTGGATAAAGGGCTTGCTGTCGCTCAGCAATCAATAGATGAAGTCATCAGCAAAGTGATTCGTCATGTTCCATCAGCCGATACTTCCAGTGATAACTGGTCGATTAGGGAACTTCGCATTGTCTCGTATTATCTTATGAAGTTGCGAGACAATGCGATGAATTATCAATATGCATTGGACTTGCTTGACAGAAACTGGAAGAATATGTTCTTCAATGGGCTGGTGTTTTATCTGATGAACTCGTGGCACAATATAGAACCGGAGTATAGGGAGAAGACGAGCCGATTGCTTGTAAAAAAGTTGAGAGAATACACTGATAACAACCGTCGCTACATTCTTTGGAAAAATCATGCAAATTTATTTGAAAGTAGTGGACCTATGCGTATGGCTACAATGGTTATTGCTCGTAAAATGAATATTAAAGATGCTCCTACTTTACTTGGATTTAAAGCCTCGTCAATCAAGCAATCATATTATTCCGATGTGGTCATAAAATATGTGTCAAACAACAATATCACCAATCGAGATGAAATAGAGCAGATATTGGAACTTAACAAATTAGACAGAACCAAGAAACTGATATTTGCCTATCTTGTTGAGGCTGAGAATCAAAATGGAGATGGCTTACGCCGAGCCCAATTATGCCGATTTGCAAGTATTCAACTCGGAGATGTTACCCTGGCTGCATCGTGGGCTCCATTCACTGGAGCAGCCGATGATGATGTGCAAAAACTGAAACATGCTATGCAATTGGTGAATATGTGGTTTACACAACAAATCATTGAATCATTCTTCGAGATTTGTGTACAGGACAAAGAACGGAAAAAATTCTGGCTTAATTATGTTAAGGATATAAGCGGCTTTAAAATCATAGGCTCGACTGCTGTGAAACGCTTGCTGCAAAGCAACAGCAAAATCGGCAGTATGTTATTTCGCCATTTCAAAGAAACGAATTCTGTTTCATCGCAGACCTCAGCACTTGCATTGTTCATAAGGAATAAGATGATTGTTGAGTTTTCGGATACTGGAGCTTTGTATGTTTATAATCAGAACCATCCAATGGTGAAGCTTGTGACAAATCCCAGAAATGGAATAACCTCCACAAGTGACTTGAAAATTCCTTCAATGAATATGTTGATAGAATCAGACCAATGGGGGCGGCATTATTTCTCAGAAGAAGGCAGAATGACGCACCAAGGTTATTGGTCGCAACGCCTGAGCAACTGGATGAACCAAATTGTTTTGTCTTCGCGAAATATTGGGGTGTCGTTTATGGACAGTAAATATGATGATGTGTTCAAAGCCAAACCATTGCCGGCAGAAAACTTCAAGCCACAAGGCGTGAAACGCACAGAAGCAAGGAAAGAGAAGAGTAATGTGGTTGAGGCAAAAGATGCTGCTGATTCTTCCCAATTATATGAAACTGGAATCAGCTATAAGATTGCCAGCAATGCCATTGATAATGGGGTAAGGGTTGTAGCTAACAACAAAGGATTCTACCTGTCGTTGAAGAATAATCGCTACGCACTCATCAGACCATTCAATCCAAATGAGAGCTTGTTGGGAAATATTTGGATAAAGAAAGCGTCATTGCAAGGCTGGAAAGAGATTGTCCACAATTATCATGGTTTTCAGGGTTTATCTACCCAATCAGTAGGTTTTATTCGAATAACGGCAAGTGAGGTAGTTTTCAAAAAGGAATTGATGGTTGCAGGCAAGACAAAATATAAATTGTATTGATATGCTGAAACAACATTACAATAATATTGGCATAGTGTTTTCTGTCGATATTGACGGACGTGATATTCATTTCAAAGAATGGAGTGCGACAGATGATTGCATATATTATCAGCCGCTTGCGGTACTTGTAGATAATGGTTATGCCAATTTCTGCAAAAACGAATGTACTGTGCCATTTGAAAACCTCTATCTTCTTGATGACGATGAGCGTGATATACTCGGTGTCCCTAAGCCATACGATAAGTCTATGAGGCTTCGCGGAGAAGGTATGCTGAATTCACAAGATTTCCGATATAAAATAGAGTTGCTCAGTCATATTCCAGATGGTGAAATCATTGTTTATAAGCAATGTGGAAATATCATCGTTACAGAAAGTTCGGAGTATATGCTGTCGGAAGCCCAATATGAGCTAATCAATCGGGTTGATGCATTCAATGCGACTCCTCTTGAGAAAAAGACAACCGACTTCAATCTTCGTCAATTTTTTGAAATAAAGTCTCTTGCAATTAAAGCAGATTGCGAGATGGACAGTTATCTTCAAAATGAGAATGTATATGTGCCAGAACGTATAAAGATAGAAATTGGGCGCGATGATGATGGCTTTTCGTTGAACCCAGCAATAAATATTGAAGAAAGTGATAAGTTCAGGCACGTTTTCGACAGGATGAGAAAGGTGCAGAGTGTCTATCCTGTTGGGCGTGACAATGGTGAGCGAGTGCGAGTAGTCCTGAATCCTGCGCAGAAAGAAAATTTAACTTATGTGAAGCATAATGGAAGACATAAAACTCGTGAAGAAATACAGTCAATAATTGACCATCCTACAGAATATTTTGAAAATACTGAAGTCTTAGACTTGAAAGAGTTGTATAGTGACAGGGTTGTCGAGATTGGTGTATATCAACCGAAGTTCTATCCTTTCATCTGTCCTTATAAGTCATGCTGGATTGCGGGAGCTACAGTAGAAACTCCAAATAATGGCACAACAAAATTAACGATTGGCAGCGAAGAAGAGCTTGCTGCACTAAAATTGGCTATTCGTGATGCAGTCGATAATCAAAAGTGGGTTGTGGAATACAATGACGCACAAATAGAACTTGAAGATGCTAAATTTCTTGCTGAGACAGCAGAAAAGCAATTGGCTAATCCAAGACAACCGATAAAGACCGAAGACAGTAAAACGGATGATAGAAGAAAGGTGCTTATCATAAAGGAAAATGCCATAGAGATGGACTTTGCTGTTGAAGAGCCATCTATTGAACGCGGTGACAGATATACATTATTTAAAGATCCATTTCTATGTGAAAAATTCCAATTAAAGACACATCAGGAGGAGTGTGTGGCATGGTTGCAACATCTGTATGAAAATAAAGCAAGTGGCTGTCTTATGGCAGATGATATGGGACTTGGAAAGACATTGCAGATATTATATTTTATTGATTGGCATTCGCGGAAGTATGCTAATCACAGACCATATCTGATAGTCGCTCCGGTATCTCTTATGGAGAATTGGGAGAATGAGTATAATCGCTTTTTCTCGACACCACGTCTCAATATAACACGTCTTACGTCAAAGAATGTCCCTCGTTTGTATGATAAATATGTTGTGAAAGAAATGCAACAGATGGATATTATACTTACCAACTATGAGTCGCTGCGCATCTCTCAACTTAACTTTTGTGCTGTAGATTTCGATATAGTGGCATTGGATGAAGCACAAAAAGTAAAATCTACTGGTACTCTTGTCACAAATGCAGTCAAGGCTCTGAAGGGTGGATTCAAGATTGCTATGACTGGAACGCCAGTTGAAAATACACTTCTCGACTTATGGTGCATAATGGATTTCTGTGTGCCAGGTCTTCTTGGCAATGCCAAAGCTTTTGCCGCTAAATATCAAAATCCATTGAAAGATGAGGACACTGATGTCGTTGCATTGGGGAATGAAATTCATAAGGAGCTTGGCGCATATTTCTTGCGTAGATTAAAGAAGGATGTGGCAAAAGATTTGCCTGAAAAGATTGAGCTTAAGAAGCAAACCGAAATGCCACAAGTTCAATTAAATATGTATAAGAATGTTGTGGATAAATATGTCTCTGGAACTCAGCCTAATATGCTACTGACAATAATGGGCATTAGAACGGTGTCGGAGCATCCATATCTGTATGACTCTACCCTCTCGCAACATCCCATGCAAGAAACAGTAAATTCATCAGCAAGACTTCAAGCAACGATTTCTTTTATTGATAACATCAAGGCAAAAAAAGAAAAAGTGATAATCTTTGCTGAACGTAAAGAAACGCAAAAGATGCTATGGCATGTTTGTCATGAACGTTATGGAGTCTCTGCAAAGATTATTAATGGCGACACTCCTGCTGTTGTTACGAGAAAATTATCGAACAAACAAACCCGACAGGCGAGTATTGATGAATTTCAATCAGTTGATGGATTTAATGTGATTATTATGTCGCCTGTAGCTGCTGGGACTGGACTAAATGTGACAGCGGCGAACCATGTAATTCATTATAGCCGTCATTGGAATCCGGCAAAAGAGAATCAAGCCACCGACAGAGCATATCGTATTGGTCAGGAGAAAGATGTGTATGTCTATTATCCTATGGCTGTCAGCAAGGAATTTAAGTCGTTTGATATTACCCTTGATGAATTGCTTTCACGCAAGATATCGTTAGCAACTTCCACAATATTCCCCTCGGAGCGGGTAGAAGTTAGGAAAGAAGAACTTGGACAGATACTGTTTGGGGGATAAAAAATAGATTCGCCTCACGGGGGGGTGGGGCGAATCTGGAAATTTTTTGCTGCTGATAATTAATCGGATAATTATCGGTTAATATTCTTCCTCGTTGAAGAGGAATATTATGGCTGAATACCAAACACTTATAGTCTTCCAACTATTTTATTGAACATTTTATTAAGGAGTAAAAGTCGCTAAAAGGCTTTTCTAAATCTATCTTGCAACTCCTTAATTCGCTCTAAAAGTTTTTCGAAAGATAAAGCCTGACCATAGATAAAGTGGTTACACATCTCAGCATAATCACCCTCCCAATCCTTCATCAACTCTTGCCTAGGAACGAAATCAATCTCACTAGGCATCAACTTAGAATAATCTACATACCCTACAGCATAGTATATGGAACGATGCTTAACTATACGCTCATACAAATCCATATCCTGCAGGGCTTGTTTGCCAAATTCTGTATCCATCAAGCGTTCGAGATCATAAAGATGTCTAGACATTCGGACATAACGAGGAGTCTGTTTCTGAAATTCCTCGCATAGCAGGAATGCCTTCTCTAGGAATGTTCGTGTAGGCACAACTGTTCTGATTGTAGCTGTAGCTCCCTCATCTTCCCCTGTGAAAGTCTGCTCAATATATGATGAAATCAAACGGTCTTCCGTAGGCTCGTTCATAGACAAGCAACTAATCTCTATCTTTACTCTTGGCGGAATATACTCTATCGTATGACCAAGAATAGACTCATAATGAATGAGAATAACAGATGGATCCTTATCACTTGCAACAGGACTTGCCTTACCATCCTCATCAATTTCCTCTATTACATTTTCTATATGGTATCCTTCCACACCAAGTTTCTTTAGATTTTCATCCAATTCTGCAGAAACCGTATCAAGAAAATACCTATGTGCCTTCTTGCGAAGTTTTTCACGCTGATTCTTTGTCGTCTTCTCTATACCGAAGAATTCATGGTTTACAGATAAATCTATATCCTCACTGAATCTTTCTATCAAATCCCATCCTTTACTGAGACTTGTACCTCCCTTAAAGATGAGTTGATCTGCACATGAACATTTGAAAAGAGCGTTGAGCACCACAGTTACCCACCAGTCCTTTTCAATTGCAACCTGATTAATACGAAACTTCTCTTCCGCACGTTGCAACATTGCTATTCGTTCATCTATTGTGTGATTTAACCAAAGTGTCATAATGCTCGTTTTTATCTATTATATCAGTTATCAGCTTTTTCATCCATACTGGCATGAGAGTTAGATCTTGTACAAACAAGTCTTTATGTTCCTCTTCATTGACCAATTTTCTAATGATAGAGAGTTCTTGATTACCTACATTCTTTTGTCCTAATGTTCTAAGAGCTTGTACAAGTAGCGCTGCCAACACTGTCTGAAAAGCAAAGTTCTTAGGAACACTTCTTTTCAACACTATAGTCCGATTACCTAGAGTCAAGACTCTTCCACTTCCCGATGTCAGATAAGTATATTTTGTCGGCACCTGTGTTGAGAGTCCAAGTTTGTTGAGCGCAGTAACTCCCGAAGGTTGTATTTGCACTTTATCTCGTTGTGCTATAGCCATCACCATTTCATCTATTGATGGATAGACTATCCCAAATCGGGTATTCTTAGGACGAAGATAAACCCCATTAGCTAATCGAACTATATTTCCTTTTTTTTCTTCTACAGAAAGTGCACGACTCACCACCTTCTCATTATCATTGACGTCTGAGAAGTCTGAGATGAAGAGAATCCGCCCTTCACTTGTCTCGTATATACGGTTTGCAATCTCTGCCATATCGTTCCTTTCTTTTCTTTAATGGTGCAAAAATACAAAAAAATCAGCGACATGTGTAACACACCGCTGACTAAATTAACTTTTTTTATGTGGAAAACTTTGCAAATATTTTCCACAATCACTTGTTCTTATTCACTCTTAGCTGTCTGTGGCACGCACGGCTCTTGCGTTGCAGTTCTTCCTTATGACTGGCATAATATCGATGTTGATACTCTCTTTTCATGGCAGTATTCTTTCGTCGTCATAGATTGATTTTCATAATTTTTTCGTCTGCTCCGTGGGAAGGCCTTCCAGCATGAAGAGGGGAGCGGTGGGCATTTAGCCCACCTTATTTTTCTGCGACTGGGCGAACAGATAACCCGCCGTAACGGTTGCTGGTCATCGGGCTGACGAAGCCACTGCGGAAGTAGAGGTCATCGGCGAGGTGGGCGTTGGACCAGTAGAGGGAACGTGACCAATAGTAGCCGACCGAACCAAGGGTGACGAGGTCACCGCCGTCGCGGAGACCCGAAGCAGGGAAGAAGATGGTATTACCATTGGGACCTGTGACAAGGTAACCGCTTGTACCATTGTAATTGGATTTCCATGACCAATCACACTTATCATAAAGCTCTTGAAACTCTGAAGAATCAGGCATACGGCAAGGGGCACCCCAATTGACGGTAGCTGCATCGTCCTTAGCATCAAGAGTAGTTTTATTGTCAGAAAAGTTGTACTTCGGCAAATTATTATAATCGCCCCACTTGTAAGTACTCCAAGAATAAATTGACTTAGGCTTTGTTTCACCCCAAGCAAAATAGTCGCCATCATCTGAAGAATATGAGGCACCCACATTGGTGCGCGCCCAAAGCAGACCACTGGGTAAACCGAGATCGACAAACTTGTGACCATTGATGAGGGTGTAAGTGGGAGATGTTGGCTTTTCACCAAAAGTCATGATGGATTTCACGTTGCCATAAATGACTTCATCGCCTAACTTCACGTAACCACGATAATAATAGGTCGTGCCTGGGTCAAGGTCGTAAAGCGTGAAGTCATAACTACTGACTGAAGTACCTAAGCATTTGCGTTCGTCTGCATAAGTAGGGGTAGCTGTCTCTGACGAGAAACAAACACCTACTTCGGGAGTTTTAGACAGAGATTTTACGTTGTCTGCACAAGACACACTGATAGATGCCTCGAGTGTATTGGTGGTAACTGACGTGGCAGCAGAAGTGCGGATATCAAAAAACCAACCTGCAGAGGTGGTAATGCTATCCAGATTGGCTACTGACTTGACAGAGATGTTACCACCCTTCCAAATAAAAATGTTTTGCTGAGCATTGGCTGTCGTGAATACTATAGCTAACAATGCTGACAAAACGAAAGAAAATATGCGTTTCATATATTATTGTCTTTGTTGTAATTCTAAAAATTTTATCGCCAGCTCCGCGGGAATGTCTACCGGACCTGAAGTGAGAAGCGGTGGGCATTTAGCCCACCTTATTTTTCTGCGACTGGGCGGACAGGGTACCCGACGGTACGGCCGTTGACGGACGTCGATATGACGCCGTCACTGTTCAAGTAGAATACGTTGGCGAGGTTGGCGTAGCGGGGGTGGAGTGAACGTATCCAATAGGTGCCGACCGAACCAGGAGGGCAAAGGGCATCGTCGTAGCGGTAGCCCGAAGCAGGGAAGAAGATGGTGTTGCCGTTAGGACCTGTAACGAGGTAGCCATTTCCTTGCCAAGACCAATCACACGTGCCATAAAGTTCTGAAAACTCAGAAGAATCAGGCATACGGCAAGGGGCACCCCAATTGACAGTAGCGGCATCGTCCTCGGGGTCAAGAGTTTTCTTGCCATCGGAAGAGTTGTACTTAGATAAATTGTCGTAGGCACTGCCCCACTTGTAAGTACTCCAAGAATAACTTGACTTAGAAACCGTCTCACCCCAAGCAAAGTAGTCACCATCATCCGTAGATGAAGAAGCCCCCACATTGGTTTCAGCCCAGAGCAGACCACTGGGTAAACCGAGATCAACAAACTTGTGACCATTGATTACAGGAGTTTCACCCATGGTGGTAATAGAATTGACAGCACTATAATAGACCTCATCAAGGAGCTTGACGTAAGTACGGTAATAATAAGTAGTGCCAGAAAGGACATTCGTGATTGTAAACGAATAGTCTTGCATCGAACTACCTAACTCCTTCTTGAAGTCACTATAAGTAGGAACCTTATTTTTACCAGAATAACAAATACCCACTTCGGGAGTAACATCGATTGACTTTACATTGTCATTGAAAGCGACCTTCGCCGAACCTTGGAAAGAGCTTGTAGTAGCACCAAGGTTCACAGGCTTTGAAATCTGGAACAACCAAGAACCTACACTAAAGGTCAAACTATCGACTTCAGAAATAGGTTTGATGGAAACGTTACCATCCTTACCCCAAAAATAAAAGTTCTGCTGCGCAAATGATGCGGTAACAGTCAACATCAAAGCAGCCAATAACGTAAAGAGTCTTTTCATAGCTTACTTCTTAAAGAGTTTGTAACTAATGCCGCTCAGGGTGTGGACTACATAAATGCCTTGCTTAAGGGACGAAAGATTCATTGCGGCTTTGCCATCAGCATCAGCTCTTTCACGAAGCATGAGTTTGCCATCGATAGAATAAAGAGCAATTGATTCGTTAGCTGCCAAGCCCGAAACATTCAACGCGCTGGCAGAAAACGAGAAGACAACATGTTGGCTCTTGTCATTGGCCACCACATTATCGACAGCACTAACGACATCATCATCAACTACTACGCACTGCACGTCGGCATAAGCATAGCTCACGCGCTCTACACCGCGCACACTCACGGACAAATTGGCATCGCTCAAAGCAATGACTGGCTTCTCAGCAAAGGTAAAACTCACCTTCTGACCGCTACGAAGCAGGAATGTTACGCCAGGACTACCAGCGAACATAGACAGGCTAAAGGCAAAAAGCGCCAAAAGCATGGTAAAGGTTTTCTTCATAAATTATGATATTATGGATTGCTTTTAACAAATTTATCTACAAAGGTATAGAAAGCTTTGCTTTCACCCCCTAATTAGTTAATATTCATTAAAGCCACTGATATTTCGCATGGCGGTGACGCTTCACAGCGTCGTTTTTACGCTTGCGATAAGCGAAAGTACCTATCATTGAGCAGTTTATTTAAATAAGACAGGCTGCACGGCTTGTACTGTCTTTGGCGATAAAAGAACGAGAAAAGCGGTATGGGAATGTTGTCATACAATTCCTATACCGCTTAGATTCAATGCTTTAAGCTGTTTGTGCAACTTTTTGAGCGGTTAATATTCTTCCTCATCGAAGAAGAAGTCGTCCTTGCTTGGATAGTCGGGCCAAATATCTTCGATGCTTTCGTAAGTCTCTCCTTCGTCTTCCATCTCCTGAAGGTTCTCGATGACCTCAAGAGGTGCTCCTGAACGCATGGCATAGTCAATCAATTCTTCTTTTGTTGCTGGCCATGGTGCGTCTTCAAGTTTAGTAGCAAGTTCAAGTGTCCAATACATATTCTTCTAAAATTTAAAGGTTATTCTGCGAAGCAATTTCTTGTGTTTCAAGGATGCTTCTTAAAATTTCCGCAAAGATAGTGCTTGAATGTTAAAAACAAAATTTTTAATCAGTTTTTTTGCATTAAAAACACACTAAATAGCAGAATCGGAGTGAAATTTATAAATTTTAGCAGTCGGGGTTCCAGAACACCTCTTCAATCTGGTTGTGGATGTTGTTGAAGCGTGCGAAAACGAAGAAGAAGTCGCTTAGGCGGTTCAGGAATTTCAGCACAATGGGATCGACGTAGGCCTCGTCGGAGAGTGACAGCACTCTGCGCTCGCAGCGGCGTGTCACCGTGCGGCAGATGTGTGCTGAAGCCGACAGTGTGCTGCTTCCTGGCAGGATAAAAGAATGCAGTGGCGGAAGTTCGCCGTCAAGCTCGTCGATTACGCTCTCCATTTTCTCTACATCGGCTTGGCTAAGTCCCTTGCAGACGGTCTTTTCGTTGTTTGGGTTGTCGGTGGCGAGATATGCTCCGATGCTGAACATCTTTGATTGTATTGTGCGCAGATATTTATACATTTCAGGGTGTGACATCTTTGCCGAGATGGTGAGATAGCCTATGAATGAGTTGAGCTCATCGATTGTTCCGTATGCTTCGAGCCTTATATCAGTCTTTTTCACTCGCTTGCCTCCGACAAGTGAGGTTGTGCCGGCATCGCCGGTCATAGTGTAGATGTTGCTTTTCATAAAATAACTGTAATTTATTGATTATTACTATGTAATGTTTATTATTCAAAATCGCTTATCGGCTGATTTGCGACAGTGTGTCGATAAGCGTGTAGCAGTCGTTGACTATAATCGACATGTCGATTATCTCATTTCTTGCAAATGGCGATTGTGCTGTGCTTCTGATTTGTGCCACGGTGTTGTCGAAGATTCCGTTGATGTTGGCGACTATGATTTTGCGCTTTGTGTCGCCATCCACCACAAGAGCCGACAGAGTGGCTATCCATTCGTCGATGGTGCCAAGTCCGCCAGGCAGCACTATGAATGCGTCGGCAAGGTCTATCATTTTGGCTTTGCGGTCGTTGAGATTATGGGTGGTTATGACTTCGTCGTTAAGCGAGTCTGCGCGGTGGCTGAAGATTTCGGGTATCACGCCGGTGATTTTAGCTCCGGCATCGTGAGCGGCTTGTGCCACAGTGTGCATAAGTCCGGCATTTACTCCGCCATACACAAGTTCGTGCCTGTTTTTCCCTATCCAGTTTCCAGTCGCAACGGCGGCTTGCACATATTCTGGTGCAAGGTCGGCGCGCGACGAGCAATAGACTGCAAATTTCATATTCAGCGTTTTTTTTGCGTGTGTAATATCGTTATCTTGGTGCAAAGGTATGCCATTCGTGTGATATAACCAAGAAAAGAGGTCACTAATTACGGAAATTTTTCCGTAATTAGTGACCTCTTTATTGTAAGTGCGTTGATGTCAGATGATTACCAATCTATTTCTTGCATATCATCGGGACGATTGGCGATTTTGTTGGCCATGACCACAGCTTTTGTGATGTGGTCGCAGATATGGTCTTTGCCAATCATCTTGTCGATTCCGGCATGGATAAGCACCTCATGTACGCTTGGGTTTACGCCCGAAAGCACGACATGTATGCCCTCCGACTTGGATGAGGCGATGAGCAGCTCAAGGTTGTGGATTCCTGTGGAATCGATGAACGGGACTTTGCGCATACGAATGATTCTGACTTGTGGATTGTCGCCCATGCTGCGCATCATCTCGTCGAACTTGGTTGCCACTCCGAAGAAGAACGGACCGTCAATCTCATAGATTTCCACGCCTTTTGCGACTTCAAGCACTTCGTGCTGAGTGGATTCTGTGCCGTCGGCAATGTCTATTTGGTCGCTGAACACCTTGATTTGAGTGTTCTCCATGACACGTTTCAAGAACAGCACGATTGCAAGCAGCAGTCCTATCTCGATTGCGATTGTGAGGTCGAATATCACGGTGAGCAGGAATGTCACCACAAGTACAGTGACATCCGACTTCGGATTCTTGAAGATATTGACCACGGTGCGCCATCCGCTCATGTTATATGACACCATCACCAGAACTCCGGCAAGGCATGCCATAGGCACATAGTTGATGAGCGGCATCAGAAATAGGAATATGAGCAGCAGCACGATGGCATGAACCACGCCGGCTACTGGTGTGCGTCCGCCGTTGGTGATATTTGTCATGGTGCGGGCAATAGCTCCAGTGACTGGGATTCCGCCGAAGAATGGTACCACCATATTGGCTACGCCTTGACCTATCAGCTCGGTGTTGTTGCGAGTGGTGTTGCCTGTGGCACCGTCGGCAACGGTTGCCGACAGCAGCGACTCGATGGCTCCGAGTACTGCAATGGTGAACGCTGAAGGGAGAAGCACATTGATGGTGGTCATGTTCAGCCCGAGCCAGTGGGGTAGCGGCATCTCGGCTGGCAGCTTGCCGAAGCGGTCGCCGATAGTCTCTATCCCGTCGATGCCGGCGTAGGTCTTTAGGCAGAACACAGCAATGGTCATCACGATGATGGCGATGAGCGCGCCCGGCAGTTTCTTGGAAATATATGGAGCAGCCACAATTATTGCCACGGTGAGCAGTCCGACGATGAGTGTCGGAAAGTGTGTTGTGTCGAAATTCTGGAAATATACCGCCCATTTCGAGAGGAAGTCGGACGGAACTTTATCTACCGTCAGCCCGAACAGATCTACAATCTGAGTGGAGAATATGGTCAGCGCGATACCGCTTGTGAAACCTACAACGATAGGATAGGGGATAAACTTGATGACCGTGCCGAGGCGAAACACGCCGAGAAGCACCAGTATCACGCCAGCCATGAATGTGGCTATGGCGATACCTTGAAGGCCATAAAGCTGGATGATGTTGTAAACTATGACGATGAAAGCTCCTGTGGGGCCGCCTATCTGCACGCTGTTGCCGCCGAGAGCTGACACAAGGAAACCGCCGATGATGGCTGTGATGAGACCCACTGTGGGTGTGACACCGCTGGCTATACCGAATGCTATGGCAAGTGGCAATGCCACTATTCCCACCACAAGACCAGCAATCAAATCGTCTTTGAACTTAGACAAATTGTAGTTTTTAAGCTCAGTGAAGAACTTGGGCTTAAACTCTATACCTCCTGAAAAATTCATGTAAATTGATTGAATGATTAAATTCTGAAACCTAAAACTTTTGCAAAGTTAAACATTTTTTATGAAATGACAATAGAATGGTCTCGGCTTTTGAATGTCGCCCCCCTTGGTTGAGGTGGTGAAGAAGCTGGTGCAGGATATGGGGCTGGTGTCAGAATAGCGACATTTGAGGGTCGAGTAGCTGGAAAGTGGTGCGGTGGTATGGTGTGGCTCCGTATTTTGCGATAGCAGCACGGTGGGCGCGCGTCGGGTAGCCATTATTGCCATCCCATCCATATTGAGGATAGTCGGCAGCGATGAGGCGCATATACTCGTCGCGGTGGGTCTTTGCGAGGACGGATGCGGCAGCGATGCTCATCATCTTGCCGTCGCCTTTCACTATGCATGTGTGTGGTATGCCGTCGTAGGGGATGAAGCGGTTGCCGTCGATAAGCAAAGCTTCGGGACGCACAGTCAATTGGTCGATGGCGCGGTGCATAGCCATGAACGATGCTTTCAGTATATTAATCTCATCAATTTCCTGTGGAGAAACGAATGCCACAGCCCAAGCGATAGCTTCCTGCTCGATGATTGGGCGCAGGATGTCGCGCTGATGCTCAGTGAGCTTTTTCGAGTCGTTGAGCATGTCATTCTTGAAATCGGGGGGCAGGATCACAGCGGCGGCAGTGACTGGTCCGGCAAGACATCCGCGCCCGGCCTCGTCGCAGCCAGCTTCGATACGGCCCTCTATTAAACATTGTTGTAGCATAGTTTTCACCGTCCGTCTGTTTATTTCCTTCGCTCAATGATGTATTCAAAT
Organism: uncultured Muribaculaceae bacterium; assembly: GCA_964459845.1. GTDB lineage: Bacteria > Bacteroidota > Bacteroidia > Bacteroidales > Muribaculaceae > CALZFJ01. The sequence goes on along the minus strand of CAYWOC010000008.1, from coordinate 34,603 downwards.
ATGCTGCGGAAAGCGTCGATAGAGCTTGACGGCGGATATTGCGAAATAATCTTGTCGGCCTCGGCTTGCAGACGCTCCATGGTGGAGTAGGCATATTCGATGCCGCCCTGGCTTTTTGCAAATTCTATCAGTGTGGCTATGTCTTCGGTTGTGAGCTGTGTCTTGTGGCTCAAAGCCACCATCTCATCGTGGCGCGGAGCGTCGGTGCGCGAGAGCGCGTAGATGAGCGGCAGGGTCATTTTCCCTTCACGCAGGTCGTTGCCGGTGGGTTTGCCCACCTCCTTGTTGTCGAAGTAGTCGAAGATGTCGTCTTTGATTTGGAAGCACATACCGAGCAGCTCGGCATATTCCATTAGATTCTTCAAGTCGGCTTCGGGAGCTTTGGCGGCATATCCGCCCACTTCCACGCAACTGCGGAATAGGGATGCCGTCTTGCGGCGTATAATCTTCAGGTAGGTCTGTTCATCCACGCTGTGGCTGCGCGCATTGTCGATTTGCTCGATTTCGCCAAGCGAAAGCTCACGGCCAAGCTTAGCCATGGTGGAGATGATGCGGAAGTCGTGGGAATGCTCGGCACAATAAAGTGCGCCGCTAACGAAGAAGTCGCCCACAAGCACTGCGATGTGGTTGTCCCACACGCGGTTGATGGTGGGAGTGCCTCGTCGCTCAAGTGATTCGTCGATCACGTCGTCGTGTATGAGTGAAGCGTTGTGCAGAAGCTCTATCGCAGCTCCTGCATAAAGCACGTTTTCCGAGATTTCTCCGAAAAACTTGCCGCTGAGGATGACGAGCATAGGGCGAATCTGCTTGCCCTTGGTGATGAGAAAATTGTTCACAACCTGCTGCATAAGCGGGCTTGAACTATGGAGCGTGTCCTTGATTATAGCATTTAAGTCTGTCAGCTCCTTAGATATATTATTCTGGATGTCTTGAATAGTAACCATTCCTAATGATTGATGTGCAAAAGTACTAATAAATCCGCAAAGGCACAATTCGTGGAAAGATTATTTAGAAGAATTGACAATATAATGTGGGGATATGGTGATAATTCAATCTTTTTTGTAATTTTGTGAGTAATATGGCTTTTACTTTCATAATGCATTAACAAAAACTACACTATATGAAATCGGATATTGAAATTGCCCGCAGTGTGAAGCTGAAAGATATCAAGGAGGTTGCCAAGAGTGTCGGCATGCCGTGTGATGAGATTGAAAATTATGGCCGCTACATTGCCAAAGTTCCTGAGCATCTTATCAATGAGGAACGTGTGAAGCGAAGCAACCTGATTCTTGTCACAGCTATTTCTGCCACCAAGGCTGGAATAGGGAAGACCACTGTGTCGATAGGATTGGCTCTCGGTCTTAACAAAATCGGCAAGAAGGCTGTTGTGGCTCTGCGTGAGCCGTCGCTCGGCCCGTGCTTTGGCATGAAGGGCGGCGCAGCCGGAGGCGGATATGCGCAAGTGCTTCCCATGGACAAAATCAATCTGCATTTCACTGGCGATTTCCATGCCATCACTTCTGCCCACAATATGATTTCGGCTCTGCTCGACAATTATATCTATCAGCATCAGGCCGACGGTTTCGGGCTGAAAGAAATCACTTGGCGACGCGTCATCGATGTGAACGACCGCTCGCTGCGCAGCATTGTCACCGGGCTTGGCCCACGCACCAATGGCGTGACTATGGAGTCGGGCTTCGACATCACTCCTGCTTCTGAGATTATGGCAATTCTGTGCCTTTCGAAAGATTCTGCCGACCTTCGCCGCCGCATAGAGAATATTATCCTCGGGTTCACTTTCGATGAGAAGCCGTTCACTGTGAAAGATCTTGGCGTGGCAGGTGCAATCACTGTGCTATTGAAGGATGCCATTCACCCAAATCTTGTGCAGACCACCGAAGGTGGGGCGGCTTTCGTGCATGGCGGTCCGTTTGCAAACATAGCCCATGGCTGCAACTCCATTCTCGCCACAAAGATGGCTATGACCTTCGGCGATTATGTGATTACTGAAGCTGGATTCGGGGCTGACCTCGGAGCTGAAAAATTCTACAACATAAAGTGCCGCAAGAGTGGGCTTCAGCCTAAACTGACAATTATCGTTGCCACTGTGCAAGGACTGAAAATACATGGCGGTGTGGGGTATGACCGCGTGAAAGAACCCAATATCGCAGGATTGCAGCAAGGCTTCTGCAATCTCGACAAGCATGTGAAGAACCTCCAGTCGTTCGGGCAGACTGTGGTGGTGGCGTTCAACCGCTTTGCCACCGATACCGATGAGGAGGTGGAGCTTGTGCGCAGCCATTGCGAGGATGAGCTGAACGTGGGGTTTGCGGTGAACGATGCCTTTGCCAAGGGCGGCGATGGCGCTGTAGCTCTTGCCAATCTTGTGGTGGATACCATCGAGAATAATCCTTCGGCTCCGCTGCAACTGTCGTATGCCGATGATGACAGCATCGAGGAGAAAATAAAGAAGGTGGCGTGCAGGATATACAGCGCAAGCTATGTGACATTCAGCAATGCCGCCAACAAGATGATGAAGCGAATCGAGAAGCTCGGCATTGCGCATTATCCTATATGCATAGCCAAGACGCAATATTCATTCTCCACCGACCCAAAGATATATGGCGTGGCGCGCAATTTCGAGTTTCATGTGCGCGACATAGTGGTGAACAACGGCGCTGAGATGATAGTGATAGTGGCTGGCGAGATGCTGCGTATGCCGGGGTTGCCAAAAGTGCCGCAGGCAGAACACATCGACATCATCGGCGGGGAGATTGAGGGCTTGAGCTGATTCCGCCGGCAGCCAATGTCATCGCTTGTTGTGAAAGCGGTAGCCTATGCCGAGCATCAGGTTGCTCGGGTCGTGGAAATCGATGAGGCGATAGCCCACATGCAGGAAAAGGCTCTTTGTGATATGAGCCTTTAATGCCACTATTTGGTAGAAGCCGCCATTGTCGCTGCCTTTGTATATCACATTGTGGCCGATGCCGATATTGACCGAGAATATGGGCATTACCACCTCGGCGCGCACCGACACTCCTGCCGCGAAGCTCTCGCTGAAAGGCGGACGATAGAAGCGTGTGCTTTCGCCCTGTGTGGAGCCGTCGGGCGATGCCACATGATACTTTATGTTAGCGCTTTCGTCATATTGCAGGTCGATTGAGCCTCCGGCGCAGAAGTTGTTGCAGAAGTTATACATGGGAGAGAAGCTTAGTCCAGCCACCGCAAAGGTGCTTGGCACCATGAATTTCTCATCGTCGGTGATGATGCCGCGTTTGCGCCATGCGCCATACAGCACGAGGTCGTAGCTCATGTGCGGCTTTATGCTTATGTGCGGCAGTGATGCTGTGGCTACGTCCTTTGCCGAGAATGAGCGCATAATGCCGATTCTTGCGCCTAATGTATTCACTCCGGCATTTGGCGAGCTTGTGTTGCCGTTGGAGAAGTGGGATATGTCGATTCCAGCCGTCATCTGCCAGTTGCGTGCGAAGTGCCAATTAAGCATGATTCCAAGATTGATGAAAGCATTGGCGCTTGAGCCGACGACAGTGTTGTATGGGTTCACTTCTTCATCATATTTCTTCCATCCAAACGAAGCTCCGAAATTCCATTCATAGTAGATAGAGAGATTGCGCGATAGCTGCGCGATGCGCGACCCTTGCAGCGCATACACCGATACCGGTGTGCCTATCTCATTGCTGTCGAAGAAATTGTTGTAGCCGATGCCGATTCCCTGATATGTATGAGGATACATGCGGTCCTGTCGTGAACCGGGAGCGAAGCTGAAAGCATATTCCAGGTGAGCCGATACCGTCTTGTCGAGTTTCTTGCCGCTCTCGTTCAATCCCTTGAAGAAATTTTTGTTTGGCACTATCCACGCAGGGCGTATGTCGAAGCCCAAATGATGGATAGCCTTAGGAGAGGCTGCATTTATTGGAGATATGGTGTCGGCATATTCTGTAGCCTTGGTAGTATGCGCAAATGCTGATATAAATGCAAGTAATAGTGTAATAATATATATAGTGTGGTTGTGCATTTCAAATATGAGTATATCTTGCTTATTTTCTGCAAAGATAGAGCAAATCGAGAGCAGAATATCAAGTTTACTTGAATATTATGCTGAGATGCAGCCTATTTTCTGCAAAGATAGTGCAAATCGAATGCAGAATATCAAGTTTACTTGAATATTATGCTGAGATGCAGCCTATTTTCTGCAAAGATAGAGTTTTTTCAGTAACTTTGCCACTGCTAACACAGTTAATATGGAATTTCGTACGATAATAACCCCCGACAATAAAGACATTGCGTTGAGGCACAGCGACAAGATGATGATGATCGGCTCATGCTTCTCGGATAATATTGGATTGCGCCTTGCCGATGCCATGATTAATGTAGTGATAAATCCGCTTGGCACAGTGTATAATCCCATGAGTGTGGCTATGGCTGCCAGGCGCGTGATGGAGTGCCGTCTTGTGGAGCGAGACGAACTTGTGGAAGCCAATGGCGTGTGGAACTGCTTCGATTTCCATTCACGGTTTTCTATGCCCGATGCCGATGAGGCTCTTCGTGCTATGAACGGCAGCATCACGTCGGCTCATGCGCATCTGCGCCAATGCCGAGTGCTGTTTGTCACGCTTGGCACGGCAATCACATATAGCCGTGGCGGAGCCGTGGTGAGCAATTGCCATAAGTTCCCGTCGGCAGAATTTGTGCGCCAGATGCGGAGTGTGAATGAAATCACCGATGTGCTTGACGGGATGGTGAGTGGACTGCGTGAGTTTAATTCGCAGTTGCGCATTGTGTTCACCGTTAGCCCGATACGCCATATCGCCGATGGGCTGGCAACAAACAGCCTGAGCAAAAGCACGCTGCGAGTTGCTGTGGCAGAGATGGTGCGTATGCATCCTGACGTGTGTGGCTATTTCCCGTCTTACGAGATATTGATGGACGACTTGCGCGACTATCGCTTCTATGCAGCCGATATGGTGCATCCCAGCGAAGTGGCTGTGGAATATATATGGGAGGTGCTGAAGAACACTTATTTCGATGTGCGGCAACAGCAGATTATCTCGCAATGTGAGCGTATGACGAAGCGGCTGCGGCATAGACCCATGAGCCAAAACCAGGACGTGGTGGCAAAGTTCAAAGCCGACACTCAATCGGCGCTCGATGCTCTGATTGCGCAATATCCATATATTGCGGGCCTGAATAAGATTATATAATGGCAGATGTGTGAATAATTAGACTGTGAAAGTTGCAGCTTTAATGACGACGCAGTAATGTGCCGCTCACGACTAAAATTATGGCATATAAAAAACCGCCTTGCGCGTGAGTACTTTCTCACTGCAAGGCGGCATCATCATTGTTATTATTGTTTATTGCATTTTACAGGCTCTGCGAGCCATTGTAATGTGTATGCTTCACAATAGGATGGTTGATGATTTAGAATGTGAATTGAACACGTGCTTGAACTGAATGAACGTTCTTGTCGTATGGCAAGCGGTCGATGTTAATCTTGTGCCAAGTGTAGTTGAGCATAACTTGTGCATATTTGTTGAAAGAATAGTTCAAGCCTACAGTAGTAGAGCAAGTGTTGCCACCGCCCACGCTTGTAGCGCCAGTAGCTGGCCAATCGACCATATAGCCGTCGGCATAGTATTGGTCGCGTCCTGCTGAGTAGTATTCGCCTTCGGTCAAGTCGTTAAGACCAGAATAGTTGAAGCGTGCAACCACTTCGAGAGCCTTTCCGTTAAGACCGTTAAGCACAGCGTCATGCTTGTTGTAGGTGTAGTCGCTGCCGAAAATCTTGTAGCCAAGTTCCACATAAGCACCGTTGAAGTGGTTGGTGCGGATACGGTTGGCTGTTTCCCACAAGTCGATATCGCCCCAGCCATCGATGTTGTCTTGTGCTGCGATGAACATCTTATAAGAATCGCGTGTCTTGGTTACAATCTTGTGCTTGTATTCAGCGCGGATGAAGAAGTCGGCGTTGTGATAAAGAGCTTCAGCACCAAGGTCGATAACATTGTTCGCCCAAGGCAGAGTGCAGCTTGAGAAGATGTTGTTCTTGTCGATGTAAGTCTCAAGGCTTTGACCGAGGTTCAATGTCTTTTTGAGGACAGTAGCACCCTTGGTGGTTACTTCCTCGCCACCGCCAAGATGAGCATAGCGTGCGCTTGCACCAACGTGGAATGCGCTGTTGGCATCAACGTTGCGATACAACCAGCGGCCGCTCAAAGTTACACCATTGAATCCGGCATCGATTTTGTTGTATTGGTCTTCGGCAAACACGCCTTGATACAAGAATGCGTGGTCAGAAGAATACTTGTAGGTGATACCGAGTTCACGACCTTCGCCGAGAGAGCTTGCCATACCCGGACGAGAAATGAAGTGATATGAACCGAGGGAAGTCTGGTTTGCCATAGTTCCGGCAGGGTCGTTATAGTAACCCACCTTTATGGCGTGAGTAGCATCTGCATTGTCCTTAGTGGCATATTGCAAGAAGATGTTCTTTTGAGCAAACTTGCCGCCGCCGAAACCGAAGTCAGCATAGAAATACCAGTTTTTGCCGTAGGTCATGCTTGTGCGGATGCGGGCATCGGTGATGCTTGCGCCACTGTGCAGCGGAGTGAAGTCTGAGTGGTAAAGAGCAGCGTCAGCCATGAAGCGCGCTCCTACAGAGAACTTAACTTGTTTCTCTTCGTTGTTGATGTTCAGCGTTGGGTCTGTGTCAAAATCTTGAGCAGCAGCAGTGAGAGCGACTGAAGCCAAAGCCGACATCAAAATATATTTATTGATTTTCATTTTGAATACTTTTAAAATTAATTTGTTTGTTTAATTCTGAAAGGTGACTTTCATTCTTGTGCCATTAGTAACCAAGTTTCATGAGAAGTTCAGAAGCGTCAGGCACAGTTGATGGAGCTTGGCTGTTGTCGAATACTTGTCCAGGATGGAATGGGTTAGGCAACTTGGCGTTGCAGCGCATACCATTGTCAAGCATATATTGCAAGTTCATCTCGCTGTGGTTGGTGAAGCATCCGTCCATATAGATAGGCCATGTAGCATCTTCGCCAGGGAATGTGCTGTAGGCGGTCTTAGGGATGGTAATCTTCATGAGGTCGTCGAATTCTGTCTCCCAGCCATAGTTCCAGTAACCCATGTACTTGGTGATTTGAGCTTGAGAGTCGAATGAATATGGGTGGTTGATCATGCCTGCGCGGCGAACCATATATGCCTGCCATGGGCAGTTCATCTCAGGATAGTTGTTTGGCGCGCCAGAGATAGCCGGGCCGATGATGTGACAACCGCGGTCTTGCATATACTTGATGAAGTCGGCAACACCGGTTGGAGTGTCGTAAGCGAGGTCGGTAGCGTAAGCAGGGTCGCTTGTCCAAAGAAGGTAGCACATAGGGATGCGTCCTTTGTAGATAGAGTAAGCGCGTTCTACAGCGTCGAATGTGAATGTTTGGAGAATAACCTTACCATTGGTGTTACCAACGTTTACTTTACCGTTCTTGTAGAATTCGTTGGTAGTCTCAGGCTTGGTGATGATGTTCCATCCCCACTTGTCAAGCTCTTGATAAACGCGAGCTTCCATGTCTTTTGGTTGAGCCCAGCTTTCCTTGAACTCGATGTAGATACCAGGACGGTTGCCGCTGTCTTGAGGATCGGCAACGTAGGCGTTGCTGAAGTCATAGACAAGGAAGTCCATATAGCGGGATTGTGCTGTCCAAGTAGTGCCATCTACAGTGGTAGAAGGAGCTTGAGAGCAGATTTCAACAAGACTCTTACCTTTCAGCGAGTTCTTTACATGGTAAGGAAGAATGCGGCGGCCTTGTGCGTCGCGGTTAAGTTTTTTACCCTCAGCATAAGCGATTTGGTCGGCAAGTGCGCTGATGTAAAGACCGTTGCTGTAAGTCACTTGTGCGTTAGGGTTCACGCGCCAAGCGTCAAGAGTCTCTTGAAGTGGGTTGTTGGTTGAAGCGAAGCTTTCGCGTGCAAGCTCAAGGTTGTCTTCGTTGAACCAAGAACCAGCGTCGAGCATAAGAAGCTCAGCATAGTAGTAGTTGCGTGGATAGTAGCTGTAGTAGTTGCCGAGGTCGTTGTTGTATTGTGTGTTGATATCCTCCTCGGAGAAGTTACATGGAGTTCCATCCTCGTAAGTAAGAGAGCGGTAGAAAGCTTTACGTATTGCAGGAACTTGGTCGCTGAATGTAGATTGGATGTTTGTGGTGCGCTTCAAGTTATCATCGTGAAGTGAAAGCACAACTCCATCTTTTGTAGCTTGAAGGTCGGATTCCAAATAGTCGGCACCCATATCGCGCGCCCAGCGCCAAGATGCTTCGGTCTCCTCTGGAGTCCAATAAGTACTACCACGGTGAGCGATTACTGCATACAAAGGCACATAGTCGCGTACCTTGGCAAGTTCAGGGTTAAGAACCTGAACATCGATTTTCTTGGCTTGTGAGTTATAGTCCACAAACTGCTGGTCGTCAGAGCAAGAAGTCATGACCGCAGCAGCGGCAAACCCGAGCATACCAATTTTTACGAATTGTCTGTTCATAAGTTTTTGTTAATTGTTAGTAAATGAAATTATTTAGAAATGTTGTGTTATTTAGTTGGCTACTCTATGGTCCTTATCAACATTACCCTTTTTCTGATGCTGGCTTCTTGACTTTCACATTCAAATTGAGGGATGAAACCCCTGTCAGTTATCTTGGCGATAGCCGACGTGCAGATATTCTCATGTTCAATTAAAAATAGTGAAATCAGATTGTGATTATGTGATTTACACGCAAAATCAATCTACCTGCGATGCGTAATGGATTCGAGAAGTTTTGAGTAGTGATTTCTTTTGATTTTAGTTATTATATATACCCCTTGTTTTTTGTTTGTAGTATTTTAAGTGTTAAAGTGGATATTGTCATTACTTGTAATCAGTTTTGTGGCAAATCTTGTATTTCTTTCTATAATTGAGGTGAGAGCGTTAATTCCAATAAAAAATGTGACTGTAATTAACATTGGACGGATACACTTTATTTTGATTATTTACAGCATAATGTTAGTTTTACCCCCCCAATAATTTTGGCAAGTTTTATAAATATCTGCGGCATCACTGCCACAGATATCGTCAATTTGTCTTACCAATTATTAAGTCTCTATTATAGAATTAAAAAACTGTTGTTCAATATAGAGTGAAAATACTGATTTCCGTTGAGAAAAGAGAAAAAGAAATGCCGCCACTCAGGTGTGGGCTATTGTGTCCGCGCGCCGCTTGGCGACATTTCATGTTCACTTATAGTTTACAAGTCTTCGAATTCAATTTTTTACTTGAAAATTATTATTTAATTTTCTCGTAAACATAAACTTCGTGGATTTCCTTAGTGTAACCTTCGTTCTTGAACGGACCTTGGCTCATACCAAGAATGATTTGAGTACCGCGGTTGTTCAAAACAAGAAGATCGTCGTTAGTTGGGTCGATGCAAAGACCTTCGATTTCGCCAGCACGACGGAAGTCGGTCATTTCGCGAAGAAGCTCAACTTTACCACCCATTGCACCACCAGCGATTTCGCCTGTGCGAGTAACGACCTTACCATTCTTGTCGGTCTTAACTGACCAAGGAGTGTCCTTTACAGGCTCAGTACCTTGAACAAGACCTGTGTAAGGTGCACCTGTGATGTCCATCTTGTAAACGTTGTCTGCGATGTGGTAAGTAGATTCACCGTCATCAGCAGCAAGAAGCATAGTACCATCTACAATGAAGATACCTTGGCACCAATATGGCTCAGGACGACATTGTACTTTTGTGTAGTATTGCTTAGTCTCAAGGCTGTAAGCATATACATAACGGCTATCAACCCAGTCAGAAAGCCATACAAGGTTGCGTTCACGATCAACAGCAACACCAGATACCTCTACTTGACCTGATTCTGGTCTCCAAGGAATACTTTCGATGTATTGAAGAGTGTTAGCATCGTAAATATCAACAGAGATGTTTTGACCGCGGCCAAGGTTGAAATATTCGTTACCAGTGTAGATTCTGCCGTTGTAAACGTCGATGTCACCGAAGTGGTTAGCACCGCCCTTTGCAGGATCTGGATTGTTGAACAATGGGTCGATGAAGTTGCCCTTAGCATCCTTAGTCTGAACGCGTTTCTTCACAAGTTTCCAGTTCTTGTCATATTTGTAAAGACCACGAGTGTCAGAAACGTAGTAGTAGTCATTGTCGGCAGCGATACCTTGACGACCAGGAACTTCTACGACTTTCTTAAGGCGATATTCAGTACCGAGGTGCTGTGCATAAGTTGCAGCTGTAGTCATACAAGCAGCAGCAAGTAATAATAAAAACTTTTTCATTGTTTTTGATTTTAATGTTAATTTATAAAGTTAAATAGGGTTTCATTAGAATTTGAACAAGCCCATAAGTTGGATTTGGCTTTGACCTGATTTTCCACCAGCAGCTTCGCTTACTTTCTTAGCTTCGTCGTTGTAGAATGTGTAACCGTAGTTGAGTTGAACCTTAAGGTTGCTCAATGCTTGGTATGTGCAGCCAACGAGAACACGGTTGTAGTTGTTAGCAGATACTTTGTTTACATCATCCTTGTACATGTCCCAACGTACTACTGGAAGGAACTTGCCAGCGTGGTATCCAGCCAAAACGTATGCACCAGTTTCTTTAACGATGCTAACGCCGTTGTCCTTAGAGTTTTGCATACCAAATTCAGCACGTAGATCGATACCAGTTGGATCGTTGTACCATGCACCTACGATGAAACGAGTCATTGGCTGATACTTGTAAGTCTTTTCACCTACTGTACCAGCATATTCGCCCCAGTTGAATGATCCCTTGATGCTCAAGTTCTTGATAGGCTTGAAGTTCAAAGCAGCATAGATGTCCTTAGAGTTGTTGTTGTCGTCCTTGCAAGGAAGTCCGCCGTTTGTGATAGCCAAGTCATAGTGCAAGTGGCTGTAGCCTTCAGTTGTTGGGAAAACATCACCAAGAATCATAACACCGAGGTCACGACCGTAATCAACGAAGTTGTAAGAGATAGCGTTGCGGCATGCCATGCGGTAGCAGATGTTAGAGAAGTCAACAGTTTCCAAAGTAGCTGGAGAGATGTCGTAGTTCTCATAACCCATTGGAGTGTAGAATTGACCAGCGCGGATTTGGAATGCTGGAGTGATTTTAGCTGTTGCGAATGCGTCCATCACTTGGATGTTCTTTTGTCCGTTACCGTTGGTTGAACCTGCGATACCGTTGAAAGCTTCGATTTGCAAACGGAAAGAAACCTTAGCACCTACGTTGCCGTCCATGATAAGACGAAGACGCTTAGCTTGGAAAGAAGATTTTTCCTTAGTTGTTCCGTAACCGTCGCTTGTGTAGTTCCAACCAGTTTGTAGATAACCAGAGATTTTAGGAAGTTTAGAAAGAACATCTTTCCATCCTGATTGTTGTGGAGCAGCTACTGCTTCTGCCAATGGCTCAGCTGTTGGTTCTGCTGCTGGTTCTGCAACCTCTCCTGCAAATAGCGAAGGAGTTGCGAGTGCTAATGAAAGCACGCTTGCTGTAAATAATCGCTTCATGATTAAAAAATTTTAAAGTTCTACTTTAATTAATTATTAATGTTTAATAATATTGTCTTTTAGTATTCCAGCCCTTTCGATTTCAGCAGCAGACGACCGAACTCTTCGATGTTGAGTGCTGTAATCGGTGGTTGTGGATTGGAGTTGAGAGAGGTCTCAAGTGTAGTCTCGCCCGAGAGAACCAATACTCCGAGTGCGCCGGCATTCTGTGCCATTTTCACGTCGGTGTAGATGCGGTCGCCGCACATTGCTATCTCATCGGCTTCAAGGTGATACTTGTGCTTGATGCCGCTGAGCATGTCGGGATTTGGCTTGCCTATCACGATGTCGGGCTGGCGGTCGGTTGCATACTCGATGCACTTGCACATAGAGCCGCAATCCACAAGCACTACCTCTTGGTCGGTAGGACACACCTTGTCGGGGTTGGTGGCAATGTAGGGGATTCCTTGCTTTGCCCACCATGCCGCACGGCACAGACGAGAATATTCAAGTGTCATGTCGAATGCCACGACAAGCACGTCGGGGCGTTCTGCCGGGTCATCTGGTACTGATATGAAACCTGCGCGCTCAAATTCGGCAACCATACTTGGAGTTCCGAGTATGAACAGGCGCTTAGCTTCGGGATAGGTAGTTTTTATATAGTCGATTGTAGCTACTGCGGTTGTATAAACTTCCTCCTCTGTAGCCTCAATCCCGATGTTTTTAAGCTTCTTCACATAGTCGGCAAGACTCTTCGTCGGGTTGTTTGTGAGGAAAGAGTATCCTATGCCATTCTCTGTGAGAGTGGCGAGGAACTTCTTGGTGAACGGGAACAGGGTAGAACCCATATATATTGTACCGTCCATATCCAGAGCTACATGCTTGATTTTTCGGCAAGCAGCCATCAGCTCTTCCTCTGACATTGGAGATATATACTTGTCAAAATTTTCCATTTCGATGTAAAGATATAAAAGATTTTTTAATTTTCGAAAATTTTGTACAATTTTTTAATCTTCGTCGTATTTTATTTTGCTTGCTCTCTCATATCCGTCGCGTGGAGCTTGCCACATTGAGATGAGAACGAACATACCGATAACGGCTACTACGATGATGGTTTCGAATACGCGTGTCCATCCGTAAATGTCGGCTACATAACCTACAAGAAGTCCCGATAGACCTGAACCGAGGTAGCCGAGGATTCCGGCGATACCGTTGGCGCGGGCAGATGCCTCTTTGGTGGCTTGGTTTCCAAGTTCAATACCGATGAGGGCTTGTGGACCGTAGATGAAGAATCCTGCGCCCACGAGCACTGCTGCTGTCAGTCCGAGGCTTGCAGTATCAGGTAGGAAGCGGAAGATTGTCATGAAGATTGCTGCGCCGAGCATACATACCACGCACATGCGGTGGCCTTTGCCTTTGAACAATTTGTCTGTTAGCCATCCGGCAACGAGTGTGCCGACGATTCCGGCAATCTCAAATGCTGCCACAGTCCAAGCTGCGTCCTTGATGTTCAAGCCGCGGCTCTCAGTGAGGAATTTTGGACCCCAGTCGAGGACACCCATACGAACTACATATACAAATAGGTTGGCAACGCAGAATGTCCATACCCAACGGTTTTTCCATACCATCTCAAGCTCGAATTTCTTCTTGGCTGATTTGCTCTTGGTCTCATTGAGCGCGCCAAGACCAGTGTCGGGAAGGTCGGGAAGACCCACTTCCTTAGGCTCGTCGCGAAGACCGAGGAAGATGAACACTGCACCTACAACGGCGAGTATGGCTGGGATATAGAAGCACCATTTCCATGCGCCGATGTGTGCTGCATAGATGAGTACTTGCTCTGTAGGTGCGCCTTCTATGCCCATATTCTCCATAATGCGAGCCACAACTTCAGGATTGGCGCTCATGTTGGTTCCGAAAGTACCCATCAAGTATCCGCAAAGCACTACTGCGAGCGATGCGCCGATAGAGTGAGAGCAGTTCCAGATAGACATCTTGGTGGCAAGCTCTGAAGGGTGAATCCAGTGAGGCAGGATGCGTGCGCATGGAGGATAACCCATACCTTGGAAATATTGGTTGAGAATGATGGTGATACCCATAATCATAATCAGGAAGCTCACCATGTCAGGACCATTCTCCTGTCCTGTGATAAGTGTACTGAGGTTTGCCCCGAATCCGAATGCAAAGTTTGCGAGTGCGCACAGCAGCAGACCTACTGCCATCACAATGCGGCCTTTGATTCTGTCAACTACATAACCATTGATAAAACGAGAGAAACCATATACCAGCGAACCTGCAAAAATAATCCAGCCGAAGCTCTTGTTGGAGATTCCATACTCGGCAGTCAGTCCTGGCATAGCCAATGAGAAGTTCTTGCGCACGAAGTAGAAAAGAGCATAGCCCACCATGGTGACAAGGATGGTGCGCATCTGCCACGACATGAATTTTTTCCTAACTTCAGGCTTCAAAGAACCATATACGTCTTTCTTTTCCATATAATTAGTTTTTTATTAGATATATCGTATTGTGTATTGAGAGGAAAAAGAGCCTGTCCCGAAGGTCAAAGTTTTCATAATGAAGATAGAGTACAGGCTCTTTAGAAGTATTCGTGAAATTATCTATTTGTTTTCAGCGTTTTTTATTTCTTGTTCACAAGGTGTTTCTCCTCGGAGTAGGTGAATGCCATAAATACGATTGACAATGCACATGCTGCAAGAAGCAATACGAATGTGGCATCCATGCTGATTTCAGCGACATAGCCGAGCAATGAGTTTGCAAGGATTGCTGTGCCGAAGAAGTAGCCGAAGAAGCCAGTCAAGCCGGCAGCGGTTCCAGCCGCATTCTTTGGAGCAAGGTCAAGAGCCTGAACGCCAATCAACATTACCGGACCGTAGATGAAGAAACCGATACCCACAAGGCCGATGAGGTTGAGAGTGATGTTGTTGCCCGATTGCCAGTAGATGACAATGAAGATGGCAACGAGAGCCATGAATATGATGGTAGGCAGTGCGCGCATACCCTTGAAAATCTTGTCGCTTATCCATCCGCAGATGATGGTGCCGGGGATAGCCGCATATTCAAATGCGAAGTATGCCCATCCAGCCGACTTCAAGTCGATGCCCTTGTCGGTCAAGATTGCAGGTGCCCAGTCGAGAGCTCCGTAGCGAACCATATATACGAATGCGTTTGCGATAGCCACGAACCAAAGCATCTTGTTGTTGAGTACATACTTGAAAAGAATTTCTTTTGTAGAAAGAACCTCTTCGCTCTTTTCGCTGTAGTTCTTAGGATAGTCGTTGCGCCATTTTTCAACTGAAGGAAGTCCGCAAGATTGTGGAGTGTCACGAAGCAGACAGTATGCTATAAGAGCTACGAGAAGTGCTACTGCGGCAGGGAAGATGAATGTTCCGGCAAGGAAGTAAAGCTCCTCGTGAGTGCCATAGAACCAGTTGCCGAACCAGAGTGCGCCATATGTAGCCATAGGGCCGACAAGACCACCGCCCACGTTGTGAGCACAGTTCCAGAAGCTCATCCATGTGCCGCGCTCAGTCTGAGAGAACCAGTGAGTCATTACACGGCCGCACGGAGGCCAACCCATACCGTTGAACCATCCCACCAAGAAGTTGAGCACGCCCATAAGCACGATTGCCCAAGTCTTGTTGTCGGGGTTATTTGCTATGTCAAGACCGGCGATAGGCACAATCATGAACAGCATAGATAGTGCAGAAAGGATAAGACCGATAGGCAAGAACTTGCGAGCGTCGCTTCGGTCGGAAACGGTAGCCATAAAGAATTTTGCGAATGCATAGGCTACGGCATTCATTGCAAGTACTGTGCCGAGGTCGCCTTTTGTTATGGCTCCGCCAGTCAATGCTGTGATTGATGGTATCGCCATTGATAAGTTTTTACGGACAATGTAAAAAGCAGCATATCCAATAAATGCTCCTGAGAACACTTGCCAACGCAATGCGTTATAACGAGCGTCGGTGCCTGGTCCTGTCTGCTCAGGCTTTGCTGCTGGAGGTGCTAAAAATTTCCACATAATGAGTAGAGACTAATTTTTAATGTAATGGTTTATTTTAGATTGTTTAATTTTTTTGTCGCTTCCACGTCGATGGCTTCGGCAAGAATCGAAACCGGATGCTTAACCTTGTAGGCAGTGGACATTTCTATCTGCCATTTGCAGGTCTCGCAGTCGGTGACCACAAATTCCGGATTAGCGTTCTCGATTTGCTTGAACAGTGAAGAACCGATGTTCTGTGAAGTCTCGTAGTTCTCTTTCTTGAAGCCATAAGTTCCTGCGATGCCGCAGCATTGCGAGTCGAGTACGGTAAGCTCTACGCCCGGAATCATGCGCAGCGCAGATATTGAATAGATTGCCCATCCCATCTTTTCCATGTGGCAAGCTGTGTGGTAGGCGAGCCGAGCTTTATAATCAGGTCGGAACGCAATCTTGGCCTTGCCTTCATCGATAAGAGAGAATATGAATCGAGTCGCAAGATTGATGTTGTCGCGCACGTCGGCGTTATCCACACCGAGCAGATGTGGGTATTCGTCGCGCATTGTGAAGATGCAAGTCGATGACGCGCCAACTACTGGCATATTCTTGTCGATGACAGAATGGCGTATGTTGTCTATATTGAGTTGAGCCTGCTTCTTGGCTTGGCCGATAAGTCCGTTGGAGATAAGGGCTACGCCGCAGCATTTCTCTTTGTCGAGGAGCTGCACGCCATATCCGAGTGCGTTAAGCACCTTCACGAAGTCCTTTCCGAGCTGCGGATAGTTGTAGTTGATGTAGCAGCCGTGGAAGAAGCTCACTTGATTCTTGTATTTTGCTTGTTCTGCCGCAGCATTCTTCTTGTACCAAGTCTCGAATTTCTGAGATGAATATTTAGGGAATGTGCGGTGGCCGTCGATCTTCATGACACCGTCGAGCACAGCCTTCATAGGCGACAGTCCGAGGGTCATGTTCACGATAGGTGCGAATGTTGTAGCCATCCCACCCACAAAATCGGTGTTGGCAAGCATCATGTCGCGGAGTTTCGGCTTCTTGTGGCTATATTTGATGCGCGCCGACTGGATGATGTCGCCGATGCGCACGTTTGATGGACAAGCCACCTCGCAGCGCTTACAGTTGAGACACATCTTTAATGCTTCGTCGTAGAACTCAGGCTTCTTCAAGCGCATACGTTCACCGTCGGGACCCGACTGCTTTGGGCCTGGATAATCGGGATTTACTGCAGCTACCGGGCAGTACACCGTACAAACAGTGCATTTGAGGCATTGCTCAAAATTATTTTCGCTAATATTGTAAACTTCCTTTGCCATCACTTACAAGATTTAGAAATAATATTGGCAACGTGCAGAGCTGAGATGATAGACACGCCTGCGCCGCTTGCCTCTTTTACCGGGTTAAACGAACTTAAGATTGCGCCCACAACGTGAAGATTCTCGACAGTCTTTCCGTCGATTTGAGCGCGCAATTCGCTGTCGGTCTTTACTCCGAAGCTCATATATGGCTGTTCTTCAAACAGGTTGCGGTTGTACCACTCGTCGCGGTCGCCGCTCGCTTTTACGTCGAGACCGAAGATTGGCTCCACCACCTTATTTGGTTCAGCCTCGATGCCGTGGCTGAAGAAGCTGCCAGTGGCAAGCACGAAGTTGTCTGCTTCGAGCTTGGTGTCGGCGAGGTTATTGGTTGTCACCGAAATCACTTTGCCGTTCTTCACTGTAGCACCGTTCACTGTGTCGCCAAGCAGATATGCTCCGCCGAGTTGCTGGAAACGCTTGCGCATGAGAATCTGTGTGCGGATGCCGGGTACTGATGGCGGGATTACAGGGATGAAGCAGATAGGGAGCTTCACGCATTGTTTAAGAGTCTTCACGGCATTGTCGCTGTAAAGGCCGAATACTGCGGGAAGTGCCACTGCGTCGGCATCACCGGCGTTGCGGTTGATGATGTCGGCAGCGCGGCGCACCACATCCTCGTTCTCAAACACCTTTGCGATGTTTGCCGAACGCATTTCTGTGGGGTTTGTGCGGATTCTGTCAAATTCTGGAAGTGTGAAAGCCGATATTTTGCATACGGCACCCATCTTCTCGAAATTGTCGGCCACGAAGCTTGTGTGGAAATCGAGGAATCCGGCAATGTTCTGGATTGAGATCTTAGCCCAAGGCAACTTGTTCTTCTCGGAAATGACAGTGAAGTCGTCAAGAGAAAGCCATGTGGGCTTCATAATGCCCATAGGTGTGACGCGGTAATGGTTATGCTCGGCAGAACCGTTCACCTTGATTCCCATTTTGGCGAAGAATGCAGGGACTTCGTTTGCCAAGTCGATGGTGGTTTTAGCACCGATTACTGAATAAGGATGACCTTGAGGTATTACCTTCTCCAATGTAGCTGCCGGTGTCTCAACATCAAAGCCGTTGACGTATCCGAGCAGGTCGAAAGAGCCGGAGCAGAAGTGCAGCGCGCTTTGTCCTGTAGAGATGATGGCGCATTTCTGACCTTTTTCAGCAAGACTGATGCCACAAGCCAAGCCGCTAAGTCCGCCTCCTATTATAATCGTATCAAATTTCATGATGTCAAAAAAATGAATTCTATTTGTTTTCAGAAGAACTGTTTAACCCATACACACCTTCGTATATCCAAGATGTGAATTGTATCTCGCTCACGGTGTCGCCCCAAGCCACAGGATACATTCCCTTCCAGCGTTCGTTCAGGAAGTTCACGAGGTCGGCTTGAGCGCGTGCTGCGCATTTAGAGGCTTCGGCGAGCTTTCCTGCTGCACGGCAAGCGCAAAGCTCACCTTGGCAAGTACCCATGCCCACGCGGGTGCGGCGGCGAAGGTTCACAAGGTTGTTCACATGAAGCTCGTTGATAGCATAATCGACTTCGGCAACCGACACCTCCTCGCATTCGCACACGAGAGCTTTGTCGATGGCGTTCTTCACCTTTATGTCTTCGGTCATTGCTCCATGACGGCATTCGGCAGCTATGTGTGCCGTGTCGCCCATGAAGTGATATTTTACGGGTTCTGGAGTGTCTTCTTCAGTTTTTGCGCGGGAGCCTGGAAGAGGAATCTCGGCGGTCTGGCATTTCTTGTTGATGCCAAGTTTCTTGCAGGCGAGGTCGGCAGCCCATTCAGCCATCAGACGATACGTCATCAGCTTTCCGCCGGTGATTGTGATGAATCCGGCAAGACCGTCGCGAGTCTCGTGGTCAAGAAGCACGATGCCGCGGCTGATGCTTCGTCCTGAGGGGTCGCTGTCGGAAGCCACCAGCGGACGCACACCGGCGTAAGCTCTCAAGATGCGGGTGGTGGCAAGGCTCGGAGCGAGCTTCTCTCCCTCGCTGAGCAGCAAGTCCACCTCTTCGCGAGTGACATACATGTCGTCACATTCTTCGAAAGGCACGCGGCTCGAAGTGGTTCCGATAACACAAATAGTGTCGCCCGGCACAAGGATGTCGGCATTGGCTGGCTTGCGGCAACGGTTGATCACCATGTTGTTCACACGGTGTCCGAAGACGAGCAATGCGCCCTTGGCAGGGAACATGTTCACTTTCACACCAGCAAGCTCGGCGATATGATGCCCCCATATACCGCCGGCATTGATGATGAGTTTTGCGTGAAATTCTTTATTTTGCTTTGATTTATGGTCGTATAACTTAACTCCTACCATCCGGTTCTGCTCGATGATGAAACCGGTGACTTCGTGCTGCGTGAGAATCTGCGCGCCGTGGATCTTAGCGTCGATAACGTTGGCTGTAGTCAAGCGGAATGGGTCGATAGATCCGTCTGGCACCTTCACTGCGCCAATCAGGGTCGGGTTCACAGAAGGCTCCATTCTGATAGCGTCTTTCGGGTCGATGATTTCGGCGTTGATGCCGGCGGCTTGGCAAGACTCTACGAATTTAGCCTGATAATTCAAGTCATCTTCAGGTAGTGTGATGAATAGGCCGTCGTTCTCTTCGACACAGTGATTGGCGATTCGACGGAGAATCATGTTCTCCTTGATACATTCGGCAGCCGACTCATGATCGGTGACAGCATAGCGAGAGCCACTATGCAGCAATCCGTGGTTGCGACCGGTGGCACCCGCTGCAAAGTCGTTGCGCTCCACAAGTAGTACCTTCAGACCGCGCATGGCGCAGTCGCGGGCGGTGCCTGTTCCGGTAGCCCCACCACCTATAATAATTGCGTCAAATTGGTTTTCACCGTTTTTGTTCATGATTCGTTATGAGTTAATAGTCATTAGTGTTGCAAATATCATTTATAGGCTATGCGGTTTTTAATATAAAATCAAAAAACGCACAAAGTCTTCTGAAACGTAAACTTACAGCTTTCGTTTCGCAACAAAGGTAGGCACTTTTTGGTTATCCACAAAATATTTTTGAGGAAATTTTCATAACAATTAGCATATAGCCCCTTTTTTAATATTATAGGTTAAAAATTATAAGCGTTTTCACACTTCCGACATTCAAAAAAAAAGTCCGAAATTATGATATGTAATTAGAAATTAGTATTTTTGCATTACGATTTTTTATTGAAAACTATAACTATGACTAAGGAAGAACGACATGCTGTGATTATGGATATGCTGATGCAGCAGAACTCCATTCCTGTGACCAACTTGTCGGACAAGCTGCAGGTATCGTCGGTTACGATTAGAAAGGATCTCACTGAATTGGAGAAAGCAAAAAAGCTGTATCGCAGCCACGGTAGGGCTATTATGATAAATCCTTACATAAACAACCGCAATGTGAATGTGAAGGAGAAACTCAATATCGACGAGAAGCGTATGATTGGCAAGGTGGCGGCAAGCATGATTACGCGCGACGACTCTATCCTTATCGCTTCCGGCACTACGGTGCACGCCCTTGCGCGCAGCATCCAGGCTGAGCATAAGCTCACGGTGGTGTCGGCTTCGCTTCAGGTGTCGGAGATTCTGTCGGCTCATGAGGACATCGACATCATCCAGCTCGGTGGCATACTGCGTCACAGCAGCCTTTCGGTGGTGGGCAACTATGCCGAGTCGATATTGTGCAATTTTTATTGCAGCAAGCTGTTTCTCGGAGTGGATGGCATAGACCTGGATTTCGGAATCACCACTACCGATATGCGTGAGGCTAATCTCAACCAAGTGATGATGCGTACTGCGCAGAAGACCATTGTGCTTGCCGACTCGTCGAAGTTCGGCCGCCGCGGATTCAGCAAGATTGCTGATATGGAGGATGTGGATTTGATTATCACCGATTCGCATGTGAGCCCAAAGGTCGTGAAGAGGCTTGAGGAGATGGGCATAGAGACTGTGATTGCTTCTGAGGAGCTGATAGCCTCGCTTCCAAAGGCTGATTAGGCAAGTCCAGCAGTATTATGCTCCCAAGTCGGCGGAAGACAGGTGCTTCTCGTGCGTGCACGACATTATGCTGGATTTTAGGACTGAGATTGCAATTTTGATGCAATGGTTGCAGGAGGCTCTGACGGCTGTTGCAGCATCATAACTGAATTTTATCGAGAATTTGAATAGAAAAAAGGCGCAAGTCACATCTGAGCTGGCTTGCGCTTTTTATGCTTTCGCAGTTTTATGAATTGTGCTTAGTCTTCATCCTCGGAGTTGTGGTCGCGGTTTTGCTTCACGAGGGAGCGGAACCGTGATGGGATAGGTGTAGAGAAGTTCATGTCTTTGCGAGTTGTCGGGTGGACGAAGCGCAGCGTCTGGGCGTGTAGCGCAAGACGGTGTATCGGGCTGCTCTGTGCGCCGTATTTGCGGTCGCCCACAATGGGGTGTCCGATGTCTTTCATGTGGACGCGGATTTGGTTCTTTCGTCCAGTGTCGAGCTCAAGTTCCATGAGCGAGTAGCCATTGCCTGTGGCAAGACGCTTGTAGCGGGTGACGGCGAGCTGCCCTTTCGTGGGGTCGTCGGTAGAATACACCTCGAATTGCGAAGTTTCGGCAAGATAGCTTCGCACCACTCCCTCTTCCTGTTCTACAATGCCTTCCACCACAGCCACATATTTGCGGTTGATTACCATATTGTTCCAGTTGTGCTGCATGGCATCTTTCGCCTCTTGTGTCTTGGCGAGCATCATAAGTCCAGACGTGTCGCGGTCGAGACGGTGCACGATAAACACTTGTGCGCGTGGATTGTGGTATTTCACATATTCACGCATCACACTGTAGGCAGTTCCGGTCTTAATGTTGTCGGTGCCCATAGATAGCACGCCATATCCCTTGTTGATGACGAGAATGCCTTGGTCCTCATATACGAGCTGTATGCGCGGATGCTTGAACACGCGGAACGACTGGTCGAAATTCACCATAAACTCGTCGCCGCGCTTCAGCGCATAGTCGAATTGCGAAATAGGCATACCATTCACCGCAAACTGGTGATGGCGCATCATTGATTTCACTTTTGAAGGCTTGTGGTCGCTGAGAATTTTCTCGGCAAACTGAAGCAGAGTCGCGTCATCGGCATCTACATGCCAAGTGCGTATGTTGTCGGGGCGCATATTGCGACGGTTGTTGGTGTGGTTGCTCGGTTGTCTCATTAATTTATAGTTTTTTGCAAAGATAGTGCAAATCGAGTGCAGAATATCAAGTTTACTTGAATATTATGCCGAGATGCCGCCTATTTTCTGAAAAGATAGTGCAAATCGAGTGCAGAAACGAAAAAAAGCTCTGAAATCTCAGAGCTTTTTCTTTTCAGCGGTGCGGACGAGACTCGAACTCGCGACCCCATGCGTGACAGGCATGTATTCTAACCAGCTGAACTACCGCACCAGTCTTTTTTCGCTTTTGCGAGTGCAAAGATAATACGCATTTTGGAATTATGCAAATTCCCTGCGTAAAAATTTGCTGTGCCTATTCATTTTGTGCATTTTATTCGATGACTGGAGTGAAAATATCAGCATAGGTGGATTGATGCAGAAAATAAAAATTGCGATTGTAGCTGATCAAATTATAGCCTGAAAATGATGAGCTAATTGGCATCCTTTTTGTGCTCTCCGGGTAGAGCCTCTACTGCTACCAGCTCTATTTTAGCTGCCGATTTCTTGAGAATTGTAAACTTCAAATTGCCTATGGTGAATGAGTCGCCAGTTGCCGGAATCTCCTCTTGGTGAAACAGTATGTAGCCGGCTATGGTCTGGTAGTCGTCGCTTTCGGGGATGTCGAGATGATATGTGTCGTTGATGTCCTCAATCTCCATGCGTCCCGAGAATTCATAAGTGCTGTCGCCCGTCTGTTTTGATATCAGGCGTTTGCGGTCGTGCTCATCTTCAATTTCGCCAAAAATCTCTTCCACAAGGTCTTCAAGTGTTACCATGCCGGCAGTGCCGCCAAATTCGTCTATAACCACGGCAATGCTGCGCTTCTCTTTCAGCAAGCTCTGCATCATCTTGTTGGCAAGCATAGTTTCGGGGGCGAAAAGCACAGGCTTGATGCTCTCTTTCCAGTTGTTGCTCGGGGTAAACAGTTCGCTCACATGTATATATCCGATAATGTTGTCGATGTCGTCGCGGTAAACGATGATTTTCGACAGTCCCGACTGCGTGAAGCGTTGGCTCAGTTGGTCGCGGTCGGTGGTGTCGATGTTCATGGCCACAATCTCGTTTCGCGGAATCATGCAGTCGCGCAAGTGGGTGCTTGAGAAGTCGATGGCATTCTGGAATATTTTCACCTCATGTTCCACCTCCTTATGCTCGTCCTCGTTAGAGTCGATATTCTCTTGCAGATAAGCGTCGAGCTCGCCCATAGTGATGGCTCGCACTCGATTGTGCTTCAGCTTTATGCCGAATAGACGCATCATCGACGACGACAAGAACGATGCGAATAGCGATATGGGATAGAGTATAAGATATATCAAGAACAGCGGCATCGCAAAAGTGCGCAGCGAGTCGTTTGGGTTCACTCGGAAAATTGTCTTTGGAAAAAATTCGCCTGTAATGAGTATTATGCCGGTGGATATTATAGTCTGTGCGATAAGGATAAGTGCCTCATTCCCGTTGAAGATGGGTGCTATGGCAGGCTCTATGAGCTTCGCCATGCCCATGCCATAGACCACGAGCATTATGTTGTTGCCCACGAGCATCGTGGATATGAACATGTCGCTGTGGTTATAGAATATGTCGATAATGTGGTTTATAATCCCGCTTTTTTGGGTGTCTATGCCCACTCTCACTCTATTAGATGAGACGAAAGCTATTTCCATACCAGAAAAGAAGGCTGAGAAAATCATCGAAATTAATGTAATGATTAAGACCGATAATGTAGCAGAATCCATATGTAAAAGTCAAAGAATTTATCTTGTGCAAAGATAGTGCAAATCGAGCGCAGAATATCAAGTTTACTTGAATATTATGCCGATATGCCGCCTATTTTATGCAAAGATAAATGAAAAGTGTAAAGTATCAAAGAAAAAGACATTAATATTACTTCAGCCTCACCGCAGGGTGGGAATAGAAGCGATACATGAACATCGAGCCGGCTGTGACGAGCGAAACCGTGAACGACAGATATGCCCCCACGATGCCCAGCCCGAGCGGGAATGCGAGCAGATAGCAGGCAGGCAGCCCCACCACTACATAGGCGAAGCCTGCTATATACATCATCGGCTTAGCGTCCGACAGTCCGCGCAGCGCATTGGCATAAGTGATTTGTGTGGCATCGCCGAGCTGATACAGAATCATGGGGATGATGAGTGTTAGAGCTATGGCGACCACCGCATTGTCGTCGGTGAATATGCGGATTAGCGGCTCACAGAACAGATAGAACACCGAGCAGGCGAAAGCGGCACACATCAGCATGATGTGGTAGCCGGCTACGGAGCATTGGCGCATCTTCGTCTTGCTGCCCTCTCCGTGATAATTCGCCATCTTGATGGCGATGCTCGCCCCCACGCTGTAATATACCATAAAGCCGAGAGTGCCTATCACCAGCATCACCTGATAAGCTGCGAGCGGGTCTTTCCCGAGCCATCCTATCATCACCGATGCCGCTGTGAAAGAGCCGGTCTCAAAGCCCATCTGCATGGAGATGGGCATCGATGTGGCGAAAATCCGGCGCATCGACGCATTGTTGATGCGTGAGTCGGCGAATGCCTCAATGTAAGGACTGTATTTGCGGCTGGTGCATATGATTGCCACATACACCGCAGACATAATGATGCGGGAGAATAGCGTGCTTATGCCAGCTCCGAGCAGTCCGTATTCCGGGAATCCGAATTTTCCGAAAATGAGGATATAGTTGCCTATAATGTTCAGAACGTTTCCGCCTATGATAATCCACATGCCGAGGCGGGTGTCGGTGATGCCGTCGGAAAACTGCTTAATGGCATTTATCAGCACCATTGGAATCATCGACAGCAGCACGGTGCGGTAGTATGGCTTGATGATGGGCATCAGCTCTTCGGGCTGCCCCATATCCTCCACAAAGATATATGCGACCGACATGATTGCAACGACAGCCGCCCCAAACACTAAGTTGAGCGCAATGCCGTTTTTCAGCGAGTTGCCGATGCCGTTGTTGTCGCCACGCCCGAAAGCGGTGGCTATTACGGGCGTAAGCCCATAGGAGAATCCCATGCTCATGAATGTTATGAGATTGAACAGCCCATTGACGAATGAAGCCGAAGCAAGAGCCTCGGTGGAGTAATGTCCCACCATAAGCGTGTCGAAGAAACTTGTGGCTATGATTCCGAGCTGCCCCAAAAGTATTGGCGCACCGAGCTTGATTAGCGAAATGTATTGCTGCTTATATTTGTCGAAAGAGTATCCCATAATTGGCTGCAAAGTTACGACATTATTCACTATTGATGAAATCCTTGACACAAAATGGCGCGAAACCTCGCATTTTATGGCAAATAAAAATTGGATAATAGCGTGAGAATGGCTACATTTGCGAAACCTAAAAATATAGTAATGAAAAAAGCGATACTAATAATTATGCTTTTAGTGGGCTGCCCGATATTTGTGGCGGCGCAAAAAGTGTTGAGCGATAAAGAACTGCGCATGCTCGACAAGGAGCTTAGTATGGTTCAGCAATATGATAAGCAGAAATTCCAGCGCATCGACAGCTTGAAATTGCTTAGCGGCTCTGCCCGCATGGGGTCGGTTGAGAAAATGCAGCTATGGATTGATGTGGCAAGCGAATATGAGACATTCGTGTCGGACTCGTCGCTGCTCTATTACAACAAGGCTGCGGCTATGGCAGAGGTACGCGGCGACACTCTCACTCTTCTGCGGGCAAGGCTTGGACGAGTGAAGGTGCTTGGCGTGCTTGGCCTGTTCAAGGAGGGCGTAGAGGAGCTGAATGAGGTGGAGTCGAATCCTATCCCGAAAGAACTCGAAGAGTATCATTTCGACACTGGCCGTCAGCTATATTCCTATATGGCATCATTTGTGCAGAGCGGACAATATTATGAACGCTATTCCCAGATGCTGAATTACTATCGTGGTGAGCAACTTAAGCTCCTCGACAAGAAAAGCCCGGTGTATAGGGAGTTTCTTGCCGAGCACTGCTATGCCAACGGTCTTGTGCAGAGAGCCAAAGACCTGCTTACGGAGATTATCGACTCTGTGTCGGTGAGCAGCAATGTATATGCCCGGGCTGCTGCTAATATGGCTATAATAAAGTCGGCTGAGGGTATAGGTCAGGAATCGGCTTATTACCTTGCATTGTCTGCCATATCAGATATCCGCAGTTCGGTGAAAGAGAACACGGCACTGCCGAAATTGGCTTTATACCTGTATGAGCGCGGCGACATAAGCCATGCCTACAATTACCTGTCGCAGTCGCTTGCCGACGCTCTGTTCTGCAACGCGCGCTTGCGCACAAATGAGGTGTCGCAGCTCATGCCGCTCATCGATGGCGCATATAAGGTTGAGCTTGACAAGAAGCGGAATATGCTTATGGTCACTACCGTGGTCGTGAGTCTTCTGTCAATAGGGATGGTAGTGGCGATATTGATGATATTGCGGCAGATGCGCCGTCTGCGCCAAGCTCGAAAGCACCTCAAGGAAGCCAACAGCATAAAAGAGGAGTATATCGGTCACTTCTTGGAGCTATGCTCGATATATATGGACCGTCTTGACAATTTCTGCAAGACGGTGACGAGGAAGATAACTGCCGGACAGACCGAGGAACTCGTGAAGATGACCAAGTCGCCTAAGTTTGCCGAGGAGCAGCACCGCCAGTTCTATGAGAATTTCGACGGGGCATTCCTGCACATTTACCCTACGTTTATCGATGAGTTCAACAATCTGCTTCAGCCCGGAGAACGCATCGAGGTGAAAGAGCCTGGCACGCTTACCACCGAGCTGCGCATATTCGCATTCCTGCGTATGGGTGTGGATGACAGTGCCAAGGTGGCAAGTTTCCTGCACTATTCAGTGAACACGATTTATGCCTATCGTAACAAGGTGAAAAATAAAGCCATCGACCGCGATAATTTTGAGGATAATGTCAAGAAAATAGGTTCTATATCATGATATAAATATCTATATTCAGCAAGCTGAATAATTAATGCATATCGTTGAAATAGAGTGGAATAAAATTTTATTCCACTCTATTTCATGTATATTTCATTTATATGGATATACAAATCGGTTTGAAGTGCAATAACTTTGCTGACGAAATAAAGATTCAGGTCTGATTTCACATTGGATTCCTGACCTATTGATTTAAAAATGATGATAGCTTGTTTGTTTTGTTTTTGTAATTGATTTATGAAGTAGTAATAGCTGGTTACAAAGATGGAAATTGCTCAAAGCCGAAAATTTTTCGGAGAGCAATAAAAAATAGGTGTAATTTAGGTATTGTTAATGGTAAAAAAAGAGAACTCTCTCAATGAGATTTTGACAAGGCACTTCGTGAGAAGTGCCTTTGTTTTTTATTCGCATAACGTTTCGTAAATCCATTTTTTATTACTACCTTAGCAAAAAATAAATTAAACTCTACGCGAATATGAACAACAATAGGTATTGCGTGATAATGGGAGGCGGCGTAGGCAGCCGCTTTTGGCCTTATAGCCGAGCTGAAAAACCAAAGCAGTTTATCGACTTTTTCGGGACAGGACGCTCACTGCTACAGATGAGCTACGACCGCGTGAAGGGCATCATTCCTACCGAGAACATAATAATCGTCACCAATGAGACGTATGCGCCGATGGTGCGGCAGCAACTGCCAGAACTTAAGCCAGAGCAGATTCTGCTTGAGCCGGCGCGCCGCAACACGGCTCCGTGCATAGCATGGGCGGCATATCATATAAAAGCTCTGAATCCTAATGCGTCGATGATGGTCGCTCCGAGCGACCACTTGGTGCTTAATGAAGGGGAGTTCCGCAAGAATATAGAACACGGTTTTGACTTCGTGGAGAAGCATGACGCACTGCTCACACTCGGAATCACGCCCAACCGGCCAGAGACGGGATATGGCTATATACAAGTGGGCGACAAGACTGATTCCGACGGCATTCTCGGAGTGAAGACATTCACCGAGAAGCCCAACCTCGAACTTGCGAAGGCGTTTTTGTCGAGCGGAGAATTTTTCTGGAACTCGGGGATATTCTTGTGGTCGGCCGACAGCATAATCAAGGCATTGAAGGCATGCTCTCCCGATGTGAGCGAGCAGTTTGAGAAAGGTCTCGATGTGCTTGGCACAGCCGATGAGATGAAGTTCATCAACGAGAACTTTGAGTCTTGTCCAAACATATCGATAGATTTTGCCGTGATGGAGAAAGCCCCTAACGTGTATGTGGAATGTGTAAACTTCGGATGGAACGACCTTGGCACATGGAGCGTGCTGCATGATTTCTCGCCAAAGAACCGTGAGGGCAATGTGACGCAGAACTGCAAAGCGATGTTATATAATTGCCACAACAATATGATAGCCGTGCAGCGCGAGAAACTTGTGGTGGCATCAGGGCTCGACAACTATATAATAGCCGATGCGGGTGATGTGCTGCTGATTTGCCCTATGAACGAGGAACAGAAAATCAAGCAGTATGTTAATGACGTGAAGGCTGCGCACGGAGATAAGTATCTTTAATGGTAGGCAGAGATAAGCGCATGAGGTTTAGATAAAATCCGTGCTGTAAGCGGAAATAAATACTTGAAATATGATGACAGCGATGCACTTGGGCGGATATGCCTTTGTGCATCGCTGCATTTATGTGTTGCCATTGCCGGGAGGCGTTGTTCATTCCATTAATGTTGAACAAGTGAGAATATTTTACAAAAATTTTATGTGAAATTCTTGTCGGTATGGGGAATGTTGAGTAATTTTAGCGAGAAAATAGAAATACACAATTTATCATCCAAGTCGCTCATTATGGCATCAACGTGTTTTTGTATTGACCGATTGGAGCAGATTGACATTCAAAACTTCGACCAATTAACAATTTTATCATAAACTAAACTTATATGAATAAAAAGTTTACTTCATTATTTGCTTCGTTGGCGTTGTTCTCAACGGCAGCTATTGCCGGCGGCAACTACACCTACGACATTCTCGGCACTACCTATAAGGTAGATACCCTGTATCACGCAAAAGTGGGTCCTGGAACAACTCAGACATCACTCCTGTTCACCGGACCGACCTACAATCTGCGAGTGTTTTATCTCACAGTGGATATAAAGACACCGAATGTGTCGATTCGCGCCGTGTCGGGAAATGATATGGTGGCTGGATGTGAGACCACATCGAGCATGGCAAAACGCCACGACGCACCGGGCGAACGCTATTTCTGCGGCGTGAACGGCGACTTCTACGCTACAGGTGGTACTACATTGCGCGGAAAATCGGTTGTCGGAACTCCTACCAACGCAAGTATCGTGGATGGCGAAATCTTCAAGACTTCAGAGGCTTGGAAGCAGTTTGCAATCGATGTTGATGGCGTGCCTCATGTGGGCTTTGCAAGTTTCTCACAAGGAACTGCCGAATGTGGCGGCAAGACAGTGGCTTTCAAAGGCGTGAATGTGTCTTCGCCAAACAATGCCCTCACCGTATATACTCCGAAGTATTATGGCGGGACAAATATGCAGACCTCGGATATGAGCGAAGTAACAGTGAAACTCATGGAAGGTGAGAAATTCCAGGCTGGCCGCTCGTGCAAGGTTGTGGTGACTGGCACTCCGAGCAGTGCGGGCGATATGGACATCCCTGATGACGGACTTGTGCTTCATGGTCGTGGCAGCGTGAGCAGCTTCGTGAGCGAGCTTAAAGCCGGAGATGTGGTGACATTGAATTCTGTGGTAACTATCGATGGCAAGAAGATTGTCCCTCAACAGCTCGTATCGGGTAACCCTAAGACTGTGGGCGGCGGTGAAACTCTTGACACGGAGGCTGAGCGTGGCGACGCATCTGGCTATCACCCACGCACAGGCATAGGCTACAATGCCGACGGAACTAAAGTGATAATGATGGTGGTGGATGGACGTTCAGCCATCTCAAATGGCGCACGCACATCGCAAGTGGGCGAAATAATGCGCTATGCTGGTGCTGCCGAGGCTATCAACCTCGACGGTGGCGGCTCATCAACTTGCTACACTCAGGCACTTGGTATCCGCAATGTGCCGAGCGACGGCAATGAGCGCAGCGATGGTAATGCGATTTTTGCAGTGTGCAGCGCACCCGATGACAATGAAATCGCGGAAATCCGCTTTGTGGACTGGGCTATGCAATTCCCTAAATATGGTATCTACACTCCTAAGTTTTACGGATACAACAAGTATGGAATGCTTATCGACACCGACCTTAAAGGCGCAAAACTTAGCTGCCCCAAGGAACTCGGATATGTGAAGGAAGACGGAACCACATTTGTGGGTAACGGAGAAGGAACATATGCACTGACTGCAACTTATAATGGCATCACTGCAACTATTCCAGTGACTATAGTTCCATCAACAGAAGTGAAGATGGCTCACGAAAGTGTAATCAACGATGGCTTCCGCAACTATCCTGTTGAGGTGCTTTCAAAAGTGAACGAAGATTATCTTCTTCTCGATCCTGCCGCTTTGACGTGGAGCAGCGATGATGCGTCGGTGGTGGAAATCGATGCTCAGACAGGTGTGCTTAAAGGTGTGAAAAACGGTACAGCAACCGTACACGGCAAGGTTGATGACTTCGATGGAGCAATGCAAGTGGTAGTGGAGAAGCCAACAGCTCGCGCGATGGCAATAGAGCCAGGCATCGACCCTTCAACTTGGACAATTACACAAGTCGGCGGCAGCAATGGTAAGATAGAGGCTTCCGGCGACGGCTTCCGCTATGTATATACCGGCAAATCTGGACGTTCACCATATATCAAACTTGCCAAGGTCATCACATTGTGGAGCTTGCCCGATACTTTGCGTCTGCGCATAAACCCGGGTGAAGCTAAGGTGAACACTGTGACATTCTCGCTCGAAACAGCCAACGGATTGAAAGAGAACGTGAAAGTGACACCAACACTCGAAGCTGGAAAATATACAAATGTGGATGTGCCTATGGACACTTGGTGCGACCCTTCAAATATCGCAGTATATCCTATTAAGCTGAATTATATTTATCTCACAATGGGTTCATCTTCAGCAGGGAAAGAATATGTGCTTGATTGCCCGGGATTTGAGAACGTGTATGCATCATTCGGGGCAAGCGACGGTGTAAATCAGGTTTCAGCCGACAAGGGATTTGGCTTGGTCAAGACTTCTCTTGTTCAAGGTGAGCCATTGACTGTGCGTTTCGACAAGGCTGGCACAGCGAGTGTGCTTGTATATAATGCGGCAGGTCAAAAGGTTGAGGCAGCTACAGTGCAAGCCGAGGCAGGTGTAGCACAGGTGTCGGTCAACAACCTTTCACAGGGCATCTACTTCGTGAGCATCACTCAAAACGGAGAAAACAGTGTGGAAAGAATCATTGTAAAATAATTATGATTAAATCATTAATTTCAAGGCAGCGGATAGAAGTCGCTGCCTTGACTTTTATTGCAGCTCTTTCGGCTGCAATAGGAGCTGAAGCAAGTCGCACTGCTACGATTCAAGGTAGCGAGTACAGAATCGACACGTTGAGCCATGTGAAAGTGGGCCCGGGTACAATGCTCACCAAGTTGCTATATACTCGTGCCGACGGCATAAAGAAATTCCGTGGATTCTTCATCACGAGCGACATGAAGAACAACGACCTTGTGGAATACCGCATGGAGATAGGCAACGATTCGATTCTCACAGGTGAGACCATATCGGGATGCGCCAAGCGTAAAACCACTGATAGTGAGCAGTATTTTGCCGGTGTGAATGCCGATTTTTATTTGACTTGGAATCCATATGTGGGAGTGCCTAACATGGCGTGCTATATGGACGGGCAAATCGCCGTGTCCGACCGCGACGAGTCGATACGCTACGGACATTTCTTCATGGACTATGACAAGAACATGTGGTGTGATTTCCCGAAGCAGTCGCTTACATTCATCAAGCCCAATGGAACGCGTGTGGGCATCACACGCGTGAACTACGACCTCTTCGACAATGAGCTTGTGCTTATGAACGACAAGATGGGGCATTACACCCACACGTCGGGAGCAACCGAGGTGGCTGTGCGCCTGCTTGATGGCGAACGATGGAGCATCAACAGTCCTTGCCGAGTTCAGGTGGTAGGTTCTCCGGTTGCCGGTGGCAATATGAAGATAGAGCCAGGACAGGCTGTGCTGTCGGCTAAAGGGAACAGAGTGGCTGATATCGCCGACCTGAAAGACGGTGATGTGGTGACCATGGACTTCGTGACAAGAATGGGCGACTATGATGTCACTCCTAATCTCAAAGAGTGCAGCGGAGGCGACGTGGTGATATTGAAACGCGGAGAGGTGGTATATGAAGCCGACCGCTGGATCAACAGCCGCGACGGAAACAACCCGCGCACAATGTTTGGCTACACGCAAGACCGCAGCAAGATGATTTGGGGACTTATCGATGGACGTTCGTCAATATCCGACGGCTGCACATATCCCGAAGGTGCCGATGTTATGGCTCTTGCAGGATGCTATGATGCAGTGAATGTGGATGGCGGTGGCTCGGCGCAGATGTATGTGAAGGGACTTGGCATGGTGAATGTGCCGAGCGACGGAAATGAGCGTGCAGTGAGCAACGGATTATATGCCGTGCTTAAAGCACCTGCCGACAACGAGATTGCAGAAATCCGCTTTGTGGATTGGGCTATGCAATTCCCCAAGTATGGAATATATACCCCTAAATTCTACGGCTACAACAAATACGGCTTGCTCATCGACCTTGATGTACAAGGAGTGAAGTTGAGTTGCCCGGAGTCTGTGGGACAGATAATCGACGACGGAACCACTTTCTATGGCATAGGTGCAGGGAGTGCTGCACTCACAGCTACATATAATGGACTTACAGCCACGATGCCAATCGTGGTGGATGACGCAAAAGATGTGAAGTTGAGGCTTGAAAAAGTGCTTGTGGATGGTATAAAGGATTATGCTGTTGAGGTTGAGGCAACAATTGGCGAGACGGTGATGCCACTTAATCCCGAAGCACTGTCGTGGAGCAGCGACGATGCCTCGGTTGTAGCTATTGATGCCAATACTGGGGTGCTTAGAGGCGTGACCGACGGCACTACTGCTGTGCATGGAACAATAGGCTCATACACAGGCGACCTTGCTGTGACAGTGGAGAAACCCACAGCCCGCATAATGGCTGCCGATCCTAATCTCGACGTGGCGACATGGAAGCTCCAGCAGGTGGGCGGCAGCAACATCGCAGCTGTGGCTCACGATAATGGAATGAAGCTCACATATACCGGGAAGTCTGGACGAAGCCCATATATACGCCTTAGCAAGGAATTGAAACTGTGGAGCTTGCCCGACACTCTGCGCTTGCGTATAAATCCGGGAAATGCCGAGGTGAAGGGCATATCGGTGTCAATGACTGCCAATTCGGGCGTAAAGGAAGTGGTGGCACACAAAGAACCGCTTGAAAAGAACAAGGAAAACGTAATCAATATAGCGACATCAAGCTGGACCGATGCCGAAGATATGTTCACTTATCCGATTTCTCTCGGCTACATATACTTCACGATGGGTTCTTCAACGGCAGGAACAGAATATGTGATAGATGTTCCCGGAATAGAGACCGTGTATGATGGTTTTGGCGTAGGCGGTGTGGATGAAGTAGGCGTGAATGATGCTGGTAAGGCTTACGCTTATCCAAATCCTGTACAGGCTGGCGAAGACGTGACAGTGTTCACAGGCAATGCCGACGACACTGAGGCAGCAATGGAGGTGTTCAACATTGCGGGGCAGAAAGTGGCAGATGTGAAGGCTTCCGCATCCTATGGCAAAGCCGCATTGCCAACATCAAGCCTTCAAGCTGGCGTTTATTTCGTAAAAGTAGGAAAATCTACAATAAAATTAATAGTCAGATAGCTCGTCCTGAGCGTGCTTATGTAAATGGTCTGCGTGCATCGGATGTAAAAAATCTAATGCACGCAGTTTTTTTTATATATAAAATTGCTAAGGTGTGTAAATTTTGCTATTTTTGCATATTCAATCGAAGTGTGTATAAAATAAAAGCCAGAAAAGTGAATTCATTGAGAACTGCAATATTGCTCATACTCTCAGTTGCATTTTTTTCGCCTATATACTGCTATGCAGAAGATGATGACGTGTCGATGCTGATGTCTAAATTGAATATAACAACCGATGCCGGCATCCGTCAAGAAATCTATGCCCAACTTTGTGCGCTGTATAGAAATGAGGCTGAAGAGGTGCCGGAACGTATAAAGGCGATTAATGAAGCCAATGATAAAGGCCTGAAATCGATGGCGGCAGTCAATGCAGCATATATATGCCGGAACTATTATAATCGGAATATGATTGATAGTTTGTCGGTGTGGGTGAAATATGTCACGTCGCTGCGTTCACAATCGCCAGCGGCTTATTTCTATGCCAAATATTTTGAGACGATGGCTTTGCTCGACCGGGGGTGCTGCTATATGGGGTCAGCGGATTTTCCAGGTGGGCGGGGAAGATGTCGGAGAATAGTGTTATCT
>CAYWOC010000007.1:0-78214 GCA_964459845.1 uncultured Muribaculaceae bacterium | reverse complement strand
AGGTCACCGCCCCCTAATGGAGAGCCGAGCAAGCACATTGCCCGGCTCTTTTTTTTGCGCATGCCCCCGTTGCGGCCGAGCCGCAACTGTGCGGGTAGTAGAGACGGGGCAGTAGAGACGACACACGGGGCGGCCATGATGAGCCGCTGCCGCATCTCGAGCGGCTGTGGGGCTTTTGACGGCCGCTCATGCGAATGCGTGCCTCGGATACCGCAGATTGTGGCAGAGGCGGCTTCATGCTGGAATGCTTCAGAGTGCTCTGTGTTCTTGGGTTACTCTGAGTATTCGGCTGGCACTTGGATGTTGGTGGGAATGATGGAGAATTTAAGGGAATAATTTCGTTTTCTTGAAAAGTTGTAGTATCTTTGTTAATCAATGAAATGCGATATTTTATGGAAAATGATATAAAACAATGCATCGAGGTGATGCGAAAAGGTGGAATTATCCTTTATCCAACTGATACAATTTGGGGTATTGGATGTGATGCGACCAATGCTGATGCTGTGAAACGTGTGTATGACTTGAAACACCGTGCTGACAATAAGGCGATGCTTGTTCTTATTGACAGCGATGCTCGTCTTGAAAGATATGTAAGAAACGTGCCTGATATTGCATATCAACTGATTGAGGTGGCTGATAAACCTTTGACTATAGTTTATGACGGTGCATATAATTTGGCTCAAAATCTTATGGGAGAGAACGCAAGTGTGGGAATACGCGTAAGTCATGAGAAATTTTCGCAGCAGTTGTGCCGTAGGTTCGGCCGTCCTATAGTTTCGACTTCAGCAAATATTAGCGGAGAGCCTTCCGCTAAGACTTTTAGCGAAATTAGTGATGAAATTCGTAATGGTGTGGATTACATTGTAAGGTTCAGACAGAATGATGCAAATCCACATAAGGCTTCGAGTATCATTAAGCTTGAATCTGATGGAGCTTTTAAGATATTAAGGAAATAAGCCAGATATATAACTTTGACAGGAGAATTTTAGGTGATAAGCGCAAGATTACAACGGCTGAAATATGTGATTGGCGACTATGTGTCGTCAAATATCGCCATATTCTTGTATAATTTCACCCGCTTCGACTTCTCTCTCAACAGAATGATTGAGACTGGTTTCCATCGCAAGGAAGATTTCCTGTTATCGGAGAATGTGATGCTCGGGCAGTTTGTGTTTCCGATTGTGATGATGGGTGTGTATTACTTGTCGGGGTATTATACCGAAGTGTTCCGAAAATCAAGGATGCAGGAGCTTGCATCCACTCTAAAATCGGCGTTTGTCGTGGCAATGATTGTGTTTTTCACGGCTATGATTAATGACCTCGTGACAGAACGAGTGTATAATTATGAGCTTATTCTGTTGCTGTTCGGTCTTGTGTTTGGCTGTGTGTTTATAGTTCGCAGCGTTATCACTCATAATTCACAGTGGAATCTTTATCATGGCAAATGGAAATTTAATACTTTGATTATTGGTGCAGGTGGTAAGGCTTTGGAATTTGAAAAACGCTTGCTGACTGCAAACCGCATACTTGGGTATAATATTGTAGGAATGGTGGCTATTCCCGGAGAAAAGACTTCGGAAGCTATTGATAAGCCAGTGTATCAACTTAACGAAATAGCTGATGCGTGCGCAAAAAATGACATAAAGGAATTAATCGTGATTCCTTCTAATCAAGATGTAAAGAATATTCTCGATGCTATAAACCGACTGTTTGTGCTTGGGCTTCCGATAAAGATTTCTCCCGATATGTATAATATTTTAGTGTCGAAAGTGCGGCTGTTCAATTTACAAGGAGAACCACTTGTGGATATCTCGGGCAGCAATATGACTCCCGGCGAATGCAATGTGAAACGTGTGGCAGACTGTGTGGTGTCGGCTCTAAGCCTTTTGGTGCTGTCGCCTGCGTTTTTAGCGATAGCTATTATGGTGAAGCGTGAGTCTAAGGGTCCGGTATTCTATAAGCAAGAACGAATAGGCTACCGCAACAAGCCATTTATGATATACAAATTCAGAACTATGCGCAAAAATGCCGAAGAAGATGGCGTGCCGCGCCTATCGAGCGACAATGATAATCGCATCACCAAGATGGGTCGCTTTATGCGTAAATACCGTATAGATGAGTTGCCACAGTTCTGGAACGTGCTTAAAGGGGACATGTCGATAGTGGGACCGCGACCTGAGCGGCAATACTATATTGACCAGATAACTCGATTAGCTCCATTCTATACCCTTTTGCACCAAGTACGTCCGGGAATAACGTCGATGGGTATGGTTAAATTCGGCTATGCAAAGAATGTGGATGAGATGATAGAGCGAATGAAATATGACTTGATGTATCTTGAGAATATGTCGCTGCTGAATGACATGAAGATAATGGCATATACGGTGGAAACCGTATTGACCGGGAAAGGCATATAAGCAGCTATTGGTGAAGATAGCAAGTGTAATGAAACGCTGATTAAGATATTTGATTACTTTCATAAAAGTATGCAAAAAGAGATTGAGACAGAAGATAAAGCATCATCGCAGCAAGTGGAAGGCTGGTATATGCGGATGCTGATGTGGCGCGAGAAGCACATAAAGGAGAAAAATTTTGTGCTGATACTCGCACTGCTTGTGGGTATATTCTCGGGATTTGCGGCATTGCTGCTGAAACTGATAATTTCCACAATAGCGACATTTTTGACATCGCATGTGTCGCTCACAAGCGGAAACTACTTGTATCTTGTGTGGCCTATAGTGGGCATATTCATAGTGAGCATGTTTGTGCGCTATGTAGTGCGCGACAATATTTCCCATGGTGTTACGCGGGTGTTGTATGCCATATCACAGAAAAAGAGCCGGCTGAAAGTGCACAACATGTGGACATCGCTCGTGGCCAGTTCTGTGACGATAGGCTTCGGTGGTTCAGTGGGAGCCGAGGGTCCAATAGTGTTCACTGGAGCAGCCATAGGTTCAAATCTTGGCGGTCTGTTCCGCCTGTCGCCACGCATATTGATGATGCTCGTGGGGTGTGGTGCGGCAGCAGGCATTGCCGGAATCTTCAAGGCTCCGATTGCCGGTATGCTATTCACAATCGAAGTGTTGATGCTCGATCTCACAGCAGTGTCGGTGATGCCACTTATGATAGCGTCAATAACAGGTGCGACTGTGGCATACATCTTCACAGGCTATGATGTCGAGTTCTTCTTTGCGCAAAGCGAGCCGTTTTTGACAGGCAGGATTCCCTATGTCATCCTCCTTGGCGTGTTTTGCGGATTTGTATCGCTGTATTTTACGCGAGTGATGAACATGATGGAGAAGATGTTTGGAAGATTGAAAAATCCGTGGTATAAGCTTGCAGTGGGTGCTGTGATTTTAAGTTCGCTAATCTTCTTGTTCCCGCCACTATATGGCGAAGGCTATGAGCCAATCAATATGCTGCTCAATGGACAGGTGGCTCAGATTTTTGATGGAAGCATCTTCTACAACTATCGCCACGATGTGTGGATGGTGATATTGTTCATAGGACTTATCATATTGACCAAGGTGTTTGCGACAAGTGCAACCAACGGCAGCGGCGGAGTAGGCGGAACATTCGCCCCATCACTGTATGTAGGATGCATGGCAGGATTCTTTTTCGCCATACTGATAAATACGCTCGGACTGAGCGACGGCGACTTATCGACCAAGAA
Organism: uncultured Muribaculaceae bacterium; assembly: GCA_964459845.1. Lineage (GTDB taxonomy): Bacteria > Bacteroidota > Bacteroidia > Bacteroidales > Muribaculaceae > CALZFJ01. The sequence continues at coordinate 74,541 of CAYWOC010000007.1, read as the reverse complement.
TTTCGCATTAATGGGCATGGCGGGTGTCATGTCGGCAGTAATGCATGCTCCGCTCATGGCAATATTCCTCACGGCAGAGATGACAGGCGGCTATGAGCTTTTTTTGCCGCTACTTATCGTATCGACCATCTCTTACGGCACAATACGCCTGTTCTTGCCATACAGCATTTACACAATGCGCCTGGCTCAGCGAGGAGAGCTGCTCACTCATGAAAAAGACAAGACCGTGCTGACACTGCTAAAGATGGACAGCGTGATAGAGAAAGATTTTATAGAAGTGCATCCAGAGATGACGCTGAAAGAGATGGTGGATGTGATTTCTCGCTCAAACCGCAACCTGTTTCCAGTCACCGACGACAAAGGGATGCTGCTGGGAGTGGTGCTGCTCGATGATATACGCAACATAATGTTCCGCCCCGACTTGTACCGGAAGATGTATGTGCGCAAATTCATGTCGATGCCACCAGCCCGTATCGAAGTCGGTGAGACAATGGACAAGGTGATGAAGACATTCGACGACACGAATGCATGGAATCTGCCAGTGGTGGAGAACGGCAGATATGTGGGATTCGTGTCGAAATCAAAGATATTCAATTCATATCGCCGTGTGCTTAAACACTACACCGACGATTGATGTTTCAATAAAATAGTAGAACGAACACAAAATTTATATGGTAAGAGATAAAGAATCATTGAGAATCGTGTTCTTTGGAACGCCTGATTTCGCAGTAGAGAGCCTCGACCGCTTGGTGAAAGGCGGATTTAACATAGTAGGAGTGGTCACTATGCCCGACAAGGTGGGCGGACGCGGCAATAAGGTGGTGCAGTCGGCTGTGAAACTCTATGCGGTGGAACATGGCCTTAACCTGCTTCAGCCAGAGAAGCTCAAGAATCCAGAATTTGTGGAGGAGCTTCGTGCGCTGAAAGCCGACTTGCAGATAGTGATAGCATTCCGTATGCTTCCCGAAGTGGTGTGGAATATGCCACCTATGGGGACTTTCAACCTACACGCCTCACTTCTCCCCAAGTATAGAGGTGCGGCACCAATAAATTGGGCTGTCATGAACGGCGATACTGAAACCGGTGTCACCACATTCTTTTTGAAGCATGAGATTGACACGGGCGACATTATACAACAACGCAAGATAGAAATTGCGGAAACCGATAATGTGGGTATAGTCCACGACAAGCTGATGACTATGGGAGCAGATATGGTTCTTGAAACTGTGGAAGCAATTCTGCGTGATGAAGTGAAACCCATTTCGCAAGAGGAACTGTGCAACAAGGGGGCAGATGCCACTCCAGCACCGAAAATATTCACCGACACTTGTCACATCGACTGGACACGCACTGCACGAGAAACTTATAATCATATACGCGGACTGTCGCCATATCCTGCGGCATGGACTGATATTTCCGACCAAAACGGCAAACTGCACCATGCCAAAATTTATGCTACAGCTTTGCCCTGCGATGCACCTGTAGGTGAGATAATCGGTGGAATAGATGGCAGAAAACAGGGAAGTAATGTTGTAGCTGCTGGAGATATAAGCACCGACGGAAAACGCTTGAGTGTGGCTTGCGGTGATGGCAAATGGCTGGAAATAACATCGCTGCAAATAGCCGGCAAACGCAGAATGACCACCGAGGAGTTCCTTCGAGGTTTCCGACTAAAAAAATAGGTGCGTAAATCGCAATAGATAGAGTAATTTTATTTTAGAAAAATAAAGGCAAAATAAGATGATAAAGAAATTGATGATGCTGCTGATGGTGGCTGCGTTGATGGCAAGTTGCGCAGGCAGCAGCCATGGCAATGACACCACATACACCGACTCGGTGATAACTTGCGCAAAGGGACTTAGCATTTCTCACCATGACGGCTATACGCTTGTCGAAGTGAAGAACCCTTGGAAAGTGGGTGCTGTGTTGCAGACCTATGCTCTCGTTCCGCATGAAGCCGATATGCCCGCCAATCTGCCAAGCGGAGCAACTGTGGTGAGAACTCCGCTGAAGAGAGCAGTGGTGTATTCTTCGGTTCATGGCAGTGTCATCAAGGAGCTTGGCGCACTTGCATCTATAGGCGGCGTGTGTGATGCCGAATATTTCAATATGCCTGAAATTCAGGAAGGACTGAAAGCCGGCAAGGTGGTGAATGTGGGAAATAGCCAGTCGCCAACCGTTGAGAAACTTGTTGAGATGTCGCCCGATGCGATAATCCTGTCGCCATTCAACAATGCAGGATACGGCGTGCTGACCAATCTGAAAGTGCCTATAATAGAATGTGCCGACTATATGGAAGATACTCCACTCGGCCGTGCCGAATGGATCAAGTTCTTCGGCGAACTATATGGCAAGACAGCCGCTGCCGACAGCATTTATGCATTGGCGGTGACAAACTATAACGACTTGAAAGGTGCAGCATCCAAATCAGAGAAGAAGCCGAAAGTGCTGACTGAGATGCTGTATAGCGGAGTGTGGTATGTGCCTGGTGGATGCAGCTATATGGCTCGTATTATAGAAGATGCTGGAGCCACTTATCCATGGTGCGACGACAAGAGCAGCGGCTCGCTGTCGCTTGATTATGCACAGGTGCTTGCAAAGGCTGGAGATGCCGACTACTGGTTCATCAAGCCGATGATTCCGATGAACTATATGTCGCTGGCTGCGGAAAATCAGCTTTACACAAAATTCGACGCATATAAGAACAAAAAAGTTTATCAATGCGTCACAGTGAACAGCACTTTCTTCCAAGATTTTCCTTTCCATCCAGATGTATTGCTGAAGGACTTCATAGCAATAATGCATCCAGAACTTGGATACAAGGCTAAATATTACGTCCCATTGACCGACAAATGAAAAACGAAGTATCGACAAAATTCGGCAATCGACGCTTTTTGACAGCCATGTGGTTGCTTGCGTCGGCACTTGTGCTGCTCTGTGTCGCCAATCTGATGACAGGTTCAGTAGAGATTCCGGCAAAGGAGGTGGTGAGCATAGTGTGTGGCAATGAGAGCGAAAACGCAGCATGGCAGGTGATAGTGATGCAGGCTCGGTTGCCAATGATAATCACAGCCATTCTTGCCGGAGCTGCACTGTCGGTGTCGGGACTGCTTATGCAGACGGCTTTCAATAATCCGCTTGCAGGGCCGTCGATTCTCGGGGTATCAACCGGGGCAAGTCTTGGCGTGGCGATAGTGATGCTCGCATTTGGCGGGTATATAGGCACGCTGTTTGGCACTACCATAGGTGGATATGTGAGCATTCTTGTCGGTGCGCTGCTCGGTGCGGCATTGATATTGGTGACACTGCTCATATTCTCAACCATAGTGAAAAGCAGTTCGATGCTGCTAATTGTTGGTATTATGGTAGGCTACCTTGCTTCGAGCGCTATATCGCTTCTCAACTTTTTCGCAACAGAGCAGGGTGTTCATTCCTATGTAATTTGGGGATTGGGCAATTTCTCGGGAGTGACGATGACGCAATTGCCAGTGTTTGCCGCAATAATAGCCGTGTCGCTATTATGGGCTGCGCTTATGGTAAAGCCACTTAACGCCATGCTCCTCGGAGAGCGTTACGCCGAGAATCTTGGAGTGAATATGCGCCGTGTGCGCAACCAGCTACTGATGATAACAGGCGTGCTTACAGCAGCGGTGACTGCATTCTGCGGCCCGATAGGATTTATCGGTCTTGTGGTGCCGCATATAGCCCGATTGTTGCTCCGTACGTCCAATCACAATTATCTTATTCCAGCCACCATAATAGCCGGAGCCGACATCGCACTGCTCTGCACCCTAATCAGCGTACTGCCTACATCTGTCGGAATAATGCCGATAAATGCCATCACGCCAATGATAGGTGTGCCGATAATAATCTACATCATCCTGAACCGTAAGAAAATAAAATATTTCAATTGATATGCCGATACTAAGTACACATAATCTTGCCATAGGCTACAGCCACGGCGGCAACCACAGCATGGTGATGAGTGGGCTGAATGTGGCTTTGCAGCAAGGACGGCTCACCGCACTGCTCGGATCCAACGGCATCGGCAAATCCACACTCTTGCGTACGATTTCTGGCGCGCAGCCGGCATTAGGCGGAAGTATTACCCTTGATGGGAGGAATATGGGAGATATAGGCAGGAAAGAGCTGTCGCGGCTGATGTCGCTTGTGTTCACCGACCGCACACAGGCTGGAGGGCTTACCGTGCGCGAGCTCGTGTCGCTCGGACGACAGCCGCACACAGGATTTCTTGGCAGGCTCGACAGCCGCGACCGTGCAAAGGTGGAAAAAGCTGTAGCTGATGTGGGTGTAGCGCATAAGATTGACAGTTATGTGGCAGAACTAAGCGACGGCGAGAGGCAGAAGGTAATGATAGCCAAGGCTCTCGCTCAGGAGACACCTGTCATAATCCTTGATGAGCCTACGGCATTCCTTGATGTGGCAAGCCGCATCGACACGCTGCGCTTGCTTAGCGACCTTGCCCACAGTTCAGGCAAGGCAATTCTGCTATCAACCCACGATGTGGCGCAGACACTCATACTTGCCGATGACCTATGGGTGGTGACTAAAGAGCGGCAACTGATTGCAGGAGCAACTGAAGACGTGGTTCTATCGGGAGCTATGGATAGGATGTTCACCTCAGAATCTGTGCAGTTTAATATGTTCACTGGAGACTATGAGGTGCGTGTGAAAGCAGGAAAAGCTGTGACACTTCACTGTGATGATGCCGCACTCAGCCAGTGGATAAACAATGCCCTGCGGCGCAACCATATAGCATTGGCTGACGACAGCGGCACGGATATTGTGGCGAAATCAATCGGCGACATCTCGGTGAACGGCATTGGCGGCATCGATTCGGTGTCGGCATTAATCGACAAACTTGTCAATATGAAACAATAAAAATGCATTGCTCTATGGAAATTACGATAAAAGATTTTATGCTTAAGCAGCCAAACTATCCTGATGTGGCTGAAAGCGACAAATACTACATTATTCTGGCAAGCCGCATGGCAAAGTTGATGGACAACTCGCGCCAGCTTATCAACTACGATGAGAACATCCGCAAAGATGTGGTGCTTGCGGTGGTTGGGTATTTTCAAGACATCATAGCCGATGCGGGGATATGGCGATCATTCTCCACAGTATGCAAGAAGCTATATGGCAAGCCGCTGCCCATCTATCCAATACCCGAGGATTATATCGAGAGCGAGCTTAACCTTGTGGATGTGCAATTTGTGGTGTGGTATGTGCTTGAAATGTCGGCTGGTGAGAATGGAAAGATTTCGCCTTTCAGCAAAGATGTGGTAAGCACAGCGAAATTGCTATATGGTGTGCTTGATGCCGTGTATGACGATGCTCCTGTGCCTGTAGAGCTGCAGATGGTGATGGATGTGGATCTGAACGATGAGAGCGATGCTCAGAAGATATACGACCTGTCGTACTGGCTATTTTGGAACAGCTATTTCCTGCGTCCAGCCGCAAAAGAGGCATTGAAGCAGGCTATGGAACATGCCCACGACATCATACGCAAGAACCCCGATGAGGAGAAAGCGCGTGAACTGCTTGCCGACATGAACCGACAGGTGATGGTGGAAAGCGTGACAGGACCTCTGTCGCTGTCGATAGGAGAGTGGATAGAGCTTATAGTGGATGGAAAGCTGCCCAAAGAAGATGCGCCAAAGAGTGGCGGCGAGCATAAATACTACACTGCATTCAATAAAGCGACAGGCGGCAAGCCGATAGCATTCTTCAGCAGCTATGATGCGCTGGAAGCGTTTCTGAGCGAAGACATGGGGTGGGGCAATGCTCCCGAGGGGCATCTGCCGGCAATGCGTGAATTTGACAACTTTGTGGTCCTTGGAGATCCACGCAAGGGAATGCTTGTTGCTCATGATGTGGCACCATACATCAAGCATCCCGACAATCCTATGTACGACAGTCGTCGTGCCGCCCAAGAAGGTCATAACATGGTGCTGCGTCAGGGCGTTGCGCCTATCGACCTTGTGAAATATCTGTTCAAGAACAATCTTATTCCCGATGTGCGCCTTCCATACGATGACGGCGAAGAGTCGCTACTTCACGCCAACTGGGACTTTTTTGCACGTCTATACTTGCAGAACTTCTATCGTGGAGAATAGGACACTGGCTGAAAATATATATAAAACAGAAAATTCGGCTAAATTTGCATTTGAGGAGGCATTATTGTAACTTTGCCCACCGATTGACAGTTTTATCTTGGTTATGTTACATCGTAAAGCTCATTTTTGTTATAAGTCTTTTATAGCAGTGGCTGTCGTGACGACATTGACACTGCTGGGAGTGGCTTGCAGCTCAACGAAGCATGTGCCAGACGGCGAATATCTGCTTGATGATGCTAAAATCACTATCACCGACAATGACAAGAACGTGAAGCCAAAGGACTTATACAACTATTTGCGCCAGACACCAAATCATAAAGTGCTTGGCGGGCTGAAGCTGCAACTCGCCATCTACAACTTGTCGGGGCGCGACAGCTCAAGCTGGTTCAACCGCTGGGTGCGCCGCATAGGAAGCAGCCCTGTGATTTACGACCAAGCTCTTACTGACGCTTCAATCAACCAATTGCGTATAGCTCTTGTTAACAAGGGATATATGCACAATATTGTGACAGCCGACACCATGCGCCGCGACAGCAAGAAGAAAATCCGCATAAATTACAATGTGACGCTCAACGAGCAGCACTACATCGACAGCATAGGCTACAACATTCCGAATGACACCCTTCGCCAGTTGATTCTTGCCGATTCAGCGCAATTCCTAATAAAGAGCGGCACAGCATTCGACCGTAACACACTCGAACAAGAACGGCAGCAAATCACGGAGCGTCTTCAAAACAAGGGATATTTCGCTTTCAATAAAGAATACATAACTTTCACTGCCGACACCGCCGAAAACTCAAAGGCTGTGAACCTCACAATGAATCTTATGCCGCCCTACAAGAATGCGAAATATGAATACTACACAAGCCACCGTCCATTTTATTTCAGGAAAGTCGTGTTTGTGACCAATTACGACCCTCTTGTGATGCACGACGGCAGCCACTACACCGCCGCCGACACTGTGGAATACAAAAATTATTCCATATTATATGATGAACGCTACCTGCGCCCAAGTGTGATAGAAGAATGCTGCTTCATTGAGCCGGGCGAGCAATACAGCAATGCCGCTGTCGATAAGACATATCAGGCATTCAGCCGGCTCGGCATCGTGAAATTTGTGAACATAGAGGTGAATCCAGTGGGCGAAGTGGATGGGAAAATATGGCTCGACGCTTACGTCCTTCTAACCAAAGGCAAGTCGCAGACGGTGTCGCTGTCGCTCGAAGGGACTAATTCCGAGGGCGATTTGGGTTTTGGTGTCGGCACAGGCTATCAGCACCGTAATCTCGCAAAAGGTTCGGAGGTGCTGAACACCAAATTCCGTATGTCGTATGAAAGCCTGTCGGGCGACCTGTCGGGGCTTATCAACGACAAGTATTCGGAATATGCCGCAGAGGTGGGCATTACATTCCCGAAATTCAAATTCCCATTCCTCAAAAAAGATTTCAAGCAGAAGATATTGGCTTCTACCGAATTTTCCACACAATTCAATTATCAAGAGCGACCTGAATACACCCGCATCATAGCCGGTGCGGGATGGAAGTACCACTGGTCGGAAAAGCAGAGCCGCACCCGCCACACTTTCAATCTCATAGACGTGAGCTATGTGTATTTGCCCGAGAGCCGACTTAATTTTCTCGAGGACATTACCAATCCGCTGCTAAGATACTCCTATGAGAACCACTTCATCATGAGGATGGGCTACTCATTCTACCACACCAACAAACTGCCTGCATCACCATTGGCAAGCCGGTTCCAGACGAATGTATATACTCTGCGTGCCGCCGCCGAAAGTGCAGGAAGTCTGCTCTACGGCATTTCAAAAATGATAGGTCAAACGCGCAACGACGATGATGCTTACAAGATATTCGGAATACGCTACTCGCAATACTTCAAAGCCGATGCCGACTATTCGATAACACACTCATTCAATCCACGCAACTCGCTTGCGTTCCATGTGGGAGCTGGAGTGGCAGTGCCTTATGGCAATTCCACGGCACTTCCGTTTGAGAAGCGCTTCTATGCCGGCGGAGCCAACAGTGTGCGAGGCTGGGGAGTCCGCACCTTAGGACCTGGCAGCTTTGACGGGACCAATTCTATGAACAATTTCATATATCAGTGCGGAGACATTCGCCTCGATATGAATCTTGAGTATCGCGCAAAGCTGTTTTGGGTGATAGAGCTTGGCGCATTTATAGATGCCGGCAACATCTGGACCATTCGCAACTATGAGGATCAGCCTGGCGGTGTGTTTAAGATTAACGAATTTTACAAGCAGATTGCCGTGGCCTACGGTCTGGGGCTACGTCTTGATTTCACATATTTTCTGCTGCGCTTCGACCTCGGAATGAAAGCCTACAATCCAGCGCAAAATCAGGAGCGCTGGCCGCTTACTTCGCCAGACTGGAAGCGTGATGCGGCATTCCACTTTTCGGTGGGATATCCGTTCTGAATGGTGTGAGTATATATTTTTTTTAGGTTTATATTTTGCATATATTTTGATAAAGATGAAGAAATTAGCTATTTTTGACTTGGACGGAACGCTGCTCAATACAATAGAAGATTTAGGGCGTGCCGCCAACCATGCACTTGAAGTGAATGGCTATCCCACACACAGCATTGCGTCGTATCCATTCTTTGTGGGCAATGGAGTGCGCCGCCTCATTGAGCGGGTGCTGCCCGAAGATTGCCGCACCGCCGAGATTGTAGATCACATGCTTGTGGATTTCAAAGATTACTATAATGAGCATAACACAGACTTCTCTGTGCCATACGATGGCATTCCGGAATTGCTTGGCGCACTCAACCAGCGTGGCGTGGGAATAGCCGTAGCATCCAATAAATATCAGCAAGCCACCGAAAGGCTGGTGCGCCACTTCTTCCCCGACATCACATTCGTGGCAATAGAAGGACAGAAAGAGAATATACCGGTGAAGCCCGACCCGTCGATAGTGTTCGGAATATTGGCAAAGGCAAAGATTCCAAAAGCAGAGACCATCTATATAGGCGATTCGGGTGTGGATATGGAGACAGCTCGCCGAGCCTGCGTGGATTCGGTGGGTGTGACGTGGGGTTTCCGTCCCGAGAAAGAGCTTGTGGAAAGCCACGCCGACAATATAGTGAGAAAACCATCGGAAATACTACAGCTTGTATTCGACAAGTGATATATTTTTTGTAACTTTGCACCGCAGTTTTCAATACTGCCCCTGTTTTGACGTAGAAATAAATTTTAATTATAATCTTTTTTTAGTCCCGTATGTGGTTTTACGATCTTCTTATTAACAACACGATCGCACACGCAATATTCATCTATGCGTTTGTGATTGCCATTGGTGTTATCCTTGGCAAGATGAAGATTTTCGGAGTATCATTGGGAGTGACTTTTGTGCTGTTCGTGGGCATTGTCGTCGGACAGCTATATTACTCCTATGTCCCCGATATGCCTGCCATAAATGGCGAGGTGCTTCATTTTCTAAAAGAATTTGGACTGATATTGTTCATCTTCTCTATCGGTATTCAAGTGGGTCCCGGCTTCTTTTCATCGTTCAAGAAAGGTGGAATTGTGCTTAACGGACTTGCTGCACTCATCGTTGCACTCAACTTGGTTGTCGCGCTGGTCATATATTTCGGTGTGGGCAATATCAGCATCACCAATCTCGTCGGTGTCTTGTCGGGAGCAGTGACCAATACCCCCGGTCTTGGTGCGGCACAGCAGACGCTCACCGAGGTGAATGCCCCCGATGCGGCAAATGCCATCCGCGGAATGTCGATGGGATATGCTGCCGCATATCCGCTTGGAGTGGTAGGTATAATCCTGTCGATGATTCTTGTGAAAGTGTTCTTCAAGATAAATCTGAGCGAAGAGGCTGAGCATCTTGAGGAGGAGAAGGAGGAGAGCTTATTGAAGCCTCACCTTGTGACAATACAGGTGACCAACAAACTTATCGACAATCTCACAATCAAGAAACTTGGCGAAATCATCGACCGTAACTTCGTGATATCGCGTCTTCGCCGTCACGACTCTGAGGAGATTATCATCCCTACATCGGAGACGGTGATTCATGCCAACGATTATCTGCTTATTGTGATGTCGGCTCAGGAAGAAGATGCCTTTGTCTCAATCATAGGCCCTAAAAAAGATGAAGTGGATATTGATTGGCACATTGAAGACAAGAAAGGACCGGTGGTGTCGCGCCGCATTCTTGTCACCAAGCCTGAATATTCAGGACGCAAAATAGGTTCTTTACGATTGCCTAAGGGATATCGCCTTAATGCCACACGCGTGAACCGTGCAGGTGTGGATCTTCTTGCAAGTCCTAACCTTTCGCTTCAAGTGGGCGACCGCATCACTGTGGTGGGCAATATCGACGACATCAACCGCCTTGCTGAAAAGATGGGAAACTCGATGAAGCGACTCAACCAGCCAAATATGTTCACAATGTTCATAGGCATATTCATCGGTATTATCGTAGGTTCAATTCCTATCGCTTTGCCTGGAATGTCGGTGCCTATGAAGCTCGGTCTTGCCGGAGGTCCGCTTATCGTGGCTATCCTTATCAGCCGTTGGGGCTACAAGGTTAAGCTCATCACCTACACATCGACATCGGCGAGCATGATGCTGCGTGAAGTGGGAATATGCCTGTTCCTTGCCTCGGTGGGAATAGGTGCAGGAGAGAATTTCATCGGCACAGTGTTCAACGCCACCGGCGCGCAATGGGTGCTGTATGGATTCTTGATTACATTCATTCCACTGATTGTGGTGGGCTGCATAGCTCGTGGCAAATATAAATTGAACTACTTCTCAATTTTAGGTCTTCTCTCGGGAAGCTACACAGATCCGCCAGCGCTTGCCTACGGAAACAAGACAGCTAACAATGATGCGCCGGCAGTAGCTTATTCTACTGTGTATCCGCTCACGATGTTCTTGCGCGTGATAACAGCTCAGATTCTGATTTTGGCACTTGCCAACTATTAATCCTGAAATCAGAACGTCCCATTTGGGTTAATCCCATCGGAGTGGGCTAAGACGTAATCAAGGTCTTTGACCTTAGAGAAATAAAAATATATCGGAGAAAGTTCCATTACACAATATGGGATTTTCTCCGATTTTTTTTAGCTTGGCTTGGCTGATATGAGGATCGAAGAAACATCTATTAACACTTGATGCCGCAAGTGCTGTGATTTCCGACAGTAAAGTGTTAAATCGGGTAATTATGGGGAAAATATGCAGTAATTAATCTATTTCATTTTAATGGTTCGTAGATATGAAATAAATTTGCAGCGATAGAAAATGGATTTACATAGATTATAACGAGAAAATTATAACATAAGATTTTCAGTATTTATACAATAGGTTTATGATGATTACAAGAGGTAAATTTAAAGGATTGTTTTTGGGATTGACTATGGCTTTAAGTTCCCAGTCGGTATCAGCGCAGACTGGGACTGAGGCTGTAGCATTGCCGCAAAGCTGGACCTATGCAGCATGTGTAGAATATGCGAAAGCCAACAACATCAGCCTTAAACAGTCGATTTTGACGCAGCAATCGGGAAATTACGACCTTGAGGCGGCCAAAGCTCAATGGTTTCCTACCCTTGATTTTTCGACATCACAGGGTTTCACAAATTATCCACGTCCTGCCGATGGAGTGAAAGGCAATTCCTATGTGGGGCAATATGGATTCAGTGCCGGATGGACTGTGTATAATGGCGGCAAGCGGGAAAACACTATCAAGCAGAAGCAGCTTGCCAATGAGGTGAACAGCCTTGATGTGGCGAGCATCAACAATAACCTTGAAACGGAAATTCTGGTGTGCTACCTACAGATTCTTTATGCACGCGACGCGATAACCATAGCAAGGCAGACTTGCGAAGTGAGCAAAGCACAGAAAGAGCGTGCGGAGCAGCTTATGAAGTCGGGCAAGATGTCGAAAGTAGATTATGTGCAGCTTGAGTCGCAATTCCTCAATGACGAATACAGTGTGGTCTCAGCCGAGAGCAACTACAACAGCAAGTGCCTTGCATTGAAAAAACTGCTTGAACTTGGTATCGACACCGATTTGAATATTCCAGACATTTCCCTCAGCGAAGAAGATGTGCTGAAGCCTCTTCCCGACAAGAGCGATGTGTATAACACGGCAATAGCTTGGTTGCCCGATGTGAAAAGCCTGAGCTTATCAGGCGACATCAGCGACCTCGACGTGAAAATAGCCAAAGCTGGCTATGCGCCACAAATCACGCTGAACGGCTCGGTCGGCACCAACAATGGCTCCGGCACCGGATATAGCTTCGGCAACCAATTGCTCAACGGGCTGAATGAGCATATCGGTGTCACGCTGTCGATTCCTATCCTCGACAACAAGACAAACAAGACTAACGTAGCAAAAGCGAATATCGAAAAATACAACACAGCGTTGAAATATCAGAGCAAGCTAAATGATGTGGCTCAAACAGTGGAAAGCTACTATATCGAAGCAAAGAATGCCCAAGCAAAATATGTGAGCGGAAAGAAGCAACTTCAGAGCGCGGAACTTACCGATGAGCTGACAAATGAGCAGTTCAAGCTTGGGCTTGTGAACACTCTCGACCTGCTGTCTTCGCACAACACTCTGCTCTCGGCGCGCCAAGAGGTGCTACAGTCGAAATATATGGCTATCTTGAATATCAAGATGCTCGATTTCTATCAGAATAAAGGTATTTCATTATAACAGCAAACAACTTTTTGAAAAATCAAAGAACTATGATAATCAACAGATTGAAAACAGGCGTATGGCTACTTGCTGCATTGGCTGTATGCTCATGCTCTAAGAAGGAGACTATGAGTCTCGAAACTGCTACAGTGGAAGTGGGCGAAATCAGCGAATCGGTCACTGCCACCGGAACTCTTGAAAGTATAACTCAGGTTGATGTCGGTACTCAGGTCACTGGTATCGTGTCGAAACTGTTTGCCGACTACAATTCTATAGTTAAAGCCGGCGAAATCATTGCCGAAATAGACAAGACGACACTCGAAAGCGAATTGAAATCGGCAAATGCCAATATGGAGAGCGCAAAGCAGACCTATGAATACACGCGCACAAATTATGAGCGCGACAAGGCTCTTCACGCTAAGCAGCTCATAAGCGACTACGATTTTGAAACGTCAAAGAAAGACTACCTTGTGGCAAAGGCGAACTATGAGAAGACGCAGAGCGACCGCGTGAAGTCGGCTCGTAACCTTAGCTATGCCGAAATCACTTCGCCTATCGACGGTATTGTTGTATCGCGAGAGGTGGAAGTGGGACAGACTGTCGTATCAAACATGAGCGTTGCCAATCTGTTTGTGATTGCCGACCTCGACAAGATGCAAGTGGTGGCAGATGTGGATGAGGCTGACATAGGCTCAGTGAAAGTGGGTCAAAGCGCATCGTTCACCGTAGATGCTTATTCCAACGATGTGTTTACTGGCACTGTTACCCAAGTGCGCATCAATCCTACGACAACATCAAATGTCGTAACCTATGAAGTGCTTATCAGCGCATCCAATCCAGAGCATAAATTGATTCCAGGATTGACTGCAAACGTCACTATAAATGTCAAGGAAGCCAAGAATGTGCTTGTGCTGCCAATAAAGGTGCTTAAATTCCAGCCACAAGAATTTGAAGGTGTGGATGGTCTGCCTACATTTGACGCTGTGCCGGAACCTAAAAAAACGGCGGAAAGCGAGCCGTCTCAATCGGGCGAGCCAAAGGATCCGATTATCCCTACCGAAGATATGCACCGCATGATATGGGTGCTGCGCGATAACAAGCTTGTCCCCACGGAGATTGAGATAGGCCTTGACAACGGCGTGAACGTGGAGGTGAAGAGCGGATTGAAGAAGGACGACAAGGTGGCATTGCAGTATAATGAGGGAAGCGATTCCCAAGTGGCCGACGGAGAGGCTGCTCAAAGCGGAAACAACAGCCCATTTATGCCTAAGCCTCCCGGTGGCGACCGTAAAAACAAAAAGAAATAACGAGAGTGGGATATAACTCATTTAACGGAGATTTCAAAAATGGCAAAAGAAATAATCAAACTCGAAAATATTCGCCGATATTTCAAAGTCGGCGGAGAGGAGGTCCATGCGCTCCGTGGCGTATCGTTCACAATATTTGAAGGTGAATTTGTCACGATAATGGGTACATCGGGTTCTGGTAAATCCACTCTGCTTAATATACTTGGGTGTCTTGACACCCCGACATCGGGCGAATATTACCTCGACGGAGTGTCGGTGCGCACTATGGGCAAAAACGACCGTGCAAAGCTGCGTAACCGCAAACTCGGTTTTGTATTCCAGAACTATAATCTGCTGCCCAAGACCACAGCCCTTGAGAACGTTGAGCTGCCGCTACTCTACAACAGCAATGTGTCGGCTCGCGAGCGGCATGAGCGGGCTTCGGTGGCACTTGACCATGTCGGGCTGCAAGAACGCAAATATCACAAGTCGAATCAGATGTCGGGAGGTCAGCAGCAGCGTGTGGCGATAGCCCGCGCCCTTGTCAATGACCCGGTGCTTATCCTTGCAGATGAGGCTACAGGAAACCTCGACACGCGCACATCGTTCAGCATCTTGATTCTGTTTCAACAACTGTTCAAAAAAGGCAGGACAATCATTTTCGTCACCCACAATCCTGAGCTCTCGCAATTCAGCAGCCGCAATATCGTTCTTCGCGACGGAAAGATTGTGAGCGATGAGCGAAACGACAATATCCGCTCGGCGCAAGAAGTATATGACTCGCTGCCGAAAAACGATGATTAAGTTTTTGTTAATATGGTAAATCACTTATAGAGATATGAATATAGCTAATCTTTTCAAAATAGCGATAAAGGCTCTTGGCAATAACAAGATGCGAGGATTCCTGACCATGCTCGGCATTATCATCGGTGTAGGTTCGGTGATTACCATGCTTGCTATCGGTCAAGGCTCAAAAGAGAGCATAAAGGCAAACATCGCCGAGATGGGATCTAACATGATTATGATCATGCCAGGAACCGAGACGCGGGGCGGAGTGCGTCAAAGCTCAGATGATATGCAGACGCTTAAGCCAGCCGACTACAAGTCGTTGCAAGACGGCTTGACGCATGTGGCTGGCATATCGCCGGAAGTCAGCAGCCAAGGGCAATTCATCAATGGCAACAACAACTATCCGTCGAAAGTGAGCGGCGTTGCCCCCGATTATCTCGACATCCGCAAGCTCACAGTGGAGGAAGGCTCAATGTTCACCGAGCGCGACATTCAGTCGGCAGCCAAAGTGTGTATCATAGGCAAGACTGTGGCCGACGAGCTTTTTCCTAATGGAGAAAGCCCTGTCGGAAAAGTTGTCCGATTCAACAAGATCCCGTTTACAATAATCGGGATGCTAAAATCGAAAGGCTACAACAGCATGGGACAAGACCAAGATGACGTGGTGCTTGCTCCATACACCACCATCATGAAGCGAGTGCTTGCCATCGACTATATACAGATGCTTTTTGCGTCGGCGACTACCGAAGAAGCTACTGACAAGGCTATTTCTGAAATCACCGAGGTGCTGCGCAAAAATCACAAGCTGAAAGACAGCGATGATGATGACTTCACGATACGCTCGCAACAGGAGTTGAGCAAGATGATGAGCTCGACAAGCGACATGATGACGCTGCTGCTCGCCTGCGTGGCCGGAATCTCACTGCTCGTGGGAGGTATTGGCATCATGAATATCATGTATGTGTCGGTCACTGAGCGCACACGCGAAATTGGTCTGCGCATGAGCATCGGCGCGCGTGGGCGCGACATCTTGACGCAATTTCTTATCGAGTCGATAATCATAAGTGTGACTGGAGGATTGATAGGTGTCATTTTGGGATGCGGAGCAGCATTCATTGTGAATTTTGTATTCAAGTGGCCTGTGGAAATTCAAATTTATTCAGTAATTTTGTCTTTTGTGGTATGTACTGTCACTGGCGTTTTCTTCGGATGGTATCCAGCGAAAAAGGCATCCAATTTAGATCCAATCGAAGCATTGAGATATGAATAACAGCAAGAGTAAAATATTGCCGCAACTGCTTGCGGTGAAAGACCGCGGGCAGATTACGAAATATGCTACGCACTTGATAGTTCTGGCTATAATTTTCGTGTTGCCGGAGCTGCTGATGAGTTGGGGACACCGTATGCCCGAGATTGTATATTTCCACACGCTGGTGTGTGTGGCGGTATTTTATCTGAACTATTTCATATTCATAGATAAGTTCCTGTTCAAGCGCAAATGGATATGGGCATTTTTCCTTGCCAACTTCGCACTGATAGCATTGTATATAGTGTTGCTGTATGTGTTTCAAGACCTGCTCATCCCGATGCATCCTCACAAGCCGAATCTGCATATGCTTCCGCATGATGCTTTCAAGTGGAGGCGTTTTATAGGCGGTTTTATGATGCGCGACGCCATCTTGCTGACGCTTGCCGTGTGCCTCAGCATAGCACTGCGCATGAGCGAGAAATGGGTGAAGTGGAGCATAGTGGAGAAGCAGATGCTTGCCGAAAAGCGCGAAAATGAGCTTAAGAACTTGAAAAACCAGCTTAACCCGCATTTCCTGTTCAACACGCTCAACAATATTTATGCCCTTATAGACATAAGCGGACAGAAAGCGCAGCTTGCCATACATGAATTGAGCCAACTTCTCAGATATGTGCTTTATGAGAACAACGACCGAGTGGTGCAGCTTGAGCGTGATATGCTGTTCGTAAAGAATTATATTGAGCTTATGAGGCTGCGGCTGAACAGTCTTGTCACGCTGACGGTGAAGATTAATGAAGCCGATGGAGTGGGAAAGACAATTGCGCCATTGATGTTCATCTCACTCGTTGAAAATGCATTCAAGCATGGGGTCAGCGCAAGCAAGCACACAGAGATCAGCATAGCGATAAATGTCAGTGGCGACACAGTGCACTGCCATGTGGAGAACAGCTATTTCCCGAAAGACTCCAACGACAAGAGCGGTAGCGGAGTGGGGATTGCCAATTTGAAACGCCAGCTTTCGCTGCTATACCCTGAGCGGCATACTTATAAAGCCGAATGCATCGACGGCAAGTACATTGCCGACCTTGTAATAGACTTAAAAGAAGGCGTGGCAGACAAAATATAAGATAATAAAATACACATATAGAGGTAATTTTCAATTCTATAAAATATAAGAGAGTTATGAGAAAGCTTAGATGTTGCATAATCGATGATGAGCCGTTGGCTCTTGAATTAATCAAAAGCTATGTGCAGAAGACCCCGTTTTTGGAGCTTGTGGATGCTTTCCATTCGGCTTCACTTGCGGTTAAGACTATCATCGAGTCGGATATCGACCTTGTGTTTCTCGACATACAGATGTCGGAGCTTAATGGTATAGAATTTGCACGAGTAGTGCCACAGAAGTGCCGCATAATCTTCATAACAGCTTTTGCGCAATATGCTGTGGAAAGTTACCGCGCCAATGCGCTCGATTATCTGCTCAAGCCTGTGAGTTACACCGAATTTATGGAGGCGGCCAACAAGGCGATGAACTGGTTCCAGCTCAATGAGCGTGCCGAGGTCCATGAGAATGAGCAGCAATATATTATAGTGAAGAGCGAATACAAGCTGATGCAGATAGCGGTGGAAGACATATTATACATTGAAGGGCTGAAAGACTATGTGCGCATATTTCTCGAAAACGGCACAAGTGTGATGTCGCTGATGAGCCTGAAAACGCTTGAGACAAGTCTGCCTGCCACAAAATTTATTCGTGTTCACCGCTCTTTTATCGTCAATACGGCGAAGATTAAGGTCATAGAACGTAATCGCATAGTGTTCGGGAAGCAGTATATCCCTATTTCCGACACTTACAAGAATATATTCACCGATTATGTGAATCGGCACACACTCACCCCGATGAAAGATGAATAATGACATATATAAGAGTAATAATAGTTTTCATGTTATAAATGTGTAAGTAATAGTAAATATGCAGTAATAAATTATGGCCTTAGCTCAATTTGATGCGCTATGACTGAACGACACACAGAAAAAGACGAGGACTCACGAAGCGATTTCGCCAGTTCTCGTCTTTTTTATAAAGTCTAAACTGAAATTGGAGTGTAAGAAAAATATTTTAGACGTTTGGACTCAATGTGAGATAGTGCAAAATTGCCATAAAATTAGTGCAGAATAAATAAAATGGGCGTATCATATTTTTGAGATATGAAATAAAAATCCTATTTTTGCGTAAGTCAATCATATAACATCAAAAACATAGGCGTGATGGAAGGAAAATATTTAAATCCACAGACAGATTTTGGATTCAAGCGACTATTTGGCTCGGAATTCAACAAGGAGTTGCTCATCAGCTTTCTTAACGCACTGCTTGCTGGAGAGCAGAATGTGAAGGACGTTACTTACTTAAACTCAGAACAACTTGGCGACAGGATAGATTCTCGTAGAGCTATATTCGATGTTTATTGTGAAAACGACAAAGGAGAAAAATTCATAGTTGAAATGCAGAATGTGTATCAAGAATTTTTCAAAGACAGAACTGTGTATTATTCCACATTCCCCATTAGGGAGCAAGCAAAACAGGGTGGGGAATGGGATTTCCATCTAAACAGTGTATATACGATTGGTCTGCTAAACTTCATTTTTGAGGAAGACAAGAACGACAGGAAATGTTGGCATCATGAAGTGAAGCTGATGGATGTTGAGAAAAAGACAGTATTTTATGATAAGCTCACGTTCATATATGTTGAGATTCCGAAGTTTAATAAGGGTGAGCATGAGCTTGTCACAATGTTTGACAAGTGGATGTTCATATTGAAGAACTTGTCGAAGCTCATGGATCGTCCAGAGTCTTTACAGGAGCGTGTGTTTACTCGACTTTTCCAGCAAGCTGAAATATCGCGTTTTTCAGCATCCGAGCTGAGACAATATGAAGACAGCGTAAATGCCTATCGCGACATCTTTAATGCAATAAATACAGCTAAAAAGGACAGTTTCGCTGAAGGACGAGCTGAGGGACATGCTGAAGGAATGGAAGAGGGCATAAAGAAAGGACGCGATTTACAGAAAGATGAAGATATGCGCATAGTTGCGTCAAATATGAAAAGGAAGGGTATTCCTACAGAAGTCATCATGGAAATAACGAGCCTTTCAAGAGATGAAATTATGGATTTATGAGGTATTTAATGATAAATATGTGATTAGAATTTTGAGTTAAGTAAAAGGATATTTAAGAAGTCGAGATAAAAACAAGGGAAAGCTGTATGTTTGTATTGGCTTTCCCTTGTACGTGATATGTGAGTGTGAATAGATAGTTACATAGAGAATATATTAGTTGTTCTCTGGACGCAGCTTGCGAACGGTCTCGCCCGTGCGCCACATCTCGCTGTCGTGAAGTTGTTTAAGCTCGGCGTTGAGTTTCTCGCGATAGTCTGGTTGGCTATTTGTGTCGATTGAGATTTGAGCCTCATTGCCAGTTTTCACGCTATCATAAAGCTTCTGCATTACAGGTTTGATTGCATCGTGGAACGGTCCCATCCAGTCGAGTGCGCCACGTTGTGCTGTGGTGGAGCAGTTGGCATACATCCAGTCCATACCTTTTTCAGCAAACAGAGGCATAAGTGATTGAGTGAGCTCCTCTACCGTCTCGTTGAAAGCCTCGGATGGAGTATGCCCATTTTCACGAAGGACTTCATATTGAGCAAGGAACAGACCTTGAATAGCCCCCATCAAAGAACCGCGTTCGCCAGTGAGGTCGCTATAAACTTCACGTTTGAAAGTGGTTTCAAACAAGTAGCCCGAACCAACGCCAATACCGAGAGCTATGCAGCGGTCATAGGCCTTGCCAGTAGCATCTTGATAGATTGCAAAGCTGGAGTTGATGCCGCGTCCTTGAAGGAACATGGTGCGCAAAGATGTGCCAGAGCCCTTTGGAGCCACCATGATTACATCGATGTCGGCAGGTGGTATGATGTTTGTGCGCTCTTTGTAAGTGATGCCGAATCCGTGAGAGAAGTAAAGAGCCTTGCCCGGTGTCAAATGTTTCTTCAGCTGAGACCATACGGCAATCTGTGCAGCATCCGACAAAAGATATTCAATTATGGTGCCACGCTCAGCAGCTTCCTCTATCTCAAATAAAGTTTCTCCCGGAACCCAACCGTCGGCAACAGCCTTGTCCCATGTCTTGCTGTTCTTGCGCTGGCCAACGATTACATTGAAACCATTGTCGCGAAGGTTCATGCTTTGACCAGGCCCTTGAACGCCATAACCGATTACGGCGATAGTCTCACCCTTCAAAACTTCTCTTGCTTTCTCTAATGTAAATTCGTCGCGGGTAACTACTTTCTCTTCTACTCCGCCAAAATTCAATATTGCCATAATCTCTGTAGTTTAAAATATGGATTAATTATTGTTGTTATTATTTGTCTCTTGTTATATTATTTTTCAAATTCAGCCGTGTAGTCTCTTTTCTTGAAGATGATTCTTGCTCGGCAGTGGCTTGTGCCGTTCACTTCGATTTCGGCTCTGCAATCGAGCGGATTGGTTTCGTCGATATTGACATTGGCCGTCATGCCAAATAGACACTCCTTCATGTATGCAATCTCGAAGCGGCTGATATAGTGATGGTCGTAGTGAGCAAGCGACCAGTTGTTCATCAGCATTTCTATATAGCGCACGCTGTTCACATGCCTATTCGAGTCGGTGTCGATGTACTTAAATGTGTAAGGCTCGCTTTTGAAACCTCTCACTGGTGCAAGTCGGCTTTGAGGCTCGATAGGGCATTCATGCGCCGATATGTTCTCGCTTATGTAGCTTAATTTTGATATGTCGCAGCTTGTGCGCTTCTCTATGTCGAGAACCACCCAAATCGTGCGCGCATAACCGATAGTTGCGCCATTGCAGTCCTTTATCTCAAAATTTCGCTGAGAGAAGTGCCGGTTGTAGTCTTCAATCCAAGTGGTGAAAGTGTATTCCTCATTCACCCGAGGATAACGCTCCATCTCCACTGTGACTCGCGACAGCACCCACGTCTGGTTGTCCTCTTTCAGCTTGGCATATCCCACGCCCCACGAGTTGGCATGTTCTGTTGCCACCTCTATGAGCCGCGACACCAGCAGCGGCATTGGCAGCCGTTGCTCGGGGTTGCATTCTCCCGGCGTGAGGAAATATGTGTGGGAGTATTCCTTTATTGATGTTTCCATTCTTCTTCAAGTTCTTCTTTGCATTGGTTGCGTTGTTCGAGAAATTCGGTCACATATTCCGACGTGGATTTAGTCACAGCCACGCGTCCGCTGCGCACAAACTGGCGAATGTCGAACCGCTTCAGCTCCTCAAACAGTGATTGAGTCTCTTCGTAATGCCCCGATTTTTCAAGTACTGTGTAATCGGGAGTTATTTCCAGTATCCTTGCGTTGTGCTTGCGGATAATCTTTTCAAGATTAGGTTCGGCAAGCAATTCACTCGTAGGCACTTTATAGAGAGCTATTTCTTGATACACAATCTCGTCGTTAGTGTAGTAGAAAGCCTTCAGCACATCGATGCGCTTTTCTATCTGCTTCACGAGCTTGTCGATAGTGTCGTGACTGCACTTTGTGGTTATTGTGAACTTGTGTACACCCTCAATCGACGATGGCGACACCGACAGCGTTTCGATGTTCAGCTTTCTGCGTGTGAAAGTATTGGAAATCAAGCTCAGTATTCCCACGCGGTTCTCGGTGAAAATCCCAATAGTATATAAAGTCTTGTTCTCGTCCATTCTTCTGATTAAGTAAAAAAATTCTTTAATGAGCTTATCCGTAAACTTAATAATGTTCGGTTCGGCTTAGGATGATGTCATCGAGTTTTGAGCCGGCGGGAACCATGGGATATACCATGCCATCCTGCTCGATGTTCACATTAAGCAGATATGCGCCATCATGATTGAGCATGCGCTCGATAGCTCCGTCAAGCTGCTCACGGTTTTCCACATCTTCAGCCTTTATGCCATAAGCCTCGGCAAGTCTCTTGAAGTCGGGGTTTGTCATCCGCGTCTGTGAATAGCGGCTATGGTTGAAAATTTCCTGCCACTGGCGCACCATTCCCAAGAAATTGTTGTTGAGCAGAATAATCTTCACAGGGACATTGAATTCAAGTATCACACCAAGCTCTTCAACCGTCATTTGCAAGCCACCGTCGCCAGTGAAGAAGCACACAGTGCGTTCGGGTGCGCCAATTTTTGCGCCGATGGCTGCTGGAAGCCCGAAGCCCATAGTCCCAAGTCCGCCAGAAGTGACTATGCTGCGCGGTTCGGAAAATCCGAAATAGCGGGAAGAGAGCATCTGGTTCTGTCCTACATCGGTCACAAGGATAGCCTTTTCGCCTGTCGCTTTTGAAACTCTGTAAGCCACTTCTCCCATCTTCATTGCTCCTGTAGATGGGAACACTTCCGGGCAGATGACTTTTTCCCGTTCTATGTCGGCATCGGCATCAAAACTTGCAATCCATTCGGCGTGACATTTTTCACTGACGAGTGGCAAAAGCTGCTCAAGCACCGTCTTCGCATCGCCATGGATTGTGGCAGTGGGTTTTATGATTTTGCCAAACTCGGAAGAGTCGATGTCGATATGAATGATTTCTGACTGTTTTGCAAAGTCATCAACATCGCCCGTCACACGGTCGTCGAAGCGCATACCTATTGCTATCATCAAGTCGCAGCGTTTGGTAGCCATGTTTGCGGCAATGTTGCCGTGCATACCAAGCATTCCCTTGTATAGCGGATGCGCAGATGCTATAACCGATTTGCCGAGCAGTGTGTTGGTGACTGGAATATCGGCTTTTTCAGCGAGGGCTGCAAGCTCCTTTTCGGCTTGTGCAAGTTCCACTCCGTGACCGGCCACGAGCAGCGGATGTTCGGCTTCATTTATCATTTTTGCTGCCGTTTCCAAGTCGGAAGCCTTGACTTCGGGTGATGGTATGTAGCTGCGTATGTAATTACATTTTTTATACTCTTTCCACTCAATCTTCTCAAGTTGGGCATTCTTTGCAAAATCGAGTACCACAGGACCGGGGCGGCCGCTTGTGGCGATGTAGAACGCTCTCGACACAGCCCACTCGATATCTTCTGCCTTGCGTATCTGGTAGCTCCATTTAGTCACGGGCTGTGTTATGCCTATGACATCGGTCTCCTGAAAAGCGTCAGAACCGAGAGATGCACTTGCCACTTGTCCGGTAATGACGATAAGCGGCGTGCTGTCCATCATGGCATCGCTTATGCCTGTGATTACATTGGTGGCAGCCGGACCGGAAGTCACAGTGACAACTCCGGGGCGGCCCGACACGCGCGAATAGCCCTGTGCGGCATGTGTGGCACCCTGCTCGTGGCGCACCAGTATATGGCGTATCTCTTTGCCGTAATCATACAGCACGTCGTAGAACGGAATTATAGCTCCGCCCGGATAACCGAATATAGTATCGACACCTTCTGCCATCAACGACTTGATAAGCACTTCGGCGCCTGAAATTAGATTGCTCATATATGTCTTTATAATATAAACTTAATGGATTTTTCTCTCTTATGCCTTTATTCCCTCACGCCGCCTTTGTCGGCAGAAGTCACCATCGAGGCATAGGCTTGAAGGGCTTTCGACACCACTCTATTGCGCTTCTTCGGTGTGAATGCGGCTTTGCCTCTCGCTTCTTCGGCTGTGCGGCGAGCTGCCAGCACTTCGTCTGCGACAAGCACGTTGATTGTTCGCTCAGGAATGTTTATCTCAATCACGTCGCCATCTGCCACAAGCCCGATGTTTCCGCCACGAGCAGCCTCGGGGGATATATGCCCGATTGAGAGGCCGGATGTGCCTCCTGAGAAGCGGCCGTCGGTAATCAATGCGCAGTCTTTGCCGAGGTGCTTTGACTTGATATAGGAAGTAGGGTATAGCATCTCCTGCATTCCCGGACCGCCCTTCGGACCTTCATAAGTGATGACCACCACATCGCCAGCTTGCACCTTGTCGCCGAGGATGCCATCCACTGCATCTTCTTGCGATTCGAATACTTTAGCTTTACCCTTGAAGTGGAAAATGCTTTCATCCACACCGGCTGTTTTCACAACGCACCCGTCTTTCGCAATATTGCCGTAAAGCACGGCAAGACCGCCGTCTTTCACATAAGCGTGTTCAAAGTCGCGGATGCAGCCGTTGGCACGGTCGCAGTCAAGCGAGTCGAAATGCGAGTTCTGAGAGCCTAAGCGCACCGAGCGTATTCCGCAAGCGGCGCTGCTCCACAGTTCACGAGCCTCGTCGGAGAAATTGGAACCTTCAATCGCATAGTTTTCGATGGCTTCGCCGAGCGTCATTCCATCTACACGTTTAAGTGAAGTGTCGATAAGTCCCTGTTTAGCGAGGATTCCCATTATTGACATAATACCTCCGGCGCGGTTAACATCTTGAATGTGATATTTAGAATTTGGCGACACTTTGCAAAGTACTGGAGTCTTGCGGGAAAGAGCGTCTATATCCTTCATTGAGAAGTCGGCACCAGCCTCATTTGCTACAGCAAGAAGGTGAAGCACGGTGTTTGTGCTTCCGCCCATGGCAATGTCGAGAGTCATAGCGTTCAGCATAGCTTGTCGAGTGGCGATGCTTCGGGGCAGAACACTTGTATCACCGTCGTTATAGTAGGCGAAACTGTTTTTTACAATAAGCGCGGCAGCACGGCGGAACAGCTCTTTGCGGTTTACATGAGTGGCAACAACAGTGCCGTTGCCCGGCAGTGCCAAGCCGATAGCCTCATTAAGGCAGTTCATGGAATTGGCGGTGAACATTCCCGAACAAGAGCCGCAAGTTGGGCAGCCGAATTCTTCGATTTTGCTCACAGTGTCGTCGTCGATGCTGCTGTCGGCAGAGTCTATCATCACATCAATCAGATCGAGGGCACGGTCTCCGAGCCGTCCGGCTTCCATCGGTCCGCCCGATACAAATATGGTAGGGATATTAAGTCGCATGGCAGCCATGAGCATTCCCGGAGTAATCTTGTCGCAGTTGCTTATGCACACCATAGCGTCGGCTCTATGCGCATTTACCATATATTCCACACTGTCGGCAATAAGGTCGCGAGAAGGCAGAGAATACAGCATTCCCTCATGCCCCATAGCTATGCCGTCGTCGATAGCGATGGTGTTAAATTCAGCGGCATAGCAACCGAGTTTCTCGATTTCCGATTTCACATATTGCCCGATTTCGTGCAGATGAGTGTGTCCCGGCACGAATTGGGTAAAAGAGTTCACTATTGCTATCACCGGCTTGCCCATTTGGTCGGGTTTCATGCCGTTGGCGCGCCACAAGGCTCTTGCGCCAGCCATGCGTCTGCCGTCCATAGTCACGGCACTTCTTAATGGAATGCTCATATTGTTGTATTTCTTTATAGTCTGCAATAAAAAAACCTTTCCGCCATCATTCTGTCAAATGAGTGGAGGAAAGGTTTCAATATCCTGAAAATTTAATTTATTTGTTCGCTTATATTATTGTGCGAATCCTCCGTATCAACATATCTCAATAATCCCGACCACGACAATCAGCAATGTCACGACCAGCAGATTAACAGAAATAATAATAGAAGAATTCAATGTCATAATATATTCGTATTATTTTGGTACAAAGGTAAAGCGTTAAATCGTAAGATGCAAATATTTTTTCAAAAAATCTATGATTTTCTTACGATTTATTACTTTTTTGATAAAATATGCACATTATGCGAGAAAATGCGCACATACAGCTTACAATTGCTATTTTATTCCACAATTCTTATACAACTCTTTTGTGGTGCCATGCGCCTTGCCGGCTATGGCTTCGAGCCATTTGTTCATTTTGCTGGGGGCAATAGCCTTTGCGTTGTTGAAATTCTCGGGTTTGGTGATTCTTGTGAAGACGACGCGCTGAATCTTGGTCTTGTCGCAGCATCCTATTCCATATCCCAAGTTTTTGGGGTCTTTGCCAGGACCGTTGGAACTCCAATACAGCACTTCACCCTTATCGTTGTAGCCCATGAAGATGGTGCTGTGTCCATGCTCTTGGTCATCGCCTTTGTTCCCATTGACACCAATTATGGCACCGCTGTCGCTGCCGTCGGTCTCGTTGCGGTTCCAAAATATTTTCATGAAGTCGCCTTTTTGCGCATAATCCCACACTTCGTCGGCACGCCATTCTTCATCGCTCAGATACTGTTCTTTGGGCGTTTCACGGTTTTTTTCGCTCTTTGCACCGCGATAGCCGGTGAAGCTGAATCCGGCTTTAAGTTCATTCACAAGAACGGCGATGCCCGGTCCATTGGCATTGGCGCGTCCCCAGCAGCCTTCTCCATCGTCTTGGTTATATCCCTTTGGATTCATAATATCGACAATGCCACAATATGGCTTGAGGTTGAACCAAGCCAAGCGGCTGATTTTGTAATCGGTGTCCCACATCGTCAGAGCTTTGAGCAGAGCGGCATAGGTGGCAAGCGAGCAGAATGATGGCACGGCCTTTTCGGCGGCAATGTGAGGCTTCATGTCGCTTGGTTGCATCTGGAATGCCTCGTTAAGTCCTCTCCATGCACTTTTCGGAAAATCGGCAGTGACTTTCCTGCCGGTATAGTACCCGCCTTTCTCGGGGAAAGAATCCACGGCGGCAAGCACCGTGCGCTGCCACTTGGTGTTCACTTCGTTGCGGTAGTCGCCGGCAAAGCCTTTTATGTAAGCTCCAGCCATAATCAGTAGAGCAATGGCGGCTATAATTCTATTTTTCATCATAGTAGTAAAAAAATGATAAATTCTATGTTAATGAGATTTTGTTTATTCGACGATATACGGTGAAATAAAGTAGTGAAAGTAGCACTGCTGCGGCTATTGCTATAATGCCGTGATAATTATCGGGCATCATGACGAAGACTGAGGATATCACGAGCTGAACTGCCGCATAACCTATAGCCACTCTTACCTGACTTATGTGGCAGTTATAAGCAAGCAACTGATACAGGTGCTTGCGGTGAGGCTGAAGAATGTTCTCCCGGCGGAAGATGCGCAGCAGTAGTGTGATTCCAAAGTCGGCAAGATACACAGCAATGTGGGTAATAAGAGTGAAATCGGGGATTACTTCTATCGGTTTGTGTGCTAAAAAACATTCTCCAAAGTCGGTGTAGCTGTCTGGAATATTGCTCACAAACAGCGTGCACATGAAAATGTAGCCTAAACTTACAGAACCGACATCACCCAGATAACAGCGTTCAGGAGTGCGGATGTTATAGAATCCCACCACTATTATCGGAAAAAGAAAAAACAATGAAAAATAGCCGGTAAATCCTATAAAAAGAAAGGCTACGAAAGCATAGCAGCATGTCATGCCCTTTATCCCATCAAGAAAATTAAAAGCATTGATTACAGCCACGCATATAATTATGGAAGCTACTTTTGCCCAAAGAGGATAGTATATTGCAGTTCTTGTGATAAACTCTATATTCTCCACGTCTTCGACAAGCAGCCATGCACACAGAAAATGCACTGCGAGCCTGAAAAGTGGCGACAAATGGCGTATGTCGTCAATGAAGCTGACGGTGGCAATTATTATGAATCCTATCAAGAAGTATGGAAAATGAAAACCTACAGTATCATTAGCTCCATCAATACCGTCAGCGAATTTAATGAACTTAGACAAGTATAAAAAAAGCAACAATATGATTGTAAATGCAATAAAAACAATGGGGAAGACAATGCCTCCCCCTGTTATAATTCCTTTACCATCGGACGACACTATGTTGAACCGTTCTGCTATATACAGGTATTTTATTTCAACCAAAACTGGAATTATGATAAAGGTCACCAATATGAGAAATGAAAATCCGAAGATTAATAAATCAAATTCGTCCATAATTAGCGGGCTTAGGATTAATTGTTGCGATACCAGTCGTAGAGAGCTTTAACGCCATCTTCTATTTCCATGCTGTGATGCCATCCAAGAGAGTGTAGCTTTTCCACATCGATAAGCTTGCGAGGTGTGCCATCGGGCTTGCTCGCATCAAATTCCACAACGCCATCAAAGCCGACGGCCTTTACCACAAGTTCTGAAAGCTGGCGTATGGTCAATTCCTTGCCGGTACCGACATTGATGTGGCAGTTGCGTATCTCACCGAGTGAGGGGATGGCTCCGCCGCGACCTTCGCTGTTGTTGCGATCCACAGCACCATCCACTTTAGCTCCATAGAACACCGATGAATACTTTTCAATGCCGATAATGTCCTTGAAATCCACATTCAGCAGCACATGCACACTTGCGTCAGCCATATCTTCGCTCCATAGGAACTCGCGAAGCGGCTTACCAGTTCCCCACAGCACCACCTTATTGTCATAGATGCCATAAAATTCAAGTGCTTTGAGAATGCGCTCGTGCGAGTTGCTGCCATCCACATTGCCGTCGCCAATAATGGCGCGCAGACGGTCGGTAGGATTAATGGGGCGCAAGTTCATATCCTTTTCGATTCCTTGCCAGTCGCCTTCGTGGATAAGTTTGGCGAGATATATCTTGCGCATCATTGCCGGCATCACATGGCTGTTTTCAAGGTGGAAATTGTCGTTAGGACCATACAGATTTGTGGGCATAACGGCGATATAATTAGTGCCATATTGAAGATTATAGCTTTCGCACATCTTCAGCCCGGCAATCTTTGCGACAGCATATTCCTCGTTGGTATATTCCAGTGGGGAGGTGAGCAGCGCGTCTTCTTTCATGGGTTGAGGCGCATTTTTCGGATAGATGCATGTGCTACCCAAGAAAAGCAGCTTCTTTACGCCATGAGAATAGGCATTGCTTATGACGTTGCACTGCATCTTCATATTCTGCATGATGAAGTCGGCGCGGTAAAGGCTGTTAGCCATGATTCCGCCAACGAAAGCGGCAGCCAGCACCACAGCATCGGGGCGTTCTTCGTCGAAGAACTGCTGCACGGCATATTGGTCGGTGAGGTCAAGCTCTTTGTGAGTGCGTCCCACCAGATTGTTGTAGCCACGCTTCTTCAGGTTGTTCCAGATTGCCGAGCCAACAAGTCCGCGGTGGCCAGCAACGTATATTTTAGAATTTTTGTCAAGCATAATATTTGTTATCTCACATTATGAGGGTCTTTTTTAACAAGACGCATATCGTTATCAACCATTATGTTCACAAGCTGCTGGAATGAAGTCTTGCGAGGATTCCAGCCAAGTTTTGTGCGAGCCTTGGTAGGGTCGCCGAGCAATTGCTCTACTTCGGCAGGACGGAAATACTTTGGATCCACCTCCACAATCACCTTGCCGGTAGCCTTGTCGATACCTTTCTCGTCGAGGCCTTCGCCTTGCCACTCAAGATTGATTCCGGCGCGGGCAAATGCCAAAGTTGTAAACTCACGCACTGTGTGGTATTCGCCGGTCGCAATCACAAAGTCATCTGGCTCTTCTTGCTGCATGATAAGCCACATACACTCCACATAGTCTTTTGCGTACCCCCAATCACGGTAGGCGTTAAGGTTTCCGAGGTATAGTTTGTCTTGCAGTCCGTTCACGATGCGGGCGGCGGCAATGGTGATTTTTCGGGTCACGAAAGTCTCGCCGCGGCGTTCGCTCTCGTGGTTGAAGAGGATTCCGTTCACTGCATACATGCCATAGCTCTCTCGGTAATTCTTTGTAATCCAGAAGCCATAGATTTTGGCGCACGAATATGGGCTGCGCGGATAGAACGGGGTATTCTCGTTCTGAGGAACTTCCTGTACCTTGCCGAAAAGTTCGGAAGTGCTTGCTTGATATACTTTAGTCAATTTCTCGCGGTGCAATATTCTCACAGCCTCAAGCAGGCGCAGAGTGCCTACAGCATCGGTTTCGGCAGTGTATTCAGGCACATCAAACGACACCTTTACATGACTTTGTGCCGCAAGATTATAAATCTCGTCGGGTTGAACCTCTTCGATGATGCGAATAAGCGAACTGGAGTCGGTCATGTCGCCATAATGGAGATTTACGAGGCGTTTCTGCTTCATGTCGCGCACCCATTCGTCGAGATAAAGATGCTCGATGCGTCCAGTATTGAATGAGCTGCTACGGCGGATAATGCCATGAACCTCATATCCTTTTTCGAGCAGAAATTCAGCGAGGAATGAGCCGTCTTGACCTGTTATGCCTGTGATAAGGGCTATTTTATTTTTGTTACTATCCATATTAAAATGTGTGGGTTACGATAAATTCTATATTTTGTGTGGTTAGAAATACCAATCGTTGACAAATTTGTTCAACTCATGTATATGCTTGATGCTTTTTTGTGCTTTGTGTAGCTTATCCACCTTTATGTTTTGTGGGTGGATGTTTTTGCCATTGTCGATGAGTTGAATCGATGTGGCGCCATATTTATTAGCCACGATGAAATCCTTTGCTGGATTGTCACCGATGAATACAAATTCAAGTTCTTCAGGCTCAGCTTCATAACGCTTCTTGATGCAGTCGAAAGAATGCGGGTTGGTCTTGTCATGTCCTTGTTCCTCACTGATGAACACATTGCTCCAAGGAATGTATCGGTCGAGTTCAAGCGCACGAATCTTGTTCCGCTGGGTGATGGAGCGACCGTCGGTGATTATGTACATAGGGATTCCAATCTCCCTAAGCGAGTCAAGGGTGAAGCGGGTGTTGTCGTCGAGATGAATGATTGGAACATGGTAGCGATATTCGCTGAGCATCCATTGTATGGCATCGGGGACGACAATACCCTGTTTAGTAAGGTGGTCGTTCAGTGTGTCAAACGGATTGACACCATCGATATATGCTGTGATGAGCGTAGTGAACGCCGAAGTTGGCTTTATGTCGTAATCTGCCACAAGCAGCATATCAATGTGCCGGTAAGCTGATACCACATAATCGACCTCCTTGTATAGTGTGTCGTCGAGGTCGAATATGAATACTTGGGAGTGCAGCGCTGGAAGTTTCATCGGCGAGATTCGATAAATCGTGTGACACAATCAACCACTCGGGCAACATCGTCGTCGCTCAGCACGCTTCCGCTTGGCAGACACAGACCATGGTTGAACAAGCGTTCTGCGCATCCGTCGCCATAGAAAGGCGCACCTTCAAAAATTGGTTGCATATTCATCGGTCTCCACAGCCAGCGCGATTCTATATTCTCCTTTTCAAGAGCTTGGCGAAGGTCTTCAGGAGTGAAGCCAAGTTTCTCGTCGAAAAGTATTGTGGATAGCCAGAAGTTTGACTTCACGTCGCTGCTCGGGTTTTGATGCACCGTTATCTCGGGAACGTTCTTGAAGCCTTCAGTATATAGGTCGTGTATCTCGCGGCGGCGCGCTACACGCTCATTGATAAACTCCATCTGTCCGCAGCCTATGCCGGCACTTATGTTGCTCAGACGGTAGTTGTAGCCGATTTCCTTATGGTAGTAATAAGGTTTTGGCTCGCGGGCTTGCGTGGCAAGGAACTTCACGTGCTTGGCGGCAGCTTCGTCGGGGCATATCAATGCGCCTCCGCCCGAAGTCGTTATAATCTTGTTGCCATTGAAGCTTAGGCCTCCGAATTTGCCTAAAGTTCCGCACTTCTTGCCGTGATATTCAGACCCGAGAGCTTCGGCTGCATCTTCGAGTACTGGAATGCCATATTTATCGGCAATCTTCAATATTTCATCCATTTTGGCTGGCATACCATAAAGATGGACCACCACAATGGCTTTCGGATAACGGCCTGTGGCCTTCTTGCGGTCGATTATGGCAGCTTCAAGAGCATCTGGACTCATATTCCAAGTGCCTGGCTCGCTGTCGATGAAAACGGGGCTTGCCCCCTGATATTTCACGGGGTTAGCACTTGCCGAGAAAGTGAACGACTGGCACAGCACCTCGTCGCCGGCACCCACACCGAGCATCACAAGCCCGAGGTGCAGTGCGGCAGTGCCTGCGCTCAATGCCACAACGTTATTGCAGCCCAAATATTCTTCAAGTCGATGCTCAAAATCATCAACATTAGGTCCAAGGGGAACGACCCAACTGTCTTTGAAAGCATCTACGATATATTTCATTTCATGCCCGCCAAGATGCGGATAAGATAAGAAAATACGTGTATTCATATCTCTAAGTTTTAATCGGATGCAAAGTTAGCAATTTTAATTCAATACTCAATATAAAATAGCAGCCGACAACTGAACTGAGTATTCAATCTCTAAATGTGTGATTGGCATTAGCCTTTATTCTTGTTCAAATCACACTCATTCACACTCTAATGGCCGATTTAGGCTGAAGTGCCTATTTGTTGTCGATATGTTTTATTACACGACAAGGATTCCCCACGGCTACACAATTTTCGGGAACTGAACGAGTCACGACACTGCCGGCTCCAATTACGCTGTTTTTCCCTATGGTGACACCGGGCAGAATCACTGCGCCACCCCCAATCCATACATTATCTTCTATCTTGACTGGTCTTGAAAAGGTACGGCAAAAGCTGCCGGATATTTTCCTGTTTTCGGGCGTGTTGGTGCGTCCTGCGACATCGGTTGTGTGAGTGGCTGTGTAAATCTTTACGTCAGAAGCAATGAGGACATTGTTGCCGATGTCGATACGGTTGTTATCGACAAATGTGCAGTTCATGTTGATTATGACATCATTGCCGCAATGTATGTTAATGCCGTATTCACAGTGAAAATCAATATCGATATGCACATTGCTACCCATAGACCCAAACAGCTCGTCAATGATTTTTTTACGTTCATCTGCGTATTCAATGTCAGTGTCGTTCAGTTTTCTGACGAGGCGTTTGCAATGATATATGATTTGCAGCATCTCAGTGTCGGAAGTGAAAATTTCACCGTCCATACATTTTTGATATTCAGTCTTCATAATATAATTAAGTTGATAATTGGGTGTAATGTTATAAGTTAAAAAATCTCTTTTCTTGTCAGAACTGGTTTTTGCCTATTAGCAGGAGGCTGAGAAGTTTGCTCTTGCCTATGAGATAGGCAACAAAAAGTGTCACTGCAATTACTGCGAATGCTATTGCTGCCGATATGAGCGTGAGCGGGACGAGCGGCAGTCCGATTATCTTCAGTGGCTCTTGAAGCGGAGTGAGCGGAAACAGAAGAAAATAGTGGAGCAGATAAATTGATAGCGATTCTTTTCCGAGATAGTCGAAATACCGCGCCACTGCCGACGGTTGCCGGTCGGTGGCAAATTGCTTTGCACTCCAAGGTGATATGGCAGATACAGCGATGATTATAAGTGAGATATGTTCAATGGGACTTGCTATATATTGGCTCCATGATGGCAGAAATGGCAATTCCCAAGAATATACAGCCGAATACCATGTCAATACAAACAATATTGCAGATGCTGTGAACCAGCGTGTGTCGGCGCAGATGCGCTGATAAGCCTCTTTATGACGATTGGCAAATACGCCAGCCATAAATATCGGGAAAAAGCGGGTGAGCAGCCCGATGCCTGCAATATCGAAGTTCTCGTCGGGGAACGAAACGAATTGCGCAAGTGCAATGAGTGCCGCATATACTGTGGCGGTGGCTGCGACTTGCTGCCATAATGCTTTGAGACGTGAGAGCAATTTGCTAAGCGGAAGATAGATGACAAACAGTTCAAACAGGCACAATGTGAACCAGTATCCGTCTTTCCAATAGCTGCAATACATGTCTTGTAGGCATGACGATATCGGTGACATAAGGTGGCTGTGTGGAAAATACCATATCCACAATGCGCTTACCACGAGGAAGGGAATTATTAGCTGAATGAAGCGTTTCTTCAATTTTGGTGGCATAAAATCTTGCCCGCTGGCAGTTTTGTAAGTGAGAAATCCGCTTATGAAGAAGAATACAGGCATATGTATCTCTCCGATGATTTTAAACAGGAATGCCGAATCAATCTGGCGGATGCACATGGTGAGGGCATGTCCCATTACGACTAAGAAGATTGCTAAACCTTTAAGCAGGTCGAAGTAAGCGATACGTTGTTTCATTTCTGATGATAATTGTGTGTAGATTTTTTTAAGATAGCTTCCATCTCTTGTCGTGAAAAGAGGTGGAAGCTATTTAATAAGCGTTATTTTATGGTTTTTATTGTGTTGCCTTTTGAATGTGCGGCGATTTGCGGAGCGTATTGGCACTGGATTGTGGCAATGCCGACATTGTATTCGCCCGGAGCTGTAATGTGCAGGTCGTAGGTGATTATATGAGTGCCTTTGGGCAGATAATCGAAGAATATGCGTGTGGCATCGTCCTTGATTTCTTGATAGAATCCTGTGCCGTCGAGATATTTATATTCACTAATCTGATCGACAGGCTCGGTGCAAGCAGCTCGCTCGTCATTGAGGGTTACATATTCAAGGCCGCGAGTGTTGCGTATTACAAATCTGACTTGTACACGGTCGCCCACCTTCATCTTAGAGGTCTTTATTAGTCGGTCGCCATCCACGACGTAGGTCTCTTTTTCTATAGAAAGTTCGCCTACTGAAGCTGCTTTTACTGTGGTCATGGGAGCTGAATATTGACAATATACTGCGCCCCATGCCGGGCTTGTCCCATGGCGGCTTATTGTCATGGACGATTCGGTAGCGGTTTCCACATTGAGTGTGCGCTTGAAGTAGCCTAGGAATTGGTCGGCGTTTGAGTTGTCGATGCGAGTACCTCCGATGTTGATTTCGGCTGGAGCTTGCTTGCTGAGCCACTTGCTGCCGCTTGATAGCAGGGCATAGATGGCATCGCTTGCGAGGCTTGAGCTGCCCCAGTCGTTGGCTTGCTTGTCGAGCAGCACCCATTTGCGGATTTGGTCGATGTCGGCACAGTCTGGCTCAATCTCGGCAAAAGCTTGGAGAATGGTTGATGTGATAGCCGTCTTGCTGAAAAATCTGTCCCATCCCATTTGCAGATTGTCCCAATACATTCCAGCATCGGGCGTAGTGATGGAAAACTGGCGTATCGATTCTATAATATCCTTGGCTGTAGCAGTATCGTTGTTTCGGTGAAGTGCTATTGCGAAATATGCCTTAGACAAAATCGACAGTCCTTTCCATTCGGTCTTCATCGTTTTAAGCGCGTTGGTGTGCAGCTTTTTCATTTCAGCCGACATTGCAAAGTCGCTGAAAAGGGAACGGATATACACATAATCTGAAAGCCCGGAGTAGTCGTGTTTGTTCTTGCGTTCTTTGAAGTTTTTGAGCGTGCTGTTGTCGTAGTATGCCAATGCTTTTTTGAGCATGGCATTGATTTCGGCATTGTCGGTGAGATATCCCAAATGGCGCAATTCTCCAATCAGTTCCAAAACTTCGGAAGTGACGTAGAACGATGATTGGCAGTTGCGGTATTTGAACCAAGTCCATCCACCGTCCGACATTTGCAAATCTTGCAGTTTCTTGATGATTTTCTCGGTCTCGGCTGCATTCTTGGCCGAGTCAAACAGCGATGCTATAGATTGCATACGCAGGGTCTGTCGTTTTGCCTCTTGCAGCCAAGGTGAAGCGAGAAGTGTGCCTATTTTAAGTTCGCCGTTTTTCTCCAAATTGGATACGAGAGAAGAATCACTTTCATTCGTTACCCAGAAGTCGATGGCTTCTCGTATGTCGGGATTGGATTTGGCTATGCCTTCGGCGAGAACCACAGCATATAGCGAGTGCGCAAGTGCCGAAGAAGTCATATAGTTGTCAGTCTTTATCGTTGGCAGGGCAGTGATGCAGTACCACACAGGATTTTCGCAATATTCCAGTGTCACACGGCTGCTTTTCGGGAACTTCGGCAGATTGAGCGAGAATCGGCTGCTTGCTGCATCCACAAAGAAAGGCTTGGTCTCGATAATCGGTGAAATCGACGGCAAAACTACTACTGAACTCTGTTCACCATCTCCAAAATCGCCATTGGCGGCTTTCACGCGATAGCCTATGCTGGCAATTGTGTCGGTGGCACACCAGTCGATGCTCAAAGCCTGAGTGGCTTTAGGCGCAAGTGTCGCTTCAAAATTTTTAGAAGCTATGATTTTGCCAGTCTCTGGAATGAAAAGCTCTATTATGGCGTTGCACTGCTGTGTGCTGTCGGTAGCGTTGATGAGTGATGATGCAAGACTCACCTTGTCGCCTTGTCGCACAAATCTCGGCAGATTGGCGCGAACCATTATAGGCTTCTTCGTGATGACATCTTTCACGAATTTTGCGGTGCGCAGGTCGCTTGTATATGCAATGGCTTGCATCACCCAGGTGGTGTTGAACTGAGGTGCGTAGAAATCCACGAATATGTTGCCGTGGGCATCTGTGCGCAAGTTTGGTCGCCAAAGAGCGGTCTGAATGTCGGCAGTGCGCACAGCCACTTTGTCGAGAGCGGAATTGCCGGCATCATTGCCAGCACCTTTTTTTGCTGAGCTTACGACTACTGATTCATTAAGACTGATATCGGCTTCTTCACTTACGACATTTCTGTCGTCGGTGCCATATTCATACAGCGCACTACCCATTGGATGACGATACATAACATTGCTCTTGTAAAGGCGATGTGTCCAATGGAACATATTAATGTTATAAAGATTGATGTCGGGCGTAGTTATATTAATGGCAGGGTGACATTTTCTGCTTGATGCCAAGGTGTAAAATGTGCTGTTTGGTATATTTTGACGAGGTGTCAGAAAATCGGTCATTTCATTGAAAATCGGTTTGGGCTGGAAATTCCAGTAGTTGCCGGCAAGCTTGTCGAGAGCTTTGTCGTACATTTCGCATAGCATAGCCCCTTGCGCAAGTTGCCCTTTGGCTGTCGTGAGCTGGAATGTCCATCGCTCAGGTGTGCCAGGCACAAGATTGTCGCGGAAAGCTGTAGGCTTAATGGTGATGCGATTTTGCTTGTATTGCGAATTGATGCGTAAATTCTTGGAATATGACAAGCCATCCCTTGCGGTTATGAATTTAATGTCGAGAAATTCGTTTTCATCTTTCGGAATATTGTATTTCAGGGTGTTGATGCCTTGATTTAGTTTCAACCAACCATCGGAAATTATTTTATTTCGGCTTCTTGCCACACAATAGACATAGCTGTCGGCATAAGATGTGCCGAGCTTAATTGTCACATTATTGTTATCGTCGATGCTTGTGTTGCATTCAGGAATCCACAAAGGAGAATCCATAGGAGGCATCTTGTCGGCAGAGTGGAACAGCACGATACTCGACTTGAAATCGCTCGCACCGGGCGCACTCACGGTGAGCATATATTTGCCCGATTTCACATCTTGGAGAAAGATTATGGTGGAGTCGGACGTGAAAGTGCCGTTAGCTACTATGCTGCCTGATACATTATCGACAATAGAGTAACGGCAAGCTATTTTCTTGTCGTCGTCGGTATTGCGTATTTCAAGTGGCAGCTTGATGCCGTTGTCGGCATTGAATGTGAAATCATCTGCCGTGCTGCGTATTGTGCAGATTTTTTTTAGATAGAATGTCTTGGCTGCTGATTGAGTTTCGCCGGCGGATGAGGTGATGTCGATGCCCAATTCATAGCCAACGAAAGCACCGTACGCTATATCGTCGTCATCAACATCCTGATTATCGAAGGCCAGCGAGTCGCAAGGTATTGTGATTGAGAAGATACCATCGGCAGCAGTCTTGGCATGGAATGTGTGCATATGTATTTTATCGTTGAATGAGCGGAACCAAGAAAATTCTATGGAACTTAATTCAGCAACGATATCGGCATTAGCAACAGGCACACCAACATAGGTGAC
Source organism: uncultured Muribaculaceae bacterium (assembly GCA_964459845.1). Classification (GTDB taxonomy): domain Bacteria; phylum Bacteroidota; class Bacteroidia; order Bacteroidales; family Muribaculaceae; genus CALZFJ01. Next base: position 36,677 of record CAYWOC010000007.1, on the reverse strand, counting down.
GGCTTTTCCGGTGATGACCACAGGCTTTGACGGGTCATAAATTTTCTTCGAGCCATCGGTCTCTACATAGAATGTAGGGGTCTTGTATTCGCTCACATTGATGCTATGAGAACATAGATTCACCTCTTTATCAGTGTTGGCATTTGTTGTTACTGATATGCAGAACATACCGTTCATGCGGTCGCGTGGAATTAAGAACTGAGAAGAAAATCTGCCCATATCGTCGGTAGTGGCAGAAATAGTGTCGATTAGTTCGTAATTTCTGTCGCGGAACTCGATATTGATTTTCGTATTATTGGCAACTGCCATTTTCTCAGACATGTGGTAGCACAGTGCCGAGAATCTTACGGTGTCGCCAGGGTGATATATCGCCAAATCGGTGAAAATTTTAGCACATAACCGGTCATTATATTTGCTTGCACGGAAAAACCTTGCACGAAAATCCGTGTATCGGTCGTTTCCGTAGGATGCTGTTATATTGAAATGGTAGTTTGATCCTTTTTTCTTTTTTTTGATTATGCCATAGCCGTCGGAGTTGGTGCGGATAGCAGCTCCGTCTTCGACAGATATTGCCACATCTTTCATCGGTTTCCCGCTGATGGCATTGACAGCAAAAATGCGGCAAGTGTTTGGCTCGGTTGTGGCAGAGAACAGCAGAATGTCGGAAACTTTGAACTGGCACAATTCGTATCGGCTGACATCTTTCAGCTTCTTGTCCATGCTCTTGGCAGATTTCGGGGCGAGGTCGCAAAATGCAAAGTAGCGACCATAGGCGAGAGGCTTGGCTTTGACTGAGGTAGTGTCGTTGAATGGAATAGTGCCATCTGTGTGTACAGGAATTTTGCCCACGCACTGCATATCTTTGAAATTGCCCTTATAGGAATGCAGGTCTTTCACATTGTCGGGAATGCGGAAGATATATACAGTGAAGTCGTTGGTATTTTTGTTGAAACATTCAATCTTTATGGAATCGGCCGAGGTGAAGCTATCATTAATGGATATGTTTAATTGCTTGCATTCAAGTTCTTTTAATGCAACCTCGGCATTGGGTACAAAAATGGATTTAGGGTATTTTTTCAGGAATTCGGCATTGATTTCATAGCGTTTTATCGGGGGCTGTTCTTCGAACCCGTTGATAGCAAGATATGCCATATCTGTCAGCGGAATATACTTGTCGTATATGCTGCGCAGCGACTTGAAATCCTCGCTTTTTATGTTGGCAACTGTGGCTTTAAGCAGCGGTCCATAATCGCTGGTATGGGCTTTTTTGATAGATGCATAGATGCTTGTCTCCAATGCTTTTGATGTCTTGTTGCTCTCGAATGTGCCGATGATGCCTATTGCATTCCAGCACAGCATATCATACATAGTGGGATAGAATATGTGTGAATTTTCGTTATATTCTATAATGTCTCCATAGGCATCAATATTGGTGCTGAGCAGAGCGTCCTTGTTCTTCATCGCTTCGTCCAAAAGTTTTAGGATTGCGGATTCAAATTGCTGATAGCTCCACTCTTTCATGTCGGTGGCATCATCAAGAGCTTTGCGCCTTTTGATGGTCCATTTGTTCTGGGTGTAATATTGGTGCATTACGCGTGCTTCGAAGTAGTAAAGCATGGATTTGATGGCGGCATCGCTCTGCAATTGCGCAATGCTGTCGATGCGCTCGGTGAGCGGCTGCACCTCGTCTGTGGCGATTATGCTTTTAGCTAATGTCGATTGCACAAGATATTTCAGAGTGGCTGTGCCGTCGCCACTCTTGATTGCAGCCGACAGGTTGCCCTCGGCATTTGAAATTACTTTTTTAGGATAGTTGAAGTCGGGGACATCCGATTTCTTGTTGCTGGCAGCAGTGACTGTCAGATAAAAAAATAATAGACCGATTACTACGAATAATCTTTTCATAACAGAAATAGCAGTTAGTTAGATTAAAGAAGGATGGTTGATTTTTCAAAGTTAATAAAAAAACCCGAATCTTAAATGATAATCGTTTGATTATAACAAAAGGATTCGGGTATTTTGTAAAAAAAGAAAGTTAGTTTTTTTGAATGAAGCCGCAATATATATAATTATATTGGATATGTTTTGTTTTTGAGCATTAATAATGTGTCATTTCTTTTTAGTGGCTTGACCTCGCTTATAGTGTCCAAGCATATCGCGGGCAAAGCGGTTTTCGGCGCGTTTCAGCTTGAAAAGCTGCTTTTTAGACAGGATTTTTTCAAACTTGTGATAGTATTCAAGCTCAATCTGAGCCTCACGAGATTTGACCTCTGCAAGTGCGTCGGCAGCTTTTTCATATTCGGCATCGCTGACATCGCTTTTGGAATTGGTGATTTTAGATTCCATCTGCCGGGCTTCAACATTGGCTTGATATATTTCCTGCTCCATAGCGCGGTACAATGGGAAGAACTCATTTTGCTGAGCCTTGGTCATCTCGGTTTCTTCTATCAACTTGTCGTATTTGTATTCTCGCACTTCTTTCAGCCATTTGGCGCGGTTGTTGGCTTTATTGTTTTGAGCTTGAATCGCGCTTACCGAAAGGGCGCACACTATTGCAAAGATGAAAATATGCTTGATTTTCATAACTCTGTGAGATTAAAAGTTCGTTTTATGAAGAACAGAACGAGTGAAGAACAGTGGTTCTGTCCGCAATTTTTATTCAGTCGCTTTGTCGATGCTGATGGCTTGTTGCTCTTCGGCAGCCACGCTATCCTCGTAGGTGAGAATGTCGTATTCTGAGACATCGCCATGAAGCATAAAGTCATCCACATTAGCATCGTTCTGGAATCCTGCCACAATCTCTGGATTGTAGATGCCTTTCTCGTGGTTGCTGATTCCGTTGAAAATCTGCATCATACACCAAATTCCGGCGAACATAGCCGCCATATAGACGTAGGGGCGAATGCGAAGCCAAGTAGATGGCTTTGGAAGAGGCTTAATTTTCTGCTCAGGCAGATTTTCAGCCATCTTCGCGGCAAAATCACTAAAGTAATTCTCTGGAACTTTAAATCCCGAGTCTTTGCCTATCTGTGATAATATGTCGTTGTTTTCTTTCATTTCGATAACTTTGACTGAATAGGATTGAAAAGGTTTAATTGGATTCAGAAAAAAATTGCTCAATTTTTTTCAGCGCATGGTGATAGGAGGCTTTCAGCGCACCTACTGTGGTGCCTAAAATCTCACTAATTTCCTCATACTTAAGCTCGTCGAAATATCGCATATTGAAAACAAGACGCTGTTTCTCTGGCAGTTGATTGATTGCTTTTTGTAGTTGCAGCTTCAATTCGTCTCCATCAAACCAATCATCGGCCTTCAGATTATTGATGAGAAACGAATCGTCTTCGTCGATAGATATGTTGTTCTTGGCTTTCTCTTTATTGATGAAGGTTATGGATTCATTGATGGCGATTTTATAGAGCCAAGTCGATAGCTTGGCATCTCCTCGGAAGTTCTCGATGTTGGTCCAAGCCTTGATGAAAGTGTTTTGCAGCAAGTCGTTAGTGTCGTCGTGGTTCAGCACCATACGCCGGATTTGCCAATATAGCGGTTCGCTATAGTGTGCAATGACTTTGGAAAATGCCTCACGGCATTTGTCCGGATCGTGCAGTTGTGCCACGATTTCTTCTTCATTATAAATATACTTTGCTGCCATCAATATCAAATATTCCGCTAATTTAGTGCAAAGTTTTTAATTTTAAGCCATATATTTCATAAAATTGTGTGAAATGGCAGTAAATTATTGCTGCAAAAAGGGAGTGCCTCGAAATTTACATTATGAGGCGCTCCCTTTTATTGTATTTTCTAAAACTTGTTGCGTGGCATTGCCTGCTTAGGTGTTATGTATAGCAATGGCGCATTGACGGCGTTGAATGCTTCTTATTTTGCTTGCTCGAATGTGAAAGCATTCACATTCACATCGTATCCCATGCACTTGAACTTCATGTTGAGCTGGTCGGCAAGGAAATATTTTGCAGCCGAGAAGTTTGGTGTCACAAAACCTTCGAGGTCGGTGATTACATAGTTTGGATAAGGCTTGTCGCCAATCTTAGGGGTAGCCTCTTTCACCGAGACCTTCAATCCGTCGGTCGTAGGAGTTACAGTCAATCCTTCTACCACCATTTCAGTCAAAGTGAGCGGCATTTTTTCTGCAAACTTAATGTTTTTGATGGTAAGTTTCGCTGTGTTGTCGGTGAAGTTATAAAGGATGTCGTAGGTAGCATCATCCCAAGTGAACAGGTCGCTGCCGTTTTGGGTTGTAGTGGTGCTGAATTGGTATAGGTCTTCGATTGGGGATGCGAATACCTCTGTCTCACCGTTCACATCATAGCGCACTTTCAAAGTAGGACCTCCATATTGGCCATAGAAGTTGCTTATCATTACTGTGTTGAGAGAATTGCCTTGTAAGTCGGTGACTTTGGGCGCGGTAGCCGAGAATGTGTAGCCTTTGTCGGCACTCATCTCAAGTTTTAGCCCACAAATCTTGAATGATGTGGCGCATATCTTGGTGTCGAAAGTCGTGACATCGACAGTTCCGTTCAAAAAGTCGAAGTCATAGATGTAGTTGGCGGCCGATACAGTTGCGCCGTCGTCGCCATTGATTTTGTTATAGCATTTCACTGTGATGGATTGCTTCTGCTCCTCGTCTTTGTTGCCAAGGCAGGAGGTCATAGCGAATGCTACTATAACAGCCAAAAGGGGAAAAATTTTTTTAATCATAATAAATAATCAAATATAAATAAGTAAAAAAGTTATTTAATAGTTCGTTTATATCCTGATCCGCAACGTGGCTCCGATCTGGCGAGGCTTCCCTCGCTGAAGAAACGCATTGCTTATGGACACGAAGTAGAATGTGCGGTAGCCAGTGTCGGTGAGGTTTTCCCCCCACAAGTCGAGCGACACATTCCGCTGTTCGAATCTGACTGATGCGCCCAGCAGCGCATACAGGTTTTGCGCCACATCATTGGCTTCGTTCCAGTAAATTTTGCCAGTGCCGCGAATGTTGACTCCGACGATTATGCGTTGCAGCCAATCCTTGCCGACGGCAATCGTATAGTTGGCATTTGCAAAGATAGTGTTTTGTGGCGCATAAGGAATAACTTTACCTGAAAAATCTTCTTTGCCGTTGTGGAATTTTACGAAACGAGCGTTTGTGTATCCATAACTAAATGCCAGCTCAAGCTCTTTGGAGGGACGAGCTTTCAGTGCAAATTCCACGCCCCAGTTGCGCGTTTCCCCGGCATTTGTCATGATTCGCCCGGTGGTGTTGCCGTCGGGGAACACGGTGAGCTGCTGGTCGGTGCAGCTTATGTAGAACGCAGAGGCGTCAGTGTGCAACGCGCCGCCGAGCCATTCAAGATGGGAACCAGCCTCAAATGTCCAGCTCTGTTCGGGCTTGTAGGTGATGATGTCTTCCACCTTATAGGTTGAGCCGATGCCCATAGAGTTGATGATACGCTGCTGAAGTACATCAGAGAACATCTGGGTGTTGAAGCCTCCAGCTTTGTAGCCTTTGGCCACTGAAACATAGATGTGCGATGGAGACTTGGTGTGCAGAGCGTAAGCGACGGTCAATTTCGGCAACACCTGCCAGAATGACTTCGACGCATTGCCCGGATCGTTGATTTTCACGTCGGCATGAGAATATTCCGGAAGCCCAATCCACCACTCAGGCGTGGAAATGTCGTGCTTTACGCCTCCCGGAAGCTCGGGAGCGTAATTGTCGAAAATGTGGTAGCCGGTGTTGCATTGGCTCAGGTAGCTTAACGCCACATGCTCATAGTCGAGACGCACGCCGGCAGTGAATTTCCACTCGCCAAGTGAGTAGGAGCTTTGGTGGTATAAGGCAATTCCATAGTTGCCCGTGCTGAAATTGCTGCCGAGCAGAAACTGCCGTGTGTCCCAGCGTATAGGGTATTGGTCGTTGGCACGGTTGGCATTAGCCTCGATAAGCTGGTCGATCCCATAGTCGAGAAATGTGACAGGAGCGTCCATATGGGTGTGTTTATAGAATCCGAACAGTCCGCACAGCCATTCGTAGCCATTGCTTCCGTCCTGACGGCTTTTGGCTATGAAGTCTTGCGTTATGGCATGTTCGCGCTTAGTCTGCGTGAGAGTGAAATAAGACAGCGGCAAGAAATCTTGGTCCAGTGTCATATTGTCGTTTATGTATTGATAGCTCGTGATGCTCGATAGGGAAATGTGGTCAAGGTTGAGGCTCAGAGTAAGTCCGTCGGTCACGCTCGTGCGGCGGTAGAAGCAGGTGTCGTTGTAGTTTATCTCGCCAGTTTTGACGTATTCATAAGGGTATCCCCCTTGCCTCACTAAAGATAGTGATGCCACATTTTCCAGCTTAAAGTTTTGCGATGGTCGCCACTGCAACTTGATGCGGCTGCTGCCCTGATGCTCCCAGTCGCATTTTTTACCATTGTGCTGATTGGTGAAAAAACCGTCGGAGGAATTGAAATAGGCGTTGGCTGAAACCCCGAGACGCTCGTTTATCTTTGTGTAATAAGAAGCGCCCACGCGATAGCTGCCGGCAGTGGCATAGCTGCCCATAAACCTGAATCCTTGGTAGTTGAAAGGCGACAGCGTGTAGATGTTGATGAGTCCACCCATAGTGTTGCGCCCGAAAAGTGTGCCCTGTGCGCCGCGCAGCATCTCTATGCGTTCAATGTCGAGCAGGTCGAGGTCGTAGTTGTCCTTGTTCATAATAGGCACATTGTCAATGTTCAGGCCGACCACAGGCTGGTCGATGCGTGCGCCCATACCTCGCACATAAATCGAAGATGTGATGCGTGAGCCATAGTCGGGGATGAAGAAATTAGGCACTATTGTGCTGGCATTTTTTGCATCCACAATATTCATCTTTTCTATGTCACGCTTTCCGATAGTTGTGGCTGATATGGCCTCGTCGTTGAGCCTCGCTCCATGCTTGATGGCAGTGACCGACAGTTCCGACAGGCGTATGGCTTTCTGCTCTGTGTATTCAGCTTGAGCTTCGGCATCGGCAATAGCCGCCGATGCGCACATAGCCACACCAGAAAGCAAAGATGAAAATAAGAGACGACAAATGTTGAATTTCATTTTGCAAAGTTAGGCATAAATCAAGAAAACCACAATCGCTAAAAGTGGTGACCCAGCAGAGGGCTTTGTCGCATAAATGCCCAATTTTTCAGTGAAAAAAGCCAATAATTAATTGCCTTAAAGTGCGTGAATAAACAAAAAGATTTAGTATATTTGCAATCGATTTTAGACTTTCATTGGCTTGAGGTGGCTGTTTTTAGGCTATCTGTAAGTGAATGAGAGACTTAATCGTGCTGATATAAAAACAGGAAATAGCTTACTAATTAATATGGAACAACTACACTTATTCCGACAAAATCGAAAAAATATGCTTGATGGCGAGATTGCATCGCCACAATGCCATATACGCATGGTTGAGGAGAATGGCGGAGTGTTGAAGTTTCGTGAAGAAGCGCAAGTGAGTGAGCGCAGGGATTGATTGAGGCAACTTAGAAATAAGATTGCGGAAGATGCCCGAGGCTCATTTTTTTGTTTCCAGTGGCTTAGAAGAAAAAATAAAAAAAAGAAGTATAAAAATTTATGGAATTATCTGTATTCGGTATTCAAAGCACGACATTGATGGTAGTGGCACTTATCACTGGTCTGGGACTTGTGGCAGCCGCCCTTATCATTGCCGGGCTGATTTCGCCCCGCTCGTTCACAACCCAGAAGGGAAAGGCATACGAATGTGGCGTTGAGACGCGTGGAGAAAGTATGATGCAATTCAAAGTGGGCTACTACCTCTTTGCAATTCTGTTTCTAATGTTTGATGTGGAAACCGTATTTTTGTTCCCGTGGGCTGCGATATGCCGCAGCCTGGGCCCTAATGGTCTAATCAGTGTGGGAGTTTTCTTGTGTGTTCTAATTTTAGGCCTTGCGTACGCATGGCGGAAAGGAGCTTTGCAATGGAAGTAAGTATCAAAGGAATGAAGAAGGATGACTTCAAGGATAACGAATACATCGATAAACTTGTGGAAGAACTTAATGCCAGCGGCGCAAATGTGGTCGTTGGCTCAATTGACAAGCTGATAAACTGGGGACGCGCCAATTCGCTATGGCCATTGTGCTTCGGCACAAGCTGCTGCGCAATCGAATTCATGCACCTCGGCGCAGCTCGTCATGACATGGCACGTTTCGGGTTTGAGGTGGCGCGCAACTCGCCACGCCAAGCCGACTATATAATGGTTCAAGGCACGATTGTTCACCGTATGGCACCAGTTCTTCGCCGCCTATATGAGCAGATGGCAGAGCCGAAGTATGTGATAGCCTGCGGAGGCTGCACAATATCGGGCGGACCGTTCAAAGGCTCATATTGCGTGGTAGAGGGAATCGACCAGATTCTGCCTGTGGATGTGTATATCCCTGGATGCCCTCCACGCCCTGAAGCTATGTTCTATGGACTTATGCAACTTCAGCGCAAGATGAAGGTGGAGAAGTTCTTCGGCGGAGTGAACCGTCAGGAGAAGATTAAGGACTTCCTTGCTGAGCATCCGGAAGAGGCGGAGGCAATGAAGTAGAATTATATATGTAATGTGCGCAGGAAGCACACATATATAATATGGAGAAAAAGAAAAATATTAAGAAATAGAGATATACTGAAAATATAAATGGTGGATTTAAAAGAAAAAATCGGCAAGTTGTGTCCTTCGGCAACCTTCGAGGATGGCGAGGTGCTTCTTGTGAATGTAGCCGACAAGGAATGGCACGCATTGGCTGAGCATCTGAAGAATGACGCCGACCTGAATTTCGATTGTCTTGTGTCGATTATCGGAGCCGATTGGAAAGAGACCCTTGGCTGTGTCTATTATTTGACTTCGACAGCGAGCGATGCTATGCTGTCGGTGAAAGTGACTACTGCCGACCGTGAGAACCCTATGCTGCACAGTGTCGCAGACCTATGGAAAGTGGCTTTGCTCCAAGAGCGTGAAGTGTATGATTCCTATGGAATCGTATTTATCGGACATCCAGATATGCGCCGTCTGTTCTTGCGCAACGACTGGGTGGGCTATCCTCTGCGCAAAGACTATGACGCTGATCCTGAAAAGAACCCTATACGTCTCAACCTTGAGGAGAACGAAGACGACTCGTTCACTTGCATCGAGGACGAGAACGGCAATGTGATTAAGAAAGAATTTAAGATATTTGAGCCAGATGACTATGTGGTGAACTTCGGTCCTCAGCACCCATCTACTCACGGTGTTATGCGCTTGCGTACCGCCATCGACGGTGAGACTGTGACCAAGGTGGTTCCCGTGCCGGGATATATCCACCGTGGAATTGAAAAACTCTGCGAGTCGAAATCGTATCCTCAGACGTTGATGTACACCGACCGTATGGACTATATGTCGGCTCATCAGAACCGTCACTGCCTGTGCCTATGCATTGAGAAAGCTCTGGGAATAGAAGTGCCTCACCGCGCACAAGTCATACGCGTGATTATGGATGAGCTTATGCGCTTGTCGTCGCACTTGCTTTCTTACGGATGTATGACTATGGATATGGGTGCTACTACCGCATTCTTCTATGGCTTCCGTGAGCGTGAGCAGATACTTGATATTTTTGAAAAGACTTGTGGAGCGCGTATGTCGCTTCACTACAATGTGATTGGCGGCGTGGCTGCCGATGTACATCCCGACTTCATCAAGGATGTGCGTGAACTTTGCGCAATTATGCCAGAACGCTTGAAAGAATACCACAAGCTCTTTACTGGTAATGTTATAGCGCAAACCCGCACAAAAGGCGTGGGTGTAATGACTAAAGAAGAGGCTATCAGCTATGGCGTTACCGGTCCATCGGCACGTGCCACCGGATATAGCTGCGATATTCGCAAGCATCACCCTTACTCGATCTACAACGAACTGAAGTTTGACGAGGTGCTTGAGACAGCTGGCGACAGCTTCGCACGCTATATGGTGAGAATGCGCGAGATAGAGCAATGCGTGAGCCTGCTTGGGCAACTTTGCGACATGCTTGAGAAAGAGGAAGGCAACGAATACTGCGCTCCAAAGGTGCCGAAACTTATAAAACTTCCGGCAGGACACTGGCTCCAGCAGGTGGAGGCAAGCCGTGGCGCATTTGGCGTGTATATTGAGAGCGACGGAGGCAAGAATCCTTACCGTATGCACTTCAACAGCCCATGCCTGAACCTTATAGGTGTAGTGGATTTGTGCTGCAGGAACTATAAGATTGCCGACCTTATCACAATCACTGCATCGCTCGACTATGTGATTCCCGACATCGACAGATAATAAACAGAGTAGTAATCAAAGAAAAAGAACAAAAATAAAATTATGTTTGATTTTGGCTTAGTTACAAATTGGTTCAACAACCTGTTGGAAAGCGTAATGCCGGGATGGGCAGCGACGGTTATTGAATGTGTTATAATCGGCGTTGCACTACTTCTTGTGTATGCAGTGTTGGCATTGTTCTATATATTCTATGAGCGTAAGCTGTGCGCATGGTTCCAGTGCCGTCTTGGCCCGATGCGTGTAGGTCCTTGGGGTATCCTTCAAAGTTTTGCCGATATGTTCAAGATTTTGATAAAAGAGCTTATACGTCTTGAAAACATCGACCGCTTCCTGTTTGCCCTCGCTCCATATCTTGTGATTGTGGCATCTATGCTGTCGTTTGCAGTGCTGCCATGGGGCAACGGCCTTCAGATTATCGACTATAATATCGGTGTCTTCTTTATGATTGCAGCGTCTTCGATTGGCGTGCTTGGCATATTGCTTGCAGGCTGGTCGAGCAACAATAAATATACACTTATCGGTGCGATGCGTAGTGGTGCGCAGATGATCAGCTATGAGCTGTCGGTGGGATTGTCGATTATGACTATGGTTGTGCTTGCCGGCACAATGTCGGTGACAGGTATTGTAGAGGCACAAGCCGACGGATGGTTCATTTTCAAAGGACATATTCCGGCTATCATAGCATTCGTGATTTATCTGATTGCCGCTACAGGTGAGACCAACCGTGGCCCGTTTGACCTTCCTGAGGCAGAACACGAGCTTACGGCAGGTTATCACACAGAGTATTCAGGTATCCACTTTGGATTCTTCTATCTTGCGGAATACTTGAACCTTTTCATCGTGTCGGGTATCGCCTCATTGATGTTCTTGGGCGGCTGGATGCCATTCCACGTTCCTGGATGGGAAGGATTCAACACTATTATGGACTATATCCCGTCGGTAGTGTGGTTCCTTGGCAAGGCATTCTTCATCTCATTCATCATCATTTGGTTCAAGTGGTCGTTCCCGCGCGTGCGTATCGACCAGCTATTGAGCCTTGAGTGGAAATACTTGATGCCGATAGGCTTATTCAACCTTGTGCTAATGACACTTGTCGTAGTATATGGGTTACATTTCTAATGGCTTTTTAACATATTAATAAACGATAGATTTCGTGAAAATATGAGCGAGAATTTTGGAAAAATCACACAAGTGATTGGTCCGGTGGTTGACGTAGCTTTCGATGGCGACGCTAACCAGATACCATCTATCTACACCGCGCTGACAGTAACGCGCCCAGATGGTTCGGACCTTGTACTCGAAGTCGAGCAGCACATCGGTGAGGACACCGTGCGCTGTGTCGCGATGGAGAGTACCGATGGTTTACAACGAGGCATGAAAGTGAAGAACGTCGGTTCTCCAATTTCGGTGCCTACGGGTGAACAGGTTAAAGGCCGCTTGCTAAACGTAATCGGTCAGCCAATCGACCACCTGAAGGCATTGAACGACGAGAATCGCCGCGCAATTCACCAACCGGCTCCTGAGTTTGCCGACTTGTCAATCACCTCTGAAATCTTGTTTACCGGAATCAAAGTCATCGACCTTCTTGAGCCATACTCAAAAGGAGGAAAGATTGGACTGTTTGGTGGTGCCGGTGTTGGTAAGACCGTCCTCATTATGGAGATGATCCACAACATTGCCCACGGACACAACGGATTCTCGGTGTTTACAGGAGTAGGTGAGCGTACCCGCGAGGGTAACGACCTTCTTCGTGAGATGATTGAAAGCGGTGTAATCAAGTATGGAGACAAATTCCGTGAAGGAATGGAGCGGGGTGAATGGAACATTGCCGACGTTGACATGAACGAGGTGAACTCGTCGCAAGCAGCCTTAGTATTCGGACAGATGAATGAGCCGCCGGGCGCGCGTCTTCGCGTGGCACTTTCAGGCTTGACCGTTGCTGAGCAGTTCCGCGACCAGGACGGCGGAGGTAAGGAAATCCTGTTGTTTATGGACAACATTTTCCGTTACACTCAGGCAGGTTCGGAGGTTTCGGCGTTGCTTGGACGTATGCCTTCGGCTGTAGGTTATCAACCGACGCTGGCTTCAGAGATGGGATCGCTGCAAGAGCGTATCACATCGACGAAGAACGGAAGTATCACATCGGTGCAGGCAATCTATGTGCCAGCCGATGACTTGACCGACCCTGCGCCAGCCACAACCTTCAGCTTCCTTGATGCTACTACGGTGTTGAGCCGTAAGATTGCCGAGCTTGGTATCTACCCTGCTGTCGATCCACTGGATTCAACATCGCGTATTCTTGACCCGCACATTATCGGCAAGGAACACTATCAGGTTGCACAAGCCGTTAAGCAGCTTTTGCAGAAGTACAATGAACTTCAGGACATCATTGCCATCCTTGGTGTGGATGAACTTTCGGACGAGGACAAGCTCGTGGTATCTCGCGCACGCCGTGCGCAGCGATTCTTGTCGCAGCCATTCTTCGTTGCCGAGGCGTTTACCGGACTGCCAGGCGTGATGGTTCCGCTTAGTGAGACAATCCGCGGCTTCAAGATGATTCTTAGCGGCGAGATGGATCAATATCCTGAGCAGGCATTCTTGAACGTAGGTACTATCGACGAGGCTATAGAGAAGGGTAAGAAGCTTCTTGCAGAAGTCTGAGAAAGTAGTAGAAATTTAGAAGTTTTATAAATTATGACACTAAAAATAATATCGGCTGAAAAGGTGGAATATACCGGGGAAGTGGAATCAGTGATGATGCCCGGCGTGTTAGGGCAGTTTACTGTTCTCGACCACCACGCTTCGATGATAGCCGCTCTCGGCGCAGGAAAGATAGAGTATGGCGCAGTCAAGGGCGAGAAATCGTCGAGGACAATCAAAGGCGGTATTGCCGACATTAAGAACAATGTCGTTTCGGTGTGCATATATTAAATTTGAGATATGAAGAAGATTTTAACCATATTAATGACAGTCGTTCTTGCAGTGGTGACTTCGTTCAGCATGAAGGCATCTGCGGGCGAGGACGGTGAGTCGGGTAAAATCGATACCAAGACGATTATCTTCGAGCATCTGGGCGATGGTTATGGCTGGGAGGTTCCTTTCTGCCATTCGGTGCGCATCCCGCTGCCGGTGATAGTCCGCGACTACGAGGGTAGTTGGCACGTGTTCAGCTCATCGCGCCTTATGCACGGTGGCGAATACGACGGCTTCAAGATAGCCGAAGGCGGCGACCACAACGGGAAAGTCGTAGGTGAGATGCCCGACGGTGCCGGAGCTATGGTTGAATATCGTCCGCTTGACTTATCGATTACGAAGAACGTGGCTGCGCTGTTCATGAGTGCGCTTGTGGTTATGCTGTGTGCCTTCAGTGTTGTGCGCTGGTACAAGAAAAACGGCATGAAAGCACCACGCCGCTGGACGGCAGCAATGGAATTTGTGGTTGAATTTGTCTATATGGGCGTGATTCGTCCGACACTCGGCACGAAGGCGAAGAAATTCGCCCCATATCTGCTCACAGTGTTCTTCTTTATATTGACAATGAACTTGCTTGGCTTGGTTGTCATCTTCCCTGGAGGCGCAAACCTGACGGGCAACTTGGCGGTGACTATGGTACTTGCCGTTTTCACCTTCTTGATGACCAACATATTCAGTTCAAAGCACTATTGGAAAGACATTTTCTGGCCGGATGTGCCAGTGTGGCTTAAGTTCCCGATTCCTATCATGCCACTGATTGAGCTGTTCGGAATCTTCACTAAGCCTGCTGCATTGATGGTCCGTCTGTTTGCCAATATGATGGGTGGACACATGATAGTGATAGTATTGACACTGCTAATATTCATCTTTGCAGCAATGGGCGGAATCGTGGCCGGTGCAGGGACAGCAGTGGTGTCGGTAGCATTCTCGCTGTTCATGCTTCTTCTCGACACATTGGTGAGCTTCATTCAGGCATACGTGTTTACGATGCTGTCCACTCTGTTCATCTCGCTTGCGCAAGCACCTGCTGAACACGAGTAAAAACAAATAAAAACAAAAAACAGGCAAGAACACAAACGTCTTGCCGACAAACAAAAAAATAAGAAACAAAAAATATTAACTTTTTAAATTTATAAAATTATGTTAGGAATGATTTTAGCGTTTGAAGCCCTTGTAGGCTTGGGAGCTTGTATAGGTGCTGGTATTGCAGCAATAGGTGCAGGACTTGGTATCGGTAAAATCGGTGCATCAGCAATGGAATCAATTGCACGTCAGCCAGAGTCGTCGGGCGATATCCGCAGTAACATGATCGTTATCGCAGCTCTTGTTGAAGGTGTGGCTCTTTTCGCTGTAATTATTTGCGCACTTTCATTGTTCCTCTAATCAATTTAAAAGGACGATATGGAACTGTTCACGCCGGAATTTGGCTTAGTATTCTGGATGTTTGTGGCATTTGCCCTGTTGTTCTTCATTCTAGCGAAATTCGCATGGCCATTCATCGTGAAGAGCCTTGAGGAGCGCGCTGAGATGATAGACAAGGGTGTGCTCTATGCGCAGAACGCGAAGGAGCAGCTCGACAATGCCAAGGCAGAGGCAGAGAAATACGTGGCCGAAGCTCAGATGAAGCAAGCCGAGATTTTGCGTGATGCAGCGAAGATGAAAAGCCAGATAATCGAAGATGCCAAAGCGGCAGCTTCGGTAGAGGCAAAAAAAGTAATGGACGCTGCAAAGCTTGCCATTGAGCAGGCACGCAAAGAATCGGAGTTGCAGTTCCGCAATGAAGTCAGCGCATTTGCTCTTGACATTGCCGAGAAGATGGTTCGCAAGGACATGGCAGACGACAAGGCGCAGACTGAACTTGTGGATAAATTATTGAACGAGGTTGAGACTAAAAATTAATAAGTGTTATGAATGAAGGACTTATTCCCGGCCGTTATGCCAAGGCTCTATATAAGTTTGCCTCAGAGCAGGGGGAGAGCGATGCGGTGTATGCCCAGATGAAGCATCTCGCTTCAAGCTATGAGGCGCAGCCCGCATTGAAGAAGGCGGTTGAGAACCGTTTCCTCCCTTTTGCGGACAAGGAAAAGGTGCTTTTGTCGGCGTCGTCTGCAAAGGAGGGTGACTGCCTCGCTAAGTTCATAAAACTTGTTATCGGGCACAACCGTGAGGACTACTTCCGCGAGATGGCATTGGCTTACCAGCGGCTCTACCGCGATGCCAACCATATAGCGCAAGTGGAGATTGTCACCGCTGCCGAAATGCACGAGGACAAAATAGATAAGATCGTCGAAGTGGTGAAACACCAGCTTAAAGACAAAAAAGTGGAACAGACTCAGCGCATCGACCCTGAGCTTATAGGCGGATTTGTCGTGAGAGTGGACTCTTTGCTTCTCGACGCGTCGATAAAGAATGAATTAAAGAAATTGCGTTTAAAACTCCTAAGTAAATAAAGTGAGATGATAAACCCAAGTGAGATATCAGAAATATTAAAACAGCAGCTTGACAACGTCAGCGGAAAGATGGCGTTTGAGGAGGTTGGCACTGTGCTTGAGGTGGGTGATGGCGTAGCGCATGTATATGGTCTTGAAAACGTGAAAGCCAATGAGCTTGTCGAATTCGAGAACGGTACGACGGGTGTCGCCATGAACCTTGAGGAGAGCAACGTGGGTGTCATATTGCTGAACAATGTCGATAAGGTGACAGAGAACATGTCGGTGCGCCGCACCGGCGAGATTGCTTCTGTGCCAGTCGGCGAAGGCTTGCTCGGTCGTGTTATCAACATCCTTGGTGAGCCTATCGATGGCAACGGACCTATCGAGGGCGAGCTCATACGCATGCCGCTTGAGCGTAAAGCACCGGGTGTTATCTTCCGTCAGCCTGTGAAGCAGCCTCTTCAGACTGGACTGAAAGCCGTCGATTCGATGGTGCCAATAGGCCGCGGACAGCGTGAGCTTATCATTGGCGACCGCCAGATTGGAAAGACTGCTATCGCTATTGATACAATCATCAACCAGCGCGGAAACTACGATGCTGGAAAGCCTGTATATTGTATTTATGTCGCAATCGGACAGAAGGCTTCGACAGTTGCCTCGGTTGTGAACGAGCTTCGTGAGCACAATGCTCTCGACTACACTATCGTGGTGGCTGCTACTGCTGCCGATTCGGCTGCGATGCGCTACTATGCGCCATTTGCCGGTGTGGCAATCGGTGAATATTTCCGCGACTCGGGCCGTGATGCTCTTATCGTGTATGACGACTTGTCGAAGCAGGCAGTTGCTTATCGTGAAATATCGCTAATCTTGAAGCGTCCTTCAGGACGTGAGGCATATCCGGGCGATATTTTCTATCTGCACTCCCGTCTTCTTGAGCGAGCAGCCAAGATTATCGACAACGACGAGCTTGCAGCGTCGATGAACGACCTACCTGAAGTGATGAAGGGCAAAGTGAAAGGTGGCGGCTCGCTTACCGCACTTCCTATTATCGAGACTCAGGCCGGTGACGTTTCGGCATATATCCCTACCAACGTAATCTCAATCACCGACGGACAGATATATCTGGAATCGGCGTTGTTCAACCAAGGCGTACGTCCGGCAATCAACGTAGGTATTTCGGTGTCGCGTGTAGGTGGTAATGCCCAAATCAAGGCGATGAAGAAAGTGGCAGGTACGCTGAAAATCGACCAAGCGCAGTTCCGCGAGCTTGAGTCGTTCACCAAATTCGGTGGCGACATCGACCCCGTGACTGCCAAGACCATTGACAAAGGCCGCAAGAATGAGCGTCTGCTCATTCAGCCTCAATATGAGCCGGTGCCAGTAGAGGAGCAGATAGCTGTAATCTACTGTGGAACTAAGGGCTTGCTTGAGAGCGTGCCAATGGACAAGGTCGCTGAGTTCGAGAAGCTGTTCATCCAGTTGCTTAAGGCAAAATATCAAGCTGATGTGCTCGACGTATTGAAGTCGGGAGTCATCAACGATGATGTTATGGCAAAGCTGACTGCTGCGGCTAATGAGATAACAAGTAAATACAGAGTTTGATAAAGTAATATAATGTCAACATTACGCGAATTAAAAGGAAGAATCGGCTCCGTCGCCTCGACAGAGAAAATCACGAGCGCGATGAAGATGATATCTTCTGCAAAGATGCACAAGGCAGAGCAGTCGCTGCGCCGCCTTGTGCCTTTCCGCAGCCAGATACAGACTGTCATGGGGCATCTGATGGCAGCCGACGGCGAATATACATCGCCGCTGATTGAAATTCGTGAGGTGAGAACATTGGCATTAGTGGTATTCGGAAGCGATGATGGATTGTGCGGAGCCTATAATATCAATATCTTCAAGGAGCTTCTCCAGAAGATAAATGAATATAAAGCCACTTATGGCGAAGGCTTGCACATCGTCATCTATCCAGTAGGCAAGAAAATGGTGAAGGCTGTAAGCAAGATAGCTGGAGCCGACATAGAAGTGAAGGCAATCGAGACAATGAACACACGCAGCAATCAGGAAGAGATCAATGACTTCACGGAGACATTGAAGAAAGAATTCTTGAGTGGAGCGGTGGATAAGGTGGAGATTGCATATATGCACTTCCATTCGGTGAGCCGCCAGAGGATACAGTTTGACCAACTGCTGCCAGTGAGCTACGAGGCTCTTGCGGCAGAAGGTGAGAATGTGAACCCCAACAGCCCATGTATTTTCGAACCCGACGCTAATGCTATTTTCAACAGCGTTTTACCTCTGTATATAATATCGGCAATGCAGGATATCAGTACCGAGAATAATGCTTCGGAAGCTGCCGCTCGCGTTATGGCTATGCAAAGCGCAAACGATAACGCGCAGAAACTCCTTGGCGAGTTGCAGCTTGAATACAACAAGTTGCGTCAGCAAGGCATTACTACTGAATTGCTCGACATACTTGGCGGGCAAGTGGAGCGATAAACAAAAAACTTGAAATAAAAAAGGAGAGTTTAAAATACCGACCTCTCCTTTTTATACTTAAAAATTTAATTTTAACAGAATCGGTATTGAAAAATTGTTTTTATCATAAGATTTGACTTATCTATGAGTATTAAGGATTATTTCTCATCTCTCTTCAAAGGAATTTGGAGTCTTTTGCAAGGTATGCAGGTTACCGGCAAGGAGCTTGTAACACCTAAAATAACTAAACAGTATCCGGAGAACCGCGAGACGCTCGAAATACCAGAGCGTTTTAGGGCTACCTTGAAATTCAACTATGATTCTGAAGGGAATCACAAATGTATCGCTTGTGGACTATGTCAAATGAATTGTCCGAACGGCTCTATCCGTGTTGAATCAAAGATGGTTGAGTTGCCCGACGGAAAGAAACGCAAAAAATTGGTCAAGTACATGTATGACCTTGGAAGTTGCACATTCTGCCAATTGTGTGTGCAGTCATGCTCTACACACGCAATTTCGTTCTCCAACGAGTTTGAGCAGGCCGTGTTTACCCGTGAAAAGCTGGTGAAACAATTGAATTACCTTCCAGAGAAGGAAGCCGCAGCTCCAGCACCGAAGCCAGCAGAACCGAAAAAGGAAGAGGCAGCCGCAGTAAAGGCTACCGAGCCTAAGAAACAAGAAGGTGCCGCAGAGTAATATTTGAAACAGGAAAAATAATAAAAATCAATTATATGGAATCAGTAGGAAATATTTTAATGTATTTCATAATTGCAATCGCAATTATCGTGTTTTCGGTACTGACCGTGACTTCGCGTAAAATCTTGCGTGCAGCCACATATTTGCTTTTTGTATTGTTTGCTACTGCCGGAATATATTTCCAACTGGGGTATGAATTCCTCGGAGCAGTGCAGATAGCAGTATATGCAGGAGGCATTATGGTGCTGTTCGTCTTCTCGATTTTGCTCACGCACCGTCCGGGAAACAGTGCCGAACCTCTGACTGCCCACAAGCGGTGGTTGGGATTGAGCGCGGCCGTCTTAGGCGTGCTCGCATGTGGATATTCTTTGCTCAGCTATGGCTCGTTCATGGCACGCGAGATGTCGTCAAACCTTAATGTCGATATCCAGCGAATAGGTCATGCCTTGTTGAGCACCGACAAATGGGGCTATCTGCTGCCTTTCGAGGCGATAAGCATCCTTTTGTTGGCATGTATAATCGGTGGCGTTGTTATTGCCCGTAAAAGATAGAAAGGCATCACAGATATGGAAATAACAATGATGATGTATTTGATTCCAAGCCTGATAATGTTCGGCTGTGGAGTTTATGGGTTCATCACCCGAAAGAATATGATTGCAATATTGATTTCACTTGAATTGATGCTAAATTCGGTGGATATCAATTTCACAGTGTTTAACCGTTACTTGTTCCCGGGACAGATGGAAGGAATGATTTTCACTCTGTTTGCTATCGCCCTTGCGGCAGCCGAGACAGCTCTTGCTATTGCTATTGTGATCAATGTGTTCCGAGCAGTCAAGAACGTCGATATCCGCGAACTCACTAAAATGAAATTTTAAACCTTATGGAATTTTCATATACAGTTGCCGTTTTGATTATCCCCATCGTTATGTTCCTGTTCTTGGGAATAGTAGGGGTTAAGCTGAGTAAGAAGACTGCTGGACTGCTTGGCACATGTGCAATGGGAGTGACAACCGCCATTGCGTATGCAGCCGCATTGACCTATTTCTTTGGCACCGACCAAGGTCAGATGGTAGATGGCGTGCGTCAGCAGCTTGAAGTGATGAATGTCACTTGGCTTCAATTCACAGAGAACCTGATCATCAAATTAGGTATTCTATTGGATCCTATATCAGCCATGATGCTCATTGTGATTACCACAGTGTCGTTCATGGTGCATATATATAGCTTGGGCTATATGGATGGCGAGAAGGGTTTCCAGCGTTATTATGCGTTTCTGTCGCTGTTCACATTCTCAATGCTCGGACTTGTGCTTGCCACCAACATTTTCCAGATGTACATCTTCTGGGAGCTTGTGGGTGTGTCGTCTTATTTGCTTATCGGTTTCTACTACACATTGCCAGCGGCAGTGTCGGCATCTAAGAAGGCATTCATCGTGACACGTTTCGCCGACCTCGGTTTCTTGGTGGGTATCCTTATTTTGTCGTACTACACCGATACATTCGACTTCCTTACATTGACAAGCAATCCTACGGCAGCCATTGCTTCGGCAGGTGGTGCTACATTTATGGGCTGCTCAGTCATGGCATGGGCATTGACCTTGATTTTCATGGGCGGCGCCGGCAAGTCGGCTATGTTCCCGCTGCACATTTGGCTTCCAGATGCTATGGAGGGCCCAACACCAGTTTCGGCACTTATCCATGCCGCAACAATGGTGGTGGCAGGCGTGTATTTGGTGGCACGTCTGTTCCCTGTGTATTGTCTTGAAGAGGGCACAATGACCGTCATCACAGTGATTGGCGCGGTGACAGCCCTTTATGCAGCCACAGTGGCATGTGTTCAGAGCGACATCAAGCGTGTGCTTGCATTCTCGACAATATCCCAGATAGCATTCATGATTACGTCGCTCGGCGTGGCTCGTCCGGAGCTTCACGAGGGCGTGGGCTATATGGCATCAATGTTCCACTTGTTCACCCACGCTATGTTCAAGGCTTTGTTGTTCTTGTGTGCAGGTGCAATCATCCATGCCGTTCACTCTAATGAGATGACAGCTATGGGAGGGCTTCGCAAATATATGCCTATATGCAATGTCGCATTCTTGATAGGATGCTTGGCAATCTCTGGAATTTGGCCGTTTGCAGGATTCTTCAGTAAGGATGAAATCCTTGTAGCAGCCTATGCCAACAGCCCTGTATGGGGCGTGTGGTTGTCGGCGGTGGCAGGTATGACGGCATTCTATATGTTCCGCTTGTATTACAAGATATTCTGGTGGAACGAGCCAGACTATGGACATCACACGCCGCACGAGGCACCGATGACTATGACATTCCCGCTGATATTCTTGGCAGCCGTTTCAATCGTTGCCGGACTTATCCCATTCGGAGAATTTGTGACATGGAACCGTGAGGCATACGAAATCCACATGAACTGGACAGTGGCTGGAACAAGCACAGTGATAGCCGTAGCAGCTATCGTTCTTGCAACGGTGCTGTATCGCAAGGAGAACACAGTTCCGACCAAGATGGCAGACGCTTGCCGCGGACTTTGGACAGCAGCCTACAAGCGTTTCTATATGGACGAGCTTTATCAGTTCATCACCCATAAGATTATTTTCGCTTGCGTCAGCCGTCCTATAGCATGGTTCGACCGCCGCATCATCGACGGAACATTCGATATGCTTGCAAATGTCACCAACTCGGCATCGTTTGCGGTGCGCAAGTTGCAGAGCGGAAGCATTCAGGGATATGTATGGGTATATCTGATTGGTGCCGTAGCGTTGGCATTAATCACAATAATATGTTTAATCTAATCCGTGCAACGGTTATAATTAGATAAAGAGATTATGATTTGGTCTAATATATTAATATATTTCGTTATCGTGCCACTGCTGATGCTTGGTGGCCTTGCTTTGAGCAAAAACATAAAGCAAGTAAGAGCCGTTGCCGTGACAGGAGCGACAGCATTGATGTTGCTTGCCGCATATCTTGTGTGCGAGTTCTTGAGCTTGCGAGCAGCCGGCGATGTGTCGGAGATGCTCTTCACCGGGTCTTGGACTTGGTTTGAGCCGCTAAACATCAATCTTGCTTTGGGTGTTGACGGCATATCTGTCGTAATGATAGTACTTTCGGCGTTCATCGTGTTTGCGGGCGTGTTTGCCTCATGGAAAATCAATCCGCTGCCAAAGGAGTATTTCATGTGGTTCTGCTTGCTTTCGACCGGTGTGTTCGGCTTCTTTATCTCAATCGACATGTTCACTATGTTCATGTTCTATGAGGTTGCGCTTATCCCTATGTATCTTCTTATCGGAGTGTGGGGAAGCGGAAACAAGAACTATTCTGCAATGAAACTAACGCTGATGCTCATGGGAGGTTCGGCATTCTTGATGCTCGGACTTATAGGAATCTATTGGCATTCAGCTCCGGAAGGCGGTCAGCTCACAATGAATATCCTTGAAATCGCCAAGAACAATGCGGTGCCACATGAATGGCAATACTATTTGTTCCCGATGACATTCGTAGGTTTCGGTGTGCTTGGAGCTATGTTCCCATTCCACACATGGTCGCCCGATGGTCATGCGTCGGCACCTACAGCGGTGTCAATGCTGCACGCAGGTGTTCTTATGAAGCTTGGAGGTTACGGCTGTTTCCGCATAGCCATCTACTTGATGCCATTTGCTGCACAACAGCTCGCATGGATATTCCTTCTATTGACAGGCATAAGCGTTGTGTATGGCGCATTCAGCGCATGTGTGCAGACCGACTTGAAGTATATCAATGCTTATTCATCGGTAAGCCACTGCGGCATGGTGCTTTTTGCGATTCTTATGCTTAACACCACTGCAATGACAGGTGCTGTGCTGCAGATGCTCTCTCACGGTCTTATGACAGCATTGTTCTTCGCTCTTATCGGTATGATTTATGGTCGCACCCACACCCGCGATATCCGCAACCTTGGCGGCTTGATGACTATTATGCCATTCCTCGGAGTTGGCTATGTGATTGCCGGTCTTGCTTCGCTCGGACTTCCGGGCTTGAGCGGTTTTGTGGCAGAGATGACAATCTTCGTAGGTTCGTTCCAGCACGCCGACATGTTCCACCGAGTTCTCACGATTATGGCATGTTGCTCAATCGTGATTACGGCAGTGTATATCCTTCGTGTGGTAGGCAAGATTCTATTTGGCGCAGTTCAAGATGAGCATCACAAGACGCTCACCGACGCTGAATGGCATGAACGCCTTGCCACAATCACATTGATAGTAGCAGTGGCAACTATCGGATGCTTCCCTAACTTCTTTGCAGGAATCATCTCGCAGGCTGCCGACCCTATCATGCGTCTGTTCGCATAAATGAATAAGTGTTGAAAATAAAAATAAGAAAGTAGAAAAATGGATTATTCTCAATTTTTAATGATGCCGCAAGAATTAGGCTTGCTTGCCGTGTTCTTGTTAGTGTTCCTTTTCGACACTTTTATGCCGAAGAAGAGTCAAGGCTCGCTCTCTGTGTTTACAAGTGTCATCTTCGGAGCATTTACCATAGCTAATTACTTCATGCTGCAACGTGGCACAGCATTCAGTGGAATGTTTGAGACCACCGCAGCCACATTTGTCATGAAGTCGATTCTGAATATCGGTATGCTGATTGTGCTGGTGCAGTCAATCAAGTGGGCAAACAGCGAGTTTACCGCAGTACGCCGTGGTGAGTTTTATGAGCTGTTGCTTGCCACATTGTTTGGCATGTATCTTATGATTTCGGCACGCCACTTCCTCCTGTTCGTAATCGGTCTCGAAACAGCATCGTTGCCGCTTGCCGCACTCGTAGCTTTCAACAAGAACCGCTACGAGAGCCATGAGGCTGCCGCAAAATATATGTTCACGGCAATATTCTCATCGGCAATCTTTATGCTTGGACTGTCGTTCGTTTATGGATTGTCGGGTTCGCTCTATTTCACCGATATTGCAGCTAAGGTGGCTGGTGACGGAAATTCTGCATTGCTTATAACTGCGCTTGCATTTGTGATAGCAGGCGTTGGCTTCAAGTTGTCGCTTGTTCCGTTCCACTTGTGGACTGCCGATGTATATCAAGGCGCACCGACTGCTGTGACATCATATCTTTCGGTGATCTCTAAGGGCGCGGCAGCATTCTCGTTTCTTGTGATTTTGGTTCAGGTGTTCGGACGTGTATATTCTTCGGTATGGGAATGGATGCTATATGCGCTGATTGTTCTCACCATTACGCTTGGCAACTTATTCGCAATACGCCAGCGCAACATGAAGCGTTTCCTTGCATTCTCGTCAATATCTCAAGCAGGATATATAATGCTTGGTGTCATTGCAGCCAATGAACTTGGAATGGCATCGCTGATGTTCTATGTGCTTGTGTATATCGTGTCGAACCTTGCAGCGTTTGGTGTGGTTTCGGCGATAGAGAACTATTCGGGCAAAGTGTCGATTGATGACTACAACGGATTGTATAAGACAAATCCACATTTGGCATTCACAATGATGCTTGCGATGTTCTCGCTTGCCGGTATTCCTCCATTTGCAGGATTCTTCAGCAAATTCTTCATCTTCGTAGGTGCGCTCGAAACAGGTTCTGTAGCAATCTATGTGCTTGTGCTGATTGCGTTGATTAACACAATCGTGTCGCTCTACTATTACTTGCTTGTTGTGAAAGCGATGTTCATTCGCCAAGATGACTGCATCATCCCTACGTTCAAGTCGGCGAGCAGCGAGCGTCTTGCGATGACGGTATGCACACTGGGCATTATCTTCATCGGTATAGCAAGTTGCATTTATACGTTCATTGTTCAAGTGGTGAACGACAACTTCACAATGTTTGGAATGCTCAGCTAAATTAATTGAATGCTTGTGAGTGGAGCAATCCACTCTCGCTAAAATAAAAGCCGCGTCCATGCAGACAGTGCATGTGGCGCGGCTTCTTATTTTGTGGAACTCTCGGAATAGTTCTTTAGCTGCTTCAGAACTCTTGGAGGAGGTAATGCTTTGCGGCTCTCAGAGACCTCGATGTTATCGGGACACTCTGGGGGTTTCATAATTCTTGGAAGGAGCTATGGAGGATATCGGAGTTGTCGGATAGCTTGGAAGGTAGCAGAGTGTTTGCTCTGAGGTATGAATTGAGGCTTGTGTGCAGTGGCTGATTTGCAGCGGCTGTAGCAGCTATTATTCGGCTGCTACAGCTATTTTCTTTGATTTGGTGGACTCCTGCTTGCCGTCGGTTGAGATGCTTGCGCGGTAGAGATATATGCCGCGTTGCACTCGGCGGCCTGTGGCATCGGTCAAGTCCCATGTGATAGGGAACGACTTGAACATATCGCTTTTGCCAGTCTGAGTGCTTGTCCACACCTCTTGTCCCATAAGGTTATATACGCTCAGACGCACCGTGATGGTGGCATCTGGACGGTCGTGTGTCAAATAGAAATTGGCTTCGGTGTGTGCAGGGCTTGCTGTGGTGTAAACGTCATATATTTGAGGCTTCAAGCCATTTACCACATTAAATTCAACAGTCTTGTCGGTAGAGTTGCTGAAATTGTCCCACACTTTCAGGCGCAGAGTGTGATTGCCTGCACTGAGATCTTCAAGCGGATAATTGATGGTACCACCCATGTCATCTCCATTTGATATGGAAGGAGTATAGTAGGTGGAGACATCAGAATAAAGAGTCTTGCCATCGAGCAGCAGAGTCATTTGATGCCCGATTCCGCTTGTAGAGAAGTTGATGCCCGATTTTGATGAAATGTCGGCTATCACCATAGGCGATTCGTTCACGTCGTCTCCGTTTCGGAAAGTTTCTGTATTCAATACGAATTTCGAGATTTCTGGACCGATGCTGTCGTTCTTGACATCTTCGTCATATCCATAGATATAGAAATCTTCGTTAGCTCCATTCGCTTCAATTCCATCATCGCTGCTTGCATATAGGCTTAGCAGGGCAGGGCTGTAGTTGTCGAAAGAGGTCGGATTTTGTATTTCAGATGGAATATTTATCTTTACAGTAAATTCACCGTTCCGCACTGAGTCTTTTGTTATAGCAAGGCGATTGATGCGCTCTTGATATACATATTTGTCGATAGGACCTGTCGTTTCATTGTGGGCAGCGTTGCCTTTTGTCTCGATAGACTGTTCAGCGTCGTAAAGAGTTGGCAGCACAGTGCCATTGAAGTTTGTTGCCTTCACGCCCTTGTCGTCATATATCGAACCTTTTACCGTGAGCGATTGGCGGGCCTTGAATTCAGGCATATTGCCGTCATCCACCTTTTGACCGTTGATTTCGTCGATTGCGATGCTGTAGGTAGGGTATGCCAGACGCATTGCCGGGTCGCCGATAAGGGTGAAGCGCAGCTTGTTAGTGTTGGCATAAGTCGTTGTTGAGCTGACGTATATGGCATTGTTCTTCGTTAAGCGCACAATATCGCCAAGACGAAGAAAACGGTTTTTATCGTCGCGCTTGAACATAAAGTCGCCGAAAGCGTTAGACATCACTGCATTGTCCGATATATAAGTGGGACGGGTGGTGGAGAATAGAGCTATGGCACCACCGCGACCGTTCAAGAACAGGATTTCGCCTCCTGAAGTCTCATTAGCGTCGAAACGTGAAAATTCGCAAGTGGCTGTATATAATAGAGGGTAGTGTTTCAAATACATGTTGTTTATGTCGGAGATGTTCAGCAGTCCATCGTGCGTCCAGCTCTTAGGGTTTGCGTGACCGATGTAGTGCAGCATAAGTGCGCCTTCATCAAGTTTCTGAAACATCTTTTTGCGAGCCTCAGGGTAGTAGTTGCCGCTGCCGTCGGAAATCTGTGTGAATGCGTCAAGAAATATTCTGCTGAATTGATATACATTGCCTCCAGCTTCACGCATGTGAGATATTGCACCGTCGGATTGGCGCATGTGTATGCCATTGTCTCCGTCATCGGCAACCATAATCACGTTGTTCTTCCATGAGCCGAAGTCGGAGCCGGTGACGTAGCTATAGAGTTTATCGACCACAGTCTTTGCCTCGCTGACACTTTTCACCGGTATCCTGCCTACTCCTATATCCATACCGCCATATCGGGGGTCAGACATATTGGTCTCAGAAGATCCGTCTGCAAGAGTGCCAAGTATATCGTCGGTAGTGAATGAAGAGTTGTCGTAGTCGCCAATGTTGTTTTCCCATTGCAGAAGTCGAGGGTAAGAATTGCTTTTAACGTCGGCAGTGAGCTGGCGGTTGTCATAGGAGCTTCTGCCAAACAGCAGCAGATGCTGCAAGTGGTGTCCTTTTGTGTCGGTGCCGCGGTCGAAGAACATCTTGGCAAGTTTACGATAAGCCATGACATCGGGAGTGCCTGAAGAGAACTCATTATATATCACATCGGGCGTGACAACGAGTACTCGCATCGTGTCGAGACTCTCGTGCAACTGTGCCACGCGCTCAGCCTGAGCTGCAAATTCCGAAGGCGTGATGATAATCATATCGGGGATAGAGTCGCCATGCAAATTTTGGTTGGCCACGTTGCCCACTATCGTAGGTGACGGGAAACTGCCGTTGGCATCGAAGGCACGGTATTCTCGCAGTCCGCTTGAAGCAGGCGAGAAACGCAATTCGCTGCCGATTGCCGATGTGGATATGATTTGAGGCTTGCTCGTATTTGTCACATCAAGAATCAAAGTGGAGGACTTCGCTCCCGATAGGCTTAGTATTGTGTTCGAAGTTGAGCCGGAGTTTCTGAAAGCGAAGTCGGAGCCTGTGATGTCCAAGTCGCGGGTATAGTTCACCGTGATATAGTTCAGTCGAGCCATATTCAGCACATTTCCCGAATAAGAGAACCCTATAGTCCAGTCGAAAGAGTTGCCTGACAGCGTGAACCGCTTGACTGGTGAAGCCAAAGCGCAGTGGGTGTAGCTGTCATCGCTGCTAATTGTTTTAATGTAGTCGTCGGCAGTCGTTTCAAGTGCAGTTCCGTTATAAGAAAAAGACAACTTCGATGCACTTCCATTGACGACTTTTGCTGCAAAAGCCGTCTGCACGCACACGTTGCTGCCCGAAGTGTAGCCTGGCAGAGAAAACTTAAACGTCTGAGATGTTTTATATCTGAAATCCTCACCGAGCAGGAAGTTGCCAGTCTCTCCGGGAGAGAACAGTTCCTCCTCATGAAACATGCGGTCGGTGAATGTGCTTGTCACATTCTCTGATGATGCAAGCGGCGTGCTTACGGTCTCAAACTGCAACGGCTCGATGTCGTCGCGGTCGCTGATAAGATAATATCCGGCAGTGGAGTAGGGGTGCTGAAGCTGGATAAACGGCACATAGCCGCTCGGAGAATAGTTCCATGTGGTGGCTCCTTGCGCATAAAACAGAATTTTGCCTCCAGTGCGATATGTAGGCACTTGTGGCAGGTCATCAATCTGGCTGTCGTTGAGCAGCGTGCTTATAGGTGCGCCGCCGTAGCCGAAAATCTTCACACGGCTAAGGTCGGAGAAACCCCAGTTGCGCGCGTCTTGCTCGGAGATGGCATATATGCCCGAGTCATCGACACGAATCTTCACCCAGTTGCCTTTTGCGAGCTTCGATTCGGATGCATAGAAATCCGCATTCAATGCTTCGGCTCTTGAAAAGCCTAAAACGCAGCACACAGCAGCCAAAACGATATGCTTAATCTCGGAATATAATCTGCGATTTATTGTCATAATTTCAAAATGTATTATTATGATTATAACGAGCTTTTGATGGTTTTATTATATGATTAATGTGATATTGATGCGAACCTTGGCATATAGCCCCCAAGATGCACTTTGCTGAAAATTGGCAATTTTGGCTGATTTTATTATTTTTTCATAAAAATTCGGATAATCTTAGCAAAGGTCGGGGATTTATTGCTACTTTTGCAAAAGATATGAAGTGATGTGTGGCTTGCTGTTCGTGTGAGCTTGAACGTAAGGCACAAGAATTGCTCTATCAGTACAACATGAAATCAAACAAAAAACTTTAAGTGGTGGATACAAAGTATATTTTTGTGACAGGCGGAGTGGTATCTTCCTTGGGTAAAGGAATCATTTCGTCGTCCTTAGCACGATTGTTATTATCACGCGGCTTCCGTGTGACAATTCAAAAATTTGACCCATATATCAACATTGACCCGGGTACGCTGAATCCTTATGAGCATGGCGAATGTTATGTGACCGACGATGGACATGAGGCAGACTTGGACTTGGGCCATTATGAGCGTTTTACCAACATACACACTTCCCGCGCCAACAATATCACTACGGGCCGCATCTATCAAAGTGTGATAGACAAGGAACGCCGTGGCGATTATCTCGGCAAGACAGTGCAGATTATTCCTCACATCACCGATGAAATCAAGCGTAATGTGAAGTTGCTCGGCAATACTGGGAAATATGATTTCGTGATAACGGAAATCGGTGGAACGGTGGGCGACATCGAGTCGCTTCCATTCCTTGAGGCAGTGCGCCAGCTGCGTTGGGAACTTGGGCAGAACTGCTTGTGCGTTCACTTGACATATGTGCCATTCATCAAAGCCGCAAAAGAGCTGAAGACAAAGCCTACACAGCATTCAGTGAAGCAGCTTCAAGAAGTGGGTATTCAGCCAGATATTCTTGTGCTTCGCACCGAGAAAGACATTCCTGCATCTATTCGCCGCAAAGTGGCATTGTTCTGCAACGTGTCGGTGGATGCTGTAATCCAATCGATTGATGTGCCTACAATCTATGAAGTGCCATTGACGATGCACAGCCAGCACCTTGATGAAATCGTGCTGAAGAAGACCAACACGCCATACAGCGGGGAGCCAGATATGTCGAAGTGGAACAAGTTCCTCGAACATCTCAACGGAGCGACCGAATCGGTGAAAATCGGTCTTGTGGGCAAATATGTGGAATTGCAAGATGCCTATAAGTCGATATCTGAATCGCTTTTCCAGGCTGCGACATATCACGATCGCAAGCTCGACCTACGCTACATAAGTTCGGAGAAGATGACCGAAGCCAATGTGGAAGAGCAACTGAAAGATATGGACGGCGTGATTATAGCTCCTGGATTCGGACAGCGCGGCATTGAAGGCAAATTCGTGGCATTGAAGTGGTGCCGCGAGCATGATGTGCCTACATTCGGCATCTGCCTTGGTATGCAGTGCATGGTCATCGAGTATGCGCGCGACGTGCTTGGCATGACCGAGGCAAACAGCACGGAGATGGACACTAAGACCCCATACAATGTAATCGACCTTATGGAAGAGCAGAAGAGCATCTCCAATATGGGCGGAACAATGCGTCTTGGAGCATACAAGTGCCGCTTACTGCCAGACTCTATACCAGCAAAAGCTTATGGTACGACTGAGGTGGAAGAGCGTCACCGTCACCGCTTCGAGTTCAACAACGACTATCGTGAGCAATTCGAGAACGCCGGCATGAAGTGTGTAGGCGAGAATCCCGAGACACATCTTGTGGAAGTCGTGCAAGTGGAAGGCAAAAAGTGGTTTGTGGGAACACAGTATCATCCAGAATACAACAGTACGGTGCTGAACCCTAACCCACTGTTCATGGACTTCATACGTGCCGCCATAGAGAATAAAAAGTGATAAAAATCTTTGTAATAATAACTAATCAACTATAGATTAAAAGAATGGATAAAAACACGATCACCGGAATGCTTCTTATGGGAGCTGTGATTTTCGGCTTCATGTGGCTCAACCAGCCTTCGCAAGAGGAAATTGCAAGGCGGCAAGAGGCTGCACGAATCGAAGCCGAGGCAGCCAAGAAGAACGACGTTTCGGCTACAGGCACTATCATCGACAGCCTCACTCAGAGCGAGGTGGCTACGATAAAGCAGACCGTGAAACAATATGGAGCATTGCTCGGTGATACTATCGGCGAGAAGACCTACAGCTTGAAGAATGCTAATGCCGACTTGAAGCTGACAGGCGACAAGCTGACAGGCAGCGTGACGATTGACGGTGGCGGCATTGTGGAGCTCGATGAGGCTCTGAACAAGACT
Organism: uncultured Muribaculaceae bacterium; assembly: GCA_964459845.1. Classification (GTDB taxonomy): domain Bacteria; phylum Bacteroidota; class Bacteroidia; order Bacteroidales; family Muribaculaceae; genus CALZFJ01. The sequence goes on along the minus strand of CAYWOC010000007.1, from coordinate 5,774 downwards.
CCGAAGGATGTGGCGCTTCATAACCGTGCTGTGGCATCGCTTAAGGCGGCAGCAAGCGATTTTGTGCGTAATGGCAACTTCGCGCGCCACATGGGAGGCAACGACACTGTAGTCTCATTGCAGAACGACTTGCTGAAAGTGGATATAGCATCCAAGGGAGGAGCTATTTCAAAGGTGACGTTGAAGCAATATGATGCCTACAACGCACCACAGCTTGAAATGTTTGACGCAGCGACAAACAGCTACAGCTTCGTGCTAAACACCAATTCGCAGCGTTTCGACACCAAGGATTTCTACTTCACGCCTTCAGTACTCAACGACTCTACTGTGCTTATGCAGCTCGACCTTGGCGACGGTATCAAGTGGGGTATAAAATACACTTTGGGCAAAGATCGCTATGATGTGCAGATGGATGTGCTTCAAGAGAATATGAACCGCATAATCCCTGCAAATATCCCGAATATGGACTTCGTGTGGACGCAGAAGATGTCGCGCCACGAAGCCGGCAAGATGTTTGAAGAGCGCAACAGCGCATTGTATTACAAATTTGCCGGAAGTGATGTCGAGAACCTGAGTGAGTCGAAGAACGACGAGAAGCAGACGCAAGACCGCATAAAGTGGATTGGCTTTAAGAACCAGTTCTTCTCAAGCGTGCTTATCAACACCGCATCGTTCAATGGCGGCAAGTTCCACAGCGAGGTGGTTGAAAAAGATTCGCCAGATTATGAGACATACTTGAAGAAGATGGAGGCTACATCATCGATGGACTACAGCTCAAGCAACCCTAAGCCGGCATCATTCAATTTCTTCTTCGGGCCTAACCGCTATCCGCTACTTTCGTCATACGACCACATAGTGAACACCAGCGAAGATCTTGAACTGACAAAGATGATTCCGCTCGGATGGTCTATCTTCCGATGGATTAATACATGTATCATTATCCCTATTTTCGATTTCTTGGGCGGATTTATTCCAAATTATGGAATCGTGATATTGATAATGACATTGATAATAAAGCTCGTATTGTGGCCATTGATGCATAAGACTTATATGTCGCAGGCTAAGATGCGCTTCCTTGCTCCTGATATTAAGGCAATCAACGAGAAATATCCCGGTAAAGACAACGCTATGACACGCCAGCAGAAGACTATGGCTCTATACAGCCAGGCTGGCGCAAGCCCGTTCAGCGGATGCTTGCCTATGCTTCTGCAAATGCCGTTCCTCTTTGCCATGTTCACATTCTTCCCGTCGTGCATCGACCTGCGCGGAGAATCGTTCTTGTGGGTAAAAGACCTGTCGGCACCCGATGCCATAGTGTCGTGGAATGCGCACATTCCTTTCATCACCAATTATTTCGGTAATCACATCAGCTTGTTCTGCTTGCTTATGACCGTGACAAATATTATGTACACACGCATAACAATGCAGTCGCAGGCATCGAGCAACGACCAGATGCCGGGAATGAAGTGGATGATGTACTTGATGCCAATCATGTTCCTTGTGTTCTTCAACAACTACGCAGCCGGACTTAGCTACTACTATTTCCTTTCACTTCTCATCACCATCATTCAAAATTATGGTTATCGCCATTTCGTGAGCGAGGAGAAGATGCGCAAGCAGATGGCTGAGAATGCAAAGAAGCCGAAGAAAAAGAGCGGTTTCATGGCGCGCATGGAGGAGATGCAGCGTCAGCAGAAGGCTATGCTTGAAGAGCAGAACCGTCGCAAGAACAATGGAAAAGGTCGCCACTAATAAGCTGTAATAGAGGCGCAACTATAACACCACGCATACATTGATGCAGGATGCTTCGAAGCCAAATGGCTCAGAGCATCCTGTATTGTTTTTTGGGGGGCGATAATATTTGCGGGTTGGCGATAAACACGAATGTCGGTGGGATGGCAGTGAAACTATGCGGAAAATGTGCGGAAAATGTGAGTGTGGCACACTATTTGTCGGTGATAAGTAGTGGAGAACTGATTAATTTTATGTAAGTTTGCAAAAACGACTGATTGATTAACCAATTGGGATTTGGCTTATGATGACTGGCGGTGAGATTGAGAGCGAGATAAGACGGCGGCTCATTGAAGAATACGAGTCGGGCTGTTGCGCCCTTGCTGGTCGCTATGTTGCATATTTCCGATGGAAATGCCATGGCGAGAAGCTTGATGATGACGAGTTGTCGCAACTTTTCAATATGGCTATCGGTGAGCAGGAGATTATAAGCGACCGCTATTCCGACTGCTATGCGTATAATGAAGACCATAGCGATGATGCCGATGAAGTGTGGCAACGCTATTCCTGTTATGACAACGACCGCTTTCGTTACGGCTATCTCGGCGTGATACTCGCAGATGTCAGGCGAGAATGCCGAATGCGCAAAAGAGGAAAGTGAATGCATAAACTTAAAATAGATATAGAATTATGAGCAGCTATTTGAAACATGACCCAGTGGAGGACACGAGGCGTTACAAGTCGATAATATGGCTTGTGGAACTTGAATTGAGAATAAGGCTTTTGTTCACGCCGCGGCATATGGGCTTCTGCTTCAGATATTGGAGTATGAAGCAGGATATACTGCACCGATATGGCATTGAGTGGCGAACCCCTTCGCAGATGAATCCAAGAGTGAGATTTGATTAAGAATGTTTTGGTCAAGAAAAAGTGTCAATATAAATTTTAGTGAAGACATGAGCAATAATAATATAGAAAAATGCAATGAGCTTATTTGCGACGGACGCTATGATGAGGCTTTGCCCATTGTGGCAGAGGAATGCCGAAACTGTAATCCCACGGCATACGGCTATATGGGCTATATGACATATTATGGCGAGGCCGGAATAGAATGTGACTATAAGCAGGCACTGATGTGGTTCGAAAAAGGTGCGAAGGAGAATGATTCGCTGTCGCTGTATTATATGGGGCTTATGTGTGAGGCATACGAAGGAACGGAGGACAAATATGACTGGTATGATGCCGAGCCGTTCATGACACGCTGTGCCGAACAAAAAGGAATGTATGCTCAATTTGCAGCATTGTGGTTGGGCGAATTTTTCGGTGATTCAGCCAAAGGTGGTGATCCTGAGGTGTCAATCGACTACTATACGCTTGCTGCTGAACTCGGCAATGAAGATGCGATAAAATATTTGGCAGAGTATTACTATGATGAGGCTGAAAATGAAAGTTTCAAGGACGAGAATCTGAACGAATTGGCTTATAAATATCAAGAAGAGGCCTATGAGAGAAATCCGCACGACGAATCGTTCTATTATGGCTATCTGCTTGAACATGGAATCGGCACACCGCAGAATTTGCGCCTTGCGATGAAGCTCTATGAGGAAGACTACACTTTCGGGCATTCTCAGGGCCCAAGGGCTCTTGCCCATCACTATGAACAGACCGGTGACGAGAAGCAGGCGGAATACTGGCACAGCAAAGCCGACGAGAATGTGGAGAATGATTATGAACCAGAACAGGAGATTGAAGAAGACTGAAAAAACAAGAGAGATAAAATGAAGATAAGAAGACTTGGAGCTGTAGTGGCTCTGTTTGTGTCGAGTGTGATGATGTCGGTGGCTCAGACACTTGATTTTGTGAACACCGATGCAAACCATATTATAATGAACGGTGACAACTGGGAGAGGTTGCGATCGGAACTTGCAGATGTGAATAAGTTGCCCGAAGGCAAATTCCAAATTCTGCAGATAGGTGATTCGCATATTCAGGCTGATTTCAGCGCAGCGGTAGTGCGTCGCACGTTGCAGTCGGCGTTTGGCGACGGTGGGCGTGGCTGCATCTCCGCATTGCGAATGGCAGGAACCAATCAACCGGTGGATTACAGGTTGTTTGCCGACACTGCTGCAACAGTGCGGGCAAGACTGCTGAGTAAGGACTGGCCTTGCGGTATGGGTGTGACTGGAGTGTCGGTGAAATTTGAACAACCAGAGCACCGTCTTCACATATCGCTCGACAAATCGTGTGGAGGCTTTTCCGTTTTTACGCTCCTTCATGCCAAAGGTGCTGGCTTTGCGTCGGCAATTGTGGCTGACTCCATTATGCTCGGAAATCCAGTGACGGAATATGCCACACGCTATGAACTGGATCGCGACGTGGACTCGGTGACGGTGGCTACAAGCTTCGACTCACCTTTCTATGGCGCATATCTTTTGAACAAGAAGCCCGGGCTGGTGTTTAATGCAATTGGCAACAACGGGGCTTGCTTCAGCCATTACACCAAGATACCGGAATTTGCTGAGCAGACAACAGTGTTCACACCGTCGCTCATAATATTATCGATGGGCACGAACGAGGCTTTTGGCAATGAATCGGCAGATGGCATATATGCCGACATCGACCGCCTTGTGAAATCGCTAAAAAAATCCAATCCAAATGCCAAATTCCTGCTGACCACGCCTATGGAGTGCCAAAAGAAGACTACTCGCACAGTGAGGAAACGTGTGCGAGTGCGCAAACGCAAATATCGCACAGTGAGCCGCATGGTGACGACTTTTGTCACTAACCGCCGCATCGAGGAGGTGCGTGATGTGATTGTGCGCTATGGCAAAGACAAGCATGTGCCAGTGTGGGATCTCTATGCGGTGGCAGGAGGCGAAGGCGCTTCTGTTAAGTGGCTTGCCGACGGGCTGATGAATCCACGCGACCATGTACACTGCTTGCAGAGCGGATATGAGCTGCGTGGCTCGCTGCTTAGTGACGCACTGCTTGAGCAGCTTCAGGCGGGCGAAAGATGACGGCTTGCGTGGAACCGGCTGATTGAGCCAGCGGCATCGGCGTGTAGGTGTGTATAACGGCACTGTGGCAAAAAAAATAGCGTAAAATGCTATAAGATAAAAAAATAATTGCGATTTTTTGCTAAATATTTGGCGAATGTAAGTTTTTATGCTTACCTTTGCACTTGTGTGTCGAGCAACGACGCTTGATACATAAAATTAACTTAATTATTAACTATTTAAATGAGCGAAGAATTAAAAAATTCTCCAATCGAAGATTTCGATTGGGAAGCCTATGAAAATGGCGAAACTCAAAGAGGCAAATCTTACGAGGAATTAGAGAAGACCTACGACGAATCTTTGAACACTATCAAGGACAAAGATGTAACCGAAGGTACCGTTATCGCACTCAACAAGCGTGAGGTAGTGGTTAACATTGGCTACAAGTCAGATGGTATCATTCCTTACAACGAATTCCGCTACAATCCAGACCTTAAGGTCGGTGATAAGGTAGAGGTGTTTATCGAGAACCAAGAGGACAAGAAGGGTCAGCTTATCTTGTCGCACAAGAAAGCACGTGCAGCTAAGAGCTGGGATCGCGTGAACGAGGCTCTCGAAAACGACGAAATCATTAAGGGTTACATCAAGTGCCGCACTAAGGGTGGTATGATTGTGGATGTATTCGGCATCGAAGCATTCCTTCCAGGTTCACAGATTGATGTTAAGCCAATCCGCGACTACGATGTATTCGTAGGCAAGACAATGGAATTCAAGGTCGTTAAAATCAACCAAGAGTTTAAGAATGTTGTTGTATCTCACAAGGCTCTTATCGAGGCTGAGCTTGAACAACAAAAGAAAGATATTATCGCTAAGCTCGAAAAAGGACAAGTACTTGAAGGAACTGTTAAGAACATCACTTCTTACGGTGTATTCATCGACTTGGGCGGTGTTGATGGACTTATCCACATCACAGACCTTTCTTGGGGTCGTGTAAATCACCCAGAGGAAGTCGTTCAACTTGACCAGAAGCTTAACGTCGTTATCCTT
>CAYWOC010000006.1:0-82431 GCA_964459845.1 uncultured Muribaculaceae bacterium | reverse complement strand
CTTGACGAGAACAATGAGGTTATCGGTTATGAGTTCTTGCACCTTGGCAAATTCACAGACTTCTTGAAGAAGGGTGATACTCCAGAGCAAGCATTAGAGAAAGCTAAAGGCCACTACGGACGTTTCGAGGAGGCCGCTAAATATATTGATCCACGTAAAGAATAATAAGGAGGAAATACATTATGGCATTAAGAGAAGTAAAATTTGAATCTCAAGACCGTCGCATGAAGCAGATTATTGCTGCTTTGAATGAAAACGGCATCAAAGATATTGAGGAGGCTAACCAAATCTGTGAGGCTGCTGGTATTGATCCTTATCAAACTTGCGAGGAAACTCAGCCAATCTGTTTCGAAAATGCAAAGTGGGCTTACGTTGTGGGTGCTGCTATCGCATTGAAGAAAGGTTGCAAGAATGCTGCTGACGCTGCTGAAGCTATCGGTATCGGTCTTCAATCATTCTGTATTCCTGGTTCGGTTGCTGACGACCGTAAGGTGGGTCTCGGTCACGGAAATCTTGCAGCACGTCTTCTTCGTGAAGAGACTAAGTGCTTTGCATTCCTTGCTGGTCACGAGTCATTTGCTGCTGCTGAAGGTGCAATCAAGATTGCAGCTAAGGCTGACAAAGTTCGTAAAGAGCCTCTACGCGTTATTCTTAATGGTCTTGGGAAAGATGCAGCTAAGATCATTTCACGTATCAATGGCTTTACATACGTTCAGACTGAATTTGACTACTTCACTGGCGAATTGAAAGTGGTTTCTGAAACTCCATATTCAAAAGGACCTCGTGCAAAAGTAAAATGCTACGGTGCTGATGATGTACGCGAAGGTGTGGCTATCATGTGGAAGGAGAATGTTGATGTATCTATCACAGGTAACTCAACTAACCCAACACGTTTCCAACACCCAGTAGCTGGAACATATAAGAAGGAACGTGTGCTTGCTGGTAAGCCATACTTCTCAGTAGCATCAGGTGGTGGTACAGGCCGTACACTCCACCCAGATAATATGGCTGCTGGTCCAGCATCTTATGGTATGACAGATACTATGGGTCGTATGCACTCTGACGCTCAATTCGCTGGTTCTTCTTCGGTTCCTGCTCACGTTGAGATGATGGGATTCCTTGGAATTGGCAACAACCCGATGGTGGGCTGTACAGTAGCTGTCGCTGTTGATGTTGCAACTGCATTGAACAAATAAGAAAAATCAAGGTATTGCATTCCTTGATTGATATATGCACTTTCTTGCGGCATTTGCCGTGGGGAAGTGTTTTTTTTATCACATACAATGGTCTTGTTCCTAATGGCTGGCTTGAACTTTATATTAAAAAAGTGCGCAGCAAAAGCGTTGCCAACATAACGCTTTTATTGCGCACTTTATGATTTTACAACATTGTTTTTGTGGTGGGAGAGTGATGATTAGTTGCTGTTTTTATTCAAATTCAGTGTCGTTCAATATGCGACCGTTTAGGCGTTCAGCCAATTTCCGATAATCTTTTGTGCCGATAAAATCGTGAATTATGTCGGCATGGTTCTCATTGTGCATATCACTGCCAAGGAAATCAATGTAATCATGCTCAAGAAGCCAGTGGGCAGTTTGCTTCGCACCTTCGCCAAAATAGCCAGTGAAAGATAGTATATTTATTTGAAACAAAACACCTGCATCGTGCAAAGTAGTGTAGCGAGATTTCTTTCGGGCATAGTAGTCGTATCGCTCAGGATGTGCGAGTATTGGAGTTATGTCCTTAAGCTGCATATCAAACATCAGTTCGTCCATACCGAGGATTTCTTGCTGGAATGCGTTTTCGAGCAGTATGTATCTGTTCGGGAATAGCAGGAATACGTTGTTCTTGAATTGAGCCATAGAGAAGTCGTCAATGCGATATTCAGCCGACAGGTCTATTTTCATATCCATCCCGGCGTTTTTAACAGCTGTCAGCAACTTGTCGTATGCGGGGCGCAGTGTCTCCGGGGTGTTTTCGAAAGTGGTTTTTGTGACGTGAGATGTAGCTATAATATGATTGATGCCCATTTCCATCTCGCGGTTTAGCAGGTGCAATGATGTTTCTATATCGGGAGAGCCGTGATCCACTCCCGGAAGCAGGTGGCAGTGTACATCGGTGTGATAGAACAAAGTCTTAGGCTCGTGTTTTTTCTTAAAAAAATTGAACATTGTAAACTCGATTAGTGTTATTTTTTTACAAAGTTAGCAAATAATCTTCGCTAATTCTTTTAAAATAACTAAATTTGCACAGTAAAAAGATAAAAACACAAATATGGATTGTGACCGTAGAGGCATGATCGCGATTGAAACCAATTGAGATTAGACAGACACAATCTTATGAAAATAAAATAATTATGGTCCAAAAATTGAAAATTAGAGACTTGACCATGCGTGACGGGCAGCAATCGCTGTTTGCAACACGTATGCCGCAAGAAAGCATTGACAAGTTGTTGCCTTATTACAAAGAGGCTGGTTTTTATGCCGTAGAAGTGTGGGGCGGTGCAGTTCCTGACTCAGTGATGCGTTATTTGGGAGAATGCCCATGGGATAGACTTCGTTCGGCAAGCAAGCAGCTTGGAGGAATTTCATATTTGACCGCTCTATCGCGCGGACGCAATTTATTTGGATATGTTCCATATCCGACTGAAATCATAGAAGGATTTTATAAGGAAGCAATAAAGAATGGTTTGAACGTTATGCGTATATTCGATGCGCTCAACGATCTTGACAATGTGCGAGAATCTGTAGAAATAATCAATCGCCTTGGCGGTATTCCAGACGGTGCTGTGTGCTATACCGTAGATCCGAAAGATGATGCCGAGGATAAGCCAAAAGGCGGTTTGTTGAAGCGCCTGTTTGGAAAATCATCAAGCAAAGAAGAGACCAAGAAGATATTCACCGATGAATATTTCGTGGAAAAGGCGAAAGGATATGAAAGCATGGGAGCAAAGATTATCACCCTGAAAGATATGGCAGGACTTGTGAATCCATCTCGTGTTGCCACTCTTATGCCAAAACTGAAGGCAGCAGTGAATGTGCCGATAGATTTTCACACGCACTGCACTCCGGGATATGGACTTGCTTCGTCGGTAATGGCAATTATGTATGGCGTGGATATTCTTGACACCAATATATGGTATTTTGGCGGAGGTTCGGCAGCTCCGGCTCTTGAACTTATATATGTATTTGCCAAGAAGCTCGGTGTAGAGGTTGAAGCCAATATGGAGGCTGTGGCAAAGATTCGCACTGAATTGAAAGAAGTGCGCAAAGGCTTGAAGGCATTTGACCTTGTGGAGTCATTCCCTAAGGAATTTGATCCACTCAACGACGTACTTCCTGCAAATGTGGATGCTCTCTTTGACAAAGCGATTGAATGTGCAAAAGCTAATGATGAAGAAGGTCTGCTCGATGCATGCCATGCAATAGAGGGCTACTTCAATTTCCCGAAGCCAAACTTGATTGTGAAGTTTGCTGAAGTGCCGGGTGGAATGTATTCTAATATGGTAGCGCAGCTCAAGCAGCTCAAAGCGGAAGATGTGCTTGAAGATGCTATGAAACTGATACCGAAGGTACGCCGAGATGCAGGTCTTGTCCCTCTTGTGACACCGACGAGTCAGATTGTAGGTTCACAGGCGGTGAGCCTGGCACTGGACCGCAAAAAAGGCAATGCCGACTATACGAATAAGTCTAATCAGTTCATATCGCTCGTGAAAGGTGAGTATGGACACACTCCTGTAGCTATTGATCCATCGTTCCGCCAACTGATAACGGGAAGTCGGGTGGAAGTGCCATACGATGTGAGCTCATACGTTAAGCCGGAAAATCCAGAATTGGCAGAATTTGGTGGAGTGAAACTATGTAAGAACGATGAGGAATATCTGCTCCTTGAGTTGCTGCCTACTGTAGCTAAGCCGTTCTTGACAAAACGCCGCCAAGCAGAATATGAGGCAACAAAGCCGACGGGACCAAAGGCAGAAGCAAAAGAAGAAATAAAGCCAACAGCCGCCGAGGAACCGATAACAGGACCTACACTGGATGCCCCGATGGGAGGAACTGTGGTAGATGTACATGTGAAACCTGGCGACAAAGTGAAAAAAGGGCAAGCATTGCTTATGTATGAGGCAATGAAGATGCAAAATGAAATTGAGTCTGAAAAAGAAGGCACAGTTAAGCGCATCCTTGTAAGCCCGGGGCAAGTTATCGGCACTGGAGAAGCTCTTATAGAGTTTGAGTAATCTGTAGTGGTGAAATGGCTTCAGATAAAATAGGGAAAATACTTATAATGAAGTGGCATTAAAGTGCCGCATCATTGGTTTGCACGTTTTATCCCACTTTTGAAGCAGAAAAAGACTGTTTTTAGCTAAAATGTTTTCGTATTTGGAAAAGAATTAGTACATTTGCAAGCCATTACGAAAAATCACGCTACCAACGTGAAATGTTAATTTGATAAATAAAAAAAAGAAAATAAAAAATGAAAAAGGACATCCATCCATCAGATTACCGCGAAGTGGTATTTAAAGATATGTCAAACGAGGAAATCTTTATCACTCGCTCTACTGTAGCTTCAAAGGAAACTATCGAAGTAGAAGGTAAGACTTATCCATTGGTAAAGCTTGAAATCACAAGCTCTTCTCACCCTTACTTCACAGGTAAACAGAAACTTGTCGATACAGCTGGTCGCGTTGATAAATTCATGCAACGCTACGGAAACCGCAAGAAATAATATTTCGCGTTGTAGTAAAAAGACAACAAAAAGGATCGCTTCTCATATAGAGTTGCGATCCTTTTGTCGTATTATAATCGTATATGTAGCCGGAAGACGGCTTGTTGGCAGTGATGGATTTGTAGTTGTTGTCGCAGCGACGCAAGAATGCGTCGCCTCCTCTGCTGTGCCTCTGCGGTGTAGCGTTAGGAGGCTACGCATTTCTGCGTAGCCAAATAGCTGCTTGCCGGTATCGCCCTAGGCAAAATCACGACAGAAGCTGACTGCGCCTACCTCTCATCGTTCGTCACCCATGCAAAATACGAGTATGACAACCCGATAAAAAGCACCGGCACGATAGTTGTAGCGATAGCACATTCATGCTATATGTATTATACTTATTAATTACCTTAAATCCATTAATGTTGCGAATTGTCACATCATCGAATTGCTGATTTGCGCAAGTTTCGAGTGAGAAACACTTATCATATAAATAAATTTGTCTTAGAAAACAAATAAATTAATTGTATTTAAGTATATTATTGTTTTTTAAAAAAAACTTGTTGTAATTTTGTAATGCCTAATTTAAAAAAGTGAAGAAACAATAAACACAACTTAAAATAATAATAAAATGAAACAGAGATTAATTGCAGCCTTGATGTGCGCAGCCTGCGTCACATCCTTTGCCCAGCTTTCGGTGAACAGCGACGGACAAGTGGCGATAGGAGCTATTCAAGATTCATCCTTCGTGGCGAAAGGAGGCTGCTTGACGATAGAGGCAGCATCGACAAATATAAAGCGGTCGTTTGCGGCGGCAAAGGGTGCGGAATTGAAAATATTGAAAAGAACCAAAAATTGATGCGATATGAAAAAATTAATACTTTCGATGGTTTTAGCTGTCTTTATGGCTTTGCCACTTCTTGCCGACGACAGCGGCGACTACGTTCCCATCGTGCGTGAAGGTGTGGAATGGGGGCATAAAGTAGAACGTATTGTCCCGATTTATGTTGATGATATGGTCGGTTACGGCGGTTATATGGGAGACTATTATATCTTTTACCGAGAGCAACTGAAAGGCGACACGGTAATAAATGGAAAGACTTACAAGAAATGCTACAGATATCGGGAAAATGAGCTTGACCTGAAAACAGCCAATTTGATTTCCTTTATGCGGGAAGAAGACAAGAAAGTGTATTTTATGGTAAACAGCGAATATTCACGTGAAGCTAATTGGGGTGTTGACAATGGCGCACATTTATATCTCGAAAGTCAAGAAGAATCTCTTGTCTATGATATGAATGTAAAGGTAGGCGAGTTTTTTAAAACCGGAAGCCTATATAATTTCGATTATGTTGTTGAAAGCATAACAGACACTATAATTGGCGGCAAACACCGAAGAGTTTTTAATTTTAAGAATAGCAGTGACAAGTTTATCGAAGGATTTGGGCTGTTGTCACCATTCCTGGGTGATTTTGGAATACCATTCCAAGACATACCTGCCAGCACATTCCATAATGTGCAGCATGTCACTTATGAAAAGAATATTGGCGGTGACATAGTTCTTAAGACAGAAGACTTCGACGGCAACGACCCTATGCTGAACAACCACAAATATATTCCTGTGGTGCGGGAAGGCATAGAATGGGGGCATAAGGCTGTGATAAGCGACGACAACGGCAAAAAGACGGTGTTCTATCGCGAGCAGCTCAAGGGTGACACCATCATTGAAGGGGTGACCTACAAAAAATGCTACAGATACACAGGCAGCAAGCTTGACACTGCCACGGCAAGCCTCATATCATTTATGCGCGAGGAGGACAGGACGGTTTATATTAGAGTCAATACCGACGCGTCGCAGCTTGGCAGATGCGGACTGAATGACGCGGTGACATACGGAAAGGAAAGGGAGGCATACATATATGATTTCCGTACAGAAACGTCACCAAACCTGACACATAACAGTGCCGTGAGCAACCGATATATGACATATCGGAATATGACCTTTACAAAAATCGGAGAGACAAACCGCCGCCAATATGAAACTTACGAAATTGTAGAAAAGAATAATTCGTATATAAACAAAAGTATTTTAATAGAAGGGATAGGAGCCATTGAAGGCTATCCATGCGATTTCGGGCTTCCTTACCAGCAGCAACAGGACAATGAGGCGAGATATATCACCTATGAGAAGAATGTCGGGGGAGAGATTGTGTATAAGACCGAGTATTTTGATGCCAACGACCCTGCGATTCGTCCAGAGGGTGTCGCTAAGGTGAGCGACGGGGCAGCAGATGTGCCGGTGTATGGCACAGAGGGAGCAGCCGTGATCGACGGCGACGGCGTGGGCTACGCCGTGTATTCAGCCGACGGACTACAGGTGGCAACCGGCATAGCCGACGGCAAGACGGTGATTCCGCTTCCGTCGGGGCTGTACATAGTGCGCACCGGCAGCCGTGCCACAAAGATAGCTGTGAAGTGACATCATCACAACGCGCTCACTATAATGCCATCATCGAGGCGACACTGACCGACAGTGCCGCCTCGACTGCTTATTTGTGGCAGAAATTGTAGTGTTAGGAGGCTACGCATTCCTGCGTAGTCGGAAGGCGGCTTGACGGCAGCGAGGGCTTTGCGGCGGTTATCGTGGCGACGCAGGAATGCGTAGCCTCCTTTGTTGCGTCTCCACAGTGTAGCCTTTCGAGTTGAGATAGGAGGCTACGCTTTCCTGCGTCGCCAGAAGGTGACTTGGCTGCAGTGAGTGATTTGTGGCGGTTGTCGCAGCGACGCAGGAATGCGTCGCCTCCTCTGCGTAGCCTGAAGACGGCTTGACGGCAGTGAGGGGTTTGTGGCGGTTATCGCAGCGACGCAAGAATGCGTCGCCTCCTCTGCTGCGCTTCCACAGTGTAGCTTTTCGTGCAGTGTTAGGAGGCTACGCATTCCTGCGTAGTCAAAAGACGGCTTGTAGGCAGTGGGGGTTATTCAGGGAATGAAGTGCCGTCGATTGCTGCTATTCGAGATGTGAGAGATGGAATGCTGTCGGCATTGGTCTGAATCGTCATTGTGCAAAGGTTGTCAAACTCTTGCGAAACAATAGTCAGATTCTCATTTTTCACAAGTTTCATCACATCATTCATCCCGAGATAAGGAAATGTGAAAGTTATGCGTCCTTGCTCGTGACATTCTATGATTTCGCCGGCGCGTATAGCTTCGGCGGCAGCTTCGCGGTATGCCACAATTAACCCTGATGTACCCAGCTTAATGCCTCCAAAATATCTAACTACTATTATCACAATATTCGTCAGTTCAAAAGAATTGATTTGCCCCAAAATCGGTTTGCCGGCAGTGCCTGACGGCTCACCGTTGTCGCTACTGAGGAACTCTGTCCTGGCAGTGCCAATCATATAAGCCCAGCACACGTGACGTGCGTCGTAATATTCCTTTTGATATTTTTTTATCACTTCTTTTGCTTCATCGGCAGAGGTGACTGGAACTGCAAATGAGATGAATTTACTCATTTTTTCCTTGTACAAACCCTCGGACGGAGCCTTTAGTGTTTTGAAAAAATCGCTCATATAAAATGCTTAAAAATAAAATAGGGCTAAATTTCCCACTAATGGTAGTGCGAAGTTAGCCCTAATTTATGTTTTGTCCAAAAAAAGAAATCAATATTTATGCTCTCCGCTGTCCATTTCTTTTGGAGTGATGGCTTTGGCTGTCAGCGCGCGCCAAGCATATATGATGTAGGCGGCGACAAACGGGACAAGCAGCGACACGATGCTCATGGCACGCAGAGTAAATTCACTTGACGAGCTGTTGGCTATTGTGAGTGAGCTTTGTGCATCAATCAGTGATGGATAATAGGCTGTGTTGTTGTATCCGGCTATCCAAAACAGAGACAACACCACGAGTACGGTACCGATTCCGCTGAACCATATTCCGTTGTTGTATTCCTTAGTGAATGCTGTGCGTATGATGGCATAAAGCACCATCACTACACCAGCAAGGAATATGACAGCGACCCACCACATATCGATGAAATTATGAAGATACTTGTATTCTGCAATTTCAATGCCTTTAGTTGTCGTCTGATAACCGTCGGCCAAAAGAAGCATAATCAGGAATGCGACGAAGAAAATAGCAAAGGTTATGCCGTCACGCATCACATTGAGCTTCAGACGCTCGCTCAAAACGATGCCTCCATCGATAGTCTTGATAAAGAACAATGAGGCTTGCGTGCGGGCAAGCATAAGAACAGCCACTCCTAAGATTATATTTTTGCTTGCTATAGCTTCAAGTCCATGCGTAGGCACCCATGAAGATATGACTGGAGCGGAACTGTTGAGCAGGTTTTGCTTCTGTATGCTAAACTCCGCCCCAAAGAAGAATGTCGATACTGCCACTCCGAGCAGAGTGCATGCCAGCACTCCATTGATGGCGAGAAACACATCATAGGTGCGTTTGCCGAATATGTTGCCGCTCTTGCTGCGGAACTCATAAGACACTGCTTGCAGAATAAATCCGAGAAGAATAAGTATCCAAAGCCAGTAGGCTCCACCGAAACTCGTGGAATAAAACAATGGGAATGAAGCAAAGAAGGCTCCGCCAAACACGACTAATGTGGTGAATGACAATTCCCATTTTCGGCCGAGGGCATTGACCATCATCGTGCGGTCAATCTCATTGCGGGCTTCAAGCAGCAGCGTCTGTCCTCCTTGTATGAATAACAGAAATACGAGTACGGCTCCCAATACTGAAATCAGAAACCACCAGTATGATTGGAAGAAATCTATTGTAAACATATTTTAGAATCAGTTTAAGTTATGGAAAAATTATAAATTAGAGTTGTCCAAGTCTTCTTTTGATTTCTTGGAAATCTGTTTAAGCATTATGCGTATCTCGGCAATGAGCAGCGCAGTGAATACTATGACAAAGATAAAGAATGTGGTGACAACAGAGCTTGCCGGGATATTGGAAATGGCAGCGCAGTTTGGCAAAAGACCCTCGATGCACCAAGGTTGGCGACCTACTTCGGCAACAATCCAACCAGCTTCGCTGCATATCCACACGAGAGGTATTGAAATAATGGCAAGAAGCTGCAAAAACTTATTATTTGTGAGAATATTCCACTTCTTATATGCGAGAAACAAGACAACAATGAAGAATAATAAGAAATATGAACCGAGAGCGACCATTATGTGGAATGAATAATAAACGATAGCCACATTTGGTATTGTTTCACTCACATCTGTAATATAGCCGTATCCGAAGTATTCAAAATTGTTCTGTAAGTCGGTTTTGGCATTGCTCATCGCATCAGAGTCGCCAGCCGACTTTGCTTTATCGAAATTGCGCAGCGCATCGTGGGCAAGGCATCCTCGCTCAATGCGTTCAGCGTACGACAGAAGCTTAAGCGTGTCGCCCGATTGGGTCAGCTCGACACCGTTTATGAGGTCGGCAACACCCGGCACGAAAGCGTCAGTATTGCCGGTAGCAAGGAATGAAAGGCCTTTTGGTATTGATATGTTGAAGAGAAACTCAGGCTCGTTGTTGTCAAAGCGTTTATCAGGGTTGAGAATGCCGAATGCCGATATTTCTTGTCCACAAGAGCCGTGATATAGGCCCTCCATGGCGGCAAGTTTCATGGGCTGCACGCGAGCCACTACTTTCGCAGAGCCATCGCCAGAGCCGATTGTGATTACAATGCCTGCAAGCCCGACCCATCCTGCGACTTTAATGCTGCGCAGGGCCATAGGCACATTGCGACGCTTGTAGAGCAGCCATGCGCTGACTCCAATGACAAACACACCGCCGAGTGTCCATCCGCTCAGCACGGTGTGGATAAACTTGTTGATGGCTACCGGCGAGAATACCAGTGCCCAAAAGTCGTTCATCACATTTCTCATTTGGTCGGGGTCGAACTCCATGCCCACAGGATGCTGCATCCAAGAGTTTGCCACAAGAATCCACAAAGCGGAAATGGTGGCGCCCAAAGAAGTGAGCCAAATTGATGCCAAATGAAATTGTGGAGATACTTTTTTCCAGCCGAAGAACATCACGGCTATAAAAGTAGATTCCATGAAGAATGCCAGAATCCCCTCGATTGCGAGTGGCGCGCCGAATATGTCGCCCACAAACCAACTGTAGTTAGACCAATTGGTGCCAAACTCAAATTCAAGGATGATTCCAGTGGCTACACCTACAGCAAAATTGATGCCGAAGAGAGTCATCCAAAATTTAGTTGTTGCGAGCCATTTCGTGTCGTGTGTCTTGAAATAGATAGTTTCCATTATGGCAACTATGACAGAAAGCCCTAATGTGAGCGGAACAAACAGCCAATGATACATGGCAGTCAATGCAAATTGCGCTCTCGACCAGTCGATTAATGATGCTAAATCGTTCATAAAATTAATGGTTGAAATTATAAAGGTTAAACTATGATATTTTGAAAAAAAAATGAGTAGTCTATTTGTCGTTTATCAATTCCGTGCGTACATATTGTGCCCTGTCTTCATCGTTGGTGAACTTGGACGACAGCAGGTCGGGGAAGAAAAACACCTTCAGGATGGCAAACATGATGAAAAGCTTGATCAAGATGATTGCCCACAAAGCCTTGCCGATGGTCATATTCTTGAAACCATCGACATATAAGTCTATTATGCGATTAAGGATAGCCATAAGTAATTGCTTGGTATAAATAATTAATGTAAATAAAGTAGTGGTTTATGTATGTTTTCCGTTCCAAGGATAACTCCTTAAAACATTACAAAAATATCGTAAAAAAATGAATTGTCAAAAAAAATGCAATCGATTTTGATGTCGCTCGGAGAAAAATAGCTAAATTTGTAGGTGCAAAAAATAATAAAGAAAGAAAAATGGCAAATTGGTTTGAATGTAAAGTGAGATATGCTAAAATGCTTGAAACAGGAATGCAGAAGACCGTGACAGAACCTTATTTGGTGGATGCATTGTCGTTTACAGAAGCTGAGGCACGCATCACAGAGGAGATGGCTCCATTTATATCGGGAGATTTTACAGTGTCGGCAGTTAAGCGCGAGAAACTTAGTGAAGTGTTCTATGACGAGACTGGCGACAAGTGGTATAAGGTGAAATACAATATCATAACCGTAGATGAGAAAACTGCTGTGGAGAAAAAGACATCAGTCCTGACGCTTGTACAAGCATCTGATTTCCAAAAAGCACTTGACAACTTTATGGAAGGAATGAAAGGGACGATGGCGGATTTTGAAATCGCAGCTATCAACGAGACTCCACTTATGGACGTTTTCCCGGTGAAACTTGGCGACATCAAGCAAGAAGGAGAAAAAGCATAAGCTGGATATGACAACGGATATAAAAGGAAATATAAAAAGAATAAGTGACGAGCTTCCCTGTGGGGTAAAGCTCGTTGCCGTTTCAAAATTTCATCCTGTGGAGGCTCTGAGAGAGGCATATGCTGCCGGGCAGCGAATCTTCGGTGAGAGCCGTGCGCAAGAGATTCAAGTGAAGCACTCAGCGATGTCTGCCGATGTGGAATGGCATTTTATAGGACATCTTCAGACAAACAAGGTGCGCGCGCTTGTGCCTTACGTCACATTGTTTCACAGTGTAGATAGTGCAAAACTCCTGAGTTGCATAAACGATGAGGCTAAAAGAATCGGCAGAGTGGTGGATGTGTTGCTTCAGCTTCATGTGGCTAAAGAAGAGACGAAATTTGGCATGACTCCCGATGAATGTGTGGAACTCGTTGAAAGCGGAACGGTTGCCGAACTAAGGAATGTGCGTGTGTGTGGCGTTATGGGCATGGCTACAAATACCGATGACGAGGAAGAGGTGCGCAAAGAGTTCAAATCCATAAAATCAACATTCGATGTATTGAAGAGCCGCTGTTTTGTCGGGCTTGATTATTTCTCGGAGATAAGTATGGGGATGAGCGATGACTATCACATAGCCATTGAAGAGGGCTCCACACTCGTGAGAATAGGCACATCGATTTTCGGACAGCGTGAATATTGACGAAAATGACAATTTTTATAACCAAATATTCGTTATAATATATAAATTGAGTGTAAATTTACGCTCGAATTGAAACAAAGCAAAAAATAAATTAACAATAAACCAACTTTAAAACCAAAATGGAAACAAAAAGTGTACAGAAAGGGCAGAGCTATGTGCTTCCTATAGCTATAATGTTTGCTCTTTTCTTTATGATAGCTTTCGTTACAGGCTATCAAAACCCTCTTGGAAGTGTGATAAAAGCTAAATCGGCAGGTTCTGCATTTATGTCGCAGTTGCCTACATTTGCCAATTTCATTGCTTATGCGTTCATGGGCTTACCGGCCGGAATGTTGTTGCAGAAAAAAGGCTATCGTGTGACATCATTGGTGGCAGTGACAATAGGATTCACGGGTGTGTTGGTGTCATATCTATCTGGATTTATTGAAGCCGACAGTCCTGCTGTAATCGTCTATTTGATAGGTGCGTTTGTCTCTGGCTTCTCTATGTGCCTTCTTAACACAGTGGTGAATCCAATGCTCAACAGCCTTGGCAAAGATGAAAATCAGGGCAATCAGCTTGTGCAATTCGGTGGAAGCTGCAACTCTCTTGGAGCGACATTGGCTCCTACTGTCGTAGGTCTGCTTATGGGAAATGTGGCAACAAGCATAGCCGATGCAAATCCGGTTTTCTATCTTGCTATGGGCATTTTCGCATTGGCATTCCTTGTGATATTCTTCTCAAAATTGCCAGAATCACCTACACTTGGAGCTGAGCAAGAGCAGATAAAGGCTTCAGGCGCGTTCAAGCACATGAATTTCACCCTTGGCGTTTTGGCAATCTTCTGTTATGTGGGAATTGAGGTAGGTATCTCAAACTTAGCTTTGCAATATATGACAGCCGAAGACAGCACTCTTGCTGTGCCTATGTCGGTGGCGGGAGCAATTGTAGGTATGTACTGGCTGTTCATGCTCTTTGGTCGTCTGCTTGGAGGCGCTTTTGGCGGAAATGTGTCGCCGAGAGCGATGCTGACATTCGTTTCAGTAGTGGCATTGGCATTGGTCGTTGGCGCAATTATGTTGCCAGAGTCGATTTTGGTGTCTGTCCCTGGATTTGAAAAGAGTGCGGGATTTGAGTTCATAATGACAGAATTGCCAATCAATGTATTGCTTCTCATACTTTGCGGATTATGCACATCTGTTATGTGGGGTGTGATTTTCAACCTCTCAGTAAGTGGGCTTGGTAAATACACGCAAGTGGCATCAGGCATGTTTATGGTCATGGTGTGCGGTGGTGGAATTTTGCCACTCATTCAAAGTGCAATCGCTGGAAGTGTAGGATATCTGAACAGTTTCTGGCTGATATTTGCTCTTGTCGCATACTTGTTGTTCTATGCGCTTGTGGGCAGCCGCTTTAAGAAAGCGGAATAAAATTCCTTGAAAAGAGAATGAAAATACGCAAGTGCGTGGGCTTGATTGAAAAAGTCCACGCACTTGTCTTTTGGGCAGATAGAACAAAAGTGGAGGATGCCTTGTTTAAGATATTGAAGATGTGATTGTTTTTGTGGCATATAATGCTATGCGTTTCAAGATGGATGTGTAAAAATGGGTATATAACTTGTTTATGACAAACTTTTGTGCTATCTTCGTGAAACAATTCAAAAACTATAGTTAAACAAAATAATTATGCAAAAGAATATATTTGATAGGGCAGCTGACAATATTAGAATTTTGACTGCAGCCATGGTTGAAAAAGCGAAATCGGGACATCCTGGTGGTTCTATGGGTGGAGCCGATTTTGTCAATGTGCTTTATTCAAAATATATCGTTAATGATCCGGACGATCCTATGTGGATTGCCCGTGACCGTTTTTTCCTTGACCCCGGACACATGTCGCCTATGCTGTATTCAGTGTTGGCGATGACTGGCAAATACACTATTGATGAGCTTAAGCAATTCCGTCAATGGGGCAGCGTCACTCCGGGGCATCCAGAGAAAGACCAGATGCGTGGAATCGAGAATACGTCGGGACCGCTTGGCCAAGGTCATGTGATGGGTATAGGTGCCGCTATTGCTGAGCGTTTCTTGGCGGCTCGCTTCAGCGAAGTTTGGGCGCACAAAACCTATGTATTCATCTCGGATGGTGGTATTCAAGAGGAAATCTCTCAAGGAGCTGGACGCATTGCCGGTTTTCTTGGACTAAATAACTTGATAATGTTCTACGACAGTAATGATGTGCAGCTTTCCACCGACTGCGATGAAGTGTCGCTTGAAGACACTGCCGCAAAATATAAAGCGTGGAACTGGAATGTCATGACTATCGACGGATCTGACCCTAAGGCAATATCTGAATCGATTGAAGCTGCGCAAGCTGAAAAGGAACGCCCGACTCTGATTATAGGAAAGACAATTATGGGACGCGGATGCGTGACAGCCGACGGAAAGAACTTTGAGGGACAGTGTAGCACTCATGGTTGCCCATTGAGCAAATCTGGAGCAAGTTATGAGAAGACAATAGAGCATCTTGGCGGAAATCCTGAGAATCCGTGGATTGTGTGGGATGATGTGGCTGAATTGTATGCAAAGCGTAAAGCTGAACTAAAAGAAATAGTAGCAGAACGCAAGGCTGCGCAAGAGGCATGGAAGAAAGAAAATCCTGAATTGTGGAAAGAATTTAAGGGATATATAGAAGGCAAGATGCCAGAGATTGACTATGCTGCCATACAGCATAAGCCAAATGTGGCTACACGCACAGCTTCGGCTGACGTGCTTTCAGTCCTTGGCGAGAAAGTGGGCAATATGATTGTGTCTTCAGCCGACTTGGCAAACAGCGATAAGACCGATGCTTTCTTGAAGAAGACTGGTGCATTGAAGCCACATGATTTCAGCGGAGCGTTCCTTCATGCCGGTGTGGCTGAATTGACTATGTGTGCAATAATGAACGGTATCATACTTCATGGCGCAATGCAAGCAGCTTGCGGCACATTCTTTGTGTTCTCTGATTATATGAAGCCGGCGGTTAGAATGTCGGCTCTCATGAAACTTCCTGTGAAGTTCGTGTGGACACACGATGCATTCCGTGTGGGCGAAGATGGACCTACTCACGAACCGATAGAGCAGGAGGCTCAGATTCGTCTTCTTGAAGAAATCAAGAATGACGAGGGTGTGAACAGCGTGCTTGTGCTTCGTCCAGCCGACAGTGCCGAGGCTACTGTGGCTTGGAAAATGGCTATGGAGAATGTGAATGCGCCTACGGCATTGATCCTTTCGCGCCAGGATGTGAAAGATATACCATCGCAGAGTGGCGACCGTTATGCCGATGCGCTTAAGATGCAGAAGGGCGGTTATGTGGTATATGATATGGAGAATCCAGATGTCATCCTTGTGGGCAATGGCTCTGAAGTATCGACATTGTATTCTGCGTCGCAAATACTGAAAGAGGAAGGCATAAATTGCCGTATAGTTTCTGTCCCGTCGGTCGGACTGTTCCGTTGCCAAAGCGAAGAATACAAAAAGTCGGTTATTCCGGAAGGTAAGCCGGTATTCGGATTGACGGCAGGGCTGCCATCAGTGTTCTATCCAATCCTTGGCGGTGATGCTAAGATTTATGGAATGGAGCGTTTCGGAGCTTCGGCACCATACACTGTGCTTGATGAAAAATTCGGATATACAGCCGAGAATATTTCAAAGGAAATAAAGAAATATATAAATAGATAGTACAAAATTTAAGTTTTTAGTGCAAATATGAGTATATTTTTGTAAAATATGCTTATATTTGCACTGCTTTTGAGAAAAGGAAGAAAAATATCTATAAATATATATTAATAAAAAAGTTTGTTTTAAAATTTATTTGGTCTATGAAGAAGTTTACATTAGCTGCGCTACTATGCGCAATGTTGGTGCCTTCTGCTGTTAAAGCACAAGAGGTGACCTATGTTGAAGACCCTGCACAAGGTTATACATTCAACAAATTCTCAGACAACTGGTTTATGCAAATCGAAGGTGGAGCTAACCTATTGATGACTCCAAACGACACTAAGGAAAAGTTCGCTAAGAGAATCCAGCCACAAGTGGAATTGAACATCGGCAAATGGTTCTCCCCAATCATCGGTCTTCGCACTTCATTCGGTTTCGCTCGTTACAAAGGTGCTGCTGACGCTACAAGTCACTATATGCAGAACACTCCAGCATGTGGCGACAACACATTCAATCACGAAGTGTTCTATAAATTCAATTTCGGTGGTGACGTATTGTTGAACCTTACTAACTGGTGGTGTGGTTACAAGCCAAATCGTGTGTATAACGCATCTCTTTATGGTGGTGTAATGGTGAACGTGCCTTATGCTGACCAAGATGGCTTGAAGAAAGTCGCTCCTAAGAATTTGGGTGTTCGTGTAGGTTTGTTGAACTCATTCGCTGTTTCAAAGCGTGTAGATTTGTTGCTTGATATTCGTTATGGCGCAGATCAGATGGACAGCGAGCGCAACACAATGTCTCAATCAATAGCAGCTCTTATCGGTTTCACATACAAGTTCAAGAAGAGCGAATGGAAAGCTCCTATCGTACCAGTATGCCCAACATACAAATATACTGATGCTGAGGGTGATGCTCTTGTAGCACGTTTGCAAGCTGCTGACGCTAAGATTGCTTCTCTTGAGCAGCAACTTCGCGAGTGTATGGATTCAAAGCCTACTGAGACTAAGGCTGCTGATACTAATGCACCTCTTGCTACTATCTATTTCCCAATTGGTTCTTCTAAGGTTCAAGGCGTTCAAGGCAAGGTTGCTAAGGCTGTTGCTAACGTTATGAAGGACACTAACGACAATTACACTGTAACTGGTTGGGCTGATAACTACACAGGCTCGAACAAGGTGAACGACCGTCTCCGTAACGCTCGTGCTAACAACGTTAAGAAATACTTGGTTAAGAACGGTGTAAGTGCTGATCGCATCTCAACTGCTACAGGCAACGGCAACTTGACTAACTATGGAGCTAAGTCTGCTTCACTTGACCGTGCTGCTACAATCAATGTTAAGTAAAAGCAATACTTATCTGAGATAATAAAAGAGTTAAATGATATAGCCCTGCTCGAAAGAGTGGGGCTTTTTGCTATTTATAACAAATGAGCTGTGACCGCTATCGACTATACCTTTCTGTCGGAGAAAAATAAAAATACAATTCTTTGGTTAAAATGCAGATATATGATTTGGGGAGCGGGCAGAGAAAAGAATAGGCATAATGCCTATAAATCATTATGCCCATTCTCTACAATATTAAATAATTAAGAATCTATTTCCTTTGCCAAATCTGTGTTAAATGTTGAATCACAATTCACGTTATGATGACAGTTATGTGATTATTCCTTCTTAGCAGCTTTTTTTGTTGACTTTTTAGTGGCTGTTTTTTTATCTGTTGCCTTTGCATCCGATTTTGAAGCAGCTTTCTTTGTGGCTTTCTTTTTCTCCAACTCTTTTTTTACAAGGGGCACCATATCATCGTCTTCTGCCTTTATGATATTGGTTCTCATCAAGGCGATTTCACGGTTGAGTTCTTCAATCTCTTTCGACTGGTTGCGGATAGTTGTGAGCAGTGCGTTAAGCTCCTCGTTTTCGATGGAAAGCGGATATTGCTCTTCTACACGCACAATGAAGTCTGAAAGGACATTCATATAGTTGGTGAATGCTTGGAACGGAGTGTCGTAGGGGCTGTAATGAGAGTGCACTGCACCGTCGTTGCGGTGTTTCGTGCTCATATAGAAGAAGTGGTCGGAAGTTTGAAGATAGTACCAATCTTGTTTCAAGCGCCGGTCATCGCAAAGACGCACTCGCTCAGCCACAGAATATAGCTTTTTGAATGCTTCATTTTGCAGGTCATTGCCAAGCCATGCGCTTGTGTCGCGAGCTTCGTCAGCCCAAGACATAGGGTAAGGCACTGCCAATTCGCCTACTGATTTGAGCTTCGACAGAGTTTCGCTTGGAGTCCAAAATGCGATGTCCTTTTCGCTCGCAAATCGGGGCAGTGCTTTCATGAACTCAAATATTCCCGTCTCGCGAGCTTGAAGTTCTCCGAATGTCTCATAATTCATGAACAGATTCACGATTTGCTCCTCTTCAGGCAGATTGGCAATCCAATCGATATATTTGTCGGCAGTGAGAGGATATGACTCCCATTCAGGATTGCTGAATAGGAATGAAATATCATCGCTCAATTTAGAGTTTTTGAGTAGCAGCTTCAGTTTAGGAGCTGCTGCCGATGCATAGACGTAATTAGGCGATTTCCAGCCAAGGATGTGTTTAGCTCCATCAGTAATTGCGCCTTTGAAGCCCATTGAAGAAACCATAGAAGCAATGTCATCGCTGTAAATCAACTCGGTGTTGCGGAAAACCTTTGGTCGCTGTCCGAAAAGCTCAAAAATTTTGTCGTCGTGAGCTTTCACCTGCTCAGCAAACTCTTCAGGGTCGGCAAGCGATGCCAAAGAATGTGCGTAAGTCTCCGACAGAAATTCCACGCACCCTGTGGCTGCAAGCTCCTTCATCGAGTCGATGAATTCAGGAACGTATTGTTCGAGCTGTTCGAGGGCTGTGCCAGTGATGGAGAATGCGACCTTAAATTTCTTATTAGAAGATTTAATCATATCAAGCAGCATCTCGTTGGCTGGAAGATACGAGCGGTGTGCAATGCGTGTTATGATGTCATCGTTGGCAAAATCATCGTAATAGTAATGGTCGTTGCCGATGTCGAAGAAGCGGTAGGTCTTCAAACGAAATGGTTGATGTATCTGAAAATAAAAACAAATGGCTTTCATTTTATTATTGTCTAATGTTTGTTCAGTAAAATATTTTAATTAAGTCGATTGGGTAAGAATCTACTTACCAGTTACTCTATGATATATGTCAATTACTTTAGCACCGGCTTTTTTCCATTGGATTGTGTCGATTTCGGCAAGCCCATTGTCGCGCAGATGCTTGTACATTGCCGGATATTTTATAATCGAATATATCGCATCTGCCATAGCATTGATGTCCCAATAGTCGATTTTTATGACATTTTCAAGGATTTCGGCACAACCTGATTGTTTTGAAATGATTGACGGCACGCCCATCTGCATAGCTTCGAGCGGTGATATTCCGAACGGTTCGGATACAGAAGGCATAATATACACGTCGCTTGCGGCAAGCATTTCATACACTTGGCGGCCTTTTAAAAAGCCTGTGAAGTGGAATCTGTCGGCAATGTCACGGTCGGCGGCAAGTCGTATCATCTTTTCCATCATGTCACCACTTCCAGCCATCACGAATCGCACATTATGTGTCTTCTGGAGGACCTTTGCCGCAGCTTCGACAAAGTATTCAGGACCTTTCTGCATTGTGATTCGACCGAGGAAGGTGACAACTTTGTCTTTGCCTTTTTTCATTTTAATGTTTCTTATCTCGTCGCTTAAAGGCTCAACGGCATTATGCACGGTGGTCACTTTGTCTGGGCTGATACCGTATTTCTCGATTACGGTTTGGCGAGTAAGGTTGCTGACTGTGATAATGTGGTCGGCATTGTTCATGCCGTCTTTTTCGATAGCAAATACCGTGGGGTTCACGTTGCCGCGGCTGCGGTCGAAATCTGTGGCGTGTACATGTATCACAAGAGGTTTGCCAGTGACCTGCTTGGCATGTATTCCGGCAGGATACGTCAGCCAGTCGTGGGAGTGGATGACATCACAAGGAATGGTGCGGGCAATTACACCAGCCACAATTGAGTAGTTGTTGATTTCCTCTAAAAGATTATCGGGATAGCGACCCGAAAATTCAATACATCCAAGGTCGTTGGTGCCCATATAGTTGAAGTCGGCATAGATATGGTCGCGAAGATCAAAATATAATTGAGGTTCCATTACATTGCCTATTCGGCTCTGAACATAGTCCCAATTCACGTCACGCCAAGCCACTGGCACGCAGTTGGCTCCCACGATTTTTGCGAAATCCTTGTCTTCGTCGCCCCAAGGTTTGGGTATTACAAATGTAATGTCCATATCGCCATTCTCGAACATGCCTTTAGTCAGCCCATGGCTGGCAGTACCGAGACCTCCGAGGATATGAGGTGGAAATTCCCACCCGAACATTAAAGCTTTCATATATTAATGATGCAATTTATTTTCACGGTTATACATTCAAATTTTTCAGCAGGCGCAATACTCGAAGCACTCCGCTTACATTAGTTGCGAAACTTACTGCACCGCGCCCAGTGAAAGGCGGATTGCCGTCGTAAAGCTCAGACAGCGAACCGATGCATCCTTCTGTCATTTCGTCTTCGAAGCCTATCATCATTCTCTCGATGAATGAAACGCCGCTCATCCCGAACACTTTTATATAGGCATCGGCATAGAATCCCATAAGCCATGGGCGTGCTGAGCCTTGATAGTAGGCGTACTCTCGTTCTTCAGGACTTCCTACATAGAATGGGCTGTAGCCATAACTCTTAGGGCTGAGTGTGCGCAAGCCTTTAGGTGTGAGAAGTTCGCGAGTCACCACATCAAGCACCGACTTGCGCTGACGGCGGTCGAGCGGCGAGAAGTCGAGACCTGCGGCAATAATCATGTTTGGTCGTACACTCAAATCGGTGAATAGACCAGAAACGTAGTCATATAGGTAGCCGAAGTCGTTCATGAAAGTTTCGGTGAACGAGTCTTTGCATTGCAATGCTATGTTTTCCCATTTGATTATGCTTTCATGCTCGGCAGGGTCGGTGGCAAACAGAGCATGAGCAAACATCAGAGCGTTATACCACAGAGCGTTGAACTCCACAAGGAATCCTGTACGCGGAATCTTTGGCGTTCCGTCGGGATTTGATGAGTCCATCCATGACACTGGGTATGTTTTGCCATTTGTGGAAATAAGTCCCGACTCGGTAAATTCAAGATTTGGATGCTTGTTGGCAATTATGTATTCGATGATTTCTTTCACGATTCCGCCAAAGCGTTTGCGTGTTTCGGTCTCACCGGCTTCTTTATAGTATTGTTGAATAGCCCACACAGCCCAAAGCGGCACATCAGGCAGGTCGATGCCTTGCATTGGAGTGTCACATGAGCCTGTGGTCATAAAGTTGTGCAGAGCTTTTTGTGCGGTATCCATAATTTCCTCGAAGTCGCCGCGGTGGTGGACTGAAATTGTGGTGCCAGGCAAAGCTATGAGCTCATCGCGCGCGCGGATTTTGAACCAGGGGTAACCAGCCAAGATGTATTTTCCGTCGGTGCGCTCAACGTAGAATTGCTTTGCGCTATTTTTCAGACAGTTGTAGAAACTGGTGCGTGGTGTGCGTGTCTTTATCTCATCGGCATACATTTTTGCAAGTTGTCTGGGATTGACTTCTGATATGCCAGCTGACAGGATGATGCTTTCGCCCTTCTTGATGTTGAGTTGGAAATACCCGGGGACATAAAGATCCTCGCGATACGGTATGCCACGCTCTTGGTCCTTTGTGTATTCAATGCCTTTATACCAGTTGGGGTTATAGACAAACTCAGGCTTGTGGCTGCATTGCATATATAATGAGGGATACCCGGGATACATGCAAGTGGCGATTCCATTGTTCACCTCGTGATAGTCGCGGCTTGCCACTCCGTTTTCCATACACAGGTCATTGGCATTTCGGAAAGCCAAGAAAGGACGGAATTGCAGTGTCGTCTGAGAGTGAGCATCGACGAGGGTGTAGCGTATAAGTATTCTGTTCTCGTGCGAGATGAAAATCTTCTCTTTTGTGAGGATTACACCACCTACGCGATATGTGGTGCGAGGCACTGTCTCGCAGTCATATTCACGGATGTATTTATGCCCGTTAGGACTGTAGCAAGAACCATTGTACTTGTGTAGCCCTAAATTGAATGCGGCGCCATGTTGAATCACAGTCTCGTCAAGAGAAGAAAGAAGAACGTGGTTGTCGTCGTCCATTTCAGGAATAGGGATTACGAGCAGCCCGTGTTGCTTACGGGTGTTGCATCCCACTATTGTTGTACAATGATATGCGCCCGATCTGTTTGTGCGCAGCATCTCTTTGGGAAGTGACTGCTCCAAATTGATCATTAGGCTTTTATCAAATTTTAAATAGCTCATTACAAGGAACTTTAGGTTATTAGTATGGTAATAAAGAAACTCTTAATTAGTTTCGTTACGAATTTAGTAATAATCGTGGTTTTGAACAAATATATTTATGTGTTTTTTAGCAGAAAAGGCTTTGTGTGGCACTAATTGTGGTGTAAAATTTGTTAAATTGCAGATGAGCGCTGGCAATATGATGAAATTAGGTCGGATTTTTGACAAATGGGATTTATATGTTCAGCTCGTTGCGGATAGTGTTTACGAAATCCCAAAATCCGTCTTCGATAGGAGTGAGCAGCGTCTTTTTGTCTTCGCTGAAATCGGTAGGAAGAAATACTTTAATGCCCGACTTGTGGCATTTTATATGTATGTCGGCTTGCATCATTATCGGCTCTCCGTCGATGTGCATGATGTCGGCTTTCGGACGGTGTATTGTAAGTTCTGGTGTGCGGAACGAGTGGATGTTGGTGTCCTGATCGATGTGCTTGGTGAAAAGCAGTACGCCCATGATGGCGGTGTCGAGAGGTGTGAATGGATGGATGACAGTAACGTCGATAAGTCCGTCGCACATGCTCGCCTGAGGTGCTATAAATGCGTTATTGCCATATTGTGAAGCATTTCCGCATGCTATCACAAAAGCTTTTTCGGTTATTATTTTGTCTGCCGTCTCGATGCAATAGACCTGGCTGCGGTATTTCAGATATTCGGCGAGAGTTTTTTTGATGTAACTGAGTGGACCGCGTTTTTTTGCTTCAGCGAATTTTTGGCTCACGAGGGCATCAAATCCCACACCGCAAGTGCAGAAGAACGGTCGGTCGTTTGCTGTGCAGTAGTCGAGCGACATTATATTGTCTTCGTTGAGTGTCGTCAGGGCTTTTTCTATATTCATCGGGATTCCGAGATGCCTTGCAAGCCCATTGCCCGAGCCGCATGGAACAATGCCGAGAGCCGTGTCGGAGTCGCGGAGTGCTGCCGCCACTTCATTGATGGTGCCGTCGCCTCCTATTGCTATCACGCCGTAATAGCCCTCCTTTATGGCTTGACTTGTCAGCTCGGTGGCATGTGACGCATATTTCGTGAACCTCACCGACACTTTGTATTTCGAGCTGTCGATTGTGCGTCCTATCACCTCAGGGATGTATTCTTTCTTTGTGGTTCCTGAGATTGGGTTTATTACTGCTAATATTTTCCGGACGTTGTTCACCGTAGTTTTTTTCTATTTATTAATGTTTATGTCGCAAAATTACGAAAAATAAGGAAAAGTATAAACAAAAATGATTATTTTTGTTGTTACATAATTAAAACTTAAAAACTTAAACATATGTTCAAAAAGAGTTCAATATTTCTTGTGAATACGTTTGTGATGCTTGCTGGGCTTCTGCTTGTGTTGCTGTATGATGAGGCTCGGTTGATGGAAGGAATAGTGATAGTGCTTGGCATTATGTTCCTTGTGCCGTCGGTTATTTCTTTGGTTCTTATGCTCTCGCAGATGTCGCGCGCTATGTCGATGCCCGATGATGGTGCTGATTCTGTGGGATATTCAAATGGCGGGCTGCTTCCGTCGATAGGCGGAATATGCTTCGGATTGTCGCTCATATTGCGCCCATTGCTGTTTGTGGAAATCCTTGCATATCTTTTTGCGATAATTTTGATAATAGGAGGACTGTATCACATTGTGATGCTTCTCATCACATCGCGCCGCATATCGGTGTCTATATGGCTATATGTTCTGCCTGTGCTTGTGGCAGTGGCTGGTTTCGTGCTTATAATAACTGACATCCGTACGGTGGAAAAGTGGGTGAACTTGATAACTGGCATTGCGCTTATGTGTTTCTCTGTTGCGTCATTGACGGAATATATAGCAGAGCGAAGAGCCTTAAAAAAGAAGCAGTCGGCAGAGGCCGATTCGGCGAGTGGTACAGAAAAGTGAAGCATTGGCATTGTCGGTGCGTTTGGAAACTTTGGTCGCATAGAAAAGAGGAGTTTGCTGCTGCAAACTCCTCTTTTCTGTATATAAGTTTTATTCCAAATCGAATGACCGATTAGGGTTTGTTATTTCAGCTTTGATAGAATTGCTGCCGGAACAGCTTCTTTGTTTACATAGATACTCATAGTTTTTGCCAAGAAATAAGGCATAGAAACGTAGAAGTAACCTTTGTAGATTTGGTTAGTGTCCCAAGAATTCTTCACTTTGTAATATTTGTTGCCCTTTTGGTCTTTAGCTATACCAACGATAACCATTCCGTGGTCGTCGGTGGTTTCTTGGTCGTCAAACATCTCTTGGCGCATCTCTTGTGTAACTTTTATCTCCTCAACTGGACCCTTGATGTTGTATTTCATATTCTCACGTTCAGCATCAGACACTTGAACCCATTTCGACAATTCAGTTCCGTCGAGATCCTTTTCCTCTTTAGCCTTAGGCAAGATGGCATATCCCTTGCGCCATTTGAAGCCAACTTCGCTCACGTCG
This sequence comes from uncultured Muribaculaceae bacterium, assembly GCA_964459845.1. Lineage (GTDB taxonomy): Bacteria > Bacteroidota > Bacteroidia > Bacteroidales > Muribaculaceae > CALZFJ01. The sequence goes on along the minus strand of CAYWOC010000006.1, from coordinate 57,184 downwards.
GCGGCCCATACTACTGAATATCCGTGGTTGATTGCGTTATCAACAATGTCCTCCAACTCGTTCATCTGCACGTTCTCATAAGAACCCCAAAGCCAGTTGTCAGACACTTCAAGCATAAATGGCTTATAGAACGGATGGTGCGTGAATGAAGTGAATGCCATATAGTCGTCGAAGTTCAGCCCGAGTGATTGTTCATAAGAGCGTGGAGTGTATGTTTTCCCCTTATATGTGAAAGTCTCTGGAACTTTTCCGAAATATGCGTCAAGGATACCGCAAAAACCTTCATACCATGATTTGGAGAGTTTCTTGTTGGGAACTTGCACCACGGCACGGATATATGCATTCAATACGGCGGAAAGCTCTTTGTGGTTATGTTTTTCATCGCCATATTTTAGACCCGGGTAAGCCTCTTCTGGCATAGCACCGTAATTTTCCATAACGTATGGCACATCAAGGATGCTTCCGCCTTCGGCAAAAACAATGCTGCCATACATGCGCATAAATTTCTTGGCCTTGTCCTCATAACATTTGCGCACAATGTACATTTCGGAAAGATCAACTTCTTTTTTGCTCTTACGCAAAATTTCGTCTTCGATGAACGAATTGCCGGAGAAGCACCAGCATGTTCCTGATTTGTTCTGATCCTTTACCGAAGTGGTCTTCACCACCTTTACATCGGTGAAATAGAAGCCAGTGCTGTCAGGGGTGATAATGCCGTCATCGGCAGCGTTGGCACATAGTGCCATTGATGTTGCGAATAGACCGCAAACAAGATGTTTTAATCTCATTTTGTTATGTATTTTGATTTTAATTATTTCCTGAATACAAAATTAATGAATTATTCTCAGAATCCGCTAATAATATACGAATATGTATGACAAAAAGTGCATTTGCGCACATAATGTTAAGTGTCGTTGTTGTCACATTTTCTCGTAATGGATGAGAAGCTGATAAGCAAGGCGTTCATCACCATTCTTCAAATGGATAATTCCGCAATAATTGAAACCGCACTTTGAGAGGCAATGCTGCATGATTAGATTGTCGCGATGAGTGTCGATGCGTATGTTGTCGATTTTTGATGTGCAGAAATCTATAATTGCGTCAAAAACACCGTGACTGCTTGCGCTGCTCGCTATGCGGTGTATTACAAGATATGGCTTGGTGTCGTCGATCCACTTGCCTTCATAGATATTGAGGTAAGTGGGGTCGGGGCTTGGTATTGCGGCAAAATAAGCGACGGCAGAGCCGTCATCTTCGATGCATATGAAGCCGCAATGTGCGGCAATGTCGGAAGCTATAACCTTCTGATTGGGATATCCATTGCTCCATTGCGAGAGATTTCCGCTGGAGCGCATAATCTGTTTGGCACAGTCAATAATATGCATAATTGTTTGCATATCTTTTAGTTCAGCTTGTATAACCTTCATAATGAGGTGATTTAAACTTATTTTGATTTCGTAAAAAATTGGTTAGAAATTAAAAACACAGCGTATAATTAGGAAAATTGACCAAATTAAATGTTGCCTAATATTCATCATAATGGATAATCTATGTACGCTGTATTGGACAAAGTTACAATAAAATCTGAAATATTGCCATATCTTTATGCCAAACTTAAATAGGGGCTAATTTTAATGATTGAATTTTGGAATTGGAAAATGAAAGCGTTTTTTGGGGATTTCGATGGAATTCCTTTGCGGCTTTGGGTAAAATTTAATAACTTGCCATTGTTTTTTTGCGAGGTGTTGCGCTTGTTGCGGCATTAAAGTGACGAAAAATGGCTAAATTACCTGAAAAATAAATGTTACAAATTGAAGCTCTTCAAGAAAATGAAGATGAAAGGTAAACTAAACAATAATATATGCGTAAAATGCAGCTTGGCTATTGTAGTCATTCTGCTCGTGGTGATTGGCGCATGCTACATTATAGTTGGATGTAATGCAGTTGGCAGAACTTATGACTCTGTTGATTCTGTGCCGCATAATCGGGTGGGGCTGTTGTTGGCTACATCACCGATAACGCCATGGGGTGCGCGCAACCATTATTTTGACAACCGCATCACTGCAACCGACAAATTATACAAAGCTGGCAAGATTGAAGTCATTATAGCCAGTGGTGGGGATTATTCTCAAAGTCAAAAAAATGGTTGTGATGAGCCCAAAGCTATTCGCGACTCACTTGTCGTTCGAGGAATACCTGCTGATAGAATCATTTTGGACTATGATGGAACAAGAACGCTCAATTCTATAGTTAAGGCAAAAAAGACGTATGCCCTTGACTCCATTACATTAATTTCACAAAAATATCATAACGAGCGAGCCATATATCTCGCCGACAGATATGGACTTTATGCGGTTGGGTATAATGCAGAGCCGTCGCCGCTTTTGCGTTATCGTATAAAAAACACGCTGCGCGAATTTTTGGCTCGACTTAAAATGTTTTTGGATATATTGATTGGTGAAAATCCGAAAATGGCATTAAATCCAAATGACACGATTTGAGGTGATCTGAAAAATAAGGTAATCTTAATGCTAAGTTGAGGAGGATGCAGAAAAAACTAATGGAGATTAGTTGCTGTTGTGGAAGATTTTTTATAACTTGCGCATCGTTTTAAAGTGCGATGGCTGATGATTTAGAATTTGCCAAGCAGAATATAGAGATAGATGGCAGAGACACTTAAGGGGAAAACGGTAAAAGGTGTGGCGTGGAGCGCATTGGAGCGTTTCTCGGTTCAAGGTGTATCATTTGTGGTGATGATTATCATGGCAAGGATGTTGTCGCCGAATGAATATGGCTTGGTGGGTATGCTGACCGTGTTTTTGGCGATAAGCCAGTCGCTTGTCGATAGTGGCTTCTCGCAGGCATTGATGCGCAAAATGGATAGGACTGAGACCGACAATTCCACGGCATTCTATTTTAATGTAGTAGTGGGCATATTCATGTATGCGCTGCTATGCTTGTGTGCGCCGTTGATTGCCAATTTCTATGATGAACCGCTATTGACCGACATTATGAGAGTTATAGGGCTTAGTGTCGTCATCAATTCGCTTGTGGTGGTGCAGCGCGCATTATTCACAAGCGACCTTGATTTCCGTACTCAGGCAAAAGCCTCATTGCTCGCTGCGATAGTGTCGGGGGGGATAGGCATAGGAATGGCGGCAAGCGGATTCGGTGTGTGGTCGATTGTGTGGTATCAACTGTCGAATCTCGGAGTGAATGCGTCGATGCTGTGGCTGCTGTCGAAGTGGAGACCAAAGTTAAAGTATTCGTGGACCTCGTTTCGCGAGATGTTTGGCTTCGGCTCGAAGCTTATGGTGTCGGGACTGATAAATACGATATATACTAATATATATCTGATAGTGATAGGTAAGATATTCCGAGCATCGGATCTTGGCTACTATACCCGCGCTCACCAGTTTGCCGAATTTCCGTCGTCAAACCTGAACGGAATAGTCCAACGTGTGACCTATCCGGTGCTTTGTTCCATCCAGAATGATGATGAACGTCTTGCCGATGTGTATCGCAGGTTTCTCAAGCTGTCGGCATTTATCATATTTCCGCTTATGACAGGTCTTGCAGCCACATCGGAGCCATTGATTCTAATGCTGCTGAACAAGCAATGGGCATTCACGGTGACGCTGTTGCAGATTATATGCTTTTCAATGATGTGGTATCCAATACATTCGATAAATCTGAATCTCCTTCAGGTGAAAGGACGTTCGGATCTGTTTTTGAGACTTGAGATTTACAAGAAGATATTAGGTGTATCGGTGATGTGTGTCACCATTCCTCTCGGGCTTGTGGCTATGTGCATAGGAATGGTGTTTAATTCTATAGTGGCATTGACTATAAATACATACTATACAGGTCGTCTCATAGATGTGGGCTTCTTTAAGCAAATGCGCGATTTAGCCCCAACTTTGCTTCTCAGCATATCGATGAGTGCCATAGTGTATGCATGTGTGGAATTTATGCCATTTGCCGATATAGTGAGATTGCTTATAGGAGTGACAGTAGGCATAATATATTATTTGGTGACAGCTAAGATTTTTCGGTTCAATGAATTGACTGAATTGACGAGCTTGATAAAACATAAATCATAAAGGCGTTAATATGAGTAATGACAATAGCAATAAGCAGATAACGGTTACATCGCCGTTGTTGCCAGATTTGGAAGAGTTTAATACGCTGCTAAAAGATATATGGAGCAGCAAGTGGATTACCAACAATGGCAACTTCCACAAGCAGCTTGAGCGTGAGCTCGCCGCATATTTGAAAGTGCCGTTTATCAGCCTTTTCACAAACGGCACATTGCCGCTTATAACAGCATTGCAAGCAATGAGAATTACGGGCGAGGTGATAACCACCCCCTACAGTTTTGTGGCAACTACGCATTCGCTGTGGTGGAATGGAATAAAACCTGTGTTTGTGGATATCGACCCTGTGACGTGCAATATTGACCCAAACAAGATAGAGGCGGCGATAACACCAAGAACCACAGCCATAATGCCTGTACACTGCTATGGTCAGCCTTGCGACATCGTGGCTATCCAAAACATAGCCGACAAATATGGACTGAAGGTTATCTATGATGCCGCACATGCATTTGGTGTGGAAATTGATGGCAAATCGCTGCTCACGGCAGGAGATATGTCCACACTTAGCTTTCATGCTACAAAGGTGTATAACACGGTGGAGGGCGGTGCGCTTATCACCCACGACGAAAAAACAAAGAAGCGCATCGACTATTTGAAGAATTTCGGGTTTGCTGATGAGGTGACAGTTGTCGCTCCGGGAATCAACAGCAAGATGGATGAAATCCGTGCAGCTTACGGACTGCTCAATCTTCGTCAAGTGGATAAAGCTATTGAGGCACGCAAGGCGGTTGCCGAAGCTTATAGGAAAGCCTTGAACGATGTGGAGGGTATAAGCTACTATGACGATACACAAGGCATAAGGCACAACTATTCCTATTTCCCGATATTCGTGGATGTGGAAAAATATGGAATCACACGCGATGAGCTATATTTTGCGATGAAAGAGCATAATGTGCTTGGCCGCAGATATTTTTATCCGTTGATAAGCGAATTTTCCACATATCGCGGGCTTGAGTCGGCTGGGGTTCAAAATCTGCCTGTAGCCACAAAAATAGCCGATAGTGTAATATGTCTTCCTATGCACCATGCATTGAGCGAAGAAGATATTGAACGAGTGATTGATATAATAAAGAATAAGAGATAGGCTATGGCTGCGAAACAGAAGAAATTGATGTTGCTTGGCGGATTGAGATACTTGCTCCCCGTCATAGAGGCTGCTCACCGACTCGGATATTATGTCATAACATGCGACTATATCCCCGACAATATTGCCCATAAATATTCTGATGAATATCATAATGTGAGCATAATCGACAAAGATGCGGTGCTGGAACTTGCACGGCATCTTGAAATTGATGGAATAATGTCGTTTGCCGTAGATCCGGGAGTCATTACAGCGGCATACGTTGCTGAAAAGATGGGTCTGCCCGGCAATCCATATAAATCTGTGTGCATATTGCAGAATAAGGATAAATTCCGCAGCTTCTTGAAAGACAATGGATTTGTCGTGCCAGAAGCTTGTGGATTCGCTTCGGTGGATGAGGCTATGCAATTCAGCACGCATTTCAGGTATCCAGTGATTGTGAAGCCGACTGATGCGGCCGGCAGCAAGGGCGTGTCGAAAGTGGAGTGTGCCGATGAGCTGCACGCCGCACTGGAGTATGCGATGAGCCATTCTCTCGGTGGACATATCATAGTGGAGGATTTCATAGAGAAGGAAGGCTGTTCTTCGGATACCGACAGTTTTTCGGTGGATGGAGAATTGAAATTCGTGTCTTTTTCGGCTCAAAGATTTGATGCAGATGCCACAAATCCTTATACACCGTCGGCATATAGCTGGCCATCAACATTCAGCGAGGTCCAAGAGAACGAGTTAAAATCGGAGATTCAACGTCTGCTGAAATTGCTTGATATGAAGACATCAATCTATAATATAGAGACGCGTATCGGAACTGACGGCAGGGCATATATTATGGAGGTGTCGCCACGAGGTGGCGGCAACAGGCTGGCAGAGATGCTGAAAATAGCGACAGGGGTTGATTTGGTGACTGCCGCTGTGAAAGCCTCGGTGGGCGAACCTGTGACCGACGTTGAACAGAGACCCTATAATTGCCATCTTGCGGAAATCATATTACATGCCGACGTAAGCGGCAAATTTGACAACTTGGCTGTAGCTGACAAATATCAGGCAAACGTCGTGGAGCGTGATTTGTGGGTAAAGAGCGGAGATGCTGTTCATTCATTTGAGGGTGCCAACAATGCTATCGGTACTCTTGTTATGAAATTTGACACTAAAGATGAACTTGAATATGCCCTGTCACATCAGCGGGAGTGGCTTGAAATTAGAGTAAAATAGAATATTGTTTATTATGGGGAAAATTATAATTTTTGGGGCTACAGGGCTCGTTGGCACTTATGCTTCAGTAGATTTGAAAGAAAAAGGATATGATATAGTGGCTGTGGGGCGCAGAAAATCCGACAATGGATTTTTTAATGACTATGGCATGCCATATTATTCGGTTGATATAACAAATCAAGAAGACTTCGGCAAGCTGCCAGAGTGTGATGTAGATTGTGTCATTCATCTTGCTGGAGCAATGCCAGCAACAATGGATGGATACAATCCGCACACATATATATATTCTGTGCTTGACGGCACGCTCAATGTCCTTGAATATTGCCGTAAGGTGGGTGCGCAGAAGATTTTGTTTGCCCAATCGAGAGCCGACTCAAATTATCTGATGGGGAAAACTCCCATACCATCGGACATCGAGAAGAAATTCCCTCTGACAGGCGACCACTCAGTGTATTCTATCTGCAAGAATGCAGCTGTGGATTTGATTGAACACTATTTCTATCAATATGGCATAAGGCGTTTTGTGCTACGTTTGCCGACAATCTACGGCTATCACCCCAATCCTTATTACCATGTTAATGGGGTGAAAAAGAAAATGGGATATAGAATATTGATGGAGAAGGCTCTTGCCGGGGAGAAAATAGAAATATGGGGTGACCCTACCAAGGCCAAAGAGATTGTATATATCAAGGATGCTCTGCAGATTATACATGAATGTGTGGACTCCAAACTCGATGGAGGAATGTATAATGTGGGTAGAGGTGTCCCTGTCACTCTTGAGGAACAGGTGAGAGGCATTGTGGATGTATTCTGCGACCCGAGCCGAAAGTCGGAAATACTGTATCGTCCAGATATGCCCGACGCTCGTGAATATGTGAACGACATATCCAAAACTGAGCGTGAACTCGGTTATCATCCTGAATATGATTATAGGGCTTTACTTATAGATTATAAAAAATATATGGATAATGAGCCTTTTGCAAAATTGTGGGGGAAAGGAACTGATTACAAGTAATGAAAAAAACTGATGGCTATGGGCAATAATTGTGCAGCGACAGCGAATCGTGATATCATGGTGTCCATATCGTGTATCACATATAATCAGGCTTCGTATATAAGGCAGTGCCTCGACGGATTTATGATGCAAAAGACGGATTTTGCATTTGAAGTGCTGATACACGACGACTGCTCGACAGATGGCACTGATGACATAATACGTGAATATGCCGCTAAATATCCAGATGTGATAAAGCCGCTGTTTGAAACTGAAAACCAGTATCAGAGCGGTAAGCCTGCTGGTTCGCGAATATGGAACTATCCTCGTGCGAAAGGCAAGTATCTGTCGCTGTGCGAAGGTGACGATTACTGGGTGGATCCGTTGAAGTTGCAGAAGCAGGTCGATTTCCTTGAGGCACATCCCGACTATGGAATGTGCTACACCGATTGTGATTTGCAGAACGACAAGACAGGGGAAACCCGTCATTCGATACTCAACACTCAGCCATTGCATGAGGTGCGGTTTCAGCGTCTTGATGAATTTATTGTGGGCAGGGAATACGTTGCTCCACCGTCGTGGATGTTCCGTCGCGACTTGTATCTGTCCTGCACAAATTTTATTAATTCTGTGGATGGCACTTTTGTGTGGTTCTCATATTTTCTCGCCAAAAGCAAAGTTCACTATATTCCTGATGTGACTGCCGTGTATCGTGTTCTCGCCGAGAGCGCATCGCATTCGCCTAATTATGAGAAGATGTATCGCCGTGAGAAGAATATTCTGGAGACGCAGAAAAAGCTTATAGACATATATGGCCTTGATTCTGCATTAAAACTCAGGTGTGAGAAGGACTATTACCGCAATAATTTTGCACTGTTTGCAATCTATGATAAGAGGCAGGACGTGGATGCTGCAAAAAAGGTGCTTGGAAAGCTGAGCGTGAAACAGCAGGTGCTGCTGTGCGTTTCATCACTGAAAATATGCCGTACAGCACTTGTGCGGTTTAGAAATTGGCGCAACAGCCGAAGATGATAAGGCGGTTGGGGGAGACAAAATGCTTTGAACTGAATGAAAAATTGGATTGACATAAAAGGCGATGTGGCAGAGCAGATGTTGCGATATGCCTACCTTCTGCACTTGAACCGTTGTGGCGACGATGTCGGTGCTGTGGTCGCAGGCAAATGGATTGCCGACATTTTTCCTAATTTGCCGAAATGTGACATCCGCAGCCGAAAAATGATGGAACGCCTTGGTATAGCGTCATTAAGAAAAGACTGTGATTTTGGCTTTAAAGAGTGGATGAATTATGAAAATGTTGATGAGCTTGGAGAGCAGGTTCATAATATTTTTAATTTGAACGATGGCCTGTGCCCAAATTCTTATGCCGAAATAATTGATAGGCTTTCGGTAGGGGAGTCGGTGGCCGTTCACATATTGTCGCCGGCAAAAAAAACTTCGACATGTACGCGTGACTACTATAACTGGGCTATATCGGGGATTCGTAGCTGGATTGAAGATCCGCATTTTGTGGTGGTCACCGACGACGAGAAGTGGGCTAAAGAAAATCTGATGATAGAAAATGCTGATTGGATATATCTGCCTACAAAGCAGCATGAGCTTGTGTTTGAAGCATTGCGTCATGCCAAGCATAACATAATTAATAACAGCTTGGCAAGCTGGTGGGGCGCATGGCTTAACAGCAATCCCGACAAGATAGTGGCAGCACCTAAAACATGGAGCCGTGATGCTGCTAAAAATGCAGTCAATCTGCTCCCTCTATATTGGACAATAGTTCCAATAAACTGAAAAGAAAATATTGTACTATTGTTCAAAAAACAGTATATTTGCATAAATTTCTATACGCAGACATTTGTATATAACTAAAAAATAAAAAAGATGAAAAAGATTTTATGTGTAGCCCTTAGTGGCGCATTGTTGCTCGGCGCAACAGGTTGTAACATGAACAATACAGGCAAAGGTGCATTGATTGGCGCCGGTGGCGGCGGTGCTGCTGGTGCAGGTATTGGCGCATTGATTGGTGGAGGCAAGGGTGCCGCTATTGGTGCTGCGATAGGTACTGCTGTCGGTGCGACGGCCGGTTCATTGATCGGAAAGAAGATGGACAAGCAGAAAGAAGAACTTTCCAAAATTGAAGGAGCCAAAGTTGAGACTGTGACCGACCAAAACAATCTTCAAGCAATCAAGGTTACTTTTGATGAGGGAATCTTGTTCAAGACTGGCAAGAGCGACCTTAGCCAATCATCTCGCGATGCTTTGAACAACTTCGCAACATCACTTCTTGAGAATCCTCAGACTGATGTCACTATCAATGGTCACACAGATAATACAGGCAGCCGTGCAGTGAACGAGAAATTGTCGAAAGAACGCGCTCAATCTGTAGCAAACTACTTGATTGGTAAGGGCGTTCCTTCTAAGCGTCTTACAACCAACGGCCTTGCATACGATGTCCCTGTAGCCGACAACTCAACTGCCGCAGGTCGCGCACAGAACCGTCGAGTAGAAGTGTATATCACAGCCAACGAGCAGATGGTTAAAGATGCTGAAAATGGCACATTGAAATAATTGAATAATAATAATTTTTTAAGAAAATTATATGGGCGTAGATGGCTTTGATGCTTATCTGCGCCATTTTTTGTGTGAAAAATAACCCTTATATCATTTTTATCGTTAATTTTGCAAAGATATATTTATATAATTTATACACCGATATGAGAAAGATGATTGTAAAAGGTGTGGCATCGGCTGTATTATGCAGCAGCATTATGCTGACATCGTGCGATACTATGAGCAACTCCTCAAAAGGCTATGTGGCTGGTTCGGTTGGCGGAACAGTTCTCGGTGCTGGGCTTGGAGCAATCATAGGCGGCGATTATGGAGCCGATGTTGGTGCTAATCTTGGAATGATAGTAGGTGGCGTGGCGGGAGCTGCCGCAGGTGCTGATATGGATGCCAAAGAAGCTGCTCGCAGAAGCCAATATGCTCCGCAGACATCAAGCTCACAGAGTTACAGTCAAGGAAATTCGTATTATGACAAAGACACTGGATTGATATATACTAAGATATCTGACGGCAATTCAATTTTGTTTGACTCAAGAAGCAGCAGTTTGAATCGCAACGCATACAAGGAAATCCATAATATGATATCAAAGCTGCGGCAGACGCAATATGCCGGAATAGTCATATATGGCAGTACCGACGACACGGAAAGCCGTGATTATGCCTATGAGTTGTCGAACGACCGTGCAAATGCCGTTGCCGATGCTCTCGTGCAATCGGGGATAAATGGCGGGCAGATCTCGGTGGTGGGACTTGGCAACGATTATCCTGTGGCAGATAACAGCACTTATGACGGACGGGCAAAGAACCGTTGCGTAGAGGTGTATATCATCAATATCGGTCAAAAATAATAATAACAAATTTTATTTACCAATTAACTATAACAACAAAACACTATGTCATTATTAAAAAAGATTAAGTCGCTTGCCGCTATGGCGATGCTGATTGCTGTGAGTGCTACTTCATTTGTGGCTTCAGCAGAAGAGAGCAAGCCTATGAAGTATGTCAATGCACTTGAATTGCGCCTGATAAATAAAGGCTTTGACAATTCTCTGACCCCCTACACTCGTATTCCTAAGTACTTGAAGGACAGTGTGCGCCCCGATTTGTGGGAACGCTCACAGTGCAGCAGCGGTATGGCTGTGCGCTTTGCCACCAATTCAAAACGTGTGGGAGTGCGCTATAACCTGTTGTGGAACACACATATGGCACATATGGCTGACACAGGGCTGAAAGGAACCGACCTTTATCGCCTAAGCGATGATGGCGTGTGGGAATATGTGAACACCAATCGACCATACAAGAAAGATTCTATACAATCGAAGATTTATGTTGAAAATCTTGCGGGTGATATGCGTGAGTTCATGATTTACTTGCCGCTTTACGACGGAATAAATTGGCTCGAAGTGGGTGTGGATGAGGATGCCGTAATCACTAAGCCAAAGGTCGATAATCCGCGGGCATCCAAAAAAATAGTGTTCTATGGAACAAGTATTTTGCAAGGCGGATGCTCCACTCGCACAGGTATGGTGGCTACCAATATGATTCAGCGCGACTTGAATTGCGAATGCGTGAACATAGGCATCAGTGGCGAGGGCAAAATGGACTTGTGCATGGCTCGTGCGATGGCTACAATACCGGGGGTAAGCGCATATGTGATTGACCCGATTCCAAACTGCACAAAGATGATGTGCGACACATTGACTTATGGATTTATAAAGACTTTGCGTACACTTCGCCCCGAAGTGCCTATTGTGATGGTGGAAGGCCCGATTTATCCTTATGCCAAATTCGATTCTTTTTTCAAGAAATATCTTCCTGAGAAGAATGAGGCATTCCGCAAGAACTACGAAAAGTTAAAGAAAGAGAATCCTAAAAATTTGTATTATGTCACATCTGACGGTCTTGCTGGATATGACAATGAAGGCACTGTGGATGGCATACACTTCACAGATATAGGTTTCCGCCGTTATGCTGACAAGCTGATACCAGTGTTGCGCAAGTTTGTGAAATAGGGAGCATAGTCATAAAAAATCTAAAGGAGATACCGGCTGCTTGCTGGCATCTCCTTTTTTATTGTAATTTTGCAAAACATTTAACTAAAATCGGTCGTTAGACTTGATTGTGTGCTTTTTGAATTAAAACTTTCAAAAAGCATACAATCAAAGTAAATAGGAATGACCAATTTTGATTAAGAAGACAAAACTACGATGAACGACTCACAGTATAAGGAATTAAAAAGCAAACATTATATTCAAAACCTTATAGAAGAAGGGGAGCATGAGCATCAGGATTTCAAATTTCAAATATCAGATGCGAGGAAGATTGCCCGAAGCATATCGGCTTTCGCCAACAATGATGGCGGACACCTGCTGATAGGTGTTAAAGACAACGGCAAGATTGCCGGCGTGCGCAGTGAAGAGGAGATGTTCATGATAGAACAAGCCGCCGAGATGTATTGCCGCCCCCACAAGAAGTGGAGTACAGCGTGTATAAGGTGGAAGGAAAATCTGTGCTGAAAGTGGATATAGCCAAGGGCAATGTTGTCCCGGTCAAAGCTCCCGATGAAAATGGGAATTGGAAGGCGTATTACAGAGTTGCCGATGAGAATATTGTGGCAAGTCCTCTTCATGTGAAGATATGGAAACACCGCCAAAGCGACAGCCCGACGGTGTTCCCATTAACAGAACGAGAGCAGCTACTCATAGATTGTGTGAGGGCAAATGGCAGTATTACGCTCGAAGAATATATGCGCATCGCCCATATAACAAAAAATACGGCAGAAGTCTCGGTCGTGAATATGTGTAGCATGGGAGCGTTGGCTCTGCGATACAGTGATGGCCGGTGCCAAATTATTTTGCCAGAAGGCGAGCTTTGACATAATCGACGATTATTTTTGCCACAGTTTCTGATGTCAGTTTTGACGAATCAATCGATAGGTCGTAGGACATGGAGCTGCCCCAAGTCTTGTCGGTGTAGAAATTGTAGTAGCTTGCGCGGAGCTTGTCCTTCTTGTCGGCAGTTTCGCGGGCCTTCTCGGCAGAGTCGATATCGGCAGAGCGGTTCATGATTCGGATTATTCGAGCCTCGATGGTGGAATGGATGAACACGCTGATGAGATACGGATGTTCACGCAGAACATAGTCGGCACTCCGCCCGACAATCACGCATGATGATTGTTCCGCAAGATTCTTCATGACATTGCTCTGTGCGCGGTATATGTTGTCGTCCGACAACGGAGAACTACCCAGAAGATATGAGCCCGAATTAAAACCAAGGTTGAACGACCACAGATTTGAGAAAAACGATGGCGTGCGTTCATCGGCTGCTTCAAAAAGCTCAGGTTTCACGCCGGCAGCTTTGGCCGACTCGGTGAGCAGCTCCTTGTCGTAATACTTTATGTTGAGCATATCAGCCACGAGCCGTCCTATCTCTCTGCCGCCGCTGCCGTATTGGCGGCCTATGGTGATTACAAATTTTTTTTCTTGTGCTTCTGTATTCATCTCAAGTTGGGTGTTAAGTTGAAAAAATATGCTCAAATATAGTAAAGATTGTCGGCAATAGCAACAATGTTTGCCCAAAAAATCGTATATTTGCCAATTATTTCTCAGAAAGAGTTTTTCCATTCAACAAAAAACAAAGATGAACGAAGAATTAAAAAAGAAATTAAGCAGAGACCCAAATGGATTATTGACGTATGAATACATCGCGAACAATATTGATTCGATAGATGAAATTATGTCGGAATTGGTCGATAATATGATTACGGTAGATTCCAACGGTCAGTTTGTGGCAAGCACTGCTCGCTATCTGCATGCAATAGATGCCGAAAAATATGCTGGAGCTATCGACAAGCTCGTGAAAGCGGCAATCGACAAGGACCGTGAACACTGCTACTTGCCCGATTTGATAGCAAGCCTATGGGGCAGCGACTATAAGGCTCATGCGGCAGAACTCAGTGCAAAAGACGACAATTTCCGTCGCATATACAAGCGCTTGTATCCTGCATTGGGAATTTAACGATGACAAAATATTTATGAAAAAAACTTTTTGGATTTTCTTGGTGGCTGTGCTGGCTATGGCTTCGTGCGGTTCAGCCAACGGCTCTAACAAGAGCAGAAATGAGAATGCCACGAAAGCTAATTCTGATATGGAAACAACAGACAATGCCCGCACCAAGGTGCAAATAGAAACCTCTCTCGGTGAAATAGTAATAGAATTATATAATGAGACTCCAAAGCATCGCGATAATATTGTAAAACTCGTGAACGAGGGCTACTATGACGGAGTGCTGTTCCACCGTGTCATAAAGAACTTTATGATACAGACAGGTGATGGCAACTCAAAGAATGCCGCACCGGGACAGATGCTCGGAACGGGAGATCCCGGCTATACGATAGAGGCCGAAATAGTGTATCCTAAATTTTTCCACAAGCGTGGCGCGCTTGCTGCTGCAAGGACTGGCGACAATGTGAATCCTGAACGGCGATCATCTGGCTCGCAGTTTTATATAGTGACTGGAAAGAAGATGAATGAGGCTATGATTCAGCAAATGGAGCTTCGAATGAACGACATGAAGAAGCAACAGGTGTTTGAAGGGCTGGTGGCACCACATCGCAAAGAGGTGATGAAGATGCGGATGGCTAATGACACGGCCGGGCTGAAGAAACTTCAAGACGAGCTTGTGGCACAGACAGAGGTTGAAGTGGCAAAGAATCCGGTGAAATTCACCGATGAGCAGAAAAAGGCTTATACCACTGTGGGCGGCGCACCGCATCTCGATGGACAATACACTGTATTCGGAGAAGTCGTGAAAGGAATGGATGTGGTCGAGAAGATTGAGAATGTTGAAACTGGTCGTGCCGACCGTCCGAAGGAAGATGTCAAGATAATTTCGATGAAGGTGCTGAAATAGCATCAAGGAGAAAGTTTTTTATTATATGATAGAAGTCAATACTCACATACTGGATAACGGGTTGCGGCTCGTTCATCACTATGACGCTACCACGCAAATGGTAGCGTTAAACTTGCTGTATGATGTAGGCTCTCGCGATGAGGTGCATGGACAGACGGGGTTCGCTCATCTGTTTGAACACCTTATGTTTGGCGGATCGCAGCATATACCGGATTTTGATACCCGACTTCAGATGGCTGGCGGTGAGAGCAACGCATGGACGAGCGACGACATAACGAATTTTTATGAAATACTCCCTGCTCACAATGTGGAAACTGCATTTTGGCTTGAGAGTGACAGGATGAACCAGCTCGCATTTTCTCAGAAAAGTCTCGATGCTCAGAAAAGTGTGGTTATAGAGGAGTTTAAACAGCGTTGTTTAAATGTGCCATACGGTGATGTGGGGCATATATTGAGGGCGACAGCGTTTCGCCAGCATCCTTACCGATGGCCAGTGATAGGAGAACGCGTGGAAGATATTGAGAACGTCACCATTGATGCTGTTAGAGATTTCTTTTACAGCCATTATGCACCGAACAATGCGATACTATGTGTGGCAGGAAATATGACTTTCGATGATGCCGTGGACCTGACCGAGAAGTGGATGTCGCAGATACCGCGACGTGCAGTGAAAATGCGCAACATTCAGGCAGAACCCGAGCAGATGGAGCTGCGCAAAGTAGAGGTGAACAGAGATGTGCCACATAACCTGATAATGAAAGCTTATCACATGTGCGGAAGACGTGATGCCAACTACTATGCAAGCGATATAATAAGCGATATTCTTGCAAATGGAAATTCAGCGCGCTTCTTCCAAAATGTGCTTATGAAGACCGATGCTTTTATCGACCTCGACGCTTCAATCTGGGGGTCTATCGACCCTGGGCTTATGATAGTGCGGGGTCGTCTGCGCCCTGATGTTAAATTTGATGAAGCCAATGCGATTATAGAAGATGAACTGTGCAAACTGGTGTCAGATGGTGTGAGCCAATATGAGGTGGAAAAGTTTGTGAACAAATATGAGTCGAAAGAATGCTTTGAGAATATCAGCTACAGCGAGAAGGCTTCCAAGCTGTGCTATCATGAATTGCTCGGCAATGCTCGGGACATAAACAACGAGGTGGAAAAATATCGCAACCTTGAAAATCAAGACATAAAGCGTGTGGCAGGAAGCATATTCCGACCTGAGAACGAGACACGCTTGTATTACGGACCTGAGGCGGAAAATTAGGATACAATAATTTTTGAGGTTCGGATTAAATTTAGTAACTTCGCACAGATATTTTATATGTGTGCAAGCACTATTATGGTATTTGGAAATTTTTTATTTTAATTGATAATTGATTATGGGTAAAGAAAAGAAATTCATGACGTGTGACGGTAACCAAGCTGCTGCCCATGTGAGCTATATGTTCACCGAAGTAGCTGCAATCTATCCTATTACCCCATCGTCAACAATGGCAGAACACGTAGATGAGTGGGCTGCTGCTGGCAGAAAAAACATTTTCGGAGAAACTGTTTTGGTTCAAGAAATGCAATCTGAAGGAGGTGCTGCTGGTGCAGTACACGGATCATTGCAAGCTGGAGCCCTCACCACAACCTACACAGCTTCTCAAGGTTTGTTATTGATGATTCCTAATATGTATAAGATAGCAGGAGAATTGCTGCCATGCGTATTCCACGTTTCGGCACGTACTCTTGCATCACATGCATTGTGTATATTCGGCGACCATCAAGACGTGATGTCAACTCGCCAAACAGGTTTTGCGATGCTATGCGAAGGCTCCGTGCAAGAAGTTATGGACTTGGCGGGTGTAGCTCACCTATCGACAATAAAGGCAAAAGTGCCATTTGTGAACTTCTTCGACGGATTCCGCACATCACACGAAATCCAAAAGATTGAGGCTATCGAAGCTGAGGACTTGGCTCCGCTTATCGACAAAGAGGCTCTTGCGGATTTCCGCAGCCGCGCTCTATGCCCTGACCGTCCAGTCACTCGTGGAACAGCAGAAAACCCGGATGTTTTCTTCCAGCACCGTGAATCAAGCAATGAATACTACAATGCAGTTCCTGGCATCGTAGAAGAATATATGAACAAGATTGCCGAAATCACTGGCCGCAAATATGGCTTGTTTGATTACTACGGCGCACCAGATGCAGAACGTGTGATTATAGCTATGGGTTCTGCAACTGAGGCTATCCGCGAGACAATCGACTATTTGACCGAAAAGGGTGAAAAGGTAGGTCTTGTGGCTGTTCACTTGTATCGTCCATTCTCGGCTAAGCACTTCCTTGCAGCAGTTCCTGCAACAGCAAAGCGTATTGCAGTGCTTGACCGTACAAAAGAGCCTGGAGCAAATGGCGAACCATTGTATCTTGATGTTAAAGAATGCTTCTACGGCACAGAGAATGCCCCTCTCATTGTCGGTGGTCGCTATGGCTTGGGATCTAAGGATACAACTCCGGCTCAAATCCTTTCAGTATATGAGAACCTTGCATTGCCAATGCCAAAGAACAACTTCACTCTTGGTATCAATGATGATGTTACATTCACTTCTCTTCCACAGAAAGAAGAGGTGGCACTTGGCGGCAAAGGAATGTTCCAAGCTAAGTTCTATGGTCTTGGTGCTGATGGTACTGTTGGTGCAAACAAGAATTCGGTGAAGATTATCGGAGAGAATACCGATAAGTATTGCCAAGCATATTTCTCTTACGACTCAAAGAAGTCGGGCGGTTTCACTTGCTCACACTTGCGTTTCGGTGACGAGCCAATCCACTCAACATACTTGGTGACAACACCAAACTTTGTGGCTTGCCACGTTCAGGCATATCTTCATATGTATGATGTGACCCGCGGTCTTCAAAAGAACGGTACATTCCTCTTGAATACAATATGGGAGGGTGAAGAACTCGCAAAGAACTTGCCAAACAAGGTTAAGAAATACTTTGCCGACAACAACATTAATGTATATTATATCAATGCAACAAAGATTGCACAAGAGATAGGTCTCGGCAACCGCACAAACACAATTCTTCAATCAGCATTCTTCCGTATCACAGAAGTTATCCCAGTGGATCTCGCTGTAGAGCAGATGAAGAAATTCATCGTTAAGTCTTATGGTAAGAAGGGTGAGGATGTCGTGAATAAGAACTATGCGGCAGTAGATCGTGGTGGCGAGTACAAGAAACTTGAAATAGATCCAGCATGGTTAAATCTTGAGGTCGTTGCACACGTCGATAATAATGTGCCTACATTTATCCACGATGTTGTCCGCCCAATCAATGCACAAGATGGTGACTTGCTTCCGGTATCGGCATTCACAAAGAATCCTGATGGAACATGGCAACCCGGTACCGCAAAATTCGAGAAGCGTGGAGTATCAACATTCGTCCCAGAATGGATTGCTGAGAATTGTATCCAATGCAACAAGTGTGCATACGTTTGTCCTCATGCAGCTATTCGTCCATTCGTCCTTACTGCTGAAGAAGTGGCAGCATCTCCATTCAAGGATGGTGAGACGCTTCCAGCTATAGGCAAGGCATTTGCTGGTATGCAATTTGCACAAGTTGTTGATGATCTCGACTGCTTGGGTTGTGGCAACTGTGTCGATGTTTGTCCTGGCAAGAAGGGCGTGAAAGCTCTTGAAATGAAGCCACTTCAAGCTGAGCTTGGTTCACAAGACAAGTGGACATACTGCGTAGAACACGTTACAAGCAAGCAAAATCTTGTAGATGTCAAGTCGAATGTGAAGAACTCGCAGTTTGCGACTCCATTGTTTGAGTTCTCTGGTGCATGTTCGGGATGTGGGGAAACTCCATATGTCAAGTTGATTTCTCAGTTGTTCGGAGACCGTCAGATGGTGGCAAATGCTACAGGATGTAGCTCAATCTATTCTGGCTCAGTTCCATCAACTCCATATACAACTAATGAGAAAGGTCATGGACCTGCATGGGCAAACTCATTGTTTGAAGATTTCTGCGAATTTGGTTTCGGTATGGTTCTTGCAAACGACAAGATGCGCGCACGCCTTGAAAATTACATCAAGGAAGCTGTAGCTTGTGACTGCACTTCGGCTGAGACGAAAGAACTGTTCAACCAATGGCTTGAAAACAAAGATGACGCAGAAAAGAGCCGTGAAATTGCCGACAAGATTACTGCAATGGTAGATAATTGCGAGAATCCGATCTGCAAGAAGATAAAAGAGCTTAGCCACTATCTGGTAAAACGCTCGCAATGGATAATCGGTGGCGACGGTGCATCTTATGATATAGGATTCGGCGGTCTTGACCATGTGCTTGCATCTGGCAAGAATGTCAATATTCTTGTACTTGATACTGAGGTATATTCTAATACTGGTGGTCAGGCATCTAAAGCTACTCCTCTTGGCGCAATCGCTAAGTTTGCTGCATCAGGAAAGCGCATCCGCAAGAAAGACCTTGGACTTATCGCATCGACCTACGGCTATGTATATGCGGCTCAAGTGGCTATGGGCGCTGACAATGCTCAAACATTGAAGACAATCCGTGAAGCAGAGGCTTATGATGGACCTTCAATCATAATCGCTTATGCTCCATGTATCAACCACGGTCTGAAAGCTGGTATGGGTAAAGCTCAGGCAGAAGAGGCAAGAGCTGTGGAATGTGGTTACTGGCACTTGTGGCGTTATAACCCTGAACTTGAGAAAGAGGGCAAGAACCCATTCACACTCGACAGCAAAGAACCAAATTGGGATAATTTCGAGACATTCTTGAAAGGAGAGGTTCGCTATGCGTCGGTTATGAAGCAATATCCAAATGAGGCTGAGGAATTGTTCCAAGCAGCTAAGGAGAATGCTCAGTGGCGTTATAATAACTATCGTCGTCTTGCCCGTCAGCAATGGGGACAAGATCCAGATGCAGTTAAGTAACAGATTTTTGGGGATTATCAACTAATATGAAAGGAGCGGCTTGAGCCGCTCCTTTTTTGCATGAGATAGACTGCACCTAAGCAAAAACTTTCAAGCAAGCTTGACGTTTCTGCATTTGGTTTGCGCAATCTTTGTTTGTGATTGATTAGGTGATGAATGCCGATTTTGTGTAATTAAAAATGCCGTTTGTGACATTCTATGATATCGGTGTGAATATGGAGTATGAACAAATTCGTAGATTTGTTATATAATGACGATAAAATTTTGTAATTTTGCGATAAATTAAGATATAGAACTAATTTGCAGTAAAAAGATGGTGGGAGATATTTTAGCGAAAGAGAAGCAGATGAAAACTCCGATGTTCGATTTGCCTATAGATTGCATAGTATATGATAATGTGAATATTGACATTTTGAACAATTATACTAAGTTTCCGTGCAAAATTCAAGCGTGTATATTTGCTTATTTGAACCAAGGTAGGGTGAAAAGCTCAATCAATTTATGGGAATTTGATGTGAAGGCTTCGGATTTTGTCGTCGTAATGCCTGGAACATTTATCCAAATTCATGAGGTTAGCCCCGATACTCAAATAAGCTTTATAGGCTTCTCATCCAAATTTCTGATGAATGTAAATTTCATGAAGCGGATGTCGAAACTCATGATGCCTCTGTTCAGAAATCCTGTATTGACACTTGAGCCGGAAGTGAGTTCTATATATGCCGATGCTATGTCGTTACTTGCCCGTGCAGGAAGAATGTCAAAGCCTATTCTGTCGCAGCAGATTATTACGAATATCATGGGAATATTTGTGGATAGTCTGTCGGAGGCGTTGAGCCATCATCTTGTAATCAACAAGCGGGAGACTCCCACACGCGACCATGCAATTTTGTCGGAATTTCTGCAATTAGCTTTTGAAAATTATCGTGAGGAGCATAAGATTTCATTCTATGCACATGAGGTGAATCTCACGCTGTCGCATTTTTGCAACGTGATAAGCAAGACCACAGGCATGACTCCGCAGGAAATCATAATGAACATGATAATAATGGATGCAAAGACGCAACTTAAGAGTACAAATGACACGGTGAGCAAAATTGCAGCATCCCTTGGCTTCCCTACACCTACCACATTCAACAGATATTTCCGCACCTACACCAATATGACTCCCCAAGAATATCGCAACAGTTAGGCTTTGCACTCATGGCATGAAGCCCGGTGTTATGTCGTGCTGAGGTGTGATATCGAGATGAAATTATTTGTCGGATTGCTGGATATATTCTTTGATTGCTGAAGTTATCTGCTTCCAATACATTTCGGTCTTTTTCTCGCCGATTCCATATAGCGAGCTGAATTGCTCTTTAGTAGCCGGCTTTTCGGCTGCTATGATTTCAAGCACTTTGTCGTTGAAAATGATATATGGCGGGACTCCCTGCTTCTTGGCTATAGTATATCTCACACCTTTAAGAATGTCGATTAATTTCTTGTCTGGCTCGACATTCATCGGCAATGTGCCTGACGTCTCTTTTTCTTTCTTTGGCGAAGCCTTAGCATACTGGTTGTCGTAATAGAATTTCGACAGTTGCACTGTTCTTCTTCCGCGCAAAATGTCCCATCCATAGTCGGTGATTTTTAGGTGATTTCCATCGTTGTAGGCTATATCAAACAATCCTAATTGCAACATTTGCAGCAAATATGCATTCCAAGCGGCAAATGAAAGCTGCCTGCCCACACCATAGGTCTTCAGTCGGTCATATCCTTTTGCTGTAATCTCCATTCTTCGAGAACCGCGCAAAATGTCGATTATTGTAGTGACACCCTCGCTCTCTTTCACACGGGCGATTGCACTGAGAGCCATCTGGCAAATTATTGTGCCGTCGATGCGCTCTGGCGGGTCGTTGCACACGTCGCAATTGCCGCAGTCACATTCATATCTTTCATTGAAGTAGCTGAGCAGTATTCTTCGACGGCATACGCTTGATTCGGCGTATTGCTGCATACGGCGCAATTTGTCGATGTTCACCTGTGCTTGACCTGAATCTTTAGCAAAACTCATAAGTGTGGCGACATCGCCGAAAGAATAGAACATCAGCGCATCGGCAGGAAGGCCGTCGCGTCCGGCACGGCCGATTTCTTGATAGTAACATTCCATATTCTTGGGCATATTGCTGTGAACCACCCATCGCACATTGCTTTTATTTATGCCCATTCCGAAAGCCACGGTTGCGCATATAATCTGTATGTCGTCGTTGAGAAAATCTCTTTGAACAGCTTCTTTCTGAGAAGTGGGCATCCCTGCATGGAATGCGGCGGCATTATAGCCAAGTTTTTTCAGCTTTTCAGCCATATTCTCCACATTCTTGCGGCTGAGGCAATAAATAATTCCGCTGTCGCCGTTGTGCTTGTCTATGAAACGAGTCAGCTCCCTGATTTTGTCTTTGCCACTCATATTGCGGACGACACGCAGGGATATGTTCTTGCGGTCGAATGAGGTAAGAAACAGTCGTGCATTTGGAATGTTTAGCTGCTTAACTATATCGTCGCGTGTCAGACGGTCGGCAGTGGCGGTAAGAGCCATAATGGGTACGTCGGGAAATTTAGCTTTAAGCATAGAAAGCTGAGAATACTCGGGGCGGAAATCATGCCCCCATTGAGATATGCAATGAGCCTCGTCGATTGCAATAAGGCTTATTTTCATATGGCTGGACCAAACTTCAAGTTCGGAGAGCAACCGCTCAGGTGAGATATAAAGCAGCTTAATGTGTCCGGCAAACACCTGCTCAATTATTTCGCGGTTGTCTGATTCGGTCTGAGTGCTGTTGATGGATGCTGCGGGGATGCCATTTGATTGCAGTGCATCGACCTGATCTTTCATTAGAGCAAGCAGAGGCGACACTACGATAGCGCATCCTTCGTGAAGCAGTGCAGGAATCTGAAAACACATTGATTTTCCTCCGCCAGTAGGCATAAGCACGAGTGCGTCGCGATGATTCATCACACACTCGATGGCTTCATATTGCAGAGGATAGAAAGAGGTGTAGCCATAGAATTTTTTTAGCACACCTAATGCTTTGCGCTTCAAGTCATCCATATGTTTGTTTTGAGTAAAAGTCTAAAATATCAAGATTTTTAGAATGCGTTCTTCTCGCCGCGTATCGCATTGAATACCGTAAGAAATATGATTTTGAAGTCGAGCATTATATTCCAGTTCTCGGCATACCATACATCGTATTCCACACGTTTCTCCATTTGCCAAAGTTCTTTTGTCTGTCCGCGCAGACCGTTCACCTGCGCCCATCCAGTAATGCCTGGTTTGATGGTGTGGCGGAGCATATATTTGTCGATAAGCGCACTGTAGTCTTGAGTATGTTTAATCATGTGAGGGCGTGGGCCGACAATCGACATATCGCCTCGCCATACATTGAAGAATTGTGGCAGCTCATCAATGCTCGTACGACGCAAGAAATCGCCGAATTTTGTCTTTCTTGGGTCGTTTTCAGTGGCTTGGACCTTGTCGCTTTCGGCATTCACGCGCATTGTGCGGAATTTGTAGCACCAAAAGTCCTTGCCGCGGTATCCAGTACGCTTCTGCTTGAAAAATATTGGTCCGGGAGACGACATCTTTATGCCTAATGCTACAGGAATAAGTATGATTGGCGACAGGATGAGAACTATTGATGATATTATCAAATCAACCATACGCTTAACCCAGCGGTTGAAAGCGTTGTTCAGAGGATTTGGACGTAGAGCAAGCACAGGCACATTGCCTATCGACGATAATTCGAATTTGCGTGTTACGAGTTTGCTGAATTGTGGCACATAATAGAAATCCACGGCATTGTGGTCGGCTATCTTAATCATCTGAGCCGTAATGTCCTCATCATTGACAGTGCAATACATCTCATCTATGAGGTTGTCTTTGACAAATTTTTCAACGTCATTGAACGAACCTGCATAGCCACTTATAGCATGATTCTTGTCATCAAAAATTCCAACTATTCTATATCCATATCCTGCATCGCTGAGCATCTCGTTAAGAAGACGGATGCCAGCCGTGCCACCTCCTATGATTATTATTTTCCGGAAGTTGAAGCCAAGCGTGCGGTAGCGTTTTATCATTTTCCGGGAGATAATCCACCAAGCACTTAATCCGATAAAAAACAGAACATAGAATTTGACATATATTAAAGGCTCGGTATTTATGTCGAGGAACGACATTAGCGAGAAGAATATAACCAAGTGGACGAATACTGCACGTGAGGCTTCGATAATGACTCTGTCGGCGAAAACCACGCGACGTTCATGTATGCGAGAAGTAATGAATTCCAAAAAGACAAACGACAGGTTCATCAATAGCCATACAGGCTTTGAAAAGAAAGAAGATTCATTCGTGGAAAAATAAAGAATGATATATGCAATATTCATCACAGCAAAATCTACTGCAGTGAATATGGCACGAATGAATTGTCCATATCTACCTTTTTTACTCACGATAATAATATATAAAAATGTCGTATATATCTTAAACGATTATATACGGCATTTTATTATATCGACGAGGAATAGAATTTAACGCATCATTTGACGGCTACGGTTCCAGCAATTTTGAATGGCTGAGATGAATAATTCTCTTGCGCATTAATGGTCACGTTATTGCCATCAAACTCTATAGTAGCATCTATGGCTGTCACCCAATTTGCGTATTGGATTCTTAAAGCCAAGATATTTTGTGATTTCCAAGCGTAGCTTCCTGCCACATAGAAAAGTGGCTTTATCCCGGTGAATTTCCCGATAGGGGAGATGGAGTAGGGTGGCTCGATGCTGGTGGTTGCCGTCAGCCAATTGCCGTATCCGCATGGTAGCGTGAAGCTTTTGCCGTCGGTCATGGTGATGACTGCATCTAATTGCTTGCCTCTTGTCTGGAAGTTGATGGATGACCAGTTCAGCCTATTGCTTTGCAATATGATATTTTTGCCAAATATAGCTTTGCAAATTTTGCTTGATGAAGTTCCTTTGGGCGTGGATAACGTATATGAGGCTTCTTTTTTGCGCAAGGTCTTTAAGTCTTTGCCAGCGGAGAGAACATTGTCGGTAATTGCTGGCATGAGTATGTCCCACACAAGATTTCGCTGGCGAATACCGTCAATCATAGTACACTCTGTTATCACTACAACCACATCTTTCTCTGGAACCATAAGAATGTATTGTCCTAAAGCCCCGTCAGCGCGAAAAGATCCTGGATATTCGGCGCGCCAAGTTTGGTAGCAATAATCGCAGGCATAAGTTTTTTGCTGGGAAGATGTCATGGCTTTCACCCATTTGGCGGGCACGAGTTGCTTCCCGTCCCATTTGCCGTTGTTCGACAGCAGCAAGCCGAATTTGGCAAGCGACTCTGGTTGGATGTGCAATCCCCATCCGCCAGTGTTGTATCCTTCTGGGCTTTCTTCCCATTCCACCTCTGTGATGTGCATATCATCAAAGATTTTCTCTTTTAAGTAGTCGAGAACCTTCATCCCCGTAGCTTTTTGGACTATTGCCGACAGCAGATATGTACACATAGAGTCGTATTTGAAGTCGATACCTGGCTTATTGACAGGTTTTGCAAGATAGGTCTTAATCCAATCGGGTGTGATATTGCGCATATTCCAGTCAGGATTTACACCTGAAGTCATTGTCAGCAGGTCGCGCACAGTCATCTCTGCAAGGTTTGAACTGATGTTTTGAGGCAAAGATTCTGGGAAAAATAGAGCTACACGGTCGTTTAGGCGCAAGCGGTTGTCATTGATAGCCAAACCTACAGCTACGCCTACGAATGTTTTTGACGCAGAGTACATAGTGTGCATATATTCAGCTTTGATTGGCGATGGGTAAATCTCGCCTATAACTTTGCCATGACGCAAAACCATAACGCTATGAATCTCCGTATTCGGGAGTGTCGTGAGAGAATCGAAAAGTGTGAATAAAGCTTTCGATGGGATGCCTTCAGCCTCGGGTGTGGAGCGATGTAGTTCGCCAGTTTGTGCAGAAGCTGAGAATACAGCGGTGGCACAAATCAGTGCCAAAGAGATTAGATTGAAAAATTTGGTCATAAAATATTATTGGTTATATGGTTGTTTTTGCTGATATGCGCTTGAGTGCGCTATAAAGAGAAGGCCCTGTACTTATTGGTACAAGACCTTTCTGTATTGTGGTGAAAAATGATATTATAATTTTCCGTCAACTACTTGTATTTTTTTCTCAAGCAAAGCGATTTCATCTTTGATTCGTTGAATCTTTCGCTCCATTTCTTTCAGCATTGAATTTCCGCCCTTCGACTGTGCATTGAAGAATCCAAGGTTGTTCTCGTAAGTCTTCAGCTCGTTGCGCTTTTGCTCGTAGCTTCTCACCAGACGCTCGCGCTCACGGTACATTTTGTCCTGATCGGAAATTTGGCTGATGGATTCCTCAAAGTTGGCAAGGTTTGCGCGAGTTGCTTTCATGTCGAATTTCTCAAAAGCCTTGTCGATAGCTGTGCGATACTCGTTGTAAACTTTGTCTTTATCCTTGTAGGGGACGTGTCCAGCCTCTTGCCATTGCTTCATAAGAGTGCGAACTTTGCTTGCTCCATCCTTTTCGTTCTCGTCGGCAAGAATTGCATTTACGGCAGCAATAATTTCTTTCTTTATTTTCAGGTTGGCGTGTTCGATTTGGCGTGTATTTGTCGTCTGCTTGCCTTTTTGCTCGAAGAAGTAGTCGCAAGCCGAGATAAAGCGTTTCCACACCGAATCGCTGAATTTCTTCACGACAGGGCCAACTGTCTTCCATTCCTTTTGTAGAGCCACAAGTTCGTCGGAAGTCTTTTTCCAGTCGGTAGAGTCTTTCAGAGCCTCAGCTTTTTCGCAAAGGGCTATTTTCTTTTGCAGGTTGGATGCAAGCTCCTCTTTCATACTTTTGAAAAATTCAGCCTTTTTGGCAAAGAATTCGTCACATGATTTTCGGAATCTCGCAAACAGGTCGGCATTGACTTTCTTTGCCGCAAAACCGAGCTTTTTCCAATCCTCTTGTAGGGCAATGATGCTTTTGGTGGTTTCGTCCCAAGCAGCATAAGTCTTGATGCTTGAAAGGTCGATGGCTTCAATCTTTTCGCAGATTGCGGTTTTAGCCAATTCGTTTTCTTTTTCTTTCTCTTTACGGTTTTCGAAGAATGCCTGATACTTCTTGTTGATTACTGCCGAAGCGTCTTTGAATCTTGCCCAAAGTTCTTCACGAATTTCTTTTGCCACAGGACCAGTCTCACGCCATACGTTGTGCAGCTCTTGCAGCTTTTTGAATGAAGCCACAATGTCCTCATTGTTGGCAAGTTCCTCAGCCTCGGAGCATAGCTGCTGCTTGATTTCAAGATTTTTCTTGAAATCATAGTCGCGAAGCTCTTTATTCATTTTCAGCAAGTCGTAGAAATTCTCGGTGGCAAGTTGATAAGACTTCCATATTCCGGTGGTATCTGTTGGAGGAATCTCGCCGATAGACTTGAATTCCTGTTGGAGCTGTTGAACCCGGTTGTATTGCTTGTTGATGTTGTCGGGGTCGGCGACAATAGCATTTATTTCATTGATTATATTGCGCTTTTTCACGAGATTTTCAGCGCGCAAAGCCTCTTGGGCTGCGTTGAATTCAGCTCTTTTTTCCTTGAGTTGTGTGAGTACATCTTTGAACTTATTCTCGTCGGCATCTTCTGGAGCGGCGAAAGCTGCCTCTTCATTGCCTTTGGCAAGGAATTCTTCACGCAACTTTGCTATTTCAGCATTGCGGATGTTGTAGAATGCCAATTTTATTTGGGCAACTTTTTCCCTGATGCTATCGACAGGCTGTTCGAGCAGTTCTTCAAGCGCGGCGACAAGCTCTTCTTTTGTCTTGCCGGCATAATTCTCTTGATGACTGTTGTCGCTGCTGGTTTCGGCAACTTCAGAAGTTGGTTCATTAACTACTGTAGAAGCTGTGGCTTCATTCTCAATCACATTCTCAGATACTGCGACAGCAGGCTCTGAGGTCAAGGTTACGTCCTTTTTCAGTTGTTCTTCTGATTCAGACTTTTCACGCAATTCCATATATATTTGTTTTTAGAATACCGCCGCATTTGCGGCAAATCTCACTTCAAAGTTCAAATATACATATATTTTTCGATTTAAAGATAAAATGTGATGAAAAAATTGAAATTTCCAATAAAAACAAAGTTTTTTGTGTGGCAAATGTCTTATCTCTTAGCCGCATATTTATGGTATGCTGCGGCAAGTCGGCGATGGTATCCTTTCGACGCATAGCTGCTTCCGTTGTAGGCGCGGGCAAAAGCTCTCCAATTCTTCGATTGCAGGTATTTATCCATTCCATTGGCTCGAATAAACCTTGCAAACAGTTCAAGCTGCATAGCCTCTGATTCGCCCATTAAATCCACAAACTCATCGACCGACTTCACGTCACATTTGCGCCAGTTGAAGCCTCCTATTTGAAACATTCCCCAAAAAGCCGATTCTTTAGCAATGTTGTTGCTTATTTCAATCGCACTGTTGAGGCGGGCATACTGGGCTTTGGCGTAGGTGCCATATTTGCGTGTATTGACGCGGGAGAATGCTTCAGGATGCGCTTTTCGTGCTGAGGTGATGTTTATTCCAGATTTGCGCAGTCGCGACAGAAAAATGCTGCGGTCGAAATTGACAACAGGCTTGCCCGGCTCATAAAAACCGGTGTGTGATTTCCCTGCCTCGATATCGCTTACGGCTTTTATCGTGGCTATTTCAACTCCCAATTCTTCGGCAACGCGTCTGTAGTCAAGCTCTGTGAGGCGTGAATATCTGTCGGCAGGACTGTCGGGGAACGAATCTTGTGTCAAATCTTTGTTTTGATTTACTGTTTCGCTTCCGATGCTTGATGAAGTGCCATTGCTGCTTGCTGATGTTATTGCAATTGTCAGGGCTGTGAATGGAATGATTAATAAGTAACGTTTCATAGTTGTAAATTCTAATCAGGGTAATATATAAAATGAAAATTAATGGAGGGTAAACAAAAAGGCAGCCATGCTCAAGCCGGAGTGTGGCTGCCTTATCCTATACATTATTTATATTAAGCGGTAATTTATTCGCCTTTTGCCACCATTTCAAGAATCTTAGAAAGATGCTTATAGAATTTTTGAACGGCAGGAATGTGCATAGCTTCTTTTGGTGAGTGAACATTAAGCAATGTTGGACCGAAAGAAATCATCTCCATATGCGGATATGTCTTCAAGAACAATCCGCATTCAAGACCAGCGTGGATTGCGTTGGCGATAGGCTTTACGCCGAATAGTTGCTCATAGGCACGCATTGCTACATCAAGGATTTTTGATTCCAAGTTAGGCGCCCATCCTGGATATCCGTCACCGTGAGTGACAACAGCACCGGCATTGGCAAATACGGCTTCTACTTGATGAGCGATATCATATTTGCGGCTTTCCACAGAGCTGCGTTGAGAGGTCGTGATAAGAATCTTATTGCCTTCAAGCATCTTTACGGAAGCGAGGTTGGTTGAGGTCTCAACGAGTCCCTTGATTTCCTTGCTCATAGAAACCACACCATGAGGAGCCGTGTATAGAGCGTTGATTAGAGCCTTGGCTGTCTTGTCGTCGATGTATGAAGCAGGAGTATCTACGGTTTCCATAGATATTGCCATATCCTTTTCAGTGACTTTGTATTCGTTCTCGACTTCACTGATGAATTTGTTTAATTCTACACGTACAGCCTCTTTGTCGGCTTGTTTTACACCGATAACGGCGTGAGCATCGCGGGCAATTGCATTGCGGAGGTTGCCTCCATCGATTTCCACGAGCTTGATATCAAATTTCTGTTGCAGATTCCATAGGAAACGTGCGATAAGCTTGTTGGCGCAAGCACGCTCAGCGTTGATGTCGCTGCCAGAGTGTCCACCTTGAAGTTTGGTGACAACGACTTTCACATATTGCAAATCCTTAGGAGCTTCAACAGGTGAGTAAGATAATGTGCAAGTTGTGTCGATACCGCCAGCGCAACCGACGCAAATTTCGCCGTCTTCCTCAGAGTCGAGGTTCAGAAGATAGTCGCCTTTAATCATGCCTTTGCCAAGGTTTTGCGCGCCCGTAAGACCAGTTTCCTCATCTACGGTGAACAATGCCTCAACAGGACCATGAACAAGTTCTTTGTCGAGCATTACAGCAAGTCCGGCAGCCATACCGATGCCGTTGTCAGCACCGAGAGTAGTGCCGTCGGCTTTCACCCATTCTCCATCTACAATTGTTTTGATAGGGTCATTCTCAAAATCGTGTTCTACGCCCTTGTTCTTTTCGCATACCATATCCATGTGACCTTGGAGTACGATGGCTGGAGCGTTTTCATAACCAGGAGTAGCTGGTTTGAACATTGCAACGTTACCAACTTCATCGGTTTTGTACTCAATGCCGTTTTCCTTTGCAAAATTTACAAGAAATTCACGGATTTTCCCTTCTTTTTTCGAAGGACGAGGAACTTTTGTGATTTGGTCAAAAATGTTCCAAATTAAAGCGGGCTTTAAATCTTTAACTGTCATAGTTGTTAAATTTAAATGTATAAAGTGTTATCTTTACTTGCGTAAACTGAAACAATGTTAAAAACATCGTTATTTGCTCACTAAGTTACAAAAATAATTTGAGTTATCGCAAAAAATACGTTTTCGTTTCCTATATTTGCACTACATTTTTGAATTTGACGTGAAAATAGTGGTAATTTCAATATTATTTATTGGCATTGCGGTGCTTCTTTTGGGAATACGCGTGTTTTTTGTGAAAGGAGGTAAATTCCCTGATACGCATATCCATAACAATCCAGCCATGAAGAAGCGAAATATCACTTGCGCACGCGATTTATAAAAAACGATTAAAAAACTGATACAATAATAAAAAAATGAACGTAATTACAAAAATTGCAAAGTATTCATTTATTGCGTTGGCAATAATGATGTTCGCATCATGCAACAAAACGGGAGAAAAAGGAAATGTTGAAACAAAAGCAGTGGCCGCAAAAACTGCCGATGGACAAGCCGTAATCCGATATATTGATGGCGACTCGCTGATGGCTAATTACAATCTCGCAAAAGATATCAATGAGGCTATGCTGCGCCGTTCTAACCAGCTCGACAACGAGCAGGCAAAACGCGGCAATGAGATTAACCGTCTTGGCAACGAGATTCAGAGCAAATATAAGAACAACGGCTATCTGACAGAGGAGAGCTTCAATGCCGACCAAAACAGATTGGCAAAGATGCAGAACGACGCTCAAACATATCTGTCGAAACTTCAGCGTGACGCTCAGAACGAGATGCTTCAATATCAGATTCAGCTCAACGACTCGGTTCAGAATTTCATCAAGGTGTATGCAAAACAAAAAGGATATGATGTTATTCTATACAAATCGGCAGCAGTGTTCATCGATTCAAAATATGATGTCACCAAAGAGGTGATTGAAGGCTTGAACAAGCGTTACACAAAAGTAGAAAAGAAATAAAATAATTAATTATAGCAAATCTCCGGTTGAAATTAGGTTTCACCGGAGATTTTTTATATAAATATGTTGGGTATTAATTTTTTGCAGAGTTGAAAATAATGTTATAAATTTGTATCAATATTAAATACATAGACTTATGGGACTATTTAACGCATTGAAAGAAAAAGCGATAGCTTGCAGACAGCGTATCGTGTTGCCAGAAGGAACAGAAAGCCGCACGCTTCAAGCGGCTAATCAAGTGATAGCAGAAGGCATTGCCGATGTTATCCTAATTGGTAAACCTGAAGATATTAAAACTGAAGCTGCCGAACTTGGCTTGACACATATCGACCAAGCAAAAATCGTTGATAACAGCGATGAAGCCGCATTGGAAAAATATGCTGAAATCTTTTATGAACTGCGCAAGTCGAAAGGCATCACAATGGACGATGCGCGCAAGAAAGTGAAAGATCCTCTATATCTTGGTTGCTTGCTCATAAAGGCTGGTGAAGCCGATTGCCAAGTGGCCGGAGCAAGAAACACTACTGGAAATGTGCTGCGTGCAGCATTTCAGGTGATTAAGACAGCTCCGGGCATCAGTGTGGTGTCGGGCGCATTCCTTATGCTTATGCCGGCAGGTTCTCCTTATGGAACAGACGGAATGATGGTGTTTGCCGACTGTGCTGTTGTTCCTGCTCCAACAGCTCCAGAACTTGCGCAGATAGCCATTTCTACAGCAAAAACTGCTCGTGACATTGCCGGAATTGAACCTCGTATAGCGATGTTGAGTTTCTCGACTAAGGGAAGTGCTGCGCATGACAATGTGACAAAGGTTGTCGAGGCAACTAAGATGGCACAAGAGATCGATCCTAATCTTGCGATAGACGGAGAACTTCAAGCCGATGCAGCTCTTGTCCCATCAGTAGGATTGAGCAAAGCTCCAGGCAGCAAGATTGCAGGAAATGCAAATGTGCTTGTGTTCCCTAATCTTGAAGTAGGCAACATCGCATATAAGCTTGTTCAGCGCATAGGTGGCGCACAGGCTGTGGGACCAATACTTCAAGGACTTGCACGTCCTGTGAACGATTTGTCTCGTGGATGCAGCCCCGAAGATATTTATAAGACAATGATTATCACTTGCAATCAAGCAATAGGATTAAAGAATCAGAAATAATAAAATTACGAAAGAGATGAATATATTGGTGCTTAACTGCGGAAGTAGTTCGGTAAAGTATAAATTAATTGAGATTAAGGCAAATAAAGTTCTTGCTGAAGGCGGTGTTGAGAAGATTGGGCTAAGTGGCGCCTTTATCAAATTCAAGCTTCCTGACGGCAGCAAGAAGATTGTGGAACTTGATATAACAGACCATAACGGTGCCATCAAGGCGATACTCGATACATTGACAAGTGCCGAGTATGGTTGCATCAAGAGCTTCGATGAGATAGAGGCTGTGGGGCATCGTGTGGTTCACGGAGGTGAAAAGTTCAACAAGAGTGTGCTTATCAATGATGAGGTCGTGGCAAAAATCAAGGAATGCTATGGCATAGCACCTCTGCATAACCCGGTGAATATGGCTGGTATTGACGCAATCACTGCCAATATGCCAAATGTGCCGCAAGTGGCGGTGTTCGACACGGCATTTCATCAAACTATGCCGGCAAAAGCTTATATGTATGCTTTGCCGTATAAATATTATAAAGAGGATGGTGTGCGCCGCTATGGATTCCATGGCACAAGCCACCGCTATGTGTCGCGCCGTGCCTGCGAATATCTTGGCGTGGATTATAATTCTACAAAGGTCATCACCTGCCATATAGGAAACGGAGGCAGTATCACTGCCGTGAATTGCGGCAAGAGTATCGACACATCAATGGGGCTTACTCCAGTAGAGGGATTAATGATGGGAACGCGTTGCGGTGATGTGGATCCGGGAGCATTGACATTCCTTATGCAGAAGCATAATCTCAGCGCAGAGGATATGCAGAACATCATCAATAAGAAGAGCGGTCTTGCCGGATTCACCGAGGTGTCGAGCGATATGCGTGAAATTGGCGCAGCAATGGATGAAGGCAATGAGCGTGCAAAACTGGGTTTTGAAATGTATGAAAACCGTATTTTGAAATATGTGGGAGCATATGCGGCTGAAATGGGCGGTGTGGATGTGATTGTGTTTACTGGTGGTGTAGGCGAGAACCAAGTCACTATCAGAGCAAAT
The DNA here is from genome assembly GCA_964459845.1 of uncultured Muribaculaceae bacterium. Lineage (GTDB taxonomy): Bacteria > Bacteroidota > Bacteroidia > Bacteroidales > Muribaculaceae > CALZFJ01. The sequence continues at coordinate 23,588 of CAYWOC010000006.1, read as the reverse complement.
GTGTGCCGTCCTCTTGGATTTATCGGCGTTAAGCTCGATGAGGAAAAGAACGCTACAATCCATGGCGAAGAAGCCTTGATCAGCAATGCAGACTCAAAGGTGAAAGTGGTGGTAATTCCTACCGATGAAGAATATATGATAGCTCGCGATACTGAAGCTATTGTGGAAGGACGAGAAGTGCAATAAACGATTTGCGCTATGACGGCATAAAGTGGGGTGGGGGCGTAAGAGACTTCACCCCACTTGTCTCTTGTAATGTGAGATTGTAATTGGTTGTTGTGAACATATTTGTCGTCGGCTATATTGCGAGTGCCGCCTGTGATGCTGTGAAATGATGACACTTAAAATCTTATTCAACAATAGGTTATGCTCGTAATTTAATATTGGTTGATGATTTCGCTGATTTGCACGGCATCATCCTGGGTGATGTGAACAGCAATTGGCAGACTTACCACAGTGTCTGCTATGCGGTCGGTGATGGGTAGGTGCTCGTTGGCATATCGGGCATAGCACGGCTGGCGATGGGGTGGTGTTGCATATAGGACATCGGTGGCAACACCGTTGTCGAGCATATATTTGCGGAAATCATCACGGTTGTCCACTCGGATTACATATTGATGCCACACCTGAGACATACCGTCAAAGATTTGTGGGACGGTGATGACCGGGTTGGATATATTGTTGCAGTAGGTTCTCGCAATTTCGGCTCGGCGGCAGTTCTCCTCATCGGTATGGCGAAGTTTCACGCGAAGCATTGCTGCTTGAATTTCGTCCATACGGCAATTAAGCCCTTCGTAGATATTGTGGTATCGGCGGTCTGACCCATAATTAGCTATTGCTCGCACTGTGTCAGCAAGAGCTTTATCGTTGGTGGTGACAGCTCCGGCATCACCAAGCGCACCGAGGTTTTTTGTTGGGTAGAAACTGTGTCCGGCGGCATTGCCGAGTGAGCCTGTGGTGGTAGTGCCATTTAAGCCAAGTACATGGGATTTAGCACCGATGGCTTGAGCATTATCCTCTACAATAATTAAATTGTATTTTGCTGCGAGCAGGTTCAGATGTTCGTCCCAGCAAGGTGTGCCATACAGGTGGACGACCATAATCCCGCGGGTACGAGGTGTGATGTGCTGTTCGAGCATTGTGCAGTCGAGATTCATTGTATCAGATGACGGCTCTGCGAATACAGGGGTGAGTCCAGAATCGGTGATTGCTAATACTGATGCCACATAGGTGTTTGCAGGAACGATAATTTCATCTCCTGTATGTAATATTCCTAATGCCTTGTATGCGCGCAAGATGAGGCGCAGAGCATCAAGTCCATTGCTTACGGCTACGGCATATTGCGTTTCACAAAATTCTGCAAGTTCTTTCTCGAATGCTGATATGTTGTTTCCGCCAAGATATCTGCCTGATTCTATCACATTGCAGGCTGCATCTTTCAGCTCCTGCATATATGGCTCATTCACTGGGTGAAGGTCGAGAAATGGATATTGCTTCATTTTGTGTAACTTGTATTATTTAAAGTGTTGCTGTTTGTTTTCTGTGAGTCTCTTGAACTCATCTATGCTGCGCACATAGTCGGCTTCATCAAATTCTTCAGACGCAATGACAAGACATACCGAACCCGAAGAGAAGTTGTTAAGCACTCGCCAAATTCCCGGAGTGACAAGTAGCCCCATGTCAGAACGGTTGAGCTGTATGGTGCGGCTATCGCAACCATCGTCGATAGTGATGTCGAAACTCCCACTTACTGCTGTTATATATTCATAGCATTGCCTGTGAGAGTGTCCACCCCGTTCTTCACCGCCTGGAACGTCATATAGATAGTATATGCGCTTTATCGTAAATGGTAGCTCATTATTGCTTTCCACCACCGATAGATTGCCATTTTCATGATGGTGCTTGGCAAGATGAATAAGCTGGCAGTCGGTAATATGTGATATTTTGTGAAAATCTTGAGTCATAATTCATCGTGGTCTAAAGTTGCTTTATATTCATTGAAGTCTTCTATGTAGTCGGCAGCATCATAAGGCAAAGACGATATGACTAAAGCCACAGAATTAGTGGAGAAGTTGTCGAGAAGCCGCCAATTCATAGCCGGGACATAAAGACCATAATAAGACCGTGCCATATGATAGCGAAGCTCGCTTGTGCCATCGTTCAATACGACATCAAAACTGCCCGAGAGAGCAATGATGAATTCCTCTTGTTCGCGGAAAGCGTGTCCGTTGCGGAAGCTATCGCCCGGAACGTCGTAAATCCAGTAGGTGCGGGCTATCTTGAAGGGAATTTGTTTAATGCTTTCTATGACCGACAGATTGCCGCGCGGATCGCATATTTTGGGCAGATTTATAATGTGAGGCTTGCTATTTGATAGTGCCATTGGCAAGACTTATTAAATATTGACCATATCTGTTTTTCTGCATAGGCTGAGCTATCGCAAGAAGCTCTTGTGCGGAAATCCATCCTTTGCGGAATGCTATTTCTTCAAGAGCCGCCACTTGCACACCCTGCTGGTTCTGGATGGTCTGTATGAAATTGGATGCTTCGAGCATAGAGTCGGCAGTTCCGGTGTCGAGCCATGCAAAACCGCGTCCCAAAGTCTGGACTTTCACCCGATGCTGGTCGAGATATGCTTGATTGACGGATGTTATTTCAAGCTCGCCACGAGCCGATGGCTTTACGCCTTTTGCTATCTTCACCACATCGTTAGGATAGAAGTACAGTCCAGTTACAGCGTAGTGTGATTTCGGCTTTTCCGGCTTCTCTTCAATAGACAATGCATTGCCCGATGCGTCAAATTCCACCACACCAAAACGGTTAGGGTCTTTCACCCGATAGGCGAATAGAGTAGCCATATTGTCGCTTAATGCAGTGCTGCAAGCATTTTCGAGCATTTTTGTGAAACTTTGCCCGTAGAAAATGTTGTCGCCAAGCACCAAGCACACATCATCATCGCCTATAAAATCCTCGCCAATGATGAAAGCTTGAGCCAATCCGTCGGGAGATGGCTGCACTGCAAAATTGAAGTTCACGCCAAGTGATTTTCCATCGCCAAGCAGCCTCTTGAAAGACGGGGTGTCGTCGGGTGTGGATATTACAAGAATGTCGCGTATTCCAGCGAGCATAAGCACCGATATTGGGTAGTACACCATCGGTTTGTCGTATATCGGAATAAGCTGCTTAGAAGTTCCCTTAGTGGATGGATATAAGCGTGTGCCGGAACCTCCAGCCAACACAATACCTTTCATATATATATATTGCTGTGTTTAATGATTTTATCGTATTAATTAGTAGCGATGACCATACATCTCGTCATAATATTTTTGATAATCGCCTGATAGCACATCTTTCACCCAATCCTGATTGTCGAGATACCAGCGGATGGTCTTTTTTATGCCAACCTTGAACGGGGTCTCTGGATACCAGCCGAGTTTTGATGCGATTTTTGATGGGTCGATGGCGTAACGCATATCGTGACCGGGACGGTCGGTGACAAACTCAATGAGATTGTCGTTGATGTCATCAACGCTGCATTTCAGCAGTTTTTGGTATTCCGGCTCATTATGCATTATGTCGGCTATAGTTGATATCACGAGACGCACGATATTTATATTGCTCTCCTCATTGAAACCGCCTATATTATATATTTCACCCACTTCTCCATTTCTTAGCACCATATCTATTGCTTTGGCATGGTCGGTGACGTATAACCAGTCGCGTACATTCTCTCCTTTTCCATATACTGGAAGTTTTTTGCCTTCAAGTATGTTGTTTATGATAAGGGGTATCAATTTCTCAGGGAAGTGGTATGGTCCATAATTATTGCTGCACCGAGTGATATTTACAGGGAAGTCGTAGGTGTGGCTGTAAGCCAGCGTAATCAGGTCGGCACTTGTCTTCGAAGCTGAATATGGAGATCTCGGAGCCAGTTGAGTGGTCTCTGTGAAAAATGTGTTGCCGTATGTCTTCAGGTCGGTGCGACCTTCAATCACCTTCTTGATTTCATCTGTTATGTGGAGTGGGTAAGGCTCGTCGAAGTCTTTTTTAAGTGATCCATAAACCTCGTCGGTGGAGATCTGAAGGTATTTTTTGCCATTTTTATATGTGAATTTGCCGTCTTTCCCTTTCCCTGTACACCAAGCACGCCGAGCGCATTCAAGCATATTTTGGGTGCCGAGGATGTTGGTCTCAAGAAACAGCTTTGGATTTGTTATGCTGCGATCGACATGGCTTTCGGCTGCGAAATTTACCACATAATCCACATCAAAAACCTCAAAAATCTTATCTACAAGGTCGCGGTCGCCAATGTCGCCTTTGAAAAAAGCTACATTAGGCAATTCTGTCTCGACTTTTATCGTTTTCAGGTTGCCGGCATAAGTGAGTGCATCGAGGATTGCGATTCTCACATCGTCGCCATATTTCTGTAACAGATATTTCACGAAGTTCGCGCCAATAAATCCGGCACCGCCAGTAACCAAATAGGTCTTCATAATCAAAAAATATAAAGTTGTTTTGTTAATCAGGGTGCAATTTACGAAATATTCTGCACATACACCAAGTTTAAGTTTAAAGAAGTGTGAAAATGAGTAATCTTTATATTTTTGACAGCATAAATTTTGATTGTGGAGGTAAAATTAGTAATTTTACAAGACAAAAATATGTCTATATGAATAAAGGTAATATCATTCGGTTTGGGTTTATCGTTGTCCTGTGGATAACATTGTGCTATCTGCTCATAACGCGCTCGCCTAAAATCGACTTTATGATGGTATTCTCGATAATTGCATCGGGGATTATTGTTTTTGTGCCGCTGTATAAGAAATATCTAAAAAAATAGCTAAATTTGTGGTAGATTGGCTATGCCATCGGCAGCATTGACAATATGGCTGCTATTGCAAGCCGATCTGAATAAACATAAATAAGAATAATAACGTGTCAGAAGATCAGAATATTATAGCTGAATATCCGATGTTGGCGAAGATAGATTCACCTGCGGATTTGCGAAAATTGCCAGTTGCAGAATTGCCGGCAGTGTGCGCCGAATTGCGCAAGTTCATAATTGATGCGCTGTCGGTGAATCCTGGGCATTTCGCATCAAGTATGGGGACTGTGGAGATGACTGTTGCATTGCACTATGTTCTCAACACACCGTATGACAGAATTGTGTGGGATGTGGGGCATCAGGCATACAGCCATAAAATATTGACTGGTCGTCGCGATCGTTTTAATACTAACAGGAAATTAAACGGATTGAGTGGCTTCCCGAATCCGAAAGAAAGCGAATACGACACATTCACAGCCGGACACGCCTCGAATTCGATCTCGGCGGCACTTGGTATGGCGGTGGCATCGCAGGTGAACCATGATGCTGTGCCGCGGCATGTGGTGGCTGTGATAGGTGATGCCTCGATAAGTGGCGGACTTGCTTTTGAAGCCCTGAACAATGCATCTATAAACAAGAGCAATATACTTATAATTCTAAACGACAATGATATGGCTATAGACCCGAATGTGGGTGCACTCGGAGAATATATGGCGAATCTAAGTACGTCAAAACGATACAATGACTTGCGATATAAAGCATATCAGTTCTTGAAATCCCACCATATGGTGAACGAGAAGAATAAGGATGTGATATTGCGCTTCAACAACAGCCTGAAAGCATTGTTCTCAAGCCAACAGAATATTTTTGAGGGTCTGAATATCCGCTATTTCGGTCCATTCGACGGACACGATGTGGAGCGCATCGTGCGAGTGCTGAATGATATAAAGGATATGAACGGGCCTAAAATTCTGCATCTTCGCACAATCAAAGGTAAGGGATATGCTCCTGCCGAGAAAGACCCTGCCACATGGCATGCTCCCGGAAAATTTAATAAGGAGACGGGTGAGCGCATTGTCAGCGACCCGACAGGAAAACCTTTGAAGTATCAAGATGTGTTTGGGCACACACTGGTGGAACTCGCTGAGAAGAACGATAAAATAGTGGGACTTACCGCTGCAATGCCAAGCGGCTGCTCAATGTGCTATATGATAGAACGCTTCCCGGAAAGAGCGTTCGATGTGGGCATAGCCGAAGGTCATGCCGTCACACTTTCGGGCGGAATGGCTAAAGATGGATTGTTGCCGTTTTGCTGTATCTACTCTTCGTTTTTGCAGCGTGCCTATGACGAGATAATCCACGATGTGGCCATCCAAAATCTGCCAGTGACATTCTGTATCGACCGTGCTGGGCTTGTCGGCGAAGATGGTGTCACGCATCATGGCGCATTTGATATGGCATATATGCGCAGCATCCCCAATATGATCGTGGCATCTCCGATGAATGAGCATTATCTGCGCAATCTGCTATATACGGCACAACTGCGTACAGAATCGCCGGTTGCAATACGTTATCCGCGAGGCGGCGGTGTGCTTGTCGATTGGCACAACGAGATGGAGAAGTTGCCTCTTGGCAAAGGCAGGAAGTTGTGCGATGGCGACAGCTCGGTAGCTGTTCTGTCGATAGGTCCAATCGGAAATGATGTCCAAAAAGTGATTGCCGATTTGCGCAACCAAGGCAGAAATGTCGCTCATTATGACATGATATTCTTGAAGCCGATTGACGAGGGTATAATGAAAGAAGTGAGTGAAAAATATGATGACGTGGTGACCGTTGAGGATGGAACCATCGTTGGCGGTCTTGGCACTGCTGTGATGGAATGGCTCAATGATAACAGTATGCGTGGCGTGCGGGTCCATCGTATAGGCATCCCAGACAGCTTTATCAGTCAAGGAAGTGTTGCGCAGTTGCGTGAATTGTGCGGTATGGATAATAATAGTATAAAGGAAACGATAGAGAACCTATTGTAAGAAGAGCGATATAGAAAGTTTATGAAGATTGTAATAGCAGGTGCAGGAGAGGTGGGTTCACACTTGGCAAAGTTGCTGTCGAAAGAAAATCAGGATATTATCCTGATAGACAGCGATGAGTCGAAATTGATGAATCTTGACATGTATAATCTGCTTACTTACGTAGGTAGTCCTACATCGTTCAGGACGCTGAAGGGTGCGAAAGTGGGCGATGCCGATTTGTATATAGCAGTTACTCCTTTTGAGACGCGAAATGTGACATCGTGTGCCATGGCAAAAAGCCTTGGTGCTAAGAAGACCGTAGCGAGAATAGATAATTATGAGTTTCTGAGAGATGAGAACCATAGTTTCTTTGAGTCGATGGGAGTGAATTTCTTGATTTATCCGGAGTTTTTGGCTGCCGAGGAGATGATGATTGCCTTGCAGCGCACATGGGTGCGAAATTGGTTTGAACTGTGCAACGGTCAGCTTATAGTAGTGGGCGTAAAGTTGCGCGACACCGCCAAACTCGTAGGAATGCAATTGAAGAAATTATACAGCTTGTCGAGTTCTCTTCATATATCTGCAATCAAGCGAAATCATGAAACTATCATACCCCGTGGTGATGACACGATATGCGCACACGACATAGTGTATATAGCCACTACTAAGTCGTATGTTGATAATTTGCTGACACTTTGCGGAAAGGAAAAAGTGGCAGTAAAGCGCGTGCTTATAATGGGCGGAAGCCGCATTGCTATCCAGCTTGCACGCTTGGCTGGTGATAGATACAAGATTAAGATTGTGGAGAGTGACCTTGAGAAATGCCACAAACTCGCTGAAAAATTGCCCGACTGCAATATCGTGCATGGTGATGCCCGTGATATTGAGATATTGCAAGAAGAGGGCATAGAGGACCACGATGCATTTATCGCATTGACTGACAGCTCGGAGACTAACATATTGGCATGTCTCACAGCAAAGGAGCTTGGAGTGAGAAAGACCATAGCCGAGGTGGAGAACATTCAGTTTATATCGGAGGCAGAAGGGCTTAATATCGGAACTGTAATCAATAAAAAACTTCTTGCATCAAGCCATATATTCCAAATATTGCTTGATTCGGACTCTTCTAATGCAAAATGCCTTGCTCTTGCTGATGCCGAGGTGGCGGAACTTGTGGTAAAAGATGGCTCGAAGATAACGAGAGCCGATGTCAAAGATTTGAACCTGTCGCATGATATGACTATTGCCGGTCTTGTAAGGAATGGGGTAGGACAGCTTGTACAGGGTAACACGCGAATACAAGCTGGCGATCATGTGGTCATATTCTGCTTGACTGGAGCAATTCATAAGGTGGAAAAATTATTTAATTGATGAGGCTTAGGAAATCAAATATAAATATATCAGTAGTATTGAGAATGATAGGGTGGCTGCTTATGATAGAAGCCGCCTTTATGTTGATACCTCTGTCGGTTGGAGCCATATATGATGAGGCTCAAGCTATGAGAGCATTTCTATACTCCATTTTGATAACAGGGGGAGCTGGCGTGCTGATGACTTTTGGCATACGTCCTCGATCTACTGATATGCATAAGCGCGAAGGCTTGCTGCTTACAGCCATAGTGTGGGTATTCTTCTCTATTTTCGGGATGTTGCCATTCCTCTTTGACGGAACGCTCGACAATATGGCAGATGCCTTTTTCGAAGCAATGTCGGGCTTCACGACGACAGGCGCATCTGTTATTAAAGATGTGGAGGCTGCATCACATCCTGTGCTTATATGGCGTGCATTGATGCAATGGATTGGCGGTATGGGAATTATTCTGTTTACGCTTGCAGTGATTCCGATGCTTAATCATCAAGGTGGAATACAGCTCTTCAATGCAGAAGTTACGGGAATAACTCACGATAAATTGCGTCCGCGCATCAGTCAGACGGCAAAAGGTTTGTGGCTTGTGTATATAGCTTTGACTATTATACTTGGAGTTCTTTTATGGGTGGGACCGATGAATTTGTTTGATGCGGTATGCCACACACTAAGCACAGTTTCTACTGGAGGATTCTCAACCAAGAATATAAGCGTAGAGTGGTGGAACTCGGAGTATGTCGAGATTGTGCTGACTGTGTTCATGTTCATTGGCGGCATAAATTTAGCATTGATATTCAAGGCTGCGACAGGCAATTTTTCGGCATTGTTCAAGAATGGAACATTCCTGTGGTATGCCGGCATATATTTAGGATTTTCGGTTCTTTGCGGCTTGTCGATGTGGAACGACGGCATATTGGAAAAGTGGTATGATATGCTGTTCATGTGTACATCGGCAATGACATCTACTGGATATACGTCGCTAAACTTTGAGGGCAGTGGTCAGTTCGTCATAATGGTTATGCTGCTTCTTATGTTTTGCGGCTCATGCGCAGGTTCTACATCGGGTGGAGCCAAAGTGGATAGGATAGAGTTCTTGATTAAAAATTCTAAGAATGAATTTTATAGAGTGCTGCATCCCAACAGCATAATCACCGTAAGAGTTAATTCAAAAGTGGTGTCGGGTGGAGCCGTAATGAAAGTTATAGCATTCTTGTGTATCTATCTAATGCTTGTAGTGCTTGGCGCGATAGTATTGACGTGGATGGATGTGCCGGTGTTCGACGCATTTTTCTCATCAATGTCGATGGTCGGGAATGACGGCCTTGGAGTAGGCGTGACTGGAGTGAATGGCTCTTATGCCAATTTGCCTGAATTGGGGAAATGGGTGATGTCGTTCCTGATGCTTGTGGGAAGGTTGGAGTTGTTCACGGTTCTCATCCTGTTCACCAAAGATTTTTGGTCGAAATAAATGTGGGCTGAATAGCTGATTTAGGAATATTATTTTATAATTTTGCAGAAATAAAAATAAGTTACGATAGTGGGAAAAAAATATTATAATCCAGAGAATTTAGGAACGGAAGAAACCGATGATAAGAAATCGGACAGCATAGCTGCCGAGCATCCCAGAAAGAAGTGGTATAGCGGTGTTGTGGATACGTTTACCGATCCACGTGCGCGAAGGGTACTCGGTATGGCATTGGGCTTTATTGGCATATACTTGCTGATAACGTTCATCTCATATTTCAGCACAGGCATTTCCGACCAAAGCCTTGTCCACAGCTATGGAATGCAGGCTGTGGTTGAAGCTGAAGCTAAGGCTGAAAGCTCTGGCGGCATATTGGGCGCAAATATAGCAGATATGTTTATCGCAAGTGGAGTGGGCATAGCAGCATTTATAGTGGTGCTTTGGTGTATGGTTATGGGATGGCGTTTCGGAATGCTGAAAAAGGTGCATTTCTTTTCATATTCCATAGTCACGCTCATAAGCATTGTGACATGTTCGCTTGTGGTAGGCGCATTGACACTTGGACAGGACATCTTGTTCTTTCCATTGGGCGGCAGTTTTGGTGAATACACCAATACTATGCTGATAAAGATCGCAGGTTATCCGGGGATGATTATTGTTAACGCATTTCTTGTTGGGCTATGGATATTCATCTGCCTGAACACGATAACAAAATTGTGCCGAAAGGTGAATGATGTGATTCCGAAGCGCACACATTTTGACGACACAGTAGAGGCGAAGAAAAACTCGAAAAAGAAGAAACGCAAAAAGGAGGCTGATAAGGATGATGATGACGATAAGGCCAAGGAGGCTGTTGCCGATGAACACGATCCATTTGATGTGCCAAAGCCAACCGTCAAGGAGATGATGGGTGAAAAAAAGGAGACTCCAACCGCCGAAGTAATTGAGGATAAATCTCCCATAGAAGATACAGGTAAAATAGAGGTGGCTCCGGAAATAGCTCAGGCAGATTCGACGGTTGTTGAGGCATTTGATCCTACGGCAGAGTTGTCGAAGTTTAAATTCCCATCTTTAGATTTGCTGATTGACCGTCCTGTGAATCTTGAGAATGTGGATATTGATGAGCAGGAGGAGAATAAGCGAAGAATCACCGAAACACTGAATTATTATAATATCCCAGTAAAGAAGATTGATGCCTGTGTGGGACCAACTATCACGTTGTTTGAAATCGTTCCTGCCGATGGCGTGCGAATTGCCAAGATAAAGAATCTTGAGGATGACATAGCACTTAGCCTGAAAGCACTGGGAATACGTATTATTGCGCCTATCCCCGGGAAAGGAACTATAGGCATTGAGGTGCCAAACAAGGATCCTCAAACGGTGTCGATGCGGTCGGTGATTGGCTCAAAAAAATTCCAAGAGAGCAGAATGGAGCTTCCTATGGCTCTTGGATGCACAATCGAGAACAAGGTGTTTATGGCAGACTTGACCAAAATGCCACATTTGTTGGTGGCTGGTGCCACTGGACAAGGTAAATCGGTGGGACTTAATGCTATAATCACATCCTTGCTTTATAAAAAACATCCGTCGGAATTGAAGTTTGTGCTTATCGACCCGAAAATGGTGGAGTTCAGCTTATATTCCAAGCTCGAACATCATTATTTAGCTCGTCTGGAAGGTGGAGATGAATGCGTGATTACTGACTCTAAGAAGGTTGTGGCTACACTCAATTCTCTTGTTCAAGAAATGGAGAACCGCTATCTCCTCTTGAAAGACGCACAAGAACGTAACATAAAGGACTACAATCGAAAATTCACGGCACGCCGCCTGAATCCGGAGAAAGGTCACAGGTATTTGCCATATATAGTGGTGATAGTGGATGAGTTCAGCGACTTGATTATGGTAGCAGGCAAGGAGGCAGAGCGGCCTATCGTGAGAATTGCGCAGAAAGCTCGTGCAGTGGGTATTCACATGATAATTGCTACACAACGTCCATCGACCGATGTGATTACGGGTATTATTAAAGCCAACTTCCCGGGGCGTATAGCATTCCGTGTAAGCCAGATGGTGGATAGCCGCACCATACTCGATTGCTCTGGAGCACAGCAGCTTGTGGGCAAGGGTGATATGCTGTTCCAAGCAGCAGGTTCTACCGAGCGTGTTCAGTGTGCATTTGTCGATACTCCTGAGGTGGAGGCAATTTGTGATTACATCAATGAGCAGGTGGGATATGCCGAACCATACGAATTGCCTGAGTATCTCGGCGAACCCGATGATGATGCGGGTGCAGGTGGCAAAAGTGTGAATTTGAACGACAGGGATTCTCTATTTGAAGAGGCTGCCGCATTTATCGTATCAAGCGAAACTGCTTCAACATCGTCGCTTCAACGCCGATACGGAATCGGATATAACCGTGCCGGACGTATTATGGATCAGATGGAGGCTGCGGGGATAGTGGGACCATCACAAGGAGGAAGACCACGCAAAGTCCTCGTAGATACTATCCAGCTTGCGGAGATGATTGGTCGGAAAGATTAAATATATATCAGAACAGAATATGATTAGATGTAAAAGATTGGTTATTATTGCACTCGCCATAGTTTGCAGTGCAGTGGCTTATGCACAATCGGCAAAGAGTGTCGTCGATAAGGTCATATCCACCTATCAAGGCAGCAAAGGCGTATCGGCGAATTATGTTGTTACATCAAGACAAGGCTCAGCTCGAGGCGGCATAGTGATGCAAGGAATGAAGTTCAGAATCCTTTCTGCCGATTTGAAAAGCTGGTTTGACGGGAAAACTCAATGGACATATTCTTCAGCATCGGGCGAAGTGAACATATCTGCCCCAACAAAGGCTGAGCTACAGATGTCAAACCCTTATATAGCGATAATGGAATTGAAGAATGCAAGCAAAATGACCCTTGCAAAAAAGGCTTCGGCCTATGAGGTGACAATTGTTCCTAATCATCGTGGAAATATCAAAAGTGTGGCATTGACAGTGTCGAAGTCGGGCTATCAGATTCAGAAAGTGGTGTTCTCGATGAACGACAAAAGCACATATACCACGACGATAAGCAATTATTCAACAGGGAAAAACTTTCCTGCATCGACATTTGTTTTTAATAAAAAACTTGTTCCTAATGGAACACAAGTGGTGGATTTGAGATAAAAGAAAAAATTTAATTATGGAAAGAATAAAATGCCTTATAATAGGTTCTGGTCCTGCTGGATATACAGCAGCAATATATGCGTCGAGAGCAAACATAGCTCCAGTTTTGTATGAAGGAATGCTGCCTGGCGGTCAGCTCACCACAACCACCGATATAGAGAACTTCCCGGGTTATCCCGAGGGTATCAACGGATTTGAGATGATGGAGGACTTGAAGAAGCAGGCTTTGCGGTTTGGAGCCGACATTAGAAGTGGTGAGGTCACAAAAATCGATCTAAGTAAGCGTCCATTCTCGGTTGTAATAGATGAGAACATTGAAATTGAAGCTGATACAGTTATAATTTCAACTGGAGCATCGGCAAAGTATCTTGGACTGCCAGATGAGAAGAAGTTTGCCGGTATGGGCGTATCGGCATGTGCCACATGCGACGGTTTCTTCTACAGGGGCAAAACTGTAGCCGTGGTTGGCGGTGGCGACACTGCATGTGAAGAAGCTTCGTATCTAAGCAATCTTGCCAAGAAGGTGTATATGATTGTGCGAAAGGATTATCTTAGGGCATCGGAGATTATGAAGCGCAGAGTGGAGGAAAAGGAGAATATAGAGATACTTTTCAATACCAACACTGTGGGCTTGTTTGGAAACCCTGCGGTAGAGGGCGCACATCTCGTGAAGTATAAAGGAACGCCAGATGAGCAGAAACTTGATATAGAAATCGACGGGTTCTTCTTGGCTATTGGGCATAAGCCTAATGTAGATTTCTTGAACGGACAAGTAGAACTCGACAGTTTAGGGTATATAAAGACCTTCGGAGGAACAACTGCTACGAGTGTTGATGGGGTTTTTGCTGCCGGCGATGTTGCCGACCCTCGTTACCGTCAGGCTATTACTGCGGCAGGAATGGGGTGTAAGGCTGCTTTGGATGTTGAAAAATACTTGGTTGATAATGGGATTAAATGACATTAAAATAGGCGTAAAAGGTCCGATTGGGGTGTTTGATTCCGGTTATGGCGGATTGACAATTTTGCGTGAAATACGCAGACGGATGCCACAGTATGACTATATCTATCTTGGCGATAATGCGCGAGCCCCCTATGGCACACGCTCATTTGATATCGTATATGACTTCACGCTTCAAGCTGTGAAGTATCTGTTTGCCCAAGGATGCAACCTCGTGATTCTGGCTTGTAACACCGCATCAGCCAAAGCTTTGCGCACTATTCAGCAGAATGACTTGCCGAAGATTGACCCTGCGCGGAGGGTGCTTGGCGTGATTCGCCCCACAGTGGAGAAAATAGGAGAACTCACTCGCAATGGAAATATTGGCATTCTTGGAACTCCAGGAACAGTGCAGAGCGAGTCGTACAATATGGAGATAGCGAAGATGTATCCCGGTTTTAGCACATATGGTCATGGATGCCCGATGTGGGTGCCGCTTGTGGAAAATCGTGAGGCAGATGGTGACGGAGCGGATTTCTTTGTCAAGAAAGATATAAATCTGCTGTTTGCAATGAACCACGACATTGATACTGTGATATTGGGTTGCACTCATTATCCGTTGTTGTTCAATAAAATACGCAAGTATATGCCTGATGGAGTGAACGTTGTGGAACAAGGAGCAATCATTGCATCCAGCTTGGATGATTATCTTCATCGCCACGCCGAGATGGCACAAAAATGCACTGTGGGTGGAACATGCCGTTTCCTGACCACAGAGAATGTGGACAAATTCCAAGGAATGGTTTCGGTGTTCCTTGATGATAAAAATGTGAAAGCGGAGCATATAGGCTTATTGAATGAATAGGCTGAATCTTTTGTGATAATGTTAAGTATTAGATATTTTGGTAATGAAGTTGAAAATGAAGAAAATTTTATTGTTTGTTGCTGCATTGTTTGTGATTGTGGCTTCATCGTGTGATAACAACCCCGATGAAACGAACAATGTTACTGTTTTATTGAACCATACGGAGATTGCTTATGATGATTCTGGGGTGTGGTCTGGCGCATATGATGAGAGTGCCAAGATCGTTTCTCAAGGTGTGGAATTTTCGCATTATGTGAACATGGCTTGGAAGAGCTGGACTGGATTTGTGGCTTCACGAAGCAATGACGTGAACGATTACAGTACTGGCAATTGGCTTGAACATCAGTTTTCGGTGATTAATGGTGGCGGATTGTCGGGTGAGGCTACGCCTTATCTTGTGGCATATTGGAATTCCAGTGAGAATATTGAAAATGCTGTAGCTGGAGAAACTCCATCGGTTTTAATCAAGACTTCCGACGACAGGCTGTTTTCTCCGATTTCTGTTTTTGTGAGCAACACAACTTATGCTTATTATGCTATGGTGAATGGTACAGCCTACAGCAAAAAGTTTGTAAAGGGCGACTATCTGAAATTATTGGCATACGGCATTAATGAAGAAGGAAAGGTGATTGGCCCTCAAGAGCTGTTTTTGGCAGATTATACAGATGACGCAAGCCATCCAATAAACGAGTGGACATATTTCAATCTTGAAGCTCTTGGAAAAGTGAAATCTGTGTTTTTCCGTATGGAATCGAGTGATAGCGGCCAATGGGGTATGAATACTCCAGCATATTTCGCTATGGATAGAATGTCGATACGCCTTGAATAATTTCGATGGCTTATATACATAAAAAAAATACTTGTCATCACGACAAATATTTTTTTACCTTAAATCTAATACCATGAAAAACTGACACAAAGATATAGCCTTGATGTGGATTGAGCAAACAGATGTGCAAGAAAATAACCCATAGTTAGCAAAAATTAAGATTTAAGGCTTGTGAATATTAAAAAAGGTTTAGAAACGATGTCGGAAATAGATTATGTAAGATTGATGCTCGACACTGATAGGGTGGATGAGGCGATAGAGATTTTGCAGACGCATCTACAAGAGAACCAAGAAGACGATGAGGCGCATTATCTCCTTGGTAATGCCTATTGCCGCAAGAACGACTGGAAACACGCAATGGGGAGCTACTGCAATGCAATCGCTTTCAATCCAGAAAGTCCGGCTGTCGAGGCTTATAAAAAAGTTCAAGAAATATTAAATTTCTATTGTCATGACCTATATAACCCCTAATAATAGGTGTGATAGGTCATAATGGGCATAATTCATTTTTCTGTTTCGTAAATTTGTTGTAATTTTGCTTAATAATGCGATTCAGAGATTTATGAAGATAGGACAAGTTTTATCAAATGAGGAGCTTTTGCAGTTGAGGGACTATATCACTCGATATAACAATATCGTGATAACGTGCCATTTGTCGCCCGATGGCGATGCCGTAGGGTCATCTCTTGGATTGATGCACGCACTTGAAACTGTAGGCAAGACGGTGCATGTGGTTGTGCCTGATATGATTCCTCGCTCGCTGATGTTTCTTCCCGGAGCAAAAGATGTGATTGTCTTTACCAAGCAAGAAGATGTCGTGAAAAACATTGTGGATAGGGCTAATCTTATAATATGCCTTGACTTCAATGCGCTGAGTCGCATCGATAAACTTGCGCCTACGATTAGTGGGGCGAAAGCAAAAAAAATAATGATTGACCATCATCTTGAACCTGAAAAGTTCTGCGACTTGACCATTTCATATAGCGAAATGTCATCTACATGCGAATTGGTGTTCAGGGCTTTGATGGGTATTGGCTTTCTGAAGCAGATAAACAGGAAATCGGCTGAGTGCATTTATACGGGAATGATAACCGATACAGGCAATTTCTCATATAATTCCAGTCGTCCCGATTTATATTGCATCGTTGCAGAATTGCTGGCTCGTGGAATCAACAAAGACCGTATTTATAATTTGGCAATGAATACAAGTTCTGCCGACCGTTTACGACTGATTGGGTACGCTCTGTCGGAAAAACTTGAGGTGTATCCAGAGGCGCGTGCGGCACTTATCACTTTAAACAAGATGGAATTGGAACGCTTTAATTATAAAAAAGGTGATACAGAGAGCCTTGTGAATATGCCTCTACAGATACCAGATGTGCAGTGGTCAATATTTATGCGCGAAGATCCTGAATATGTCAAGGTGTCGTCTCGCTCGCAAGGGGATTTCTCCGTCAATACGATTTGTGAACAGTATTTCAACGGTGGCGGACACAAAAATGCCGCTGGTGGGGAGTTTATGGGTACGCTCGACGAGGCGGTAGCCACTTTCCACAAGATAGTGGAGACAGTCAAGAATGCCAATAAAATAGATGATAATAATGATAAAGAAGCATAGAATTATGAGGAGAGTTAAGCCCGCTATATGTATTTTCCTATTGGTGCTGTGCTTTTCTGTGCTTGGCTCTGCAGAGTGTGCTGCTGCAAAAAACAGAAAAGAGTCTGTGAATATCGAACAGATGCTGTCAAAACGGGAAGTTTCCGACTTGAAAGCATGTATATCACGGCATCAGAATTTTGTGATAACGTGCCATGTGTCGCCCGATGGTGATGCTATAGGCTCTTCTGTCGGTATGATGCACGTCCTTCGAGCCTTGGGCAAGAATGCACAAGTTATAGTGCCGGATGTGATACGCGAGTCGCTTCGCTTTTTGCCGGGTGTGGATGATGCGATTGAGTATCCAAAGCATACGGAAGAGGCACAAAAGGTAGTGGATGAAGCAGACTGCATAATATGCCTTGATTTTAACACGTTGAGCCGCATAGGAGTTTTCGGTCCCGTAGTAAAGGCTGCGAAAGCTGAAAAAGTTATGATTGACCATCACTTGAATCCTGAAAGATTCTGCGACTTGACGATATCTTATAGCGATATGTCTTCTGCTTGTGAATTGGCGTATAGGTCATTACTCGAAATTGGTTTGGCCAATAAGATAAGCAGTGCTGCCGCTGAATGTTTTTATACAGGGCTAATGACGGATACGGGCAATTTCGCATATGCGTCGAGCGACCCTAATACATTCCGTGTGGCTGCCGAACTTTTGGAAAAAGGCGTTGATAAGGATAAAGTGTATCAACTGGCTATGAATACAAGCTCTTTCCAGAGATTGAGATTGATGGGGCATATACTTCAAAACAATATCTCTGTTTTCCCTGAGTCAAAAGGGGCTTTGATGACGGTAAGTCAAGAGGACTTTGAACGCTATGGCTGCAACAGCGACGATGCATCGGGATTGGCTAATATACCGCTCCAGATACCTGAAGTTGTGTGGACAATATTCCTGATAGAGGGCGATAACGGAAAGGTATATGTGTCGGCTCGTTCGCGTGGCGATTTCCCTGTGAATGGTATTTGTACGAAATACTTCAATGGTGGCGGTCATGCCAACGCAGCCGGTGGCTCGGTGAACGGGTCCATTCAAGATGCCGTAAAAGTGTTCAATAAAGTTGAAGCTGAAGTAAAAGCAAAAAGAATAAATAATTAAGAAAATAATATAGATAAAATAAGATGAAAAAGAAATTTGCTTTATATGTGGTGGGATTGATGCTGGCTATGGGGATAGCATCGTGCAGCTCGGGTACGAGCTATGCCGAATTGCTCAGAGATGAGCGTAAGGCAACTAATGAATTCCTTGCACAGCATCGTGTGATTAACGAAATTCCTGCTGATACTGTGTTTGAGATGGGTGCCGACGCTCCATATTACCGTCTCGACGAAGATGGCAATGTGTATATGCAAGTGATAAAAGCTGTCAGCAAGGACGAGCGTCCTAAGACTGGCGACCGCATATATTTCCGCTTCAAGTATTTCAGCATATTTGAGTGGGTAGAGGGCAGTTATTCTATGGGCGGTAACGCCGATGATATGGGAAATCCCACATATTTTATTTACGGCAACTACAATGTGTCGTCGAGCTCGGAATATGGGTATGGCTTACAGATGCCTTTGGCGTTTCTCGGTGTAGGGTCGGAGGTGAATTTGGTGGTTAAGTCACAATATGGATTTTCATCTAATATATCCAGTGTGATACCATATCACTTCAATGTGCGTTACTATAAAAGCGCATTGAACTAAAAAACGAGAGATGTACAACAATTATATAATCTAAAACAACTAAGTACTATTAATTATGTCACTTATTAAATCTATTTCTGGTATTCGCGGTACTATAGGTGGAGCTGCTGGCAATGGCTTGACTCCTCTTGATATCGTGAAGTTTGTGTCGGCTTATGCTACTTTCATTCGTCGAACTACAAAGAAAACTTCAAATGTAATCGTGGTTGGTCGTGATGCGCGTCTGTCTGGTCCTATGGTAAATGAAGTTGTTGTTGGTACACTTCGTGGCATGGGCTTTGATGTAGTGAATATCGGTATGGCAACCACTCCGACAACAGAAATCGCAGTAGTTAAAGAGAATGCGTGTGGCGGTATAATCATCACAGCTTCTCATAATCCAAAACAATGGAATGCGCTGAAACTTCTTAACGAAGACGGTGAATTCCTTAACGATGCTCAAGGAAAAGAAGTGCTTGCGATAGCTGAAAGTGAAGCTTTCGATTACGCTGAAGTCGATAATCTCGGGAAGGAATATGTGAACGACACATATATGCGCCGTCACATCGATATGGTTTTGAATTTGAAACTTGTGGATGTTGAGGCAATCAAGAAGGCTAATTTCACAGTTGCAGTAGATGCTGTAAATTCAATAGGTGGAGTGGTTATCCCTGAATTGCTCAAGAAGCTTGGTGTCAAGAATGTGATAGAGCTTTATTGCGATCCTACAGGCAAATTCGGTCACACTCCGGAACCCATACCTCAAAACCTTACTGACATTGCTGGCCTTATGAAGCAAGGCAAGGCTGATGTGGGTTTTGTCGTAGATCCTGATGTCGATCGCTTGGCTATAATTATGGAGAATGGCGAATTTTTCGTAGAGGAATACACTCTTGTGTCGATTGCCGACTATGTGCTGTCTCAAACTCCGGGTTCAACCGTGTCCAACCTTTCTTCATCACGCGCGCTTCGTGATGTGACTGAAGCTCATGGCTGCTCATACACGGCTGCCGCAGTAGGAGAGGTGAATGTCGTTACCGAGATGAAGCACACAAATGCGGTTATCGGTGGTGAAGGCAATGGTGGGGTGATTTATCCAGAGGCTCACTATGGACGTGACGCTCTCGTTGGTGTGGCATTGTTCTTGACGCTGCTCGCAAAATCAGGAAAGAAAGTGAGCGAACTGAAGAAAACATACCCTCAATACAGCATAGCCAAGAATAAGATTGAGCTTACTCCCGATATAGATGTTGATGCCATCCTTAAAGCCGTCAAGGAGCATTATGCAAGCGAGAAAATTACAGATATTGATGGTGTGAAGATTGATTTCAAGGATTGCTGGGTGCATTTGCGCAAGAGCAATACAGAGCCTATCATTCGCATCTATTCTGAAGCTTCTACAATGGAAAAGGCCGAGAGCCTTGCCGATGATATTAAAAAGGTTATCAATAGCTTGAAATAAGCGTGTTTATAAAATATTAATTTAATAATGTGAGCCGATGATGAGTCGGCTCACTAAAATTTATAGGATATGGATAATAAGCGAGTGTGGACTCCGATAAAGGAATACACAGATATTTTGTTTGAACAGTACAAAGGTATTGCAAAGATAACTATCAATCGTCCGAAAGTGTATAATGCGTTTCGCCCATTGACCAACAGCGAGATGCTTGATGCCATGATGATATGCCGTGAGCGTCAGGATATAGGCGTGGTGATACTTACCGGAGCTGGTGACAAGGCTTTCTGCTCGGGCGGCGACCAGAATTATAAGACTTTTGGTGGATATAAGGATACCGACGGAACACCTCGCCTCAATGTGCTTGACCTGCAAAAGGCAATACGCTCAATTCCTAAGCCTGTTATTGCTATGGTGAACGGCTATTCTATAGGTGGCGGTAATGTGCTTAATACGGTGTGCGACCTTTCGATTGCTTCAGAAAATGCAAGGTTCGGTCAAACTGGCCCGAAAGTGGGCAGTTTTGATGCTGGTTTCGGGTCTTCTTATATGGCTCGTTGCGTAGGACAGAAAAAGGTGCGTGAAATATGGTTCTTGTGTCGCCAATATACGGCTAAAGAGGCTGAGGAAATGGGGCTTGTGAATAAGGTTGTCCCATTTGAACGCCTTGAGGACGAAACTGTGGAATGGTGTGAGACTATCCTTCAACGCAGCCCTATGGCCATACGTATGATTAAGCGTGCGCTTAATGCCGAACTTGATGGTGAGCGTGGACTTATGGAGTTTGCCGGTGATGCTACATTGATGTATTATCTAATGGAAGAGGCTCAAGAGGGCAAGAATGCTTTTTTGGAGAAGCGTGATCCTAATTTTGAGCAATTCCCTAAATTCCCAGGGTGATGAGAGCTGCTTTTGCAAGATATACCCTTGATTTCATTCAGCCGGGAGGCACCTCCCGAGGAGTCCTGCATAAAAAGGACACATATTTCCTGAAACTATGGGATGAGAGTAATCCCGAGCAGTATGGAATCGGTGAGTGTGCGTTGTTCAAAGGTTTGTCGGCCGAGGATGATGAGACTTACGAGAGCAAGTTGCGGGAATTGTGCGCTAATGTGGCAGAGGGCAGGGAGACAGATTTGTCGGCTTATTCTTCAATCCTGTTCGGGTTTGAAACGGCTATCCTCGATTTCTCAAATGGTTGCCGAAGGGTGTGCTTCGATGGCGATTTCTACAAAGGAAAATCGAGCATTCCCATCAATGGACTTGTGTGGATGGGTTCTAAGGACGAAATGATTGCTCGCATCGACGAGAAGATTGCAGCAGGTTTCAGAACCATAAAGCTGAAGATTGGCGCTATTGATTTTCAGCAGGAGATTGATATGATAAAGCACATACGCTGCCGCTATTCTGCCGATGAATTGACCATACGGGTGGATGCAAATGGAGGATTTTCCCCCAGCAATGTTATGGCTCGGCTTGATGAGTTGGCAAAATATTCCATCCATTCCATAGAGCAGCCCATAATGGCAGGGCAATGGGAGGAGATGGCGAAAGTGTGTGCTTCGTCGCCTATAGCTGTGGCTCTCGATGAGGAACTTATAGGCATAACCAATCCTATGGTGATGATGGAGCTGTTGAAGAATATACGTCCGCATTATATAATCCTAAAGCCTTCGCTTATGGGTGGCTTCAGCGGTTCGACCGAATGGCTGAAGATGGCTGCCCAATTCAATATTGGTGGATGGATAACATCGGCTCTGGAATCGAACATAGGGCTTAACGCTCTTGCTCAGTGGGTTGCCACCTTGCAGGTGAGGATACCGCAAGGACTTGGCACTGGGGCTTTGTATAGCAACAATATTGCATCGCCTCTTGAGCAGCATGAAGATTATCTGTGGTATAATCCTGAAAAACGGTGGGATATACCATCACTTGATTGGATAAATATATAGTATCGGAGAATGGAATTTACGCTTAATGGCAAGTTGTGCCGCACATTGGATGATGTTCGAGGGTGTGCGTCGGAGAAAGTTGCAGGTTTTGTTGAGGAATATCTTAACGATGCTGAATATGTGGTGGCTCACACATCGGGTTCCACCGGCGCGCCTAAGGAGATACATCTGCCGAAATCGGATATGCGAGCATCGGCAAGGCTCACTAATGAGTTCTTTAAGATAAGCGATGTGTCGCTGCTGTATCTTTGCCTGTCGCCCGACTATATTGCCGGGAAAATGATGATAGTCAGAGCCATCGAGGCTGGGGCAAGACTGGCGGAAGAGAAGCCGAGTAATGAACCGTTGGGACTGTACGACGGAAGTGAACGCGTGTCGCTGTTGGCTGTAGTACCTTCACAGCTTGGGTATTTGATAAATCATCCTGAGAAGTTTGATTTGGTTGATGCTTTGATTATTGGTGGCGGAAAACTTTCGGAACGCATTGAGTATTGGCTTGCTGACAAGGGTGTGAATGCCTATAAGACTTATGGAATGACTGAAACTTGCAGCCATGTGGCTTTGTCGCCTGTCAGCCGAAGCCGATTGCCATATACTGCCATCGGCGACTTTTCATTTTCAGTTGATGAAAGAGGATGCCTTGTGATAAATGCTCCACGATTTATGGAGAATAGGATAGTGACCAACGACATGGTGGAGCTGGTGGATGAACACAATTTCTATTGGCGAGGACGCTACGACAATGTCATAAACACTGGAGGGCTGAAAGTGTTCCCCGAGGAGATCGAGCGTGAGATTGTGCGGTTGCTGCCTCGTGCGCATTTCTTTGTCACCTCGCAGCCATCGGAGAAGTGGGGCGAGGAGCTGGTGCTTGCGCTTGAATATGGTAGTCTGCCTGAAGGCGTAAAGAAGGTGGGCGATGTTCGACTCGATTTGGTCGAAAAGCTCAAGAAGACATTGCCGCCCTATGCCATTCCACGCAAATATATTGCCGTGAAGAAATTCAAGATGACCGATTCAGGCAAAATAATAAGAAAGTTGTGAGAGACAGTGAATGCACCGGCACGCCGGTGCATTTTTTTGATATAATTATTTGCGGACATTGCCAAGGGACGTATTGTGCTGATAATCATTGGTGTATTTTTTGAGCGTAGTGAGGCTGTCTGATAGTGCTGTGAAAATATTTTCCGAAAAAAAGCTGAAATAATGATAAATATAGCTATCTTTGCAGAAGATAGGCTGCATCTCAGCAGAAATGCTCAAATGAATTTGACATATTCTGTGTTAGATTTGCACTATTTTTGCACATCAAAGTCGTTTTATGGGGTCAGCGGATTTTCCCGGTGGGCGGGGAAGATGTCGGAGAATAGTGTTATCT
>CAYWOC010000005.1:91359-137765 GCA_964459845.1 uncultured Muribaculaceae bacterium | reverse complement strand
CTTGAACGGGGATTTCTCCACCAGTGATTTCCTTTTTCTTCCCATTGTTCTTCAGCGTTTTATATTCACTTGCAAAGATACGAAATAATCCGCAAATGAGTATCGTTTCAAGTAACAAAAATGAAGAATAATAGGGATTTTCAAGAAATGCATCAGAAACTACTTGTTTTATGTAAATAGCTAATAATCAGTATTTATATGGATTTTTCTCACTTTTGTTTTCCCTTCTTTTGCATACATTGGCTAATGGGCTATATAGAGGGGATAAGAAATCAACCCGAGAAACTTGCATATTGCCGTAGTTTTTTTGCCTCGGAGTTGGCTTCCTGCTCCTGCAGCCACAATTGCCGGATATACAAACAGGATTATCGCCGCACAATAGAGCCCGTTGAGCCATCCATTGCTTTCCCCTCCGATATGAGGGACAACCAAGGTTATGATTACCGCCAACGAGCACCAGAACATTCCGCCATGTTTTATGTTTATGCGACATTTTCCAATGCGATAGTGCAATAGGCCCCCGAAAAATGGATAAAGCAACCGGCAGGTGCCGATATAGATTTGGTCAGGAGTCAGTCCGAAACCTCCGATAACAGTATATTTCGCATACTCGCGTACTGCGAGAAGTCCGAATATGTCAAGATTCAAGGAAAGGTCGATTGTGAGAAACGCTGAGAGAAAGACCATTACCGCAAGTATGATATTGTTGAATCTTCTGACAAATAACGCATACATGATATTTGCCACATACTCCCATAATAATGACCATTGGGCGCCATTGAGCGAATTGATTTCTTTCCATCCACGGATATCCATCGACGGAGGAGTAGGAAACATAATGCATCCCAACACCATAATAAGAAGCAGTTTCCACCAAGGAGTCCGCATGACGAGTTCAAAACCCGGGGCAGCACTAAAATAGAACCAGAACGCTCCGATTAATGTGCCGAGAATCACCATAGGCTGTAGTCGGATCAACCTGCGTTTGAAAAATCCCCAAACAGTCATTCGATTCCAACGGTCATCATAGGCGTACCCTATAACAAATCCGGATAGAACAAAAAAGAAATCAACGGCAAGATATCCATGATTTAATATCTGAGTTTTCGGGCCTGATGAATAAGTTTCAAACAGGTGAAAAGCCACTACTATCATCGCAGCAATACCGCGCAAGCCGTCAAGTATTTCAAATCTTGGTTTGGAAGGCAAGGATACTGATTCTGTTTGCATAAATGTGATATCGGTTATTTTCCTACAAAGTTATAAAATACCGTTTTCATTTAACAATGAAATAAATGTGAAATATGCGGCAGGGCAGCAAAACACCGTGTCCTGTCGAAAAGACAACATTCTGTATGTGTGAATTCAGTATACAGAATGTTGTTCAGTTTTTTCAGGATTATTGTCTCCCGACTCTGATTTGCGTGGTATGAGGTACGGGAGTCACTTCGGCCGTCGATTACCGCGATTTCCTTTTTGTGGACGCTCGGGCATCTGTTTAGCGTCTTCGGTTAATTTAAGTTCTGTTTCGTTGGAGAGTTTTACTTCATATCCCCCGCGTTTATGTGAAATTTCCACAATACTCAGGCCTTCAAAATTAGCTGCTACATATTTTGTTATTGCAGGAGGAATAATTTGATTCGGAATGCTGTTGCCACGTGCCGCTTTTATTTCTTTCCATTCTCCGGTTTCAGTAAAATCAATTTCGGCCCCGCTCAGGAACTCTACTTCGTATTCCATTCCGCGTCGGCCTTTTTCTTTTTCCGCTTTCTTTATTTCCTCGTCCGAGAAATATTTACTGATAAATGTCTGTGCCGATGCCGGCAGTTCCGACGGATTGATTTTTGTTCCGGCATAAGAGCAAACCGAAACAGCGGCTACGATTGCCGCAAACATCAGTGTTAAAGTCCTTTTCATTGTGTTGTAGAAATTTTTGATTGGAAAATATTATATAAATTATTGAATGAGCAGTTGTATTTTCTTCCGACAGGAATAGTCCGTGCGATTTCATGAAAATATATTTTACGGTTGGAAAAGCGATCAATGGCGTTTAATGAAACAATGAATGAGCGATGTACTCGTATAAAGTTTTCTTTCGGTAACGTTGCCTCCATCTCTTTCATTGTCATCAGAGTCAGCAGCATCGGTAATTTTTTGCGAAAGATTTTCACATAATTGTCCATTGCTTCAATAAATATAATGTCGTCGATGTCGACCACTACATTTTTATGTTCTACTTTTAACGTTATTGTATTTCGGATGGAATTGATATCCGGCTTGCGGTTAATCCATGAGAGAGCTTTGGCGACAGCTTTTTCAAATCGCGGATAGAATATCGGTTTATGTAAGAAATCTATTGCGTCCACATTGAATCCTTCGAGAGCATATTGTGAATATGCGGTTGTAAAAACAAGGCAAGTCTTTTTAGGAAGCTGGCGAGCAAGTTCCAGTCCATTATGGGAATTCATTTCAATGTCAAGGAATACAATGTCCGGATGAGTGGAATTGACACATTCTATCCCCGCAAGCGGAGAGGAGAAACATTTAAGGTCGATATTTCCATATCTTGAGCAATATTCTCTTATAATGCTCAAGGCAATTGGTTCATCATCTATTGCGACGCATTTTATCATATTCATAAAATTATAAGAAGGCTTATGTCGTAATTTTCTCCGTCGTTATGAATTTTTAGTTCATATCTATCAGGGTACAATAGTTTGAGGCGTTTCGTGCAATTCCTTATGCCAATATGTTCGCTTATCCTTTTCGTAGGGAAGATACGGTTATGAGTTGAAAACATCAGTTTATTGTCGGTTACTGTCAGTGTTATTTTTATTGATGCGGGCTCTATTGACGACACTCCATATTTGAAACAATTTTCAACAAATGTTACAAGCAGCATCGGGGCAATTGTAAGTTGTTTGTTTCCTATGTCAATTGTAAGCGAGACAACAGTCATTTCATTAAGCCGTAATGATTGCAGCTCAACATATTGTCTTATATAGTCAGCTTCATCGGATATGGATATTTTGTCACGCATTGATGTCATATGAACATATCGCATCATTGAAATGAATTTTTCCAATGATGGAAGAGCGTTTTCATTTTTTGTAATAAATAGGCCATATAAAGAATTGAGGGTGTTGAACATAAAGTGGGGCTTTATCTGGGCTTTGTATAAGCTTATCTCCGCTTTGTCTCTTTCGGTCTCCACCTCAAGCCGTCGAGACCGCTGTATGTCGGTTTGTATCAGCAATCCTACGGCGAAGCTGAAAGTTTCCACAATCATGAATAAAGACCATACTGCCTGCTGGTATTGCAGAACGGATGGCAAGATACGGTTGATGCCAATGTCATGAACATTGGGCTTTGGAGTGTAGAGCGATACATTTGAAAATAAATAAGTGATTGCCAAAGAAACGACAATCACAGATATTCCTGCAATAACACGGTATTTGTCCCTGAATAAGTATGGAACTGTTATGAACCGATTTATGAAGTATAGAGAGTAAAGCCATATTCCTATTGATATCACATACCATTGGAAATGATAAAACCAGCGTTCAATCGGAAAAATCGTTATCATCACCGGAAGCAAAATGACACAGAATGCGAGGTCTATATATAGTGTTAGATTCTTCATCGTAAAATGCCGAACGATTGTTTTTGCGTTTCGATATGGAGTTGTTGCAAAGGTAATCATTTTATTATTAAGAATATAAGCCGGCATTTGTTGTTTGCCATTATTGTTATGTCGTTGACCACAATATAGTAGACTGATAAAAAAAGATAAAGTTTAACGGATTAATTTTGTGACAAAAAATTAATCCAATGTCTGTAAAAACATTTATTGACCGCCCTATTTTGGCCGGTGTAATATCAGTGCTTATTGTTATTCTCGGCATACTCGGGCTTGTGCAGTTGCCAATTGAGCAATTTCCAAACATCGCTCCTCCGACAGTCAGGGTGTCGGCTACATATACGGGAGCAAACGCGGAGACAGTGCTCAAAAGTGTAATTGTCCCTTTGGAGGAGTCGTTAAACGGAGTTGAGGACATGATGTACATGACTTCGACGGCGACAAATACCGGAACGGCATCAATTACAATTTATTTCAAGCAGGGCACAGATGCAGATATGGCAGTTGTCAACGTACAAAACCGCGTAGCTTCGGCTCAAGGTTTATTGCCTGCGGAAGTGACTAAAAGCGGAGTGACGGTGAGAAAACGACAAAACAGCACATTGAAATCCATTACGTTATATAGTCCTAATGACACTTATGACGCTAATTTCCTTGCTAATTACATGAAAATAAATATTGAACCGCAGATTTCCCGCATATCGGGAGTCGGAGAAGTAAATATATTCAGCGCCGATTATGCGATGCGCATATGGCTTGATCCGTCCAAGATGTCGCAATATGGGCTTGTTCCGTCGGATATCGATAAAGTTCTTGCGGCTCAGAATATTGAATCACCGACAGGCACGCTTGGGGCTGAATCGGAAAATACATTTCAATATGTGTTGAAATACAGAGGACGATATGAGAGAGTAAGCGAATATGAAAATTTAATAGTGAGAGCACTGCCAGACGGCAATCTTCTAAGGCTTAAAGATATCGCTAAAATAGAACTCGGAGCCGTAAATTATGCGATGTTGAGTCAGACAAGCGGACATCCTGGCGCAAATGCAATGATCGCCCAGACGGCTGGCTCAAACGCCAATGAAGTAATTATTGAAATCGATAAAACAATCGACGAGATGCGTAGCCGGCTTCCTTCTGGCATGGTGCTGACCGATATTTCAAGTACAAAGGATTTTCTGGACGCATCAATTTATAAAGTTATCGAGACTCTGATTATTGCTCTTATTCTTGTTGTGCTTGTGGTGTATGCATTTTTACATAATGTGAAAGCTACTTTAATTCCGGCATTGTCGATTATGGTTTCCTTGATAGGCACATTCGCATTCATATATGTGGCAGGGTTTACGCTAAATATGCTTACTTTGTTTGCCATAGTGCTTGTGATAGGAACAGTGGTGGATGATTCGGTCGTGGTGGTGGAGGCGGTACAGGCTAAGTTTGACTGCAGCGAGGCAGATCCGTATAAAGCCACCGTGTCAGCTATGGGCGGGCTGTCGGCGGCTTTAATAACGACTACTGTTGTTTTTATGGCGGTATTTATTCCGGTTTGTTTCATGGGCGGAACCGCCGGAACATTTTATAAACAGTTCGGTCTTACTATGGCAGTTGCGGTAGGGATATCGTTGATAAACGCAATGACGCTCTGTCCGGCTCTCTGCGCGTTGATGATGCGTCCAGGAAATGTCTCGGCTGATTCAATGGGATATGCCGAAAGATTCCATTATGCGTTTGATAAATCATTTAACGCGATTACAAGTCAATACCGTCAGGGAGTAATGTTTCTGGTTAAAAACAGATGGTTGGTGATTATTCTGGTTTTATTGTCGGTCGGAGCTTTGTGGTGGTTTGTGTCAACATCAAAAAACGGTCTTGTTCCGCAAGAAGACATGGGGACAATAAGTCTCAATGTTCAGGTCGCTCCCGGTTCTAATCTTGCTGAAACAGATGAAGTGATGGATAAGATAGAGAATGCGATTAGAGATATACCTGAAATAAACATATATTCTCGAGTTACCGGAAAAAATGCTCGCCATGAACAATCGGCATCAGCGGGATCGTTTAATATTCGACTTAAAGACTGGAGTGAGCGGAAGAATTCAGGACAAGATATAAACACGGTGATAAAAGAGATTTATAAGAGAACTTCCGGAATAGCGTCAGCTCAGATGAGAGCCTCGCAGTCGCCAATGATCTCAGGGTATGGTACCGGCAGCGGTTTTGAGTTATATGTTCAAGACCGTTCCGGAGCGACTATCGATGAGTTGCTAAAGGTGACACGTGAATTTATAGATTCATTAAACGCGCGTCCTGAAATATCCAGGGCATATACTACCTTTGACACGAAATATCCACAGTATATGGTGGAGGTTGATGCCGCCAGATGTCTTCGTAGCAATGTTTCTCCATCGGAAGTGCTATCGATTTTATCGGGATATGTCGGAGGCAGTTATTCGTCTAATCTTAACTTGTTTACAAAATTGTATCGAGTTATGGTCCAAGCATCTCCTGAAAGCCGGCTTGATACTGAATCATTGAAAAGAATGTATGTTAGGACTTCTTCCGGAGAGATGGTTTCTATTGACAATTTTATTAAACTGAACAAGGTATACGGTTCCGAAAGTTTGTCGCGATTTAATCTTTTTCCGTCTATTTCAGTTTTTGGAGAACATGGAGAAGGCTATAGTTCGGGAGATGCAATCAATGCCATAAAGGATGTCGCTTCAAAATATCTGCCATCCGGATTCGGATATGAATTTGGCCGTATGTCAAGAGAAGAATCTTCTACGGGAAATAAGACGGTAATAGTATTCAGTATATGTCTTGCATTTATATATTTAATATTGTGTGCTCTTTATGAGAGTATTACAATCCCCTTGGCTGTAATTGCGGCTGTCCCTTTCGGCCTTGTCGGAGCATTTTTATTTGCTCGTTTGTGGGGGATTGAAAATAACATATATATGCAAATCGGGTTGATTATGCTTATTGGGCTGCTTGCCAAAACTGCGATTCTTCTGACTGAATATGCCACATCAAGACGTAAAGAGGGAATGTCGCTTCCAGCTGCCGCCATCTCTGCGGCAAAGGCACGTTTTCGTCCTATTATAATGACATCGGCGACAATGGTGTTTGGAATGTTGCCGCTGATGTTTGCTTCCGGAGTTGGCGCTAACGGTAATATTTCAGTTGGAGTGGGAACGGTTGGCGGATTGTTGTTCGGGACGCTCGCATTGCTCTTTATCGTACCGGTTCTTTTTATTGTGTTCCAATATCTTCACGAAAAAATCGTTCCGAAGCATAGAAGGGTATAGTCATGTTTAGAGTGCCATTATTGAGGTATTTTATGATAAGAACATGATTATTGGTATCTTTGCAGAGATTTTGAAGAAAAAAGACACTATGGACGCAACAATGAGGCTTGGAAAACGATATTATGTTTTCCTGATTGTATTTTTAGGTATGTTGTCGGCTTTCGGGCCATTTGTGACCGATATGTATCTGCCGACGCTGCCATCAATGGCTGCTATTTTTGATACTACACCTTCTCTTGTCCAGATGGGATTGGCTACGAGCATGCTTGGGTTAGCCGTCGGACAGATTTTCTTTGGACCGCTTAGCGACAAGTATGGGCGACGCGGTGTATTGATTTCTGCCATGACTTTGTTTGCGGTTTCAACCATAGTAAGTATTTATTCTCCGTCTATTGAATTCTTTAATGCATGTCGTTTCCTGCAAGGTCTTGGCGGTGCCGGCGGGATAGTATTGTCACGGTCGATTTCAACTGACTGCTATTCGGGACGGGAATTGGCTAAAACTCTTGCGATTATAGGCGCGGTTAATGGCATAGCGCCGGTTACGGCTCCAGTTGTTGGCGGTCTTGTGGCCGAGGCTGTAGGATGGCAGGGAATTTTCTGGATATTATTTTGCATAGGGATCGTGCTTTTGTTTATGTGTGTTATCTTCAACGAGTCTCTGGAGAAAGAGAAACGTCATAAAGGTTCGATATTGAGTCTTATGGGTTCATTTCCCCAATTGTTAAAACTCCCATATTATAAGGTATATGTCCTTTTGTTTGGATTTTCCAATGGGGTATTATTTGCGTATATCTCGTCAGCATCATTTATAATCCAGGAATATTTCGGATTTTCAGAATTGTTTTTTGCCGTGATTTTCGGAATTAATGCGTTTGGAATCGGTATTGGTT
This sequence comes from uncultured Muribaculaceae bacterium, assembly GCA_964459845.1. Lineage (GTDB taxonomy): Bacteria > Bacteroidota > Bacteroidia > Bacteroidales > Muribaculaceae > CALZFJ01. The sequence goes on along the minus strand of CAYWOC010000005.1, from coordinate 129,918 downwards.
CGGCATTGTCGTTAAAATTCAAGAAAATGTCTAATGCTGCGATGTTTGGAACAACAGGTATTTCCGTGATTTCAATATTGCAGTTCGTATCATATTTCGCTTTTGATTTATTTGCGTCATATGAACTTCTGACATTTATCATGCTTGTGTTTTTAGGATTCATATTTACCGCATCCACGACATTGGCAATGGACGAGGGGCGGGGATATATCGGAGCGGCATCTGCTATTTTCGGGGCGACAGGATTTCTGTTTGGAGGAATTGTATCGCCTTTGGTTGGTATCGGAGATATCATGTTGACGACATTGATAATAATTGTATGCTGCTCATTATTGTCACTTGCGTTTGCTGTAGCAGCATACAAAAGATAATTTTGTTAAATATAAATATACGTGTAAAAATGGAAACAAAAAGCGGAGTATGGCAAATTGAAAATGAGATGAAATGGGAAACCGTCGGAGATGGGGTCTGTCGGCAGATTATGGGTTATGACGGACAGTTGATGATGGTTAAAGTACTGTTTAAAAAAGGGAGTGTCGGCACAATGCATGAACACTATCATTCTCAAGTCACTTATGTGGTAAGCGGGAGATTTGAGCTCACTATTGGTGACAAAAAGCGGGAATTAAAAGCCGGTGACGGTTATTATGTGGCTCCTGATGTCCCGCACGGCTGTATATGTCTTGAAGAGGGAATGCTTATCGACACATTCTCTCCGATGCGTCAAGATTTTCTGAAATAAACAAAACTAATTTTATAACCAAAATAGCATTAGGATGTGATATCATTCCTAATGCTATTTTTGGTTTGTATAGGTTCAACTTAAACGAGTTGCGGGATGTTATATTTTTGTTACAATGACTCTAATTTCAGAAATATGAAACGCCTTTTGATAATCGTGGATCCGCAAGTTGATTTTATTTCCGGGATATTGCCTGTTCCAGGAGCGAAATCGGCTATTGACGGATTGGCAAATCATATTTTTGAAAGCGGATATAAATACGCAAATATCGCAGTTACCGCCGACCGTCATCCGTTCAATCATTGTTCATTCGTGCAATATGGAGGTATATGGCCACGTCACTGTGTCCACGATTCTATAGGCGCGGCTGTTGATCAAACTTTGATGATCTCCTTATATGCTTACGATGGAGATATATCTTTTTTTCATAAGGGAGAGTCTCCGGAAACTGAGGAATATTCAATATTTAAAAATCATAAAGCATTAGAATGTATATCGGAAATAATTGTAGATAAAAATATCGGGCAAATTGATTTATGCGGAATTGCCGGGAATATATGCGTTGCAGATACACTTCTGGACGCGATAGAGTTATTTCCTGATATAAAATTTAATCTTCTCAGAGAGTTTTCTCCATCAATGGATGGAGGGAAAAGGCTTAATCGAATAATTGAAAAATTTGGGATATCATGCGACAGATAATCACTCATTTCACGGATGACGATTTATATAAATTTACGATGTGCTGCGCGGTAATTGACAATTATCCGAGAACACAGGTAAAATACAAATTCAATGACCGTAATAATACGGTATATCCATCAGGATTTGCCGACGAATTGCGTCATCAGATTGAATTGTTGGAAAATGTTGTCATAACTGGCGAGGAGATAAATTTCATGCGTCACAGATGCAAGTACATTCCGGATTGGTTTTATAGCTTTCTCAAAGGATTCAGATATGACCGCAATCGTGTGTCGGTTAGCCAGGATGATGAAGGGCATCTGAATGTTGATTTTGAAGGGAGTTGGAGTGAGACTATATTACTTGAAGTGAAAGTGCTTGCTATCATATCCGAACTTTATTATATAATGACTGATAAAGAATCGCTCATCGACTGTGATTCGTATTATAATATTTCGTGGAATAAAGCGAAACGATTGATTGACGCCGGATGTGTGTTTAGTGATTTTGGTACACGGCGGAGGGCATCTTTCAAAGCTCAGGATACTGTGATAAGAGCAATGAAAGAATGTCAGAATGAAATCAAAGGTCCCGGGCATTTTGTAGGGACAAGTAATATTTATTTCGCGATGAAGTATGACCTTACTCCAATCGGCACGATGGCTCATGAACTGATTTGTGCGATAGCCGGGATGTATGGGCCACAAATGGCGAATTATCTGGCAATGAAAACATGGGCGCAGACCTATCGTGGAGCGTTGGGAACATTTTTGTATGATACTTACGGCTGGCGGATATTCAGTCTCAATTTTTCAGAGGATTATGCCAATATGTTTAAAGGGCTGCGTGTGGATAGCGGTGACAATTATAAAGAACTTGATATGATTGCTGCGAAATACCGTTCATTGAATATAGATCCGATGACCAAACAGATTGTGTTTAGTAACGGGCTTGATGTCGATGAGGCAATAAAGATTCATAAGTATGCCAACGGGAAATGTCAGCCATCATTCGGAATCGGGACTCATTTCACAAATGATTTTTCCGGAATTAAACCAATGAACATTGTCATCAAGCTTCTGGCAGTGAAAATTACGGAGTCATGGCCTTTTTATTGTGACACTTGCAAACTTAGTGAAGACAGAGGAAAATATACCGGCAATACGGCAACGGTAAAGCGTTTTCTTGAAGCGTTGCACCTGATCTCTGGATGATATAGATAGGTCAAGGGAATACCGCTTGGCTACTATTATTTTGTGTTTGTCACACTACTCAAAAAAAATGATAAATAGGTTTATATAGCGACAGATCTTATGGAATAAATACCTAATTTTTGAGTATTGTGCTCTTGATGAGGTCTGCCTAATTTTGCATCGAAATTTAATGATAATAACGGTGCAAAAAAAGACTCGAAAAATAAATTGGAAAAGCTTTCATAAATGGTGCGGCCTGATTATGACAATATTTATTTTATTGTTTTGTGTGTCAGGAATTATTCTTAACCATCGAAGCGGTGTATCCAATTGTCAAGTGAGTCGTGACTGGTTGCCTGGCAGCTATAAAATCACCGATTTTAATAACGGTGTAGTTAAAGGATCATTAAAAATCGGCGATAATAAAATTCTGGCATACGGTTCTGTAGGCATATGGTTGACCGACAGTTTATTTTTACGGGCCGTCGATTTTAATTCAGGATTGCCGTCGGGTGTTGATGGTCGAAATATTCGTCGTATTGTTAAGACAAAAGATGGCTCCATATGGTGTGCCGCTCAATTTGATTTATATAAATTGAATGGTAATGACTGGTATAAGATTAGTCTTCCCGGCAATACTGAACGAATGGTCGATTTAGCTCTTGATAAAGACAGTTGCGGCATTGTTGCCATGACTCGTAGCTCGATATATCGTCAACATGAAGATCTCCTTTTTGAGCGTATGGATCTGCCGCCTTCCAGGGTGCGTGATTCAAAGGTTCCATTGTTTAAATCAATATGGCTGTTGCATAGTGGGGAATTGTTTGGGCTTGCCGGCCGTATTGTGGTTGATATAATTGCTGTAATTATTTCATTTTTATGCCTTTCGGGAATAATATTGTTCATATTGCCTCATTCGATGTCGCGAACAATGAAATCAGCGGCTAAAACCGCTGTCATGAAATGGAATTTGAAATGGCATAACAAAATTGGGTATTACACGCTTTTATTGACCGTGCTTATCGCTTTTAGCGGCATGTGTCTTCGTCCTCCATTGTTAATTCCTTTTGTGATGGTGAAGACACAACCGCTTCCAGGAAGTTCTCTTGACAGCGATAATATGTGGCATGACAAACTTAGAGGAATCATTTTTGATGATTATTCCGATTGTTGGATTGTTGGCACTTCCGAAGGATTTTTCTCTGTTAATAAAGATTTTTCCGGATATTCAGAGCCGTTTTTGGCAGACAAGCGACCGCCTGTAAGTCCGATGGGATTGACTGTATTTATGAAGGAAAATCGGGACACAATGCTGGTAGGGTCTTTTAGCGGACTGTATCGGTGGAATATCGCAGATGGCGGGATTGTTGATTATATGAGCGGCGAGACATATATTCCGACCGGGCACCGAGGATTTGCACCGAGCAATTTTATCAGCGGCTTTTCCAACGATTTCAATACCAAGGTTCCCGTTGTCTTCAACTATAATTCAGGTAATGATATGCTGTCGGAAATGCCTGAAATCATCGGTGAGCAGCCTATGTCCCTATGGAATTTCGCGCTTGAGCTGCACGTAGGCAGATGCTACTCTCCATTCTTGGGACCGTTATCCGAGTTATATGTGTTCTTATCCGGCATGTTGTTGATTCTGATACTTATATCAGGATTAATTATAAATAATAAAAGAAAATTTAAAACCAAAATAATCAAATAACCAATTTAATCTCACAGTTATGAAAAGATTTAGAACTATTTTTTCTGCGATGGTACTCAGTTTCGCATTTGTTGCTTTTTTAAGCTCTTGTTCGGATGATGACAAAGACACTCCCGAAGTGCCGGCTGCCAATAATGTTGCCGGAGTGTATGAGGGGGACATGACCTGTTCTGTCATGGGTCAGGAATCGACTTTTGAGGATATGACTTTTACGCTTTCTGTAATTGATGACGCTACGGTTAAGATTGTTATTTCTGAATTTGGGAATCCTCCGATGAACGTGCCTTCAATCAATATTGATGGTGTAAAAGTTTCAGGTGAAGACGGAAAGTATTCTCTCGCGCCTACAAATTTTAGCGGAAATATCGATGGTAAAGCATATTCCGGTGTGGCTCAAGGCACTTTTGAAAACGAAAAGCTTACCGTTGAATTCAATCTTCAATATGGAGCAATGCCTATGCCTATGATTTGTTCGTTTACCGCTCCTAAAAAATAAGGATATATGTCACAGAGGCTTATAATTGCGCTTTTACTTTTAGGACTTGTCTGCCCATTTACAGCACTTGCCGATTCTTATGTCGGTAAAGTGCTGGATGAGAATGGAAGCCCGTTGGCAGGTGCGGTAGTCAGAATTATCAATGATAATAATGCCACTGTGACCGATATTGACGGAAAATTTGAGTTTTCACAGATAAATGGCAAAGCGATAAAGGTTCAAGTATCATATGTAGGATTTGTTACTGACACTTATATTTTCAAATCCACAAATTCGGATAAAGAACAGTTGATAAGATTAACTCCTGATCCGAATACTCTTAACGAAGTTGTTGTGACTGCAACACGCACTCCTAAGACCTTAAAGGATGCTCCCGTGGTGATTCGTCTTGTTTCGGCGGAAGATATCAGAAAGACTGATGCGACAAATATTCAGGATCTTCTTACCGAGGAGATTCCGGGACTGGAATTCGGCTATGCAATGAGTCAGGAAACCTCTCTTAACATGAGCGGTTTTGGTGGAAATGCTGTCCTTTTTCTTGTCGATGGCGAACGATTGGCCGGGGAAACAATGGACAACGTAGATTATAATCGTCTTAATCTTGGAAATGTCGGCCAGGTAGAAATTGTAAAAGGTGCGTCATCTGCTCTTTATGGCGCTAATGCAGTCGGTGGTGTAGTAAACCTTATCACAAAAGAAAGTAAGGAACCATGGCATGTAAATGTCAATTCCCGTTATCGTTCTGCGGGAAATGAATGGCGTACAGGCGGAAATCTGGATTTTAATTCAGAAAAATGGAATTCAAATACTTCAGTTCAATATTCGACCGTGGAAACCATACATTTAACTGACGCATTTGATACGGAATCAAAAATACACGACATTTATGGAGGAGAAACCGTAAATGTCAAAGAACGGTTGATTTATAGGGTTAATGATAATCTGCGGTTTATCGGAAGGGGCGGATATTTCTACCGTACGAGCAATAGGGCAAATTACACCGACAATTATCATGATTATACCGGAGGATTGAAATCGGTGTGGGAAATAGATTCCAAGCGCAATCTGGAATTGACATATGGATATGATCAATATGATAAAGCCCGTTATGTGGATGACCGCCGCACTCATGATCATGATTACAGTAATCGGCAGCATATATTCCATGGATTATATTCAAGGATTTTCGGAAAAAATGTATTGACGATAGGTGGCGATTATATGCATGATTATCTGACGACTTATCAATTTACTGACGGTGAGCAACATTCTCAAAATACTTTTGACGCATTCGTGCAATTCGACTATTCTCCATTATCATGGTTAAATATCATAGCGAGCGCTCGCGAGGATTATTTCTCGGAATCAAAAAGCAATTCTGTGACGGCTCGACTGGCAATGATGTTCAAACTGAAGCCATTGACTATTCGAACTTCTTACTCCGGAGGATTCAGAGCTCCTACATTGAAAGAAATGTATATGAATTTTGATATGGCGGGAATCCAGATGATATATGGCAATCCTGATTTGAAACCGGAGCGAAGCCATAATTTCAATGTATCTCTTGAACGTACCGGACAAATTCGGTCGAGCTTTTTGAGAGGTTCCTATAGTTGTAGTGTTACCGGTTATTATAATTATTACAACAGCAGAATTACCACAATGGATTTTCCCGGAGATGACTCTCGGGAAGAAGGAGCTATATATTGTAATGAGGATGGCGTAAAGGTGGCCGGATTGGATGTCGGTCTCCGTTATCGTTCGATTTCAGGACTCGGTTTATCGGCAAGTTATAATTATCTTCATGTTGGCGGCCGTTCAATTGATTCCCAATTTACTCAGCCTCGTCCTCATTCAGCTACATGGAGAATAGATTATGATAAACAATTGTGCAGCTTCTATAAATTTTATGCGTCATTATCCGGCAGGTATCTGTCAAATCCAGAAAGCGATTATGAAACTGACAGAGCCTACTCGTTGTGGAAATTTACATTGCAGCAACGAGTCTGGAGAGTTATTGATGTGAATTTCGCAATTGATAATTTACTTAATTATAAACCGAAGATATATTATTGGAATTCTGCGCCCACCACAGGCCGTACATGGTCGATAGGCGTGTCTCTTAATATAGATGAATTCTTTAAGTAATTAGAAGAATGAAAAAGAAATATATATTTTTTGCTATTGGTTGCGCCTTATTGATAGGCGTAACCATTTTGATGTGGAATGTTTATGCGTCATCTTCTCGTATAGCTTTTGTGAACTATCAGGCTATTACGCTTGGTGAAATTTCAAAGGCTAATGATAATTCTTTTGTGAAGTTGTATGAACTTCCGGTTGAAGAATTGGAAAATGCCGGAGATTACGATATGGTGTTTGTAAACGGTATGGGACTGAGAATTACCGATGAACAACGTCAGGCTCTTGTGTCTGCGGCTGAAAATGGAACACCGGTCATATCGACGGCTGTTACCAATCCAAATAATCAGGTGACATCTGTTGATTCTATAGACAATGAATTTCTTACTCAATATCTGACCGGCGGTAAAGCAAATTACCGCAATATGCTTAATTATGTCAGGAAATATGTTGACGGTAAAAAGATATTTGTCAATGAACCAGGAGATCCTGTACTCACGACGTCATCATTATTGTATTATCCGAATGAAGGGGATGAGATGCAATTCAGTTCTGTCACTGATTATGAAAAATGGTTGCAAAAGTCAGGAAGATGGAATGAGGGAGTTCCGGGGATAATTCTGACAGGACAGATGGGAGTCCCTGATGAGCTGATTGTAAAATTGGAGGAAAGTGGTTGCCGTGTATATCCGGTGAATGTCATCCAGCAGTTTATTGCAGAGGGGCATGCTGATTCCATACATATAAATGCGATGATAAATATGGCACATGGACGCATGGGCGACCAGGTTGTCGAATATTTGAAAGAAAGAAATATTCCTTTATTCTCGCCTTTAAATGTAAATCGCGGTTATGATGATTGGATGGCCGATAAGACAGGTATGAACGGAGGATTTCTGTCTCAAAGCGTTGTTACTCCTGAAATTGACGGAGCTATAAGACCATTTGCTCTTTTCGCTCATTATGAAGGACCGGACGGATTGCCACATGTCGAGGCTATTCCTGACCGACTTGACACATTTGTGTCCACGATCAATAATTATATTGCCCTACAATCGAAACCGAATAAAGATAAAAGGGTGGCGATATTCTATTTTAAAGGCCCGGGACAAAACGCTCTTGTCGCTGAGGGTATGGATGTGGCGCCATCGCTTTATAACCTGTTGAAGAAGTTAAAGTCTGAGGGATATTCTGTCGATAATCTGCCCGCAGATGCTGAGGCATTTGAACAGCTGATAAATCAGAAAGGAAAGATATTTAATGATTATGCTATAGGTGCAAAGGATGATTTTGTGACAAAACATTCACCTGAGATTATAACCCGCACTGATTATGATGATTGGTGTAACGTATCTATTTCAAATGATATGAGAAGAGGAATAGATGAGGTTGACGGTGAATTTCCAGGACATGGGTTGAGTGATGATAAAGGAAACCTTGCGCTTGCACGTATTCGGTTTGGCAATGTCGTTATCATTCCACAGACTGCTGTCGGCCTGAGTGATGATGATTTCAAGATGGTTCATGGTACTGATGCCGCTCCATTGCATAATTATGTAGCGGCTTATCTTTGGGCTCGACACGGATTTGAGGCTGATGCTTTAATGCATTTCGGCGCACATGGTTCATTGGAGTTTACACCTCGCAAACAGGTCGCTTTAGGAAGTGAAGATTGGGCAGACCGTCTTGTTGGGAACATGCCTCATTTTTATGTTTATTCTACATCCAATGTCGGAGAGGCTATGATGGCAAAACGTCGTAGCTATGCTACAATTCTGAATTATCTTACTCCGCCATTTATGGATAGCGAGGTGAGAGGTATTTATAAAAATCTGTCGGACGCTATTATGGAATATAATAAACTCAACGGGGCAGATAAAGTCGATGACAGAGCTCTTGCGAAAGTTGCCGGGTTGGTTAAAAAATATACGGTAGAGCTTGGGATTCATAGGGATTTGCGATTGGATAGCGTTATGACCAATGCATATACGGACGATGAAATCTTGAGAATCGAAAATTTTGCTGAAGAACTTGCGAATGAAAAAATAAGCGGAGCTCTTTATGTGATGGGAGTCCCTTATTCCTCTGAACATATACGTTCCACGGTCATGGCTATGACTGTTGACCCATTGGCATATAGTTTGCAAAAGCTTCAAGGTGGAGATATTAGAACATATCGTTCTAAAGCCGTTGATATTGTAGATAAGCTTATTCGTTCCGGAAAAATTCTGGATGATGTCGAGATATGTCGTTTTGTCAATATTTCGCAACACAGCCTTGACAGTGCCCGTAATCTGCTTAAAGCAATCGACGGTTCAAAAGATATGTTTTCTCGAATGATGGTTATGGGCGCCATGATGCTGGCGGCAAAGAAAGAGCCATTAAAAGTGTCGGAAAGGGTATCTGCTCCAACAGGACATAAAATGTTGCCTGGAATGTCTCCGGAAAAGGCATTGGAGATGGCGAAAAAAATGGGTGCTGATAGTATGGCCTTAAAGAAAATGGAGGCGGCTATTAAACGTAAAAGTGTAGTCGCCGGTGGAAAATCAGCCAAAGGACATTCGGGAATCTCGAATAATGAACTGACACCACAAGAAATTGAATTTGCCAATTCTGTTGGAGAAGTGGAAAAGGCTCTTCTGAATGTGAATAAGTATATTCAGGCTTTGAATAATAGTCCGAAAGAAGAGTTGTTATCGATTGTCAATGCGTTGAATGGCGGTTATGTGGCGCCGACTTCCGGAGGAGATCCGGTGCTTAATCCGAATATACTTCCAACCGGTCGCAACATGTTTGCCGTCAATGCGGAAGAAACGCCGTCAGTGATGGCATGGGAAAAGGGTAAGTCGCTTGCCGATAACACTATTGCGATGTATCGGAAAGCACACAATGATTCGCTTCCCAGAAAGGTCAGTTATACGTTATGGAGTAGCGAGTTTATTGAGACTGAAGGTGCTACAATCGCACAAATCTTATATATGCTTGGTGTTGAGCCTGTTCGTGATCCATTTGGCCGTGTTGCCGATCTTAAATTGATTCCTTCATCAGAATTGGGAAGACCGCGTATTGATGTCGTTGTTCAGACATCAGGTCAGTTAAGGGATCTTGCCGCATCGCGTTTATTCTTGATAGGACGTGCTGTGAAGATGGCAGCAGAGGCTGATGATGATGTTTATGACAATTATGTCGCATCTGGAGTTGTTGAATCGGAACGGCGATTGGTAGAAAAAGGCATTTCTCCGAAAGAAGCGAGAGAATTATCCTCTGCGCGAGTTTTCGGTGGAATAAATGGAAATTACGGAAGCGGCATCCAATCGATGGTTGAAGCCGGAGATTGTTGGGAAGACGAAAATGAAATAGCGTCGGTGTATATGAACAATATGGGGGCTATGTATGGTAGTGAAGAGGATTGGGAAAAAATGCATGATTTTGTGTTTGAAGCCGCTCTCACCAATACCGATGTTGTCGTACAGCCTCGACAGAGCAATACATGGGGAGCCTTAAGCCTTGATCATGTGTATGAATTTATGGGAGGTATGAATCTTGCCGTGCGTAACGTCACTGGCAAGGAGCCTGACGCATATTTGAGTGACTACCGCAACAGAAACAATGCGCGCATGCAGGAAGTTAAAGAAGCGATAGGCGTTGAGAGCCGTACGACGATTCTTAATCCGGCATATATTAAAGAAAAAATGAACGGTGGTTCTGGTGATGCGTCCGCTATAGCGGATGTTGTCAGAAACACATATGGATGGAATGTAATGAAACCGGATGTTATTGATAATGAGCTTTGGAACAATATATATGATACATATATCGCCGATGAAAATCATCTTGGTGTAAAAGAATATTTTTCTAAAGTGAATCATGCCGCTCTTCAGGAAATGACGGCTGTAATGCTTGAGACAATACGTAAAGGCATGTGGTCGGCTACTCCGGAACAGATTTCCGCTATTGCGGAATTGCATACCGAGATGGTAAACGAACACGGTGCGTCATGTTCCGGTTTTGTTTGTGACAATGCTAAACTCAGAGATTTCATTCAATCAAATGTGTCACAAAATAGCGCTCGCCAATATAATGCCGCAATATCATCGGTGCGGGCCGAGAATATTTCTTCTGATGATGACGGAATGGTCATGAAGCGTGATGAGATGAACCGACAGGAAGTAGGAGTGAATTATGTTGACGGTTTTCTTGTCGGAGGAATTGTGATTGTAGGGCTTATTATTGTGATTTTGCTGATTAGACACCGTCGTAAAACCGGAGAGTTTAGATAATGGAAATTGTGGTATTGATAATAATGCTGTTGATCGGCTTGAACTATGTGTTGAAGCTGACCTATCACGGGGTTGCCGGAATTATAATTTTATGTCTGATTCCTTTGGCTTTCCTTGGATTTACATATGAATTGGCAAGTGAACAATCGAAAATGCAGATCGGCATGTGGCTTAATCAGCCGGAACTTATGCTTGACACTTCTGTGATATTGACAATAGATGTGGCATTTCAGATTTGTTTCTGTTTGCTGATGGGAAAAAGTCTGAACGGTAAGCTTTCTACGAAAGAACGTGTTCTGTTGAATGTGACTCTGTGGTTTCCTGGGCTTTTGTTGTTTCCGGTTTTGTTTTCGATGCTTGTCGAAATAATATTTGCAATGCCTGGAGTGGAATTCTCGGTTATCGGATGGTTGGCCGGAGTAATTGTGGCAGTGCTGATACCGATATTTGTGTACGCTATAAAATGGCTGTTGCCGGAAAATGATTTGCGGCTTGAATTGATGTTTCTGATTAATCTCTTGACTGCGGCTCTTGGAATTGTTGCGACAGTCAATGGCAGAACTGCTGCAATAGGAACCAATTCCGTGTCATGGGATGCATTAGCAGGATTTTTTGCTATTCTCGTTATTGGGGCATTATTTGGATTGATATATAATAAAATTAGAATTTCAAAAAAAATAAAATATTTAAAATGAACGTAATCTCTAATATCCTCTATTGGATTTCGACCGGGCTTCTAGTGCCGGTGATTGTATTGCTTATCTTTTTCTTTGCGAGGGCTATAGTGCTTATCGGAGTTTTCTTTGGACAGTATCTTCAGTATAAAAAAACTGCAAGCTTACTTTATGAAAATGTAAAGAATCTTACGGTTGGTTCGATCGATGGTTTTATTGCTTCATTGCCGGCCAAATCGAGTTCGATTGCTATTGAATATGCCAAACTGATTGTCGCCAATAAAGGAAATGAAGCAAAAACAAATCTTTTGCTGTCGGAATATGAAATCGAAGCTGATAAAGATATTGCTACATCAAAAGTTTTGACTAAGATGGGCCCGATTCTCGGATTGATGGGGACTCTTATCCCTATGGGCCCGGCTCTCGTTGGTTTGGCATCCGGAGATATCGCATCTATGGCGTATAATATGCAAGTGGCGTTTGCAACAACGGTTGTTGGGCTCGTTGTTAGTGCTATCGGATTTGTTACACAGCAAGTTAAGGAACGATGGGCCGTAAAGAATATAACTTTGCTCGAATATCTTGCAGAAATTGTTAACCAATCAAATAAAGCGGTATCATGAAACGTCGTCGTTCCTTGCTTCGCCGTGGCGAAGACTCTGATCCAATGAGCGTGGTCAGCAATTTGTTTGATGTGGCGATGGTTTTTGCTGTCGCTCTGATGGTGGCTTTGGTGAGTCGATTCAATATGACTGAAATGTTTTCTCAGGAAGATTTTACAATGGTAAAAAATCCCGGTAAAGAGAATATGGAGATAATAACAAAGGAGGGTGAAAAAATAAATCGCTATACGCCGTCTGAAGATTCGGATAAATCCTCGAATAAAGGCAAGCGTGTCGGCATTGCTTATGAATTGGAAAACGGAGACATAATATACGTTCCGGAATAGGGATTTTCAATTTGATATATTTTATATTGGGCTGCATTATTATATGGCACAGCCCAATAACTTATTATGATTAAAATCTCATTTTTGATAACGAAAATTGTGGATATAAGAATAGTTCATTGATATAGCCTGGTAATCTATTGGGTTAAGAATTAGTGTCTTGCAATAGAAGATGTATTATCGGATATGGTCTTCCGTCTTCATCAGTGTCATCGCGACTGATTATTCTAAACTTTTTTGAAAGGTAAAATTTGAGTGCTGTTGGATTTTGTTCGTTTACATCGACTTTTGTAACTCCGTTCTGTTTTGCAAAGTCAATAAGCATAGATCCGAAGCCAAGTTTTTGATAATTACTGTCAACAAACAGCATTTCTATTTTATTGTTAGACAATCCCATAAAACCGACTAATGAGCCGTTGACATTAACTGCATATAGATTAACGTTGGGGAAATAACAAGAAGATAGCTTCTCTTTGATTTCGGCGATTGTATTTTCATCAATAAAATCGTGAGTAGTACGGACTGAACGCTCCCATATTTTAGAGAGTGTGGCATAATCTTTATCAGAACATTTTACTATTTTAGGCATATTACAAAGATAATCATTCTTTTATAAGATCTAACTAAATGATTGCTATTTCCTGCTTTTATCATTGTGGCGAAGGGATTGCTCCTAATTGATTTAGCAGAGTGAATAGGTCTGGTAATCCATGTTCACGGATGATTATGCTATTTTTTAATTCATAAATGTTCATCGCTGTTACATTTATTTTTTTCCTGTGGGAGATATGCCCATAAACGGATTGGTTTGTGTGCCGGTACTTTTATGGCTGATGATAACCTTTTTGTCACTTTTATAGATAATCAGTAATTTAGAACATAAAAAAGATTTTATTGTGTCATGAATGTAAATATATGCTTATTTGATATTAACTTTGCAAAATAAAGCGTAACTTGTATGAAGAAAAAGGAAGATAGCAATTCGATAATAGAGATTTGTCCTGTGAGAAATGTTGTGGCTCGTTTCGGCAACAAATGGTCTTTACTGGTGTTGCTTGTTATCGAAGAAGAGGGGATTGTAAGATTCAATGAGCTTGGAAAGCTGATTCCGGATATCTCTACTCGAGTGCTCTCGAAGACACTTAAGATGCTTGAAGCCGATGGTTTGATTGATCGAAAGATATTTGTTCAGGTGCCCCCAAAGGTGGAATACAGCCTGACGAAAACAGGAAAATCACTGATTCCTTTGATTATGCAATTGACAGAGTGGGCTAAAAACAATATGCAAAGTGTGTTGTCACATCGTGCTGAATATGAAAATGTATAAACTCTTGAATGGATATGGTAATTTACAGAATATTAATTTGGAATCTGTAGGCTTTATACTCTTGCGCAGAGTCCATGCAAATATAAAATAAAGGTATTATGCGACCGATGAGAAAGTGTAATCGGAGGAAAGATTCTGATTGGGCCCTTGAAGTTTTTGATAAAGCTCCTTTTGTGACTGTCAGTATGACTCGTCCTGACGGGACGGCATATGGCATACCGTTATCGCTTGTTCGTAAAGGAGATAATGTTTTCTATTTTCATTGTGCGGGAGAAGGCGAGAAAATAGATTGTCTGAAAGTGAATCCTATTGTCAGTCTATCGGCTGTCAGCAAATGCACGCCTAAATACGAGGAGGAGAAAAGCAATTTTACCGAATATTTTCATTCGGCAATTGCGTTGGGCAAAGCACAGATAGTTAGTGACAATGACGAAAAAGTTGAAGCTCTGCGGTTGATATGCCAACGTTTTCTCCCCAAATTCATGTCTCACTTTGATGAGGCGATAGCTCGCAGTCTGAATATTACCACTGTAGTGAGGATAACTTTATCTGAGCCGCCGGTTGGAAAATGTAAACCGTAAATAATATTTGGAATTAGGTTAAATGGAATAAAATTTCTAATTCAAGTGGGCTCATATTCATAAGACGGACACCTTTGGATCGCAAGCGGTGTTATGCCTGATGCGGTGTAATGTATATGAATAATTTCAATGGCAAGGTGTGAGATTTTATAGTTGGCCATATATTAAGAACCATGTACGCTCGATCATCGTTATAGATAATGTATGCCAAGTGAGAATTATGTTCAGAATTTAGTATTATGAGAAATGAAATCAAGATACATTTGCTTCACACGGGCAGCGTTTATGTTAGTCAAGGTGTGCCATATGGAAACGCCAGCATGTTAAGGGCTTCGGGGATTTTTGAGCCGAAAAAGAGTTTCTCTTGGATTCCCGTATCTGTTTATCTTATCGAGCATCCCGACGGTATTGTGCTTTTCGATACCGGATGGGGGCGTGATATTGCTCCAAAGGGTGGAATCGACATTTCTGCCCAATCAAAGCAAATGGGGACGGTTGCTTACAAAAATAAGCAAAGGGTGGCTTCCGGAAGGAGAGTCGGCTAAAGAGCAATTATTGAAATATCCTGGGCTTTGGGAAGGACTTCCGGTGCAGTCATTTGATTTTGCAGATACCGGTATTGGGTCGTTTGGAAAATCATACGACCTTTTTGGAGACAGTTCAGTACAGTTGGTGGATATTTCCGGACATTCCGATGGATTGTGTGGAATGTTGGTAAGTAGAGAAGGCAGATACGTGCTGATGTTTTCTGACGGGGGATATTCTTCTCGTTCATGGCAGGAAATGATACTTCCGGGGCCATTTGCCAATAAGTCCGATCTTCATAAATCACTTGAATGGATACGGGAGATGAGCCTTGATAAAAACTGTGTTGCCTCATGGGCAAATCATGATCCTAATCTTAATCCACAGACTGTAGTTATTTAAATTATTATGAAACACAATAAAATAGACTGGCATCCCGATTATTTAGGGGCCGGATTTGAGATGACGCATATTATTCATCCTGATGATTACAGCGGACATGTGCGAAGCGCTGTTATCCGATTGCTGTCGCATGGAGAAAGTAAAAAATCCATTTTATATGTACACGGTTTCAGTGATTATTTCCTTCAGGCGGAGATGGCTGAAATGTTTGCTCGTAACGGATATAATTTCTATGCTGTTGATTTACGTAAATATGGACGTTCTTTGATGATTGGACAAAGAATGTTTCAGGTCAGAGACATGCATGAATATTTTGCGGATATAGAATCTGCGATAGATATTATTACGGCAGAAGGCAATCAGGAAATAATATTGATGGGTCATTCGACCGGAGGTCTTACGACATCGCTTTATATGTCGGAACATCCATCGCTCATGATAAAAGCTCTTATGCTCAATAGTCCATTTCTTGACTGGAATCTCCCTCCTCTGATGCGTCGGATGGCTATGCCGATAGTCAGTATGCTCGGAAAAATTATGCCGAATGTTAAGGTCAAACAAAAGCCCGATAGCGGATATGCTGAGACTTTATCGACTGAACATGGAGGGGAGTGGACTTATCGCACGGACTGGAAACCTGACATATTGCCTGATCCTGACATGGGGTGGATACGGGCTATACATACGGCTCAACGACTTTTGCGTCATCGTAAAATTAATGTCCCCATATTGCTGATGCATTCGGCTGAATCAGTGAGAGGTGGAGATGGCAAGGAAAAATATTATCGAGCCGATGCGATACTTGATGTTGATGCAATCTCGCGTTATGGTCTGCGGCTCGGTGATGATGTTACGGAAATCACATTTTTCGGCGGACTTCATGATTTGGCTCTGTCGCGCAAAGAGATACGACAGGAGATGTATGCCGCGATGTTGGATTGGCTTAAATTGCGGAGCATGTAATCTAATATTTATCAGGCATTTTAAATAAATACAGTAGTTGTGCAATAATATAGTTTTTATTACCGTTATTTGATATCGGCTTTATGATTATGCTGCCTTCATATAGTGCTGATGGCGCTTTGATGTGTATGCATATCTTGAGAATACGTGCTTGCTACTGTAGATATTATAAATTGCAAGGTCAAAATAGAATCAATATGAATGATGTCGTTGTAGGAATGGGTGAGGCGTTATGGGATATTCTTCCTGAAGGCAAGAAAATAGGAGGCGCTCCTGCCAATTTTGCTTATCATGTATCCCAGTTTGGGTTGCCGAGCTGTGTGGTAAGCGCTGTCGGTGATGACGTGTTGGGAAAGGAAATCGTGGAGAACTTTACATCCAAAGGACTGAATTATATAATTCCTGAGGTGCCATATCCCACAGGGACTGTGTTGGTGGAAATATATCAGGCCGGTATTCCGCAATATGAAATCAAGGAAAATGTGGCGTGGGATAATATTCCTTATACCGATAGTCTTGAGGCGCTTGCGAAAAGGACAAAAGCCGTTTGCTTCGGTTCGCTTGCTCAACGTAATGTGGTGTCGCGAAATACGATAAATGAATTTTTGGATGCAATGCCTGAAACAGACGGCAACTTGATTGTATTTGACGTAAATCTGCGTCAGGGATTTTACACCAAAGAGATTCTATCCAATTCTATGAAGCGTTGCAACATATTGAAAATAAACGATGAGGAACTGGTTGCAGTTAGTCGTATGTTTGGCTATCCGGGAATTGACCTTCAGGATAAATGTTGGATACTTCTTGGCAAATATAATTTGAAGATGCTTATTCTTACTTGTGGAATTAACGGCAGCTATGTGCTTACTCCCGGAAATGTGTCATTCCAACCGACACCGAAAGTCGAC
Source organism: uncultured Muribaculaceae bacterium (assembly GCA_964459845.1). Taxonomy (GTDB): domain Bacteria; phylum Bacteroidota; class Bacteroidia; order Bacteroidales; family Muribaculaceae; genus CALZFJ01. Next base: position 112,341 of record CAYWOC010000005.1, on the reverse strand, counting down.
GTGGCAGATACCGTTGGTGCCGGTGACAGCTTTACTGCTGCATTCATTTCTTCGATTCTTAGAGGGAAGAGTGTGGCTGAGGCCCATTCCATTGCCGTACGCACGTCTGCATTTGTTTGTACCAAGGAAGGGGCGATGCCGATTCTTCCGCCAGAACTGACCCAATAAATTTTGAACCTGTCTGCTGCTGCCCCGATATTGGCATATATTTTGTGTTTGAATTAAAAAATTATTCAAATAAACCGAGTAATTTTTCTTTTTTCATGGCTACTGATATTTGATATTGTGTTTGCGTGCATACTTTTTGGATTTTCCTCATCAAGCGGCAGAACTGATACGCTATGTTCCAGTGCTTCGCCATTGTTTAACTCTCCATAAATCACAATCACACCGATAGAATCCAGCGGTATCATGGATTGGGGATAGGCATCCTTATACCGTTGTTTTTCTATTTCTAGCAGTCCTTTCTTTTCATAAAGAATGGTGCTGTCAAAGCCGATTATTGATGCCGGGTGTTTCATTATGTACTTGTCTGTTTCGCAATACACGGGGGGCATATGTCAGATATGTAATTACGCTGCCCGCCACTGCCAGTATTCCCCAGCAAAAAGCATATAATTTAATCAACGCATTCTAATATCTTTGAAACCAATACCGAGCCAATAATTGCAGTTGCTGCAAACGCTACAAATAGCCACCAATTCAAGCCGGTTGCAAGCATTATACCTGCACCCAAAGCTCCCGCGCATGACATTATCAATGATATGTTAAACTCTAATGATTTACGACCTGGCAGTTTCATCGCCTGCCTCCTTTCTATAAATAAATTGATTTGGCACTATGTCAGATTCAGTATTGTATCTGGCGAAGAATGGCACTACATAATCCGTAAGGTCATGTTCTATTTCATTCCATAGCTTCATTACATTGGTATCTGAAGTGATACTATACCATCGGTCCTCGTTTGTCGGCAATAATTCCCCGATTCTCTCCCTGACGGCGCACTCATATTCTTTTGGGAAAGAGGGAGCGACTCCTGAGCATTTGTAATCATAATGTTCGAGCCAAAAACTATCAGTAAATATGCCGAGGTTAAGAGTGAATCGTATTTCTTCGGCATTATTCCATTTGTCATTCTGAATGTTAAGGCAATAACCTATCTCGCCGTTGTTCTTGAAGAAATGATTACCGCGCTTCTTGAAGTCATTTTCCTTTAGGAAATCCGTAATCTTATCAAACACAAAGGAGAGCTTCCCTTTAATATCCATTTTAGGCAATGACGGATTATTTTTTTTTAAGCATAATGCTAATATCAGTAATATGACCGCTCCGAATACAGGTGTCTGCCACGTGATAGTTTGTTCGAAAGGATTGGTGCGCCAACCCGTCACTATGCTTGTTGAATTGAAATCGGCCACAAACATATAAATTCCTATGCCAAGCATTATCGCCGAGCATACTATAAGGATGATGAATCCTTGACGCTGAAATCTATTCTTCGCCTTCATTTCCACCTTTATCCCAGCGGTCTAATAAGTTCAGAAAATAAGTATTTTTATCGAAATCGACCATTGACAATATTCTTCTTCGGATAGAAGTCTTTGCCCAATCAAATTTTTCATATTTGTCGTAGAGTGCATTAAGAAATATTGTAACATCTTTCTCTCGATTAGCGTATATCCAATTCAGAAACTTATCAGGATTGACCGCATAGGCAAAATCATAGATGCTATCAAACACCAGTCCTTCAGTTTCACCAATTTCTTCTCCTATCTTTCTATATAGATAGTACTTATTTAGTGTAGATTGTGGCAACTTATCGATCCTGTCCAGCTCAACTATGTCATAAAAAAACGGATCGTCTTCCCATCCCGCAAAGGAGCCTTCTTTCTTGACTTCGGTAGAGATCACTTCATATAATCCATCTTCGCAGACTCTATACTGCGTGGATTCCGTAAATAGATATAATTCAGTTTCTTTTTCTGATGTGGATTCTTTTTCAAACTGCCTCGTTGTTAAAGTGATTAAAAACGAATTATGAGAAAGAAAATCACATATAGTTGTAGTGTTATATATTCGTTCTATTCCTTTATCGTTGTCAATAATCTCGGCATCTCCAAAATCCCAACTATAATCTAAATACATTGAATCTTTCAATATGCCGCCGCATGAATAAGTAGCCAGAAATAATGCTTCATAATCAAAGCCTGCCAAAGCATACTGCACCATTATAATAGAATCAGAAATCTGCCTGATAGCGCACATATAAGCTGAATAATTGGAATCAGCGACATACTGTTCCGGTACAATATTTGTAAGCAATTTCTTTCGCAAATTCAAATCTAACAGCAGGTCATTATCACTCAATTTATCAATCTTATGGGGAATAGAATCAACGTTAATTCCAATACGTTCTCCGAAATCTAATATTATGTCGCGCCCACAAGATGAATCTCGGCTTTGCGCACAGAGGTTACAGGAGAGAGCAAAGCCAACATACAGAATCAATATCTTATAGAGTGTTGTCATACGCAAAGATACAACGAATAATCGATATCGGGTGTGACAAATGTCCCATTAGGGCATGAAAATTTGTATGTATTTTTGTATATATAAAATCAAAACCGCTGCAAGTTATTGACTTACAGCGGAATTAACTTTGTTGTTGGCGGAGAGAGAGGGATTCGAACCCCCGGAGGTGTGACCCTCAACGGTTTTCAAGACCGCCGCAATCGACCACTCTGCCATCTCTCCAAAAATGTCTCAATACATCTCTTTTGATGCTCAACGAAATTGTCATTTCGTTTTGACGTGTGCAAAGTTACGAACTATTTTTGAATCTGCAAATTTTTCGGCAGAAAAAAATCGCATTTTTGTCATTTTTTTCTATTTTTGCCGTTATGGAACTGTTTTGCCGTCAATTTGCGTTCATATCGAATGCTATGTCGCGATTTTTTAAGAATTCAATGAATGGTCTCGTGACCGGCATTTTATATTTCGACTGCAACAATACGTTGTGCTTTTTCTCCTGATCATAGAGCTTGAAGAACAATTCTGCCCTATTGTCGGTGGATTTGCTCATATACGCTTTCATCTTATCAATATCTGAAGTATTGAGCGAGTCTTCCGCCAGATTTATTGTGATGGAGTTTATCATCTTTCCTTTATAATCTTCGAGCAAATCAATTGACTGGATATTGAAGTTGATGCGGTCGTTGTATCGCGACTTCTGGAACATGCCTCGCACTAATATGGGCGTGCCAAGTTCTCCATACTGCTTATAGTTGAAATAATCTTTGCCAAACAGCATAAACTCGTAAGACCCTGAATAGTCTTCCACCTTCATGATGCCGAATTGGTTGCCATTTTTAGTCATTCTGCTTTCAAACGACACAACAAGCCCACCGAATGTAATCTCCTTGTCGAGCGTTTGAGATGCTTCGGCCATATCCTTCAAATGCTTCGAGCACCCATATTCAAGTTCAAGATAATAAGGATCAAGCGGATGTGCCGAAAGATACATGCCCACGAGTTCACGTTCCTTCTCAAGTTTGACCACCATTGGCCACTGCTCGCTGTGCATCACTTCCGGGCGCACAGTCACCACCTCATCAGTCCCCCCAAAAAGTGATGCCACCTGCGACAGTTTGTCGCCCTGAAACTTCTGACCGTAGCGCACAAGTATCTCGGCAAACGACTCCCCTTTCGCATTCTTTTCAAAGAAGTCTTCGCGCTTCACTTCGGTGAAGCAGTCGAATGCCCCAGCCAAAGCAAGGCTCTCCAATGCCCGACGGTTGCACGCCGACAGGTTCACACGCTCAACGAAATCGAAAATCGACTCAAATGGTCCATTGGCATTACGCTCCTCTATAATGGCATTCACAACGTTTATGCCGATGCCTTTTATTCCCGACATTCCAAAGCGTATATCGCCCGACTTGTTGGCGCTGAACGACTGGAAACTCTCGTTCACATCCGGTCCCTTCACAGCAATCTTCATGGCTTTACATTCGTCCATGAACTTTGTCATCTTATCTTGATCGCCCGAACGGCTAAGCACGGCAGCCATATATTCCGACGGGTAATTAGCCTTCAAATATGCAGTCTGGAAAGCCACCCAGCTATAGCATGTGGCGTGGCTCTTATTGAACGCATAAGATGCGAATTTCTCCCAGTCTTTCCATATTTTTTCCAGCACTTCGGGGTCGTGTCCGCGCTCTTTTCCGCCATTGATAAACTTAGGTTTTAGCGAAGCCAACTTGTCGATAAGTTTCTTACCCATCGCCTTGCGCAGACCGTCAGACTCGCCACGAGTGAATCCTGCCAGCAGACGCGACAAGAGCATCACCTGCTCCTGATACACCGTAATGCCATAAGTGTCTTTCAGATACTTCTCCATCACCGGTATATCATATTCTATTGGCAACTCGCCATGCTTGCGCTTAATGAAATCGGGGATATAGTCCATTGGTCCCGGTCGGTACAGTGCATTCATGGCTATCAAGTCTTCGAAGGTGCTTGGCTGCAACTCTATCAGATACTTCTGCATACCTGCCGACTCAAACTGGAACGTTCCTGTGGTACGACCTTCGCAATATAGCTGATACGTCTTCTTGTCCTCTATGTCGATATGGTCAATATCAAGGTCAAAGCCGTGCGTCTGCTTAATGTTGAACAGTGCGTCTTTTATTATCGACAAAGTTTTCAGCCCGAGGAAGTCCATCTTGATAAGACCCGTTGACTCTATCACGCAGCCTTCGTATTGGGTGACGAGCATCTTATGGTTGTCTTTATCGACCGCTGTGCTGACCGGCACCCAATCCGTAATATCGTCGCGTCCGATGATGACACCGCAGGCATGCACACCCGTGCTTCGCACATTGCCCTCCAACTTCTCGGCATACTTTATGGTCTCCACAACTTTCGGATTAGGGCTGTGAAGCTCGGCGCTAAACTCAGGGAAGCATTTCAAGCAATTCTTGATAGTCACCTTATATTTCTTGCCATTCTCGTCGGAAGGCATGTCATTCGGCTTGCTGGGAATGAACTTCGAGAGGCGGTCGCTTTCAGGGATGGGGAGGTCTTCGACACGCGCCACATCCTTGATCGCCATTTTTGCAGCCATTGAGCCATAAGTGATGATGTGCGCCACCTTCTCTGCGCCATATTTTTCGGTCACATAATTAAGCACACGCGCACGCCCATCGTCATCAAAGTCAATATCTATATCGGGGAGTGATATACGGTCGGGATTCAAGAAACGCTCAAACAGCAAGTCATATTTGATGGGGTCAATCTGCGTGATGCCCAAGCAATATGCCACCGCCGAGCCGGCCGCCGAGCCACGTCCCGGCCCCACCGACACGCCTATGCGGCGTGCAGCAGCGATAAAATCCTGCACAATGAGGAAATAGCCCGGGAAACCCATATTCTTAATCGTGTCGAGTTCAAAGTCTATTCGCTCCTTATGCTCTTCGTCGAGATTTGGCCAACGCTTTTTCGCGCCCTCATACACAAGATAGCGCAAATAGTCGTTGTTGTCGGTAAATCCGTCGGGCAACGGAAAGTTTGGAAGGATTGGCCCATGGTCGATTGAATAGAACTCGGTCTTGTCGAGCAGCTCAAGCGTGTTGGACAAAGCTTCAGGCACATCTGCAAACACCTCATTCATCTCCTCCTGCGTCTTCATCCACTCCTGTTTTGAATAGAGCATACGCTTCTCATTCAGCTTCTTGCCGGTGGATAGGCATATTAGCCTGTCGTGAGCCTCAGCATCGTCCTCGTCCACGAAATGCACATCATTCGTGCAGACAACCTTTATGCCGAATTCCTTCGACATCTTCAGCAGCTCGGCATTCACCACTTGCTGCATAGGATATGCCTCATGATTGGCGTTTGGCACTGTCGCCTTGTGCCGTTGAAGTTCGAGGTAATAATCGTCGCCAAACACCTCCTTAAACCACAGCACCGTCTTCCGCGCCTCGTCAATCTGCCCGGCAGTAATCAGCTTCGGCACTTCGCCACCAAGGCACGCCGAGCACACCATCAGCCCTTCGTGATGTTCTTTAAGGCTCTCCTTGTCGGTTCGCGGATGGGAGTAGAAGCCGTCGGTCCAAGCTTTCGACACCAGCTTAATCAGATTGTGGTAGCCGACAGAGTTCTTCGCAAGCACAATTAGGTGCCTACCTATATCATGTTTCGACGTATGCTCATATAGCGACTTTTCAGCCACATACATCTCGCAACCGAAAATCGGCTTAAACAGCCTCCCCTCCTGCTCCTTGATTTCCGCCTTTATCTCGTCAATCCTGCTGCTGTCGGGAGTTTCTGAAGCCTCAATCTCCTTTATCTCTTTCTTCAGTTGCTTTATGGCTCCGTTCACGTCGCCATTTTTTTTGTTGCAATAGTCATGAAGCTCCTTTATTCCGAACATATTGCCGTGGTCGGTCAAGGCGATGCCTTTCATTCCGTTGGCAATGGCCTTATCTACAAGCTTCTTAACCGAAGCCTGTCCATCGAGAACCGAATATTGAGAGTGGACATGTAAATGTACAAATGGTTGCATATAGTGTCTGTAGCTATTAGTTTATATCTACAAATTTACTAACAATAGTCCAATATATCTATACATTGCCCCTAAAAAATATGGAGCATTTCATTTCAATATCTGATTTTATACTTACTTTTGCAGTCGTATTGCGACATTTGCAAATCGTCAATCAAGATTTGCGACCGCAGAAAACACTTATTCAGAAAATACATTAAAAATATGACTTATATCATTTTGATTGCAGGCTTATGCCTTCTTCTGCTCGGAGCCGACAAGCTGGTGGACTCATCAGTTGCCATAGCCCAGAAAGCCAAAGTTTCAAATTTCATCATCGGCATTACGATTGTAGGTATGGGGACTTCATCGCCCGAACTGTTTGTCTCGCTATCGTCGGCAATTGCCGGCAAGGGCGACCTTGCACTTGGCAATGTGCTTGGCTCAAACATCTGCAACACGCTGCTCATACTCGGGACGACCGCCATAATCCTGCCTTTCGCCGTAACAAGGCCTAATCTGCGGCGCGATATTCCATTTGCCATTTTCACGTCGGTTATAGTTATGCTACTGTGCCTCGACAATATCTTCCCGCACATCGACGACAACGAGATAGGACGCATCGACGGCATTTTCCTCCTGTTCCTGTTTGCCGCTTATATGGGCTACACAATACTTGCCTCAAAACAAGGAGGCGGCAATACCTATAGCGGAGATGAACAGCAATCGCCGACGTTCTTCACAGGCAAACCACTATGGCTACTGATACCGTCGGCTTTGGCTTCGCTTGCCGTGCTGCTTTATGGCGGGAACATGTTTCTCGACTCGGCTGTCGCAATCGCCACCAATCTGGGATTGAGCGAGAAAGTGATTTCGCTCACAATCGTCGCCATAGGCACCTCGCTGCCCGAGCTAACAACTTGCATAATCGCTGCACGCAAAGGCAATCCGCAGCTTGCCCTCGGCAATGTGCTTGGTTCAAATGTATTCAATGTGCTGTTTATTCTTGGCGTTTCGGCAGTGTTCCGTCCAATCGTGCTACAAGGCATAAATCTTTTGGACTTCGGAGTGTTGATTCTTGGCTCGATATTGACATTTGTGTTTGCGTTTACGCTACGAAAGCGCATCATCGATCGTGCCGAGGGAGCATTGCTCGTGGCTCTGTATATCGCCTATTTGGCATATCTGCTACTGGCATAAAAGACGGCATCTGCTGCCATCATCTGCCAGAAAAGACTATGCCATACCCCACAAAACGGTCATAGCGTTCACTCGGCTTGCGGTCATACACCCGCACAAGATATTCGTTCACCGTCTGAGACTTGTCTCCCTCGATACGTGCCGTCTGCGCCACAGTGCTGCCATCGGGGACAAACAGATACTGATAATTATATGCGCCCTGCTTCAGCAGCAAGTCGGCAGTGTAATATCCGGTGGAAGCGTCATATTTCATCAGCGATGACGAATAGAATAGATGATGCGTAAATTCTCCGTCGAGATAAATCTTCCCGCCAGTCACTGGGCCGCCTGTGTTCAACCTGAAGTGAGTGATGAAGTAGTCGGCTCCAGTGGCTGAATTGTCGGTATCGGCATTCCGTATCGTGAAACGCCCCATCTGCGTCTGGTCATAGAGATATGCCTCATCGGCACGAGGCTCATCGAGCCGCAGAGTGGCGTGATAAAACGGATGATGATACTCCACACTCTCTACCCCCATCGTCAGATAATTGGTAGCCACAGTTTCCATTCTGCGGAACTCGTTGCCAGCCGGAAATATAAGTTCCCGCAAGTGGTCATAAGAAGCCCCATTGGCTGTCGCCATCATCGGCCGGCTCACACGCACCTCATTGTCGAGCCGCGAATTTTGCGACACATATATTTTCAGGTCGTTATACACATCTCTTATCTTATAATTCTTCGCACTGATGTCAAACGACAGTTGCTGATGTTGCGAGTTATAGTCCACATCGGTTCGTGATGTCACTTTGGGCAGCACCGACACCACATTGTCGCACACGGCAAACCGAGCTTGCAGCAGCACTTCATCCGGAGCATCCTCGCGATACACTTTCACGAGATAGTTGCCCGAAAGCAGAATCTTCATATCTTCATTTGGCAGGGTAAAACTGTAATGCACAAAGTGGGAAAATGTTCCGCTCGAAAATTCATAATCCTCGATGTTAGCATAATTGAAGCCGTCCACATACTCATTCTCCACAAGGCTCGACGGCTGCCAGTCGGCATTGCAATGCACGAGGCTGTAACGCAGATACGACACGTCTTCCTTCAATTCGTCGAACGACACCTTTATGTGGTCATCGTTTCCGCAAGTTATGATTGCCGGGAAATAATCATTGCCCACAAGCTTCACTTGCAAAGAGCGGAAACTCGGGTCAAACGTCTGCGTGCGTGTGTCGATGCGCTCGACGGCATCCATTCGCATCACAACGAAAATGGCGACTATTGCTGCCACAAGGTATCGCAGTTGCAGCATATTATTTGATTTCATTCTGTTCATATATTTCTTCAATCTTGACATATGTGCCACACGAATTTCACCAGTCGATAGGCGTTTCGCCATTAGCCACAAGATAGGCATTGGCACGCGAAAAATGCTTGTTGCCGAAAAAACCTCGATAAGCCGACAGCGGAGACGGATGCGGAGATGTCAGCACAAGATGGCGTGTACGGTCGATAAACGCACCCTTCTTTATGGCATATGCACCCCATAATATGAACACAAGATGCTCGCGGTCTTGCGCAAGCCGCATTATCACCTCATCGGTGAACTGTTCCCACCCGTGATTTTGATGCGACCCCGCACAGTGCGCACGCACCGTGAGTGTGGAATTGAGCAGCAGCACACCTTGTCTTGCCCAGCGCGACAGGTCGCCACTGGCTGGAATGGGCTTGCCGAGGTCGTCGTGAATTTCCTTGAATATATTCATCAGCGACGGAGGGAAAGGCACACCATCATGCACCGAAAAGCACAATCCATTAGCTTGATTGACATCATGATATGGATCTTGACCGAGTATCACCACTTTCACCTTATCAAACGGTGTTGCATCAAAAGCCGCAAAAATCTCATTTCCCGGAGGGAAAATTGTAGTTGCGGCATATTCGCGCCTCACAAAATCCGTAAGCTGCTTAAAATAGTCCTTATTCCACTCCGCTGCAAGCTCTTGCTTCCAACTTTCATCTATCCTGACATTCATAATATTCAAAAAAATCTTGCGTAGCAACAAATATATCACTACCTTTGTCCACGAAAAAGAAACATGACCATGCACCCATAGTTCAATGGATAGAATATTGGATTCCGGTTCCAACGATTGGGGTTCGACTCCCCATGGGTGTACAATTTTCCTCTTCTGTCCCAAAATTACAAAAACTTTCTGTCCCCCCAATCATTTTAAGCATATTTTTATGCGACCTCACAAGTTTTTTTCGCTACGCACTTGTGCAAGAAAGATGCGCACTCTCCACACTCTTTGAATTTTGCACCGGCAAAATAATCACGAAAATTTGATGCTTTTGCCCGATTTGCACTATCTTTGCAGCAGAAAATTAATTTTTAACTAAGGTGATAAAGGTAAAAAGACTATATTTATTTGTATTGCAGACGTTTCTGCCGCTTTTTTTGATGACATTCTTCATCTGTCTTTTTATCGTGCTTATGCAATTCCTGTGGCGATATATCGACGACCTTGTGGGAAAGGGTCTCGACATATCGGTGATAGCGGAGCTGTTCTTCTATGCGGCACTGTCGATGGTGCCTATGGCCTTGCCGCTCTCCATCCTGCTTGCGTCGCTTATGGCTTTCGGTAATCTCGGTGAGCATTTCGAGCTTACAGCCATGAAGTCGTCGGGCGTGTCGCTGATTCGCATCATGAGCCCTTTAATAGTATTTCTGTCGTTTGTGTCGGTGGGTGCGTTCTTCTTCCAGAACGATGTGCTGCCGCAATCGCAGGTGAAGATGTGGAGTCTGCTCTTTTCTATGAGGCAGAAGTCACCCGAGCTTGATATTCCAGAAGGCTCTTTCTATAATCAGATTCAAGGCTATAACTTATATGTCAAGCAGAAAAACCGCAACACTGGAATGCTGTATGACATGATGATTTATGATGTGTCGAGCGGATACGGATATGCCAATGTGATTCTTGCCGACTCGGGGAAACTTAGCTTCACCGACGACAAGAAACACCTGTTCTTGCAGCTTTTCCAAGGAGAATCGTTTGAGGATTTGAAAGACGACCGCGCGGGACACAATGATGGCGGTATGCTATATCGCCGCGAGACATTCCACGACAAGGAGATTCTCATTCCATTTGATGCCACATTCACGCGTATGGACGACGAGACCATGCGCAACCAGTATATAGGCAAGAATCTCAAGGAGCTGTCGCACACCATCGACTCGGTGAGCGTGCGCATCGACTCCCTCGGCAACGAATTTGCCTACAGTATGAAGGGCGAGATGCTGTGCGGACTGCCTCAACGCCGATATGTGTATAAAGACGGTAAGCAGGTGGAAGAAGGCATCAAAGTCGTTAATATGCCTCATTCGCTTAATATGGACTCCATATTCACAGCTTCCACGCAAATGCAGAAAATCAACTATCTGGAAGTGGCGAAAGGGCAAGCCACACGCGTAAAGCAGAACATGGAGTTCCGTGCCTACACTGTGGATGAAGTGAGCGCAGTGGTGCGCCGCCACCAAATCGAGATGCAGAAGAAGTTCACGCTATCATTCGCCTGCCTTATATTCTTTTTTATAGGCGCACCGCTCGGTGCCATCATCCGTAAGGGAGGTCTCGGCACACCTATAGTAGTGTCGGTGCTGCTCTTCATACTGTATTACATCATTGACAATATGGGGTATAAGCTGGCTCGCGACGGACACTGGGTAGTGTGGGAAGGCATATGGTTAAGCTCTGAGGTGCTGCTGCCTTTAGGCATCTTCTTGACATATAAGGCTGCCAACGACTCGGCTGTGTTCAACCCCGACGCTTACCGCAATTTCTTCCGCAAGCTCACCGGTGCGCATCAGGTGCGACACATAGAGATGAAAGAGGTGATTATGAACGATGTGATTCCACAAGATGCCACAGAAATGATTTCATCGTTCGACAACGATGTGAATTCATTCCTCAGCACCTACCGCACTCGCCAGCGATACTTGAAATATTGGATGTATGGCTACGACAAAGCCGCTCTGCGCAAGATCAGTGCCGAGCTTGAAAACATTGTTGAATACCTGAGCAATTCTGCTGACCAGCTTGTCATAAACAAAATCATGGATTACCCATACATCAGGCAACTGCTAATGTATCACCCCACGAATTATCCGAAAGTAGGCTTGGCAATAGCCATAGTCTTCCCTCTCGGACTTTTGGGCTACTTCATAGGCACAAAATGCCAACGAAGATTGAAGCTCGACCTGCGGCAAATACGCAAGGTGAACGACGAGCTGCTTGAAATATTCAACAAGGAGACTGCAACGACAAACGAGACTACCAATCAATAATAAAACAATAAAAAAAACACAATCTATGAACGAAGAAATAAAACTTAATACAATCGAAGAGGCTGTGGCTCAATTCCGTAACGGCGGTTTTGTGATAGTGGTCGATGACGAAGATCGCGAGAATGAGGGCGACTTCATCATTGCTGCCGAAAAAATCACCGAGGAGAAAGTGAACTTCATGCTTCGTGAGGGCCGTGGCGTGCTGTGTGCGCCCATAACAGCTCAACGCTGCCACGAGCTTGATCTGAATATGCAAGTAGAAGAAAACACTTCGATGCTCGGAACGCCATTCACTGTGACCGTAGATCTTCTTGAAGGTTGCACGACAGGCGTGTCGATGCACGACCGCGCAATGACAATCAAGGCTCTTGCCGACCCGAACCTCAAGCCTTCTGACCTCGGTCGCCCGGGACATGTGAACCCCCTCCGCGCTCAAGACCGTGGCGTGCTGGTACGTGCCGGACACACTGAAGCCGCAGTGGATCTCACCCGCCTCGCAGGGCTTTATCCTGCCGCAGCACTCATCGAGATTATCAATGAAGACGGCACAATGGCACGTCTGCCTCAGCTTATGAAAGTGGCAGCCAAGTTCAACCTTCCGATAATCTCAATCAAGGATCTTATTGCATACCGTCTGCGCACAGAAAATGTGGTGGAAGTGGGCGAAGAAGTGGATATGCCCACAGCTTACGGTCATTTCCGTCTAATCCCTTTCCGCGAACTCACAACCGGGCTTGAACATGTGGCTCTCATCAAGGGCAAATGGAATGAGGACGAGGCTGTGCTGGTGAGAGTACACTCTTCGTGCGCCACTGGCGACATTTTCGGCTCGCTGCGTTGCGAATGTGGCGAACAACTGCATCTTGCAATGAAAGAGGTGGAAAAAGCCGGCAAAGGCGTTATCGTGTATATGAATCAGGAGGGACGTGGAATAGGACTTATGAACAAGATACGCGCCTACAAGCTCCAAGAGGAGGGATACGACACAGTTGATGCAAATGTGCATCTCGGCTTCAAGCCCGACGAGCGCGACTATGGCGTAGGAGCAAACATACTTCGCCAACTCGGCGTAAGGAAGATGCGTCTTATGACAAACAACCCTGTAAAGCGTGTGGGCCTTGAAAGCTATGGACTTGAAGTCGTAGAAAATATGCCGCTTGAAGTGGATCCCAACAACTATAACCGCTACTATATGCACACAAAAAAGGTGCGTATGGGGCATGATTTGCACAAAGTGGATTAAGCCTACGAAATGTCATATATTTGAATCGCAAAATAGACGCAATACATCATATCCTAAAAAACGGAGCTGAATTTCATATTACATTCAGCTCCGTTTTCTATATCTTCGCAACTACTGTGCCACCATCGTCGGTCAGTCACAAAACAGCAATCTTCCTCGCCCTATTTCAGCAATTCAAATCCTTGCTCCACAATGTAATCCTTCATGTGATAATTGAGAGCTTCGTGATAATAGTCGAGAATGTGGGCACACCAGTCGTTTGTGGTCTGTGTGCCGGCACGGTTCTGGTTGTATTCGCTCACATTGCGGTCATATTCTTTCAGTTCGTCGAGCATATCGTCGGTGCGGTATCCATTGCTGTGGATCAAAAGTGATGCCGGCTGCTTGGGCTTTACATCGGGATGCTCACGAGGCACTCCAACGGCAAGACCACAAACCACAAACACCCCCTTCGGCAACTTCAGCAATTCGGCTATCTTCTCGGGATTGGCTGTGCGGGTGTAACCTATACAGCAACTCCCCAATCCACACATCTGCGCAGCCATCACGGCACTCTGCATAGCAAGTGCGGCATCTATGATTCCCACCATCACTCCATCAAGAGTGTGATGAAACTGTGGCACCTTGATGCCTTTTGCTTGAGCGAGAAGGCTGATTTTATTGAAATCGGCACAGAACACGAAGAAGTGGTTACAGGTCTTAATCTGCTTCTGGTTGGTGACTGCATAAATCTGCTCCTTAAGCTCTTGGTCAGCCACATCAATCACCGAGAACTGCTGCCCATTGTAGCTCGTCGGCGTATTGCGGATAGCTGCATATATGATGTCAAGTTTATCCTGAGGTATGGCCTCACGCTCATAGCGGCGCACACTTGTCCTCTTCTCAAAAAATTCTTTAATGTTCTCCATCGTCAATATTCTTTTTTTAGTGTAACAAGCGAAAAACTGAACAAGTTTCATGATATTTTCATAAATAAATCAGCTTCACGCAAAATCTTTCGTAAAAATAGCGTAATTTTGCATCATAATCAAGAAATGTAGAATAATTTATGGCACAAACCCCATTGTTGGAAAGATTGGAAGGCTTAGATGCACGGTTTGAGGAAATCGGCACACTTATAACCGACCCATCGGTAATAGCCGACATGAAGCGATATGTGAAACTCAGCAAAGAGTACAAAGACCTTGAGCAGTTGCTCAAGGCTACCAAAGAATACCGCAAGCTACTTACAGACATCGACGGAGCAAAGGAAATTCTCGACAACGAGACCGACAGCGACCTGCGTGAAATGGCAAAGGAAGAACTTGATGCCAACGTGCAGCGTCTGCCTAAGCTCGAAGAGGAGATAAAGCTGCTGCTCGTGCCGGAAGATCCGGAAGACAGCCGCAACGCCATAGTGGAAATTCGCGGCGGAACTGGTGGCGATGAAGCTGCTCTTTTCGCTGGCGACCTGTTCAGAATGTATATAAAATACTGCGAGACCAAGGGCTGGAAAACCGAGGTGTCAAGCTCCAGCGAAGGTGCTGCCGGAGGTTACAAGGAAGTGGTATTCCGCGTAACTGGCGACAATGTGTATGGAACGCTGAAATATGAATCGGGTGTACACCGAGTGCAGCGTGTGCCAGCCACCGAGACGCAAGGACGCGTCCACACATCGGCGGCTTCGGTAGCCGTGCTGCCCGAGGCTGAACCTTTCGACGTTGAAATAAACGAGGGCGAAATAAAATGGGACACGTTCCGCAGTGGCGGTGCCGGCGGCCAGAATGTGAACAAAGTGGAGTCGGGCGTGCGCCTGCGCTATATGTGGAAGAATCCAAATTCAGGCGAGACAGAGGAAATACTGATTGAATGTACCGAGACGCGCGACCAGCCAAAGAACAAGGAGCGCGCTCTGGCTCGTCTGCGCACGTTCATCTATGACAAGGAACACCAAAAGTATATCGACGACATCGCATCGCGCCGCAAGACCCTCGTCTCCACCGGCGACCGCTCGGCAAAGATTCGCACCTACAACTATCCGCAAGGGCGCATCACCGACCACCGCATAGGCTACACCATCTACAATCTGTCGGCTTTTATGGACGGCGACATTCAAGACTGCATCGACCACCTGATTATGGCTGAAAATGCAGAAAAACTGAAAGAAAGCGAATTATAAACACATATTATGAATCGACAACAATTAATCGACGTAATCAAGGCAAAGAAGTCATTCCTTTGCGTGGGGCTTGACCCCGACGTTGCTAAGATGCCAGCACATCTCGAAGGCAACCTTTTTGAGTTCAACAAGCAGATTATCGAAGCTACTGCACAATATGCCGTAGCTTATAAGCCTAATCTTGCTTTTTACGAAGCTCTCGGAACTAAGGGTTATGAGATGTTTGAACAGACGGTTAAGTATATCCAAGAGAAGTATCCCGACATTTTCATAATCGCCGACGCTAAGCGTGGCGACATAGGCAACACATCAAAGATGTATGCCCACAGTTTC
This sequence comes from uncultured Muribaculaceae bacterium, assembly GCA_964459845.1. Classification (GTDB taxonomy): domain Bacteria; phylum Bacteroidota; class Bacteroidia; order Bacteroidales; family Muribaculaceae; genus CALZFJ01. Next base: position 96,533 of record CAYWOC010000005.1, on the reverse strand, counting down.
TTCGAAGTGATGAACATCGATGCCGTGACCGTAGCTCCCTATATGGGCGAAGACAGCGTCACTCCGTTCCTCGGATACGACGGCAAGTGGGTAATCGTGCTTGGCTTGACATCCAACAAGGGTTCCCACGACTTCCAGCTCACCGAGGACAAGAACGGCACTCCGCTCTTCGAGAACGTGATGCGCAAGTCATCGGCATGGGGCAACAATGGAAACATGATGTACGTTGTCGGTGCCACTCAGGGCAAGATGTTTGAAGACGTTCGCCACATCCTTCCCGACCATTTCCTGCTCGTGCCTGGTGTGGGCGCACAAGGCGGCAGCCTGAGCGAAGTGGCAAAATATGGCATGACCAGCGAATGTGGTCTGCTCGTGAACTCGTCGCGAGGCATAATCCACGCTTCCAATGGTGCTGATTTTGCCGATGTGGCAGCACAGAAAGCTCACGAATTGCAAGCCGAAATGGAAAAACTCCTTGCCGAAAAAGGAGTAATCTAAAATTTTTTGCTACATTTGTAAGCAAATAACCAAGAATATTATTTTTGTATCATTTTAATTACATTTTTTTGATATGGCAAACATAGATAATTACAATTTTGCTGGCAAGAAGGCAATCGTTCGCGTTGACTTCAATGTGCCATTGGATGAGAATGGTAAAATTACTGACGATACCCGTATCCGCGGTGCTCTCCCTACTCTAAAGAAAATACTTGCCGATGGCGGCGCACTTATCATCATGTCACACATGGGCAAGCCAAAAGGTAAAGTTAATCCTAAGCTGTCATTAGGTCAAATCGCAGAGCCTGTGGCTGCCGCTCTTGGCACTCCAGTTAAATTTGCTCCTGACTGCGCTAAGGCTGCCGACGCTGCCGCTGCTCTTAAGCCAGGTGAAGTTCTATTGCTTGAGAACTTGCGTTTCTATCCTGAGGAAGAAGGCAAGCCTGTAGGTATCGACAAGGAAGATCCTAACTACGATGCCGCCAAGAAAGAAATGAAGGCTAAGCAGAAGGAATTTGCAAAGACACTTGCAAGCTATGCCGACTGCTACGTGAACGACGCGTTCGGTACTGCTCACCGCAAGCACGCCTCTACCGCTGTTATAGCTGATTACTTTGATGCCGACAACAAGATGCTCGGCTACTTGATGGAAAAAGAAGTTAAGGCTGTAGATAACATCCTTAGCGACATCAAGCGTCCTTTCACTGCAATCATGGGCGGTTCTAAGGTTTCTACCAAGATTGGTATTATCGAGAACCTTATGGACAAGGTTGATAACTTGATTCTATGTGGCGGTATGACTTATACTTTTGCGAAAGCTCAAGGTGGTCACATCGGTAAATCTATCTGCGAGGACGACAAGCTTGACCTTGCTCTCGACATCATCGCTAAGGCTAAGGCTAAAGGCGTGAATCTTGTGCTCGGCACCGACTGTGTAGCTGCCGACGACTTCAGCAACGATGCTAACACTCAGGTTGTTCCTGCTGGTGAAATTCCTGACGGATGGGAAGGTCTTGATGCTGGTCCTAAGACTCGCGAATTGTTTGCTAACGCTATCAAGGGCGCTAAGACTATTCTTTGGAACGGTCCTGCCGGAGTATTTGAGTTCGACAACTTCACTGCTGGTTCTCGCGCTATCGCCGACGCTATCGTTGAGGCTACTGCCAACGGAGCATTCTCACTTGTAGGTGGTGGTGACTCCGTAGCTTGCGTGAACAAGTTCGGTCTTGCCGACAAGGTTTCTTACGTTTCTACTGGTGGCGGTGCTCTTCTTGAGGCTATCGAAGGCAAAGTCCTTCCGGGCGTAGCTGCCATCAAGGGTGAATAAATAATTATTACAGTTTATTCATAATAGCATTTTCAGCACCCACAATGGAGTATAATCTCCGTCGTGGGTGCTGTTTTTTATGTCCATCAGCATTTTTGCCTTTGTTCATGCCTTAATTTGCACTATCTTTGCATAAGATAGGCTGCACCTCAGCATAATATTCAAATAAACTTGATATTCTGCATTCGATTTGCACTATCTTTGCATATTAATTTTTTAGAGATGAAGATACTAAGTTATATCCTCTTTGCGGTTTTGGCTGTATGCGCCTCTGCTTTTCAGGCTTCGGCACAACTGAAACTGCCAGTCAAGAGCATAAATGGACAAGATTATTACTACTACACAGTGAAGTCTAAGGAGACGATTTACGGCATTTCCCGAAAACTGCAAATCAGCCAACAGGAAATTCTGCGCTACAACCCTACCGCCGAAGCCGGATTGAAAGACAAGCAGCAGCTATTCTTCCCTGTGGCAGATTTCTCCAAGGAGAGCAAAGCCGAGCAGGAGATTGAGGCTGTGACTGTCCCCGACAAGAACGACTTCACACACGTCGTGGAGAAAGGAGAGACCCTCTACGGACTTTCCCGCATCTATAACATTTCGACCGATGAAATTGTGCGCCTCAACCCCGAGGTTGCAGATGGGCTGAAAGTGGGTCAGACTCTGCACTTCTCGCAAGAAAAACAAAACTCCATTTTCATCACTGTAAAGGCTGGAGAGACACTGTTCAGCACTGCGAAGAAGTATAATACCTCAATGGAGAACATCATGCGCGACAATCCGGGCGTGTCGCCGTCGAATTTCAAGTCCGGCTCAGTAATCAAGATTATTCCCAATTCTGCCAAGCCGATAAAGCAGGAGAAAATTGTCACCGAATTCTATCCCTATGAGATAAAGAAAGGCGACACATTCTATTCCATTGCCCGCGAGAAGAACATCTCGGTGAGCGAGCTGATGGCTGCCAACCCTGGCATCGAAAAGCTGAAAAAGGGCAAAATGCTGTATATTCCTGCCACAAAAACCGACACGGTGCTTGTGTCGCCAAACTCCAGCAGCGCAAGCTCTGCTAAGAAAGCCGAGGAAATCTACAATTCTGTCCACGAATCCAAGGAAAAAGGAACGATAAACATCGCGCTAATGCTGCCATATATGCTCCACAGCTCATCACCGTCGAAATCGGCTCGTCTGTTCACCGAGTTCTACAAGGGATTCCTGCTTGCCGTGGATGAAGTGCGCACCTACACAAGCAAGCGAATCAACATCTACACCTACGACACCGAAGGATCTACCGCCACAGTAAACTCGCTGCTGCAAAAGCCGGAGATGAAGCGTATGGACTTGATTTTCGCCCCCGACAACGCCGCCCACGTTTCGGCCATAGCCAAATTCGGAAAAGACAACGGCATCAATGTGGTGAACACATTCTCCACCAAGAACGAAGACTACACGAGCAATCCGCACTTCTTCCAAGTGAACATTCCACACTCATATATGAACCAGAAGGTGATGAAATGGTTCGACAGCAATTTCAAGGGCTACAAAATCATATTCCTCGACAATGCCGACAGCGAGTCGAAAGACGTGCTTGCCAAGTTCAAGCAGCACACCAAGGGCAAATACTCTTCGCGCGATGTCAAAGTCTCGGCAGGCATCAGCGCCGATGCCCTGTCAGCTATGCTCGACCCCGGGGAGAAATATGTGTTCATTCCAAGCTCAAGCAGCAAGAATGTGCTTAGCAAGGTGCTTCCCGCTCTGCTGAAAGTGAAAGAAGACCGCATCGACATAGATATGGCTCTCGTGGGGTATCCCGAGTGGACCACCTACACCACCCTGCAAAACGACTTCAAGAAGCTCGACACATATTTCTATTCTCGCTTCTATATCGACCCTAGCGGAAGCCGCATCAAGAATTTTGAGGCTAAATACCGCAAATGGTATGGCGAGAGCATGATAAATGCCGCACCCAAATTCGGTCTTCTCGGCTACGATTCAGGTAAATTCTTCATCGAATCTTATATTCACAACGACAGCGACTTCAACAAGCGCGGGTTCAGCTTCAGCGGTCTGCAAAGCGACTTCAAATTCGAGCGTACGAGCAACTGGAGCGGATTCGTGAACAAGTCGCTATACTTCATTCATTTCACCCCATATTCATCCACTCAACGCACTCTCAAATGACACGATTCTCAATATTGAAAACCATCATGGCTGCCATGCTCATCGTGGCAACATCGGCTGTGGCTCTTGCTCAGAAGCATTACGAGTCGAACATCACCGTAGGCGGAAAGGCGGGAATGACCCTTTCCCGCATATCATTCTCACCATCCGTTCCGCAGACCATGCTCAATGGTTTCATGGCTGGAGCAATGTTCAGATACATCGAGGAGCGCAACTTCGGCGTTATCGTAGAATTCAATGTCGAGCAGCGCGGATGGAAGGAAACATTCGAAGGCACTTCCTATCAATATCACCGCAGCCTCACATATCTGCAAGTTCCGTTCCTCACACACATATATTTCGGCAGCACAAAGTTCCACTGCTTCTTCAATGCCGGACCAGAACTTGGATATATGATAGCACACAGCACTTCATCCAATTTCGATGTGAGCAACTTTAAGGATTTGGCTGATTTTCCACATGTAAACCGCAGCACTGAGCAGTTTGCCATGGAGATAAAAAACAAGTTCGACTACGGAATCTCAGCCGGATTAGGAATGGAATACTTCATCAAACGCAACCATTCAGTTTCACTCGAAGGCCGACTATACTACGGTCTAGGCAACATCTTCGGGGCAAGCAAAAGTGATGTGTTTGCCGCATCACGCAGTATGTCGATACAAATCACCGTTGGCTACAATTTCCGCCTCAAATAGTACCACTCCCCTCCGTGCAGTGTTAGGAGGCTACGCATTCCTGCGTAGCCTGAAGGCTGCTTGGCGGCTGCGAGAGCTTTGTGGCTGTTATCGCAGCGACGCAGGAATGCGTCGCCTCCTCTGCTGTGCTTCCGCAATGTAGACTTCCGTGCAGCGTTAGGAGGCTACGCATTCCTGCGTAGCCTGAAGGCAGCTTGGCGGCTGCGAGAGCTTTGCGGCTGTTGTCGCAGCGACGCAGGAATGCATCGCCTCCTCTGCTGTGCTTCCGCAATGTAGACTTCCGTGCTGCGTTAGGAGGCTACGCATTCCTGCGTAGCCTGAAGGCAGCTTGGCGGCTGCGAGAGCTTTGCGGCTGTTGTCGCAGCGACGCAGGAATGCATCGCCTCCTCTGCTGTGCTTCCGCAATGTAGACTTCCGTGCTGCGTTAGGAGGCTACGCATTCCTGCGTAGCCTGAAGGCAGCTTGGCGGCTGCGAG
>CAYWOC010000005.1:0-91096 GCA_964459845.1 uncultured Muribaculaceae bacterium | reverse complement strand
GCTGCGTTAGGAGGCTACGCATTCCTGCGTAGCCAAATAGCTGCTTGGCGGCTGCAAGAGCTTTGTGGCTGTTGTCGCAGCAACGCAGGAATGCGTCGCCTCCTCGGGTGCGCTTCCGCAATGTAGCCTTCCGTGCTGCGTTAGGAGGCTACGCATTCCTGCGTAGCCAAATAGCTGCTTGGCGGCTGCGAGGACTTTGTGGCTGTTATCGCAGCGACGCAGGAATGCATCGCCTCCTCGTTTGCGCTTCCGCAGGGTAGCCTTCCGTGCAGTTTAGGAGTATAGAATCTTGAAAACGAGTTCCCGGAGCAGGTCGTATTCATTTTGGCGGCTCTGCATTCCTTTCGCTTTACGGTCGAAGTCGCGTATATAACCTATTATATTCACGCAATTTGCAGTGGAATAATACCTCATGGCATCAATAAATATTCCTGCACGATATTGCGACTTTGTATCAATCTGCGCCATCACACCCTCCACGCTCTTCACTTTGCTGGTGTGGGCAAGCAGCAGCAACGAAAAAAAGGAGAACAGTACGCTCACAGTAAGCACCGACGGATTGTTTTTAGGATTCTTCGAAAAATAATCCACTATCTCAAACGCCTTGGCTGCGTTACGCGACCTGATGGCATTCTCAAGCTCAAAGTTATTATAGTCCTTGCTGATGCCGATGTTGCGCTCTATCATCTCGGGCGTTATGGTGTCGCCCACATTGAGGAGGATGACGAGCTTGCCAACCTCGTTCACGAGCCTCGACACATCCACTCCCACATAATCCTTAAGCATGGCAGTGGCCTTGCCATCGATTTTGCAACCATGAGCCTGCACGAAATCCACAATCACCTTCCACACATTGCGCTCGTCGAGACGCTTCGACTCAAACACCGCTCCCACTCCACCCGACTTCACGAGCTTGAGAAATTCGGGGGCTTTGAAGTTGCCGTTTTTGCAGCATATCACCAAGACGGTGCTGGGCATGGGGCTTTGTGCATAGAACTTGAAAAGCTCGGCATTGTTGCTGTCGATGTTCTGAGCCTCGCGTAGCACCACCACCTGCCGCTCAGCCATCATGGGATAACGCTTGCAAGTGCTTATCACCTCCCTGACATCCGCATCCACGCCATAGCACACCGTGAGATTGAATGCACGCTCATCCTCGGAGAGAGCGGCATCCACTATCTTCTCCTCAAGGTCATCGATATAATAAGCCTCATCACCCATAAGCACATATATGGGACGAAACTCCTTTCGCCGCACCTCGGCGACGAGCTGCGAATATGTGACTGCGTCTTTCTTTACTGCCATAGTTTTTTCGGAATATATCTGAATTTTTTTGTAAATTTACGAAATTATTTATGCAGCACAAAAATATTACGTTCACAATGCAACTAAATTTACCTCCAAGGGAGTTCAACATAAGAAACGGCAGCGACGGCAACCAGCAGATTTTCGACCGGCTGCGCCGCCGGTTTGTGAACCTGTCGCCCGAAGAATGGGTGCGGCAGAACTTCGTGGAATATCTTATCGAGGACAAGGGATTCCCGAAAGGGCTTATGAGTAATGAAATCACGCTCACGCAAAACGGGCGAGCCCGCCGATGCGACACTCTCGTGGCCGACCGCTTCGGCCGCCCATTCGTAATCGTGGAATACAAGGCACCGCACATACGCATCACGCAGCAGGTTTTCGACCAAATTTGCCGATACAACATGGTGCTGCACGCACGATATCTGATAGTGTCAAACGGATTGACACACTTCGGTTGCCGCATCGACTATGAAAATAATTCCTACTCTTTCCTTAGAGATATTCCGGCTTATTGCGACCTATGAGAATTTATTCGTAACTTTGCCCACGGATTCTTTAATAGAAATATATATTTTGGAAGATTACTTAGATAAATTAAATGAGCAGCAGCGTCAAGCTGTGCTTTACACCGACGGTCCTGCGCTGGTGATTGCCGGAGCAGGCTCCGGCAAGACGCGTGTGCTGACTTACAAGATAGTGCATCTGCTGAATCTCGGCTATGCGCCCTACCGCATTATGGCACTCACTTTCACCAATAAGGCGGCACACGAAATGAAAGAGAGAATAGAGCCTCTGGTTGGCAAAGATGCCGCATCGATGCTGTGGATGGGGACTTTCCACTCGATTTTCGCCAAAATCCTGCGCATCAACTCCGAGAAAATCGGTTTCCGACATGACTTCACGATATACGACACAGCCGATTCCCGGTCGCTAATAAAGACCATAATCAAGGATATGGGACTCGACGAGAAAGTGTATAAGCCCAATTCCATACAAGCGCAGATATCAAATGCAAAAAACGCTCTGATTTCTCCCGCCGACTATGAGAACGACGGCGACCTGCGGCGAGCCGACAACCGTGCCAACCGTCCGCAGACGTTTGCCATCTACAAGGCTTACTGGCGGCGATGCTTCATCGCCGGCGCAATGGACTTCGACGACCTGCTTTTCTACACCAACATACTGCTGCGCGACAACCCTGGCATTTTGGCTAAATATCAAGAGTTTTTCCAATATGTCCTCGTCGATGAGTATCAAGACACCAACTTCGCGCAGCACCTCATTGTGTCTAAGCTGTGCCAAGTGAACCAAAAGCTGTGTGTGGTGGGCGACGACGCTCAGAGCATCTACTCTTTCCGTGGGGCAAACATAAGCAATATTCTAAACCTGAAGAAAGCCTACCCTACCCTCACAACATTCAAGCTGGAACAGAACTACCGTTCCACTCAAAATATAATCGAGGCAGCCAACAGCCTTATCGAAAAAAACAGCCAGCAGATTCCGAAACACATCTTCTCCACCAACAGCAAGGGAAGCAAAATTTCGGTCGTGCAGGCTTATTCCGACTATGAGGAAAGCTTCATCGTCGCCAACCACATAATTTCAATCAAGGCACAGCAGGGCGACGCATTCGACGACTTTGCCGTGCTTTACCGCACAAACGCCCAGTCGCGCGTGCTTGAAGAAGCTCTACGCAAGCGGAATATCCCCTACAAGATATACGGCGGACTGTCGTTCTACCAGCGCAAGGAGGTGAAAGATGCCATATCTTATTTCCGCCTCGCCATCAACCCCGACGACGACCAGGCTCTCGTGAGGATAATCAACACACCCGCACGCGGCATCGGCAACACCACAATAGGCAAGCTGCAAAATGCCGCCATTCACCACAATGTGAGCGTGTGGCAGGTGATTTGCGACCCCGACAAATACGACGTGAACATTAATTCCGGCACTAAGAAGAAACTTGCCGGATTCCAAGAGCTGATAGAATCGTTTATCGAGCAGAACAATGCCGGCACCGCTGCCGACATTCTCTCCAAGGTCATAATAGCCGACACCAAGCTGATTGCCGTGCTACAAAACGACAATACCCCCGAGAACATCAGCAAGCTCGAAAACCTGCAAGAGCTGCTCAACGGTGTAGATGAGTTTGTTGCCGAAAAGGAAGAGAGCGGAGCCGAGGGCGTAATGCTCAACGATTTCCTTGCCGAAGTGTCGCTCGACACTTCGGAGGAAGCCGACAGCGACACAGGTCCTAACGTCACGCTGATGACTGTGCATTCAGCCAAAGGTCTGGAGTTCAAGAACGTGATTATAGTGGGCGTGGAAGAAGATTTGTTCCCCGCCGCCATGAGTTCCGACTCGCTTTACGGAATCGAAGAGGAACGCCGGCTGCTATATGTGGCAATAACACGCGCCAAAAGCACCTGCATGATAACCTACGCCAAGTCGCGCTACAAAAACGGACAGACGAAAGAGTGTGTGATGAGCCGTTTCATCCGTGACATCGACCCTCGATATCTGAACGCCAATTCATCAGCGGCAGCAGCGATGGGCGGCGGCACTCCACGCCAGTCGCTGCGCCACGACGACTTCGACGACGAGCGCAGCATGTACCTCAACGACTTCCGCCAAGCTCCTGCCTACGAGCGCATAAGCGACATGCCACGGCTGAGCGACGAGCCTCGCTCGCGAGTGCGCCTCAATTCGGCGGCTATCGCAGCTTCAAGGGCTACAGTTGCAGACAAAGCTCCAGCAACGACATCTGCCAACGGCGACTACTCCTCGCACTCGGCTGGCGAGCTAACCGAAGGATGCCGAATCGAGCACTCACGCTTCGGCAACGGCATTGTCTCGCAAATCGACACCTCGGGTGCCGATGCAAAAATTGTGGTAAGTTTCAGCGACATCGGCACAAAGACCCTGCTGCTCAAATTTGCTAAATTCAGAATTATAAACGATTGAAAAAAGACATATTATATCGATGGACAAATACCCGACACCCTACTATATAGTCTATGAGGAGCGCATAAAGCGAAACCTCGACCTGATAAGCGATGTGAGCCAGAGAGCCGGAGTGAAAATCATTATGGCGTTCAAGGCAAATGCCCTGTGGAAGACTTTCGGAATCTTCAGGGAATATGATGTGGCTTCAACTGCAAGCTCGCTCAATGAGATGCAGCTCGCCAACGAGGAGCTGGACAAGCTCGCCCACTCCTACTGCCCGGCATACACCGACGACACCATTGATGCCTATATGCGCGGCAGCTCGCACATCACATTCAATTCTGTTGCACAATATATGCGTTTTGCCGACAGGATCAAGGCTTTCGGCGATTCTGCCGACGGACACCGCATAAGTTGCGGGCTGCGCATCAATCCCATGTGTTCGGTCATCGACACCGACATCTACAATCCCTGCTGCGCCGGCTCGCGGTTTGGCGTGACTGCCGACCGTATGCCCTCCCAGCTTCCGCAAGGCATCGATGGATTCCACTTCCATGCGCTGTGCGAATCCACTTCCCACGATTTGGAGAAAGTGCTGACTGCCGTGGAGGAGCAATTCGGCAAATATCTGCCACAGCTCAAGTGGCTGAATATGGGCGGCGGACATCTTATGACCCGCAAGGGATACGACACCACCCATCTAATCGGTCTGCTCACAGGCTTCAAGGCTAAATACCCCAATCTTGAGATAATTCTTGAGCCGGGCAGCGCATTCACTTGGCGCACAGGCGACCTGAAAGCCTCGGTGGTGGATGTGGTGGAAAACAGCGGCATTTCGACCATCATAGCCGATGTGTCGTTTGCCTGCCATATGCCCGACTGCCTTGAGATGCCCTACAAGCCTGTAGTGAGCGAGGCTCTCAGCGATGACGATGCCACAGCCGCAACCACTGGCAGCATCCACAGCTACCGCATAGGCGGCAACTCATGCCTGAGCGGAGACTTCATAGGCGACTGGCGGTTCGACCACGAGGTGAAGATGGGCGACATCCTCACTTTTGAGGACATGAACCACTACACTACGGTAAAGACCAATATGTTCAACGGCATCCAGCACCCGGCAATCCTCTACAAGCACATCGACGGACGCGTAGAGGTACTGCGCAAGTTTGACTACTCCGACTATAAGTCGAGAATGGACTAATCTAATTTTTTCATAAAAAAAATAAAAACACGGAATATGAATATCTCAGAAATTCACAATCAGATTTATTACGTCGGCGTGAGCAACCGCACCGACGACCGCTTCGAGGAGATGTGGCCTATTCCCGAGGGCGTGAGCTACAACTCCTATATTATCACCGGCGAAAAGGTGGCTTTGGTCGATACCGTATGCATCAACCAGTGTCTGCAATTCCTCAACAACATATCTGCCGTAATCGGTAACAAGCCTATCGACTATCTCATAATCAACCACATGGAGCCCGACCATTCCGGCTCTATCCAGATTATCAAGGAGAGATACCCGGGCATCAAGATTGTAGGCAACAACAAGACTGCCGACATGATTAAGGGCTACTACGCCATCACCGACGACGTGATGTGCGTGAAAGACGGCGAGACGCTCGACCTCGGTGGCGGAAAGGTGCTGAAATTCGTGTTCACACCTATGGTGCATTGGCCTGAGACTATGATGACATATATCGAGAGCGACAAAATCCTATTCAGCGGCGACGCTTTCGGCTGCTTCGGCGCGCTCAACGGTGCTGTAGTGGATGCCGACATGAACACCGATGCCTACTTCCCCGAGATGTACCGCTACTACTCGAACATCGTGGCAAAATATGGCGTGACGGTGCAGGCTGCGATGAAAAAACTTGCAGGCACTCCCGTCAGCTACATCTGCTCCACCCATGGACCTGTGTGGCACGAGCAAATCGACAAAGTTCTCGACATCTACGACCGACTGAGCCGCTTCGAGGCTGAACGCGGCGTTGTGATAGCCTACGGCTCCATGTACGGTCACACCGAGGAAGTGGCAGAAATCATTGCCGCCCATCTTGCTAAGCTCGGGATAAAGAACATCAAGCTCTACAATCTGTCGAAGACGCACGTCTCCTATGTGCTTGCCGACATCATGCGCTACAAGGGGCTGATAATAGGAAGCCCAACATACTCAGGCGACCTGTTCCCGCCCGTAGGCAATCTTGTCAAGGCAATCTCGGTGCGCGACATCAAGAACCGCTCAGTGGCATACTTCGGCTCTTACACTTGGGCGCCAGCCGCCACCAAGCGCATAGCCGCAGCCATCGAAAACCTGAAAGTGGATTTCATCTCGTCGCCATTCGACATGAAGCAAGCACCAGCCGACAGCACCATAGCCGCCTGCCAAGCCCTTGCCCGCGACATGGTAGCCTCCCTCGGCTAACCCACTCCCTCCCCACCAAAAAAAATGACAGGGACTCACCGATGTCACCCCACACGGCAAGCCCCTGTTTTTCATTTATAATCCAAAGCTTTTATCAGAACCCATCCGAATCCTATCGCTCAAGACACTTATTTGCATCGCAGCCTTCACCATAGTCCATTTAAAGCTGTTTTTTGTGAAAGTACAACATTTTCCCACAAAATATTTGCCGAAGTTGCAACCTTTTGCTAACTTGCACCGTCTAATATATAGACACAGCCCACAATTCTGATGACCGAATTATGGGCATAAGGATTTATCAACCACTTAAACAAGGAATTATGATATACAATTATCGTTGTCCGCAATGCGGAAACATCGTTGCGAGCGACAAAGACTCGGGCGAAATAAAATGCTCTTATTGCGGCTGCCAATTCAGCAGCAAGTTTCAGGGTGCGCCAAATTATCAGACACCACAGCAGCGCGACATATTCACGGCAGGACCTTCGGGCAAATGCCGCGGCGCAGCAGGTCTGCTCGCCATCTTCCTCGGCTCGCTCGGAATCCACTACTTCTATATGGAGAAAAAGTCGGCGGGCATCACCTGTCTACTCATCACATTGCTGTCGTGCGGAATACTCGGCACGATTTTGTCGGTTGTCACACTTGTGCAGGGCATCCTCATCTTGTGCATGAGCGAAGAGGAATTCGAGAACCGCTACATCCACAGCGATGCCACATTCCCGTTCTGATACACACAGATTGACACTTCACAATATTCCTCGCTCCACTATTTCGAGAAGAGAGTGGACTGTGGCATCGGCGACACTCGGCTGCGGCACTTCCATTCCTCGCCAGTCGAAGAATATGGTGCGCCAGCCAGCATCGTGCGCTCCGCAGATGTCGGCATCGTAGTTGTCGCCTATCATCACCGTGCTTTTCGCCTCAGCACCACATTCACGAAGCGCATACTCATATATGCCCGGAAGTGGCTTGGTAACACCGCAGTCGTCGGAGAGAATAAGCCTGTGGATGAGATGCGCTATGCCGCCCGATTCCAACTTGCGCGGCTGGAATCCGCGGAAACCGTTGCTCAGCACATTCACGTCATATTTCCTGCCGAGATATTCAAGCAGCTCCTTTGCCCCGGGCAGAATCTTCTTCTGCCTTGCAAGGCAATCGAGATAATCCTCATTTAGCTGCGCTCCCATCACCACCTTGTCGCCATCGTAGCCTATCGAGCGCAGCACATAATCGAAACGCTCACTGACGAGGAAATCCTTAGAAATCTTCCCATAGTGATAAAGCTCCCACAGCTCATTGTTCTTATCGCAATACAGATTGAGGTAGGTGTCGTAGTCGCACCACTGCGACAACCCATACTTGTCGTAAACGAAGCGTATCGCCACCTTCGTATTCTCCGAAAACCACCACAGCGTGTCATCGAGATCGATAAACACGGTCTTTATATTCTCCATAATCATAATATAATATATCAAAATTATCTGCGGCAGAAGCATCATCGCCATGTTATTACGCATAAATATACAAATCTACCACATAAAAACAATATTTCATATACACAACCAATCCGCCAAGCAGCATCAACAAAGTTACGACATATTCGCCATTTAATCATCAACCAGCGCAAAAAAAGCCTCAAAGCCACCTATATTTGCAGCATCTATGCAGAGTTTTACGCAATTATCGCTTAATTTTCACATTTTCTTTCAAAAAATCGCTCATTTGTCGTAGCTAATTCAAAAATAATTACGATATTTGCACTTGCAAAAATCAAATACAGTTTATCTCTTAATGATTTAAATTTTAGAAGATTATTTTTTTACAAAAATTAATCCCATTGATTTTGCGCTATAAAGTAGATAATACAACTATTAAATAAATTAAGAATACAATGACTAAAGCAGACATCGTAAACGAGATTTCAAAATCAACAGGCATTGACAAGGCAACAGTGCTTGAGACAGTAGAAAAGTTCATGGCAACAGTTAAGGACTCACTTGCAAATGGACAAAATGTATATCTTAGAGGTTTCGGTAGCTTCATTGTGAAAACACGTTCACAGAAGACAGCTCGCAACATTTCTAAGAGCACTACTATCATCATCCCTGAGCACAACATTCCAGCATTCAAGCCTGCCAAGGTTTTCATGGATATTGTAAAATAAATAAAACATCAGAAAATTCACTCTTTAGAGCGTAATTATATTTTATTAATCACTTAAAATACTAAGCTAATATGCCAAGCGGAAAGAAAAGAAAAGGCCACAAGATGGCTACGCACAAGCGCAAAAAGAGACTTAGAAAGAATAGACATAAGAAGAAATAATCTAACTTTCTAATTAAGTCATAGCTAAGAACAAACAAGATGTGTGATTTAATTTCAATATTTCTCCATTGCGTTTGTTCTTTGTTCTATTTGACAGATGCTCGCAAATATGAGCATACAGTCTTAACTTGAGAAATAAGATAGCCCGATTCCCTTTGCGGAATCTTTGCAAAGGGGATTGGCTCTCTCATTTTTTTATTAATTCAATAAAGAAAAATCTATATGAATAGCGAACTTGTAGTAGATGTAAAACCCACCGAGATTTCCACAGCTCTGCTGGAGGACGGTAGGCTTGTGTCGCTACAAAAAGAATCTCGCGACGCATCCTATGCCGTGGGCAACCTCTACATCGCAAAGGTGAAGAAGCTGATGCCAGGTCTCAACGCTGCTTTCGTGAATGTGGGGTTCGAGAAAGACGCTTTTCTGCACTATCTCGACCTTGGTTCGCAATTCAATTCATATTCGACTTTCGTCAAGGAAGCTCTCGAAGACAAGCGTCACGTTCCGAACATATCAAAATTCGCCAACAAGCCCGACATCGACAAGCACGGCACCATCACCGACACTCTCACCCTCGGACAAGAGCTGATTGTGCAGATTGCCAAGGAGCCTATATCGTCGAAAGGTCCGCGGCTCACTACCGAAATTTCTTTCACCGGACGTTTTCTTGTCTTAATACCTTTCAACAACAAGATTTCAATCTCCCAGAAGATAAAATCTACAGAGGAGAAACTTCGCCTCCGCCAGCTTATCGAGAGCATCAAGCCAAGGAATTTTGGCGTTATCATTCGCACATCTGCCGAAAACAAGCGTGTGGCTGAGCTTAACAACGAACTCCGCGCCCTACTGAAATGCTGGGAAGACAGCATCGCCAAAGCTCAACGCTCCGTCGCTCCATCGCTCATCTATGAGGAAGACAGCCGCGCCGTGAGCGTGATTCGCGACATATTCAGCCCTTCGTTTGAAAGCATCCACGTCAATGATGCCGAAGTTTTCGACCAGATTTCGAACTATGTGAGTCTTATTGCCCCAGAGCGCAAGGACATCGTAAAGCTATACACCGATGATGTGCCAATCTTCGACCACTTCAATATAACGAAGCAAATCAAGACTTCGTTTGGCAAGACGGTATCATTCAAGTCGGGAGCATACCTCATCATCGAAAGCACCGAGGCTCTGCACGTTATCGACGTAAACTCAGGCAACCGCTCCAAGAGTTCAGCCAATCAGGAGAGCAACGCTCTCGACGTGAACCTACGGGCCGCCGACGAGATTGCACGCCAATTGCGTCTTCGCGACATGGGCGGCATCATCGTGATTGATTACATCGATATGGCTCAAGCCGAACATCGCCAGGCTCTGTACGACCATATGCGCGAAGTAATGGCAAACGACCGAGCGCGCCACAACATATTGCCGCTAAGCAAATTCGGACTTATGCAGATTACACGCCAGCGCGTGCGTCCAGCCCTCGACATTGTGACAGCCGAATCATGCCCATCGTGCCACGGCAAGGGAGAAGTGCAGCCGTCGCTGCTGTTCACCGATGTGCTGAAAGACAAGATTGACTATCTTATCCATTCGCTGAAGATAACCCAATTCACGATGTATGTGCATCCATTCGTAGATGCATACCTGAAAAAAGGCTTGATTTCTGAATACTCGCGTTGGCGCATGGAATATGGCTTCAACAAGTTCAAGATTCTGCCCGACCAGTCGCTCGCATATCTTGAATACAAGGTATTCGACAAGAAGAAAAACGAGATTGACCTGAAAGAAGAAAAAGACACGAGCAGTTCCAGCAGCAAAAAGGAATCGCGTTCAAAGAATAACAAAGAAGATTAGCCACTCCACGAGCCTAATCTTCTTTTTTTATTTTTATTCAATATTACATTCAACTATCAATGTAGGCACGCCTCCATTTCTAAGCGTCCTTTCACATCCGAATCAGCCGCATGGGTTCATATACAGCCAGCAAAACGTCATCCATTCATGCCATCATAATCAACGGCTCTAATTCAGCTTCTTTATAGCTGCAAATGCAGGATTTTCCCACACTTCTATCGTAGTGCCATCGCCGCCCACATAGCTTAAGCTCACCGCAATATTCTTGTCTCCGTGAAGCATCTTCTTGCTGCCGTCAAGACCAAGTGCCATACAAGCCGTGGCATAAGCGTCGGCTGTCATACAATCCCGTGCCACTATCGTCACACTCAGCAAATTTGTAATCTCTGGCTTACCGGTGTGCGGATTGATGGTGTGAGCCACCTTCTTGCCATCGACAATCCTAAAATTACGATAATTGCCAGATGTGGCCACACCGCCGCTCTCAAGCTCAATCACAAAGGCCGACTTGTGGATTACGGTGTCGGCACTCTCAATGGGTCGGTCCACAGATATGCGCCAATCGGCACCATTCTCATTCTTGCCACGCACAGCAATCTCACCGCCAATCTCCACAATATAGTTCTCCACACCATTACGCTCAAGCATTCGCCCAACCTCGTCACAGGCAAGTCCCTTAGCTATAGAATTGAAGTCGAAGGCCACACGCTCATCGTCTTTCTGCACCACGCCATCCACAAGTCGGGTCTTGTCAAGTCCCACAAACTGGCGTATGCTGTCGATAGTGGCGTCATCGGGTTCAAGTCCGCTCTTCAGTCCGAATCCCCACACATTTGCCAAAGGGGAGACAGTAGGGTCGAAAGCCCCTCCCGAAGCCTCATACACCTCTTCCGACTTTTCATAGAGGCGAGTGAATATGTCATCTGCCATACGGCTCTCATTATTGTTGATTTTGGTGAGCAGCGAGTTTTTGTTATATTTCGATGCGCTCATGTCTATGTGCGCAAGCACAGCCTGAATTGAGTCGCCAAGCTGACGGCTGCCCTCGTAGGTGATATGATACTCGGTGGTCCACACCACGCCCGATTCCATATAATAGCGTTTTCCGCCTTTCCAAAAACACATTCCTGCCAAGAATATGGCAAGAAATATGACCACAGCCAAATGTCTTCTTTTCATATACGAATCAATTTTTGCAACAAAATTAATATTCCCAGCCGATTTTTCGCACATAATTATAAAATAAATTCTTACATTTGCTATGAGAATAACTACAGAATTTTTACTAACTACTAAATTCACCATTTATATGAACACATCATTTTTATTCCTTGCCGAAGGTTTTGAAGAAGTGGAAGCATTGTCGGTAGTAGATATTATGCGCCGTGCCAACCTTCCTGTAACTACAGTATCCATATCAAGCACACTTCAGGTGAAAGGAGCGCACAATATCACCGTCACGGCTGATGCGCTGTTTTCAGACATTGATTTCAGCGACGCTGAATGGCTGATACTGCCCGGAGGAATGCCTGGAGCAAGCAACCTTGCCGCACACGAAAATCTGTGTGATCTGCTTAAAGCACAAAATGCCAAAGATGGCAAAATCGCTGCCATTTGCGCATCGCCGGCAGTAGTTCTCGCTCCCCTCGGGATACTCGACGGCAAACGCGCCATTTGCTATCCGGGGTTTGAAAAATCGATGGCTCTATCTAAAATAGGGACTAAGCCGGTGGAATCCGACGGCAACATAATCACCGCCAACGGACCTGCCACAGCCACAATGTTTGCGCTTGCCATCGTGGCTCACACTCTTGGAGAAGATGCCGCACGCAACATTGCCGAAGGTCTTCTGCTCTATGACCGTCCTCAGGAGTTCTATTTCTAATTCCTACCACGGACAAGCCAGTTTTGAAATTTAAGTCAAAATAAAATCGAGGTTGCGCACAGTCCTAAAAAAGCTGCCAGCAACCTCGATTTATGTATATTTATCACAAACCGGCATAGGTTAGTTGCCGATTTGGTCTTATTTCCTGTTTAGGCCATAAAACTTATCACTTGGCTATAGTTATTCGCTTAACGATAGAGCCAACTTTCAGCACATATACGCCCTGAGCCAAATCCTTGACATCAATCACATTGCCTGTGGCTGTCTTGACGAGCGCACCGGCAATACTGTATATCTCAACTTCGGCATCGACATCCACACCTGCTATGTTCACAACTTCTGTGGCAGGATTCGGATATACCCTCACTGCATCGTCGGCAAATGTGCCGTCCACGCCGCCGAGACTACCGTCATAGATTATATTGTCGATGTTCACTCCGCCCTTCTGCGCATACATCGAATTGCGCTGCACAAGGCGCACACCCGAAAGCGTATATTCAAAATCAGCAGGAAGCTCATCGAGTTTCACCTCAAAGTATCTCCAGCCCAAGAAGTCGGTGTCGCACACCTTAATATACTTAGTTGCCGTACCCGACGTGAATCCGAGCGACATCTCATGGTTGTTCAAGTCACCAAACACATATATGCCGAGCGTCATTCCATGACCTACAGCCTTATAGTCGCCCTTATAATCCCACACAGCCACACCATCCTTGGCGTTTTCGAAATTGTAGAAGAAACGTCCTGCCGCACTGCCAAACAGCTTCTTCGTGGTGTATCGCGAATATGACGGAATAGTGTTCACGCCCTTCGATGCAGTCTCGTTTCCGACAAACACATTCTCTCCCTCAAAGTCCTCAACCACTTCTCCCGAGTGAGGCAATCCCTGATCTTCGGCAGTGAAATTAATCACCACGTCTTCCCCTAATGGAATACCCTCTTTGTCGCAAATCTGCTTGTCGAGCTTAACCTTATATTTGCTACCCACTTTCAGATTAGACGACAGCACCACGGTTACATTGCCATAACCATTTGTCAGCTTGTTGTAGGTAGAAGAACGGCGGTTTATGCCAAGTGCATTTCCAGCCTCATCGGTCACTGTTATCAAGTTATACACATTAGATGCGTTAAGCTCCTTGTCGAAGCGGAATTCAAGCGTAGGCGAAGTGTAGTGTACAGCGTCGCCCTCATTAGGATAGTGCTGAATCATTTCAAGGCGGTTGCGCCCTTTGGTGTCAAATTCAAACACAAGCGGCTGTTGCAGATTCGAGTTAGCATAATTAGAATCGGCAGTCTTTGCCTCGGTAGATACCGTCACCTTATAGTGAGTGTTCAGATCGAATGAAAGCTCTGGGCGGAAAGTTGCCGCATGATATGATTTGCTGAAAATCCATTCGCCATCCACAGCGGGTTCTATTGTGACGGCTTTCTTCCACGCCTCATCATCGACATCCGTATTGAACGTGAACTCCAAGCTGGTTGCACAGCTCACAAGCTCGCCCTCGGCTGGACGTGGAGAATAACTGGTGATTTCAAGAGGCATCTCGCGCTTCATCATCAGCGGCATATCATTATATGTCACCTCATTTGCGGTCACAGCCACTTTTGCCGAACTGTCGTAATACCCATCATGGGTTACAACCACGGTATATTCACCCGGAGTCACATTGCGGAACACGAACACACCGTTGTTGTCATTATCGGTGATGCGTCGCTGCACCTCATTGCCGGTACCGTCGAGTAATCTCACCAACGAGCCGTTAAGCGGCTTGTTACGGTCACGACCATACATTGAGTAGTTCATATCAAGCGTCTCTTCGCGGGTGTTGTGGTTGTCATATACTATACCTGCCACATTACCAGTCACGAAGCGATCCTCTGTGTCATAATATTCCATAATGGCTTTCACAAAGTGCCAAGCTTCAAGCCAGCAGAAGTCCATATTCATAAGGCGATGAGCCTCTGGACGATGCTCATGCATACCACCCTCTGAAAGCAGTCCTGGCACATACAGGCGGCGAAGCACGCCAAGACCTTGATTTCCCCATTGCGGATAGAACGTCAAGTCACCGCTCACATAGCGGTCGTCGCGTGTCCATATCGACAATTTGCTCGAATGCAACTGATCCCACAAGATATTGCTCAGCTTTATCGACTCTGGATAGCGGGCTGTGCCTACTGCATCCTCCCTGTAAAGCATAAGCGGATAATTCACATCCTCGCCGGCATTTGAGTGAATGGCAAAGAACAGGTCGCAGCCAAGCTCATTTGCCTCATATGCTATGTCATATAGCCCGCGGTCGTCCTCTGTGCGGTTCTTTATGCGCGACAGATATGCTTTTGTGCCGATGGAGTCAAGAATGTGATACATCGCCAAACCCTTATAAAGATTACTCTTCGACTCCCAGTATCCAAGCGAATCGCCATAAGCGTAGGGGTAAATCTGAATATTGCGGTCATCGCTGTCATAACCACCGTGACCGGGGTTGATATAAATCTTCAAGTCGCTCATTTTCACTGCTTGGCTGCTGAATGTAGCAGCCAAGAGAGCAACAATCATAAAAAATAATTTCTTCATCTGTATATATCCTCCCTCAGTATTTATTCTGTTACACTTATTTCAGTCACAATCAATCTGCCGTTCACATCATTGCACACAATTTTGCCAGCTTCAATCGAGCCCGAAGCCTCCTCGGTCATCGAGTCCTGCGCTGTGATTTCTGTCACTTTGCCTGTAGCCACCTCGGTAGCCACGATATAAGAAGATGTCACATGGTCGCCGTCGTCGGTGCTGCGGGTAGAAAGCACAAAGTCGTTTCCGAGCCACGACGGATAGCTACCCTTTCCGATCGACACAAGTCCTGTACCGTCGAGGTTGCACACGAAAACACCCTTGAGTGCCTCTACAAACAGTATGCGCTTAGCATCGGGCGACAATTTCACCCCCATATAGCTATATGCGTCAGTCACGGGACTGATGCGGCTCTCCTTGCCGGCAATGCTCACCACAATCTCGCGATAATCACTTCTCACCTGTGGCAGTGCGGCATCGGTATATGACGAAAGGCTAACCTCGTTGCGGCTCATAGGCGCAATCTCCATCGACTTGTCGGCAATCACATCATAGCTCATCACGTTTTTCGCGCGAAGGCGACCCAAATTGCCCTCACAGCGATACATTACCTGCTCGCCGTCGGCTGCAAACTGTGGAGCGAATCCGGCTCCAGCCGATTCGCTAATGGCTACCACCTCATTTTTCTTGAAGTCGAGCATCTTCAGCCCTTGATAATCTTCGGTGCTGTAAAGCACACGGCTTCCGTCGATGCTGATTACCGGATGATATGCACCGCTCTGCGTCAATGCATAGGAGCCATTTACAGCAAGAGTGGCAGCATTGATACCCAGTGCCGCCATTCCTGCCATACTAATCATTAAGAATTTCTTCATTGTTTGTTTAGTATAGTTGTGTATTAATTAATGTTTCACAATAACCTTAACTGTAGATTGCACGCCTCCTGCACTCACCACAAGCAGATAGTTGCCATCGGCTATTTCACCCATATTGATGGCATTGTTGCCGGTCGTTGTCACAAGAGTTCCGTTCATGTCGTAAAGAGCCATACCGTCGATAAGCACCTCGGCACTTGCCACGATATAGTCGGATGCCGGATTAGGACCTACTGCGAGACCTGCAATCTTCACTTCATCAACACCGCCAGATGCCGCAGTCTTCGCAATATTATCAATCTTCACAGAACCTTTCTTACCAGCCTTTCCTGCTACTTGAACAATCTTAAAGCCAAGTAATTTTCTCGCATTATTTCCTATCTTATCGAAATTGCGCCATCCGTTGAAGTCTATTTTTGTCAAGCCAACTGTAGCGCCATCCCCTGAATCAAAGTTATCATCAGTCAAAAAATAGAGCTCATTGCCCGAACAGTCGCCATTGACGAATGCGATGATTCTTGTATATATCTGGTAATTGTCGTTTGTAGATAAATCAATAGGCTCGGCATATTTATAAACGACTTCTCCACCTTCTTCTCCGCTGAACTCATATTTGAATTCCAAACTTTTGCTTCCGAACAACTTGGTAGTGCTTGTGCCTACTGTCGCACTCTTCACATTCTTGCTCTCGCTTGCCACATATGCAATCTTTGACGCATCTTCACAGTCATCGACCACATCAGCGCCACCGATATATTCGTTCTTTGCGGCATCCACAGCCTTGAATGTGAATGTGTGGCTGTTTTCGAGTGTCAAACCTTTAAGGTCGGCTATTTCTTTCGGATAAGTCACCGTGTAGGTATCACCCTCGGTCAAGCTCTTGCTGAGCGTCAATTTCACATATCCATATCCATCGGCAGTCTTGCCATATTTCATCGAGCGTGAATTATACGCAAGAGCATTGCCGGCAGCGTCTTTCACAGTGATTTGCTTCATTATAGGAGCGCAGTTCATTGCCGAATCGGTGTGAAGCTCAATCACAGGAGATGCGTAATGGACTTCCGAGCCTTCTCGCGGCCACATCATTGTAGCAGTCAAGTAGCGGCGATAGTCGGTCATGAATTTGAACGATATGCCTTTCTCCATTTCCACACCACCACCATGCTTTGCACTCTTGTCAAGTGTGACGGTATAAAGCGTATTGTTCATATAAGGCTCATCGGGAGTGAATTTCATTATGTGGTTAGCATCCTCCCAAGTGAATGCGCCTTTCACCGCAGGTTCAATCTTGAATGCAGCTTCAGTAGAAGCCACGTCCATATCCCAATTGAATGTGAAAGTGATTGGGGTGTTGCAAAGCAATGCTGCATCGCCGTCATTCCACACTGGAGTGTATTCGGTCACTTCAGGAGCAGAATCGCGTACCTTGTCCATAGTGATGTTGGAATATGTCACCTTATTTGCCTCTACTTCCACATCCACTTCTTTGTCGAAGTGTCCAGCCTCGCTCACGCTGATTTTGTATTTTCCCGGCTCCACTTGCTTAAACATATAAAAGCCGTTGAACAGAGCATCGGTAGTATAGGTTTGCAGCACCTTGCCGTCAGCGTCCTTCAGCTCCACTTTTGCACCGCAAATAGGCAATAGGCGGTCGCGGTCATACATAAGATAGTCCTCGTTGCGCAGCACACGCGCATCGGTTATGCAACCTGCTATGTGACCGACCTTGTCGGGTGCCACCCCCATAAATTCATAGGCAGCCTGTGCGAAGTGCCATGCCTCAAGCCAGCAGAAGTCCTTATTCATAAGGCGGTAGGTCTCTGGAATGTAATCGTGAAATGAGCCTTCCGACAAAAGAGCTGGAATTGCCGTCACACGAAGTACGCCAAGACCTTGAGTACCCCACGATGGATAGAACGTCCAGTCGCCATACACCGCACCGTCACCACCATGCCACACTGTGGCTTCACTGCTCTTGAGCTGTGCATACAGCAGTTTTGCAAGCTCATCGCTCTTAGCCACCTGTGGTTGATTTGTGTATCCGCGGTATAATGTTATAGGGAAATTCACGCGGCTTCCAGTTCCTGTAGCGTTGCTGTGAATTGCAAAAAACAGATCAGCACCGCTATTGTTGGCAGCATAGCCTATAGTAGTCAGCCCGAGGTCGTCGGCAGACGTGTTTGTCACACGCGACATTGTCACTTTGCAGCCTTTTGCCTCAAGGATGTCGCGAAGGCGCAAGCCCTTGTCGAGATTTGAGTTCGACTCCCAATAGCCTTCGGGGTCGCCCGACTCAAATGGATATATCACCACATTGCGGTCATCACTGTCGTGTCCGCCATGCCCGGGATTCACATATACATGTACTTGATTAGGTTCGGTCGCAGCAGCGCAGAATGCCGACAGTGCCGAAACTGCCAATATGCTATATTTCTGTATCTTTTTCATTTTTTATGGCAAGTTTTTTCAGTCGTTAATATTAAGTTCCATCATAAACAGGTTGCCATCGATTGTGCTATAGACAATACGCTGAGCAGCACTTGATGCTGTGGGCTGCATAGTCATCGAAGTTTTGCTCGTCAGCTCCTTCTTCCACGACCCATCGCTCTTGAGCAGCATTATTTGCGACGATGTGAACTGATGTCCATCGTCTTTCGCATTCTGAGCCACAATATAGCTGTCGCTTATCCAGCTTGGCATCTCATAGTTGCCGAGTTGCGCAAGCACTTTTCCGTTGAGATCCATAACCACGATGCCTTTTCCAGCCGCAAAAAAAGCCACTTTCGACTTATCTGGCGAAAGAGATGCCCAAAAGTAGCCCGCATAAGACTCTACAGGTGAATAAGCTGTCTCTTTGCCACCACGGTTGATTATGACCTTCGAGCCTTCGGTATAGACAGCCAGCCCCTGTTTCTTCATCGATTTCACAGTGTTTACAGTCCCTTCAGATGTGCGCACCATAGCCCCGCCATTCAGCAATACAGGGACACTTATGTTTCGTGCATTCTCCACAAGCACACGGCTTGATTTGTCGGCAATGTTGTAGCACACGGCTGTGCGGTATTTCACCACATCACCGGCATTCTGCTTCACATAATATACCAGTCCATCATCAGAGATTTGCGGGCTGAAACCGGCACGCTCGGCATCGGTTATCACAGTGACAACATCATCGTTGAAGTCATACAACTTCAAGCCTTTGCTGTCGTTTGCGGTAAACAGCAACTTGCTGCCGTCCGCACTCAGAACAGGGAAGTAAGCCCCGCTCTCCACACCTTTAAGCAGTTGTTTCTGCTTTGTGATCGTCACCTGTTGAGCCATTCCGGCAACAGAGCAACAAGCTACCAAGGCAAGTAAAATTTTCCTCATGCTATTTATGTTTTTAATTCTTATTAGTATTAAAAAGTATTATGACATAGCGACTTCTGGTCTATTTTGTCCACATCGCCATCAGTTTTCTGTCTTGCTGCAAATTGATATTTTTGTATTGCAAATAGTTGTTTCCACAAAGATAGCAACAATCATTCAATTAACTGGCACAAAATTCCATAAATCATTCCTTTCAATGGCAAAAAACCAGCAAAAATAACAGCTCTAAACACGAATTGACTATCAGATTTTAGAGGGATTCAAATAGGGAATTTATTCCTTGGAGCAAATATCAGCTCATGAGGTCGCGGATAATCATGTCGGAAATCATCACCCCGGCTTCATTGAGGCGGCAACATGTGCCGTCTCTGCTCATTTTGCCTGATTTGATATACGATTGAGACTCCTTCATAAAATGCTCATAATATTTCTCACCAAATGTTGCCTTCAGTTCACCTACATCAATGCCCCACTTTGTGCGAAGACGTATCATCACGTATTCATCGTATTTCTCGTCGATAGTCGCATACTCTCGCTCACACGCAAGCTTACCCGCCTCAATCTCCGACAGATAACGTTTCACATCAGCCACATTATAGCTGCGCACATCGCCGTCGTAGCTGTGGGCTGAAGCACCAAGCCCAAGGTATATCGAGCCATTCCAGTAGCTTGAGTTATGTTTTGAATATCTGCCCGGTTTTGCAAAATTCGACACCTCATAATGCTCAAATCCAGCATCGGCAAGACGTGCCACAAGATATTCATACATCTTGACACAAATCTCCTCATCGCACTCCTGAATGTCGCCACGCTCACGCAGAAAATATAGGCGTGTACCCTCCTCATACGACAGGTTATAGCTGGATATATGCTGTATATCAAGCTCCACTGCTTTCTCCACAGAATATCTCCAAGTTTCAATGGTCTGACTGGGAAGCCCGTAAATGAGGTCGATGCTGATATTATTGATGCCTGCTTTGCGTATATTATCCACTGCCGCCACGGCATCGGCTGCTGAATGACGGCGGTTGATGGCACGCAATTCCGAATCCACAAAACTCTGGATACCCATACTCACGCGGTTCACACCAATTTCTGCCAACGCCCTGATATATTCCTCGCTCACATCATCGGGATTCACCTCTATGGTAAATTCCTCAAGCTCATCTACTCCGACCTCTTTTCTCAACGCATCGGCAATACGCGAAATCTGCGATGGCGACAAAAGTGACGGCGTGCCACCACCAAAATATAGCGTTTTGACAGCTTCACCACGCAATTCGCCCTTGCGCATTCTAAGCTCATCTGCAAGAGCATTCACATATCTGCCCTCTATTCCGGCAGCTCCTATAGAATAGAAATCGCAATAAATGCACTTGCGCTTGCAAAAAGGTATGTGAACGTATATCCCAGCCATATGTATTTATTCATTCAAAATCCAGTAAGTGACATGCGTATTTATTGATGGTATCAAATAAAAAATGAGTTTAAGCTCTGATTATTTCTTAAACTCATTCTCGATAGTTTCTATTTCTTCCCTAAGTTCTTTTTCAATCGACAGACGCTCTTCTATCGTTTTGCAGGCATGTAGCACAGTTGCATGGTTTCTCGACAGGCGCGTTCCGATATTGGTCGAAGAAAGCTGCGTCAGCTTCTTCGCCAAGTACATCACAATCTGCCGCGCATCCGATATTTCTCGTTTCCTCGACTTGCCATACAGCAAATCAGAGTCAAGATTATAATGTGAGCATACGGTCTCGGCTATCAACTCGAATGTTATCTGCCGTTTCGACACTTTCACCGCATTAGCAAGCACCGCACGGGCGAGGTCGATGGTAATCTCCTGATTAAGCATTGTGGCATGTGCAAGCAGCGACACCACTATGCCTTCAAGTTCACGCACGCTGTCGGTAACATTTGTGGCAATGTAATCAAGCACATCCGACGGTATCGAAAGTCCGTCTTGGTCGGCTTTCATCGTCAGCACATCGCGGCGCAGCGTGTAGTCAGGCGGATAAAGCTCCACAGTCATTCCCCACTTGAAGCGCGAAATCAAGCGCGGCACGAATCCGTCCATATCCACCGGTCGGCAATCGCTCGACAAGATGAGCTGCTTCTGGTTCTGGTGCAGATGGTTGAATATGTGGAAGAATGTGTTTTGAGTCTGGGTCTTGCCGGCAAACTCCTGTATATCGTCGAGGATAAGCACATCAATGCTCTGATAGAAATTGATGAAATCGTTTACCCTGTTATTCTTTACGGCAGTCGTATATTGGCTCTCAAAAACGCGGGCTGTGAGATATAGCACACGGCAATGAGGATTATTCTCCTTGACTTTCAGTCCTATCGCCTCTATCAAGTGCGTCTTGCCAACTCCAGTAGGTCCGAAAATGAACAGCGGGTTGAACGTCTTGCACTTGGGGTCGGAAGCTATCGCCTTGCCTATACTCACTGGCAGCTTGTTGCTCATACTTCCGCAATAATTCTCGAAAGTATATTTTGGATTAAGCTGCGGGTCGATGTCGGCATACTCAACCTTGGCAAACGGATTTGCAAGCTGTGCAGGATTCACCTTATTATTAACCACAGTTCCGCTTGTCAGTCCTGTATATGAAATCTCAGAGCCTGGCTCTGGATCTGCCTTGGGAGAGTGTTCTGTTACCGAATAAGAGAATCGCACACGGAACGAGTTGCCAAACACCTTTGTAAACACGGCTTTGACAATTCTTGCATACTTTTCCTCTATGGTTTCGGCAAAATATAGCGACGGAACATTCAAGATAATAACATTCTTTTCATCGACACCAGCAAACACAATAGGTTCAAACCAAGCTTCATACTGGGCTTGAGGCATATTGTCCCTGAACATCTCAAGGCACTGACTCCATCTTTTATCTTGTTCGTTCAATATCATTTATACGTCACTCACTTTTTTGATTTGGGACTACAAAATTTGCAAAAAGTTTTGACAAAAAAAAGAGTTTAATTATTTGTTTTTTTGAATCGCCATTAAACCGTCTGTATTTCAAGTATTTGCATTTCTTAATTTTCGTCATCAAGTCTTACTCTAAAACGCTTCTTTCATCTTGCTGCAAATTAAGGAAATACCGCATTTTCACATCAACCAGCATCATTATTGAGCGACTGACTGGAAGCCTCGTCAAGCTATCAAATAGCTATGGCAGTTAGCGCATTGCACATTACAGAACGCATTTGGCTTATTTAGAAAATTTCCAAATAAGCCAAATTAGTCACATTCTATCTTAGAACACCTTGACGTTGATGTAACGTTTAGGGTTTTTCTTCACATCGGTAATAAGCGAATCGAGGCTGATTAGCGACTTGTCCATATGGTTATACAGCCCCTTATCATTAAGCAGCATTCCAAGGCTCGAATCCTTGCCGTTCACCTTTTGTGTGATAAGCATAAGATTCTTAGTGGTGGCGTTCACATTGTTCATCGTAGAATCTATTGGCAGATTCTTCAATGTCGCCGACACTTCCTTAAGGTCGCTTGTCATTGTGTTCAGATTTTCAGTTATGCCATTCACATTGCCCATAATGCCAGGAACTGAGCGCCCCATCATCGACGACAGTTGGCGCGAACTTGTTTCAAGATTTGCAGTGATGTTGTCAAGTCTATCGATTGATTTTGATAGAGCAGGATTCGCCACCACCTTGTTTAGGTTAGTGAGGATGCTGTCGATTTTCGGCATCATAGCAACAATGCTCGGAAGCAGATCGTCGCTGATATTGTCCATCATCCCCACCTCGGTCTGACCTTCAAGCTCGTCACCTATCTTATAATATGATGAGTTGTTGGCAAGTTCGAGTTCTATATGTGCAGTACCGAGCATGTCGCTTGCTATAACCACCTTTGTGCCTGTTGGTATTTTCAGGTCTTTGTCAAGGCTGAGCTGTACACGCAGGCTTCCAGTCTCATAATCATATATAATTTCTCTCACTTGTCCCACCTTATAACCTTTAATCGACACCGGAGCCGAATCGGTGAGGCCTTCCACATTGTTGAAATGCACATAGTAGAAGTTCACTGGCGTGAACAAGTTGATACCTTTCAGATATTCAATGCCCCAAAACAAGCATGCCAAGCTCACTATCACGGCTATGGCAATCTTAACCTCTTTGGTAAAAAATTTTTTCATATATCTATATTTTTCTTTTTTCTGTTAATATCTATTTCACACGCTTTCCATCCTTGAATTCCACGATGAAAGCCTGCTTAAATTTCTTTTTCACGCTACGCAGCGCCTCAAGAGCCTCACTCATGCTTTCCGCCTCGGCATAGGTGTATTTATACAAGCCTTTGTCCTTGTAGCAATCCACAGGACTGAGCCCCTTAAATTCTGCCGACCTGGCCGGCAGTCGGCTTATGCTTGTCAAGAACTGCACCTTATATACCCGGTTGCTGCCATTATTACGCTTTGTTGCCGCAAAAGTCTCCTCTTTTTCGATATCAGCTTTAACCTTCACCTCCTTTGGCGTCTTACCCACCATCTTTTTCACGTCCGTCTTCTTTTCATAGTCGCCAAGCGCATTGTCCTTGAGATACTCATCAAGAGCCTCATATAGCGACTTGGCCAACTTCTTCCGGCCATCGCCCGACGACATGAAACTTTCTTGTTCGGGATTGCAGATGAAATCAAGCTCCACAAGCACGGCCGGCATACTCGTGCGGGCAAGCACCCAGAATCCGGCTTGGCGTACCCCGTTGTTCTTCCGCCCTGCCGTCTTTGAGAAAGCTCTCTGCACATTCTTCGCGAAATCAAGACTTTGACCGAGATGCTTGTCTTGATTAAGCTCAAACATTATGTAAGACTCGGTGGAATTAGGGTCGAATCCGGCATATTTCGTCGTATAGTCTTTTTCAAGAGCTATGACTGAATTTTCACGTTTTGCCACCGCAAGATTCTCCTCGGTCTTGTGAAGACCTAGGACGTAGGTCGCACTGCCTTTCACGCTGGTGCGGTTACGGCTCTCTTTTGCCACCGAATTGGTGTGTATCGACACAAATAAATCCCCTTTACAGGAATTGGCTATATTTGCCCGCTCCTGCAAGGTCAGATACACATCTCTATTCCTCGTATAGACAACCTGAACATTGTCCATATTCTTCTCGACCATTTTGCCAAATGCCAATGCAACGCCGAGGTTTATGTCCTTCTCCCGCGAATTGCGCCCGAGAGCACCGTAGTCCTTGCCGCCATGTCCGGCATCTATCACGAGCTTAAACGGTTTCGCCGACGCTACGAGCGAGAGCAATAAGACCGTAAAGAATAATAAGATTCTATGAATACTCTTATTTATCATTCACTGGTGATATTTCTCTTTAGCGTGCAAAATTAATAATTTAGCCTAAATTTTCCGACAACCATACACGTTTTTTTACTTTAATCTCCTTTTTTTACAAATTTATCCGATAAAAAAGATAATTATTGAGGCATTTTATTACTTTTGCAAGACAACTCATTTTTTAGACTAAACTTTTTTCCATAAGACATGAACGCTCATACGATATATGGACTTCTCGGCTTTCCATTGACACACTCTTTTTCGCGCAACTTCTTCAACGAGAAATTTGCCAACGAAGGCATCGATGCCGAGTATCTGAATTTTGAAATCGACGACATCAACAAGATTATGGAGGTCATCAGCCAATACAATAATCTGCACGGACTGAATGTAACAATCCCATACAAAGAACAAGTGATGCAGTATCTTGATGAAATCGACGATGACGCAAAAGCCATCGGCGCAGTGAACGTGATTAAAATCATCAAGAATGGCGAAGATGTGGCTTTGAAAGGCTACAACTCTGATGTCGTGGGGTTCTGCGATTCAATCAAGCCGCTGATTACTGATTGCCACGACAAGGCTTTGGTGCTTGGCACTGGAGGAGCTGCCAAAGCTGTAGCTTATGGGCTGAAAAAAATGGGCATAGAACCTCAATATGTGTCAAGGCGCAAATCTGCTACCACTATGACCTATGAGGAGCTGACGAAAGCTATCATACAGTCGCATAAAGTTATCGTGAACACCACTCCGCTCGGAATGTACCCGAATGTGGATACCTGTCCCGACATACCATATCGATTCCTCACTAAATCGCACATCTGCTACGACCTCACCTACAATCCAGAAGAAACTCTTTTCCTGAAAAAATCGGGCGAACAGGGTGCCGTCACCAAAAACGGATTGGAGATGCTGCTTCTTCAAGCGTTCAAGTCCTACGAAATCTGGAACAGTTAGGTCACCCCCCAAAAAAGCAGACAAGCATGTGGTAAGCAAAGCTCCGCTCATAAGAATCCTCATTCCGCTCACTCTCGGCATACTTTTGTCGGAGCTTATCGGCATATCGGCTGTCGCAATAGCTTTTATGGCAGCCGCTACAATGGCAGGATATGCCGCAAGCGAGTTTTTCATCCACAGAGCACCAGCAAGGGCTATCAGTCTTGCGTTTATCCCCACATGGCTGCTTATGTTGCTCTGCTTTGAAATCGGCATGGCTGCCGAATACATATACCGCACCCCCAACTTTAATGCCAATAATATTGAAGGGAAAATGGTGTGGGGACGAATCACAGACATTCGCGACAAGGAAAATTCCACCGAGCTGCGCATCACGATGCTTGGATGCTTAAACGACAGCACAAGCTGCATATCTGGCAAAAAAATCACAGCAAGCCTCAACTATAAGGACTTAATGCTCTGCGAGGGCGACATTTTGACATTCAGAGCCAATCTCTCGCCCATCAGAAACTATGGCAACCCCGAAGAATTTGATTACCACCAATATATGCGGCGGCAAGGATATATCTACCATACATCTTTGAAAGAAAGCTCTTTCTTGGTGATAGGACACAGCGACGACATAATGACACACTCCAAACATATAAGGCGCACACTCACCAATGCCGTTCTCAATTCGGGTCTCGCGCCACGCACGAAACACCTTATCAATACTGCCATTCTCGGCGATGCGTCGTTTGTGGATTCCAGCACGCGCCAAGTGTTCTCTGAAGCCGGCATAGCCCATATTCTTGCCATCAGCGGACTGCACATAGGCATAATAATGACGCTTATAACAATGTTGCTGCGTCCACTCGACTATATAGGCGCAAGAGGTGTGCGCATAGCGGCATCATTGGCAGCCACGGCGTTTGTTGTTTTTGTGACTGGAGTTTCTCCGTCAGCCACCCGCGCAGCCGTCATGGCGGCTTTCGTGATGGCGGCAATGCTCGCCCACCGCGAGAACAGCAGCCTCAATGCGCTATGCGCAGCGGCAATTATAATTCTGCTGTTCTCCCCTTCAAGCATACACAGCGTCGGCTTCCAGCTCAGTTTTGCCGCCGTGCTTATGATAATACTGCTTTTCGACAAGTTGCGCAGCATATCGCCTCGGCGGCAAGCAGCCTTCATAGTCACATCTTCGCTGCTTACCATAGCTCTCGCCAACATAGGATGTGCCATCATATCGGCACACTACTTCCACACAGTGCCTATGCTGTCGTTGCTGACAAATCTCATAGTCATCCCGTTGCTGTCTTTTTTCATAGGCATCGGAATCTTGTTCATAGCATTTTCCGCATTTGGTGTGAATGTGAATGTGCATGAGGTGGAATGGATTCTCGATGTGCTGTCGTCGTGGATACACGGCATTGCCGAATCTTCAGCTAACTTGCCGCTGTCGCACATAGAAAATGTGCACGTCTCCACTATAATGCTTGTGCTATACTTTATGGCTGTGGCGATGATGGTAGCATACGTCTATCAAAAAAGATTCCATCAGCTCATCTGCTCTCTGGTTTTCGCAGCGGCAACAATCATTGTTTCTACCATAGAGCTGGCTCTCACCCAGCGTCAAGGAGCAGTGATATTCTGCGACTACCACTCCACACCCATCATGTATTTTTCTCACGGCTCAGGATATTTGTGGTGCGATGATGGCGACATCGACTGTTCCGACTTCAGAAAGAGGTATGTCAATATGCTTGCGAAATACCATATCGACTCGGTGCATTCCATCATCAGCCACCCGCTGCCAAGCATTTCATCCCCCGTGGCATCACTATGCGGAAAGCGCATAGCCGTAATTTCCGCCAACAAGTGGAAATATGCCTCCGCTCAACTGCGCCCTATTCCTGTGGATTATCTTGTAGTCACGAAACACTATTATGACAATATTGCCGACCTCTTGCGCACATTCTCCCCTAAGACGATTGTCCTTTCAGGCAATATTTACCCCGACAAGCGAGCTGAATATTCAGAACAATGCTCCTCGCTCGGCATACCTTGCCACGACATGCGCACAAGTGGCGCAATATTCATAAAGTAGCACTCCTCACTTCACCCTGCCACAGCCCACAAAGCCTTTTTGGTAATAAGGTTCATCGAGGTCGCTGATTATCACGCCCTTGCTCGATGACGAGTGTATGAATTTGTTCTCCCGCAGATATATGCCCACATGGCTCACTTTTCCCGATTTCACAAACGAGAAAAACACAAGGTCGCCTTCGCGCAGTTGTCCTCGCCCTATTTTTTTGCAATAGCGGCTGTATATATCGGCTGAATAATGCACTATTTTTTTGCCATACACATTCTTATATACTTCCATGACAAGCCCCGAGCAGTCGGTCCCCGACTTTGAGTGTCCGGCATATTTATATGGCACACCGAGCCACGACTTCACCTCCTTATATAGCTTCGAGTGCTTGCGCTCGCTACCGCTGTATAAATCATCGATATATATACGCTCATAACGCTTCACATCCTCTTTCTCGGTCTTCTTGTGGGAATGGCACGACACAAATGCCATCGGCAAAAGCATCACCACAAGCATCATATATATTTTCAATCCAGCTCTGCGCATAACTTGTCGAGATATTCATAATTTTCACAAATATACCTCATTTTTCCCAAC
The DNA here is from genome assembly GCA_964459845.1 of uncultured Muribaculaceae bacterium. Taxonomy (GTDB): domain Bacteria; phylum Bacteroidota; class Bacteroidia; order Bacteroidales; family Muribaculaceae; genus CALZFJ01. Next base: position 62,599 of record CAYWOC010000005.1, on the reverse strand, counting down.
TGCAAGTCAATTCTCTTAACAATTACATAACATTGCTGCATTTTTGAAGATAGAATTTTGTTTATAAAGTTTAAATAAACTATATTTGCTAAAAATTTCAGAGTATAGGAAAGCTGTATGACTACCGCATTTAAATATCTCATTACATTAAGCCTATTCGGATTAGGCTTCTCGCCGCATCTTCATAAGAAAATACACCTTCAAAAACTATCAAAAAATATATAAATATTCACTAATTCTTAAACAAAAGTATGAAGAGACTATTTCTCTTAGCTGCCGCAATCTTCTTAGTTGCCTCTCAGCTTTTTGCTGCTGGCGACGTTAATTGCCGTGGCCGTGTGGTTGATGAGCAGGGTGAACCTGTTATCGGAGCCACTATCACTGTCCCTGGGACTAAAGCCGGAGCTGCCACCGACATCGACGGTCAGTTCTCTATCAAAGTTTCAAACAACGCAAAGGAAATCTCTATCCGCTACATCGGGTACAAGAGCAAAACGGTAAAGCCTCAAGCTCAAATGGGCGACATCCGTCTTGAAGCAGAATCCACTATGCTTAAAGACGTGGTTGTGACTCAATCGGTCGCTAAAACCCGTCAAACACCAGTGGCTCTTTCTGAGGTGAAAGCTGGTACAATCGACGTGAAACTCGGAAACCAAGAGTTCCCTGAAGTTCTAAAAACCACTCCGGGTGTATGGGCAACCAAAGACGGTGGTGGCTATGGCGACTCTAAAATCAATATGCGCGGTTTCCAAGCTGCTAACGTTGCCGTACTTATCAATGGTGTGCCTATTAATGATATGGAATGGGGTGGCGTATATTGGAGCAACTGGGCTGGCCTTAGCGACGTGACTTCATCCATGCAGACTCAGCGCGGTCTTGGTGCTTCTATGCTTTCCACTCCTTCGGTGGGTGGTACTATCAACATCACCACAAAATCTCTCGACGCTCAAAAGGGCGGTGCAGTTTGGTATGGAATGGGCAACGACGGTCTTCACCAAGAAGGTGTCACAGTCTCTACTGGTCTTATGAAAAACGGATGGGCTGTAACCGCCCTATTCTCCCACAAATCGGGCGACGGATACGTTCAAGGCACCGACTTCAACGCCTACAATTATTTCGTGAACATCTCTAAGCGCATCAACGACGCTCACCAGTTGTCTTTGACTGCTTTCGGAGCTCCTCAACGCCACAACAAGCGCAGCTCGCAAGACGGTCTTACGATTGAGGGCTGGCAAGACGTGCGCCAATATATGGGCGAAGACGTGAGATACAAATACAACCCTACTTTCGGTTACGACAAGAATGGCGTGGTTCGCTCTTCTAACAGAAACACCTACCACAAGCCACAAATCTCTTTGAACCATATTTGGCAAATAGATCACAAGTCGTCTCTTTCTACTGCCGCATACGTATCAATCGCAAGCGGTGGCGGATACTCAGGTCAAGGCCGTGGCACATACAATGGCACGAGCATCAGCTACTCTTCTTGGTATGGAGCAAGCAATGGCGTGCTTAACACTCTTTTCCGCAAGGCCGACGGCACTTTCGCTTATGACGAAATCCAAGCTATGAATGCTGCAAGCACTACTGGTTCTAACATGATTATGACCCAGTCAAACAATAGCCATGAGTGGTATGGTCTCGTTTCTACCTACCGCAATGAAATCCTGCCTAAACGCCTTACAGTGACAGGCGGTATCGATATGCGCTACTATATCGGCCACCACAACAACAAGATCATCGACCTTTACGATGGTGACTACTATATGGATGACTCAAGCCGTAAGAATGTTCTCGCTGCCAACAACGCCGCTGCTGCCGATCCTAACTGGAAATACCAGAAGCTGGGCGTGGGCGACATCGTTTATCGCGACTATAACGGACACACTCACCAAGAGGGTGCTTTCGCTCAAGGCGAATACACTATGCTCGGCAATAAGTTGAACCTCGTTCTTGCCGGCTCGGTGAACAACACCGGCTACTGGCGTGTCGATAATTTCTACTATGATGATGCTCACAAGAAATCTGCTACGGTGAACTTCATAGGATGGACAGTTAAGGGTGGTGCCAACTACAATATCAACCGCTACAACAACGTATTCTTCAACCTCGGCTACATAAGCCGCGCCCCATTCTTCTCGGGCGGCGCATTCCTTTCTTCTACAGTGAGCAACGCTACCAACCCCGACGCTGTGAACGAAAAAATCATGTCGTTTGAAGTGGGTTACGGTTTCCACAATCCTGTATTTTCTTTGAATGCCAACGCTTATTACACCAAATGGATGGACAAGACTACTACCCGCGGTGGTGACATAACTTCTGGCGACCATGCTGGCGACCGCTATTTCTTCAATATGCAAGGTGTGGATGCCCGACACATGGGTGTGGAGTTCAACTTCTCTTATAAGCCTACTCGCTGGTTCTCTCTCGACGGTATGTTCTCTATTGGCGACTACGTTTGGGACAGCAACGCTAAGGGTTACTTCTACAACCAGATGGGACAACCTCTTAAAGACCTCCGCGGTACTGTTGCCGAAAATGGCATCATGGGTTCTGACCACGCTTACGCTATCTTGAACCAAAAGGGCGTGAAAGTCGGCGGCTCTGCTCAGACCACAGGTTCTGTCGGCGTGACATTCCGTCCATTCCAGGGCTTCCGCATCGGTGCCGACTGGGTGATGAGCGCACGCAACTACAGCGACTATCAGATTTCATCTTCCAACTTCTCGGCTAACTCCGAAATCAACGTTTCTGATCCTTGGAGAATTCCTTGGGGCAACCAACTTGACCTCAACGCAAGCTACACATTCAAGATGGGCGGACTTAAAGCCACTCTTTACGGCAACGTGAACAACTTGTTCAACCACTACTATGTAATGGATGCCTACACTTCTACTTCAGAAGCTGGTACTTGGAGCAACGCTTACCGTGTATTCTACTCTTTCGGACGCACTTACTCAGTTCGCCTAAAAGTTAAATTCTAAAACTTATTAATGATTGAAAAATGAAAAAGAATCTAATATATTCATTTCTTATCGGTGCTTGCCTCACAACTGTTGCAAGTTGTGACCTCAACAACTGGAACGATAAGTTGGATGGATTTGAAGGTGACCCAGCCATCACGAACAAGCAAGTCGTGGAATACACCTTCACCGATGCCGATTATGCTAACCTTGCCGCCAACACCGACAACGTAGCCAAGGCTGGCGATGCTCTTAGCAAGGAACTCAAGGCTGTCGGCACTCAGCACTATTTCACCGAGAACATTTCGGCTAAGGACTATGTGCCTAACTTCCTCAGTGACCCCGATTTCGCTTATTTCACTTTGAGCGACGGTTCTTCCATTAAATTGACTTACAAAGTCGGTCAGTCGGTTCCTGAAATCACCGCTTTCGGCGGTGCCAAGGAATACACCATCAGCGAAGACGACTATATCTACGCTTGGGACGACGACAATCAATATGTAGAAGCTTTCACCCCTAAAGTTTCTGCCGCATTTAATATCCCCGACATCTTGACAAATCAATTCACAGATGCCGCTGAAGGTGATATGGTTGTGGTCAATTACAATGAATCTTCGGTTGAGCCTAACTTTGGCGGTGTCACACCTCCTACCCCAAGCTTCGAGCTTACAAGCGCAATCGGCACGGTAGCCTCTGGCTCAAGCATCGAGGCTCGCGGCATTGTCACAGGAATCTGCTCTCGCGGTTTCATCCTGACCGACAATTCAGGCTCTATCCTTGTTTACTACGCAAGCGGATTCAATGCTGCCGACTATAAGATTGGCGACCAAATCGAGCTTACTGGCGAAGTTTCCGCCTATGGAACTGGCTTGCAAGTCACCGGTGCTACTGCCACTGTGAACATTGCAGGAAATCAGGATTACGCTTATCCTGCTCCTAAGGTTTACACTGGTGCCGACCTCGACCAAGCAGTCACCCGCACAGAGAACTCTCTTGCGATTTATGGACAGTTCACTGCAACAGCTAAAATTTCTGGTAACTACTACAACTTCATTGTCGATGGTGCTGAGACTGCGCAAGGCAGCCTTTATATGGGTACCGACGAGCAGAAGGCACTCTTCGCTGACGGTCAAAAATATGTTGTCACAGGTTATTTCATAGCTATATCAAGCAAAAAATTCACCAACTTTGTGGTAACTGGAGCTAAAGCCATCTCTTCAATCTCCAAGAAAGTGAAGTCTTCTCAATTCAGTGTTTCAAGCGATGCCGTTGCCGCTGTATATCGTTTCGACGGCAGCAAGTGGAGCGTATATTCTGGCATCAAGGCACTCGGTGCTGACGACTATGCTGAAATGGGGCAGAAATACAGCAACTTGAGCGAACCCGACTTCTACTTGCCTATATACCTAAAGACCAACTATCCTTATGCCAAGGAAGGCGACTCTAAGGTCATTGCATACAAATATTACAAGAGCGGAGCAAGCTCACTCGTATGCGACAAGTATGATTTCGATGGCACCAACTGGGTTAAGTTCAACGGTTATGTCACCGAATCGGCTCAATTCGTGAAGACTGGCGGCAAGTGGATGTATGATCCTAACGTCACCATCGTGCTTCCTTCCGGCAAGGGTGTAGAAATAAGCACAACCTACTATCAGGCATGTGTAAACTGGGTATTCGAGCATATCGACAAGCCTCTTGGCTCTACCGACATCAAGAGCGGCAAGTTCTACGTCACAAGCTACGGCAACAACGAGTATTACTGCGGAACATCGGCATATCAAGGAAACGTCGATATCCGTGCCGACAAGGCCAAGGAGCAATATCCTGAAGGATATGCCGACAAGACCGACGCAGAAATTGTAGAGCTTATGAAGAATCGCTTCTGCAAGGAAGTTCTTCCGGGCGCACTTTCTACACTTCATCCCGATGCAGCTCCAATCTCAGGACTTGACGTAATCTACACCGTGACATTCGGCGTATATACAGGCTCAAGCTCTACCGAGACTGTTCGCTACAAAGTCGTAGGTCAAGGACAATTTGAATTCTTGGATTGCACATGGTGGACTGAATAACCCCATCACCGCAACCTCATAACACAAAGCGAGTGTGTGTCTCCTCCACGACACACACTCGCTTCTTTTCTATCCCCGACAATACATGGCATTACTGAATTTACAAACATTCAAAGATTTATTATCATAAAATTTGTCTATATTTGCAATAGGATTCGGTGAAATTATAAAACTATGCATAAACCGACATCGGCAGAAAGGGTGTAACACGTCTTTTGGCTTGTAAAACAAAACACATCCAGAACTTCCGATAACAAGTATTATCGTCACCACGGAAGATAACAGAGTCGTTGAGGGCAGACTTCTTTAGTTTGCCCTCTTTTACGAGCCGCAGTTTTTCTTCCTTGATTTGTTCAAGCAGAGTTTCTGCCGTACCTTCTTCGTCGATTTGAGGAACAAGTTTTCCTTGAATTGCCTCTTGTAATATTGATTTCGGCAATCTGTTAAGCAGATTATTGTCTAACTCTATTGCCTCTTTGAGAAGCTGATTCAAATGTTTTCTTAAAGATTCCATATTATGCTGATTTTATGATGGATGAAAACAACTTCTCATAATAGGAACTCATAGAACTTCGCCATATACTTATTATGTATGAACAACATAATGTTTCACTAACACATAATAAGAATGGAAATAGACAAATTTGAAGAGTTCCTCAGCCAAGGTAATATGGCAAAGAACACCATTTCGGCATACGTTTATGCTGTGAAAGAGTTTGACACCCGACACAAGGAGTTGAACAAAAAGAACCTGCTGGTTTACAAAACTTACTTGATTGAGACCTACAAGCCGAAGACGGTTAATCTCCGTATTCAAGCCATAAACAAGTATCTCATATTCATAGGTAAGACAAAACTTCGTTTGAAGTCCGTAAAAGTGCAGCAGCGTTCTTACTTGGAGAACGTTATCAGCAATGCTGACTACACATTTCTTAAAAACAAGTTGAAAAAGGAGGATAATCTTGAATGGTATTTTGTCGTGCGCTTCTTGGCGGCAACTGGTGCCAGAGTAAGCGAACTTATACAAATCAAAGTTGAACACATGCAGGTTGGCTATTACGACATCTACACCAAGGTGGAAAGATACGCCGTATCTACATCCCCAAGACATTGCGCGCGGAAACAGAGAAATGGCTGCAAACCGCCAACCGCACAAGCGGTTATCTTTTTCTTAACCGCTTTGGAGAGCGCATCACTACAAGAGGCATTTCACAACAGTTGAAAAACTATGCTGTTAAATATGGCTTGAACGAAAAAGTCGTTTATCCGCATTCTTTCCGACACCGCTATGCAAAGAATTTTTTGGCAAAGTTCAACGATATAGCACTGCTTGCCGATCTTATGGGGCATGAAAGCATCGAAACCACTCGCATATATCTACGAAGAAGCAGTATGGAACAGCAAGAGATTGTTGATAAGATAATAACGTGGTGATGCACTTAAAGTATTTCTTGATAATCGCCAAAACAAGTGGACATCCTACGCAACTCACGTTTCATAGGAAATCCACCGGTTAATGGAGCAAAAGGCAGGTCCTATGAATAGAACCCGCCTTTTTTTGTATTATATGCAAAAGAATGCTTACACGGAGCGTGAGCCGTCTATAAACGGATCGTGAATAAGCTCAATCTCATTCTAATGCCCAATTGCAGCTATAGTTTCGGCAAGGGCTTCGGCACACTTCTCGCCGTCGATTGCAGCCGACACGATTCCTCCGGCATAGCCAGCCCCTTCTCCGCATGGATACAATCCTCTCACATCTATGTGGCGCATCTCCACCGGCTTCCGCGGCACCCTCACCGGCGACGATGTGCGCGTCTCCACGCCTATCACTATCGCCTCGTTGGTCAAAAAACCTTTGGCATATCTGCCGAAAGTCTCAAAGCCCGAGCGCAGTCTCTTGGCTATAAACACAGGCAGCCACTTGTCGAGCCGCGACGGCTGAATGCCGGGGGCATAAGACGACCGCGGCAAGTCGTTAGAATCTTTGCCTTGAACGAAATCGAGCATACGTTGTGCTCCCGCCTTCTGCGTGCATCCAGCCGCCTCATAGCATCGCTTCTCAAGGTCTTCCTGAAAACGCATCACGCACAGAGCATCGTTCATGTCATAATTCACGAGGTCTTCGGGACGCACCTCCACTACCATTCCAGAATTTGCCCAACGCGTGCCTCGGTTGGATGGGCTCATTCCATTCACCACAAGCTGATCGGGTCCGCTTGCCGCCGGCACGATAAATCCGCCCGGACACATGCAGAATGAATACACACCGCGTCCATTCACCTGCGTGACAAAATTATATTCGGCTGCCGGCAGATATTTGCCCCGTCCTTCTGGACTGTGATATTGTATCTTGTCGATAAGCTCCTGTGGATGCTCAAGACGCACCCCCACAGCAATTCCCTTAGGCTCAATCTTCACATTCTTGGCTTTAAGCATGCGATACACATCGCGTGCCGAATGCCCTGTTGCAAGGATTACCGGTCCGGCAAACTCCTCACCGCCGGCGCACTTCACGCCCACAGCCTCGCCATTCTCTATCACAATGTCGGTGACACGCGTCTTGAAATGGACTTCTCCGCCACACCGCAATATGGTGCCTCGCATATTTTCAATCACTCTCGGCAGCTTATCGGTGCCGATATGCGGATGCGCATCCACAAGAATGTCCTCGGCGGCACCATGCTGATGAAATATGCTGAGTATCCTATCTACCGAACCGCGCTTCTTGCTGCGGGTGTATAGTTTGCCGTCGGAATAAGCTCCTGCACCACCCTCGCCGAAACAGTAGTTGGAATCCTCATCCACCACCCCTTCTCGTGATATTTTCGCCAAGTCCTTAAGCCGCTCATGCACATCCTTGCCGCGTTCAAGCACTATCGGACGAATGCCAAGCTCTATCAGCCGTAATGCTGCAAACAGTCCGCCAGGTCCTGCACCGACCACTATTGCCGAGCGACCATCGGTCACTGGCTTATAATCTATTGGCGTTATCAGAGATGTAGTGGCAGGCTCCTCGTTCACATATATGCGCACCTTCAGATTCACCATCACATTGCGCTGCCGAGCATCAATCGAGCGTTTCACAATCTTCACGAATCGCAAGTCACCGATTTCCAGATGCTCCTGCTGTGCAACATATTTCTTCACCTCGGCAGCCGAATAAGCCACTTTCGGTGTCACTCTTATCTGTAATTCCTTTATCATTCCGTAAATTCCTATAAGCTACCCATATCCAACCTCAAAGAAACGCCAAGAGCAGATGCAATACGAATGAATGAAGAAAGCTGCAAGTCAGTTTCCCCTTTCTCTATCCGATTAATGTAGGTTCTGTCACGGCCTACCATTTCTGCAAGATCTTTTTGTGTCAATCCTATTTCTTTTCTTCGTTCACGCAGAACTTCTCCGTAATACCAAGCCTTGGCTTTCGCATCAAAATCAGCACGGGCTGCCGACCCTTTCGCTCCCACCTCTTCTGCTAAAAATTTTTCGCTATCAACGCATCCTGCCGTCTTGGCAAAATTAATCTTTCGCAGTTTGGTCAATTCCTCTATTGACAATCTATTCTCCATAATAATACTATAACAATTTCCTTAAAATACTTAATGCCTTTGATACTTCTTTATCGTAGTCCTTTGTACTTTTCTTAATAAAGCCATTTAACAGGATTACATTAGTAGCAAGATTTATATTATCATTATCTACAGAAAATAATATAACTCTAACCTCATTATCTACTGATACCCGTAACTCATAAAGATCCGTTCCAACAAGTCGCTTAACAAATTTTGTCGGTATTGGATACAAGATTTCTAGTATAGAAATCGCATATTTCAGTTTTTCTTGCGTTCTATCATTAGACTTTTGAATAAAATCAATAAACTCTGGGACAAAATTATATTCCTTTTCATTATGAAAATTTTCAATCAGCACAAAAGTAACTAATTAGTCACATTTCAGCAAATTATTATCAACCTTTTCTTGCATATATTATTTATTTTCACGAATATTGCAAAAGAATATACAATAGCATTTACTGATTATGACGAGTTCACTCTACTTGAAATCACTTATATTCGCAACCATTGCCTCAATGGCATTCAGCCTTTCGGCTGGCAAGACTGTGAAGATGCTGTGCATCGGCAACAGCTTCACAGTTGATGCCGCAGGACAGCACCTCGCCGCCGCTGCGCAGTCGGTGGGATATGATGCTGTGGTGGGCTACTTCTACATTGGCGGCACCACGATGGAGCAGCACTGGAACTACATAGCCACCGACTCCCATATCTATGACTACCGCAAATTCGTGGATTGCGAGATGAATGTGATAAACACCTCAGCATCCATGAGCGATGTCCTTGCCGACGAAGAATGGGACTACGTTGTCATACAGACCGACCACAACTACAGCGGCGTGTATGAGCATTATTTCCCTTGGCTCAAAAATATGGTGGAATACTTCAACACCAACCTCGTAAACAAGAACGCAAAGGTGATGCTGTATATGACTTGGGCTTATGACTCATACTGCGATTTTTCTTATTTCTCGCTCTATGACAACGACCAGAAGAAGATGTATGACGCTATAGTGGATTGTGCATTCCGTGCTGCCGAAGAAGTGGGAATCGAAGTGATTCCAGTAGGCTCTGCCATACAGAACTGCCGCACCAGCTACATCGGCGACCACATGTGCCGCGACGGATACCACCTCACTTTCGGACCAGGCAGATACACAGCTTCATGCACATTCGTTGAAAAAATCTTAGGTACATCGGCTCTCGACATAACTTATACGCCAAGCTATGTCCTCACTGACGCGCTTGCCGACGTTTGCCGAAATGCCGCTCATTTTGCAGTGCAAAACCCAAACACGGTGACTTCTATGGCTGAGAAATGGGGGAAAGACCCCGATGCCGGAATTGAAGATACAGCCATCGACAGCAATACGACAGTGCTGGCTGAAGAGATTTTCGACCTCACAGGCAGAAAAATAAGCCAGCAAGCATTAGAGCGTGGCAGACTATATATCGCCAAGAAGCATTTCGCCGACGGCACGGCAAAAGCGACTAAATTTGTGGCTGAATAGTGTGCAGCTTCGCATCAATATGCTTTGTGACGTGATTTATAGCTGCTCAGTCTCTCATTGAGCAGGTCGCATATTTCACCAGGCTTCATCAAAAGGTTGTCAGTAGGTATTCGTATTGGCGCACCTTGCGATTTTGTCTGTGCTTCAATGATTTTCACGTCATAAATATCAACAATGCTGAACTTCTCAAGTTCGCTATACGGATATTCCTTAGCAATATATTTCAAAAAGTAATTCCTATACCCCACAGTCACATGGTCATCGCATATCGTGATGGCAGCTCGGCGGCCGATGAAATTGGGAACATTAACCACAAGCACAAACAAGCCGCCAATGCCAAACAGCAATAAGCCGCCCCATGCGGCAATCGTTTCTATAATGCCAAGATTGTCATCACACAACATCCATGCAGCTCCCACTCCAAATACAATACTTATGCACGACATTATGATGATTTTCTTCATCGACCAGTAAATTTTCACTTCATCTCTCATAAATAGACCTGATTTTTCTTCACATTTCTATAACAAATTTACAACATTAACCCATTATCTGCAAAATTTCAATTGCTTTTATTCGCCCGAGATGCCGCTTTTTTCTTACTTTTGCAAACGATAGGCTGCATCTCTCTGCAGAAATGTTCAAAACAAACATACACTACAACACATATATGGAGGAAAATAAAAATATTGGCGTTCTATTTGACTTGGACGGAGTGATTATCGATTCCGAAACCCGATATACGGTATTTTGGGAGGATATGGAGGCTAAATATCCTTCTGGCATACCGAATTTCACCACAAAAATCAAAGGCACCAACTTGTCGTCAATCATGAGCCATTATACCGACGAGAGCAAAAAAGCAGCAATTCTCAAAGAGCTTGCCGCATTTGAAAAGACCATGACATACGACATTTTCCCCGATGCTCAACGCTTTCTTGATGATCTTCGTGCGGCACACGTCCCTTGTGCGATAGTGACAAGTAGCGGACAATCGAAGATGGATCGCCTGTTCGCACAGCACCCGGCACTGAAAGGCTATTTCAGCGGCATAGTCACCGGCGAGATGGTGAGCCATTCCAAGCCACATCCCGAATGTTTCATCAAGGGGGCTGAAATGATAGGTGTGCCAGCCTCGCGCTGCGTGGTGTTTGAAGACTCTATTTATGGTGTCGATGCCGGCATCGCATCAGGAGCCAAAGTTGTTGCACTCACCACCACATTCCCCGATGAGATAAAAAACACGGAAGCCGACAGAATCATTGATTCATTTGCCGACTTCCGCATATCTGATTTACTCAGCTTGCTTGATGATTAGCAAGCCTTGAAGCTCATGTCAAGACCTTTAACTGAATGGGTCAAAGCCCCTACCGAAATGTAATCTACGCCACATTCGCCATATTTGCGCAGTGTGGCGAATGTTATGCCGCCCGATGATTCAGTCTCATATTTGCCGTCAATCATCTTCACAGCCTCACGCGTCAATTCTGGAGTGAAATTGTCGAGCATAATGCGGTCCACGCCGCCAATCTCCATCACCTGCTTCAGCTCGTCAAGATTGCGCACCTCGATTTCGATTTTGAGGTTCTTGCTGTTCTTCTTGATATATTCCTTTGCCTTATTTATGGCATTGGCTATTCCTCCTGCGAAATCCACATGGTTGTCTTTGAGAAGAATCATGTCAAACAAGCCGATGCGGTGGTTCACTCCGCCGCCTATCTTCACAGCCTCTTTCTCAAGCATACGCATTCCCGGAGTGGTCTTGCGGGTGTCAAGCACTTTAGTCTTCAGCCCCTTCAACTCTTCCATATATTTGTGGGTGACGGTGGCTATGCCACTCATGCGCTGCATAATGTTGAGCATCAATCGCTCTGTCTGAAGCAGCGAGCGCACCTTCCCTTCCACCACAAATGCTATATCGCCAGGTTTCACTTGCGCACCGTCGTGGATGAACACCGTGGCTTTCAACTCCGGGTCAAACTTCTTGAACACCTTCATTGCAATATCTACACCGGCAAGAATGCCCTCTTCCTTAACAATAAGCTGCGACTTGCCAACTTCGTCTTCGGGAATACAGCACAGCGTTGTGTGGTCGCCATCGCCTATATCCTCAGCAAATGCAAGGTCAAGCAACTCATCAATTAATTCGTCTTTTGTCTTCATATATATAAAATTTGTATTATCTTTACGTCTGCAATATGTGCATAGCAGCTCATATTGTACAAATATAGCAATAAATTCAATAATTCAAACTATAATCTGCGATGAAAATTACTCTTGCCGTTGTAGGAAAGATAAACAACTCATTTCTTAACGTGGGTATCGACGAATACGCCAAGCGCACATCGTTCTATCTGCCGTTCAACATACAGTATATTAGCGATGTGAAAAACACACGCAAACTCACCGAGCAGCAGCAAAAGCAACTTGAAGGACAGAACATACTTGCCTCGCTCGACCGGTCCGACTATGTTGTTCTCCTCGACGAGCATGGCAAGGAATTTACGTCGGTGGAGTTCTCCAAATATATTGAAAAGAAGATGGCGAGTGTGCCAAAGAGGCTGGTATTTATAGTGGGAGGTCCCTACGGTTTCTCGCAAGAAGTATATGACCGCGCCAACGAAAAGATATCACTGTCGAAGATGACTTTCTCGCACGAGATGATACGCCTCATCTTCACTGAGCAATTATACCGCGCCATGACCATCATCAACCATGAGCCATACCACCACGAATAACCCCGCCCCATCACACCTATTTTTGCTAAACTTCTTATTTTTTCAGCTATGGTTCGTTGCTCTTTTCATCGCTTCTATTTCTTGGGCGACTTTTATGAATGTGGACACACAATTTGCAATCAGATTTTGTCACAACTTTTATCATGTGCCATTTTCTGATTTTATTTTCTTTTAGTAACTTAGCAGTGTTATTTTATTCACACTGATATGGCAGATATTTTCAAACAGCGGATTGACGACTTGCGGAGCGAGCTAAACCGCCACAACTATAATTACTATGTGCTTAATGCACCCACAATTTCCGACAAGGAATTTGACGAAAAGCTGCGTGAGCTTCAAGACCTTGAGGACGCTCACCCAGAATATTCCGACCCCTACTCCCCCACTCAGCGTGTGGGCAGCGACATAAACAAGGCTTTTACGCAGATTACACACGAGCGGCCCATGATGTCGCTCGGCAACTCCTATTCCATTGATGAGGTGGAGGACTTCCTGCGCCGCGCAAAAAATGGGCTTAACGGCGAAGACTGCCAAATCGTGGGCGAAATGAAATTCGACGGCACTTCCATCTCGCTGACCTATGAGCATGGACGACTGGTGCGTGCCGTGACGCGTGGCGACGGCGTGCGCGGCGATGATGTCACGCAGAATGTACTCACCATAAAGAGCATTCCACTGCAGCTCCAGCCAGGGAGCAACTATCCCGACAAATTTGAGGTACGAGGCGAGATTCTGATGCCTTGGAAAGTATTCGACGCGCTCAACGAGGAACGCGCCTACAACGAGGAGCCGCTGTTTGCCAATCCACGAAATGCCGCATCCGGCACTCTGAAGTTGCAAAACTCAGCCGAAGTGGCTCGACGCAATCTTGACGCATACTTCTATTATCTGCTTGGCGACGACCTTCCTTGCGACAATCACTACGACAACATGATGGCAGTGAAATCATGGGGCTTCAAGGTGTCGGAAGCCATGACCAAGCTGCCATCAATCGATGCAGTGAGCGACTTCATTGCTTACTGGGACAAGGAGCGCAAGCACCTGCCAGTGGCAACCGACGGTCTTGTATTCAAAATCAATTCCCTGCGCCAGCAACTGAACCTCGGCTCAACCGCCAAGTCGCCACGCTGGGCTATCGCCTATAAGTTCCAAGCCGAGCGTGCATGCACAAAGTTGCAATATGTGTCGTTTGAAGTGGGCAGAACCGGTGTCATAACCCCTGTAGCCAACCTCGACCCTGTGCTGCTGTCGGGTACGATAGTGAAGCGCGCATCGCTGCACAACGAAGACATAATACGCTCACTCGACATTCACGACGGCGATATGCTTTATGTGGAGAAAGGCGGCGAGATAATACCCAAGATTGTGGGTGTGGACGTGAAAAGCCGCATCAGCGGCAGCAAGCCAATAGAATTTGCGAGAGTCTGCCCAGTGTGCGGCACAAAACTCACCCGAGTTGAGGGCGAAGCCGCATGGGTATGCCCGAATAAAGAGAGCTGCCGGCCTCAGATTACGGGCAAGATTGAGCATTTCGTGGGCCGCCACATGATGAACATCGACGGCATAGGCGAGGAGCTTGCCGAGCAGCTATATGCCACAGGACTTGTGAAAAACATAGCCGATATCTATGACCTCACAATCGACCGTCTGCTGACACTCGACCGCTTCAAGATACGCTCGGCACAGCGCATCATGAAGGGAATAAAAGACTCGCTCGACGTTCCTTTTGAGCGTGTGGTTTTCGCACTGTCAATCCCCTACGTCGGCGAGACTGTGGCTAAAAAGCTGGCTTTCGCCTGCAAGAACATAGACACACTGATGAATATGAACGAGCTGCAACTTGCCGCCATCGACGAAATCGGCTCAAAGATTGCCGAAAGCGTAGTGGCATACTTCAGCGACCAAAACAACCGCGAAATCGTGGAACGACTGCGTGCCGCAGGGCTACAGATGGCAGTGTCTGCCGAGTATGTCGAAAATGTGAGCGACATCCTTGCCGGAAAGTCGATAGTGATTAGCGGTGTGTTTGCAAAGCACTCCCGTGAAGAATACAAGAAGATGATTGAGAAAAACAGCGGCAAAAACGTAGGCTCAATATCCTCAAAGACCGACTTTATACTTGCCGGTGAAAACATGGGACCTGCGAAGCTCGAAAAAGCCAACAAGCTCGGCATCCCCATCATGAATGAAGATGATTTCTTGAAAATGCTGACCCCAACCGAATAGCAACATAAACCGACAAAAAATCCGCCGCGCAAAATCCTGAGATATTCGCGCGGCGGCTCATCAAATAATTGTCATGAAAAAAACAAAATTTACATATTCAGACGTATGAGCAACGACGTATGCATCAAGGCAATGTTGAGCCCTTAAACATATGCACTTTATTATTTTTGCCCTGGCGATAAGGAATCAGCGGGCCATACACAATCATTCGCTCTGAATTCAGATTCGGGCTGACATACGCCATAGTCTTGTTGCTGTTCTTATAGACTGTGATGCTCACTTGTGCCGATATTCCTGCGCCATTCACATTGAAGCTGTATTCGATGTCGCCTTTCTTTGAAATCTTTTTCTTCATTCCGTATGCCGTGCCTTCCACTGTGATGCCACCAAGCCCATTAGCTCCGAGATGTCCATTATTGAACGCAAGCTGCACAGTGGCCTTGTCACCCTGCACAAGAATGAAATTGGTGCTGCCCTCGGGTGTCATATACATATACCCCTCATTGCCGAGCGATATTTTATCGGCGGTAATCACAAAATAATTGGCATCAATGGCATTATTTGCTTCAACGAATGCCACCGAATCGGCGATAGCCTGCATCTTCTTCTCTCTCGCTTTCTTCTCGGCCTTAGTTTCATTCTTTGGCACATTAGTCACTTGTTCTATAGTTTGCGCCTGTGACGAAAAATTTGCCAAGCCGAAACAAAACAACATAAAGAATAAATATTTCTTCATAATCTTAATTTTTGGTTTTCTTTCGCAAATCTAATAATTATATTTATTATTTAAGACCTATTTACGAGGATTTTGTTTAATTTTGCTGCCAAATTTTTGATTTTTTCACAATACACACAAATATGGAAGTAAAAAGTCCCAACATCTTCGACCGCAAGTCGTTCAACATACGCCAATTGGTAATATGGTCATCATTCTTCGTAGGCTTGATTGCCGCATCTCTAATATCAGGATTGGTCAGCTATGTGGCAAATATTTATTCGGCTGATATCAAGACCACAATAAGCCTGTCGATGATTATACAAGACCTGCTCGTGTTCCTTCTGCCGGCATTCATCACAGCGAGGGTTATCACCAATCGTCCCGCCACATTTCTGAAGCTCAACACCGCACCTTCATGGGAAGCTGTGCTGTTCACCCTATTGACCTTTGTCATATCAATGCCGGCAATGAACTACATAGTAGCATGGAACTCAAGCATATCGCTGCCCGAATCGATGCAGGCAATAGAGCAATGGATGCGAGCCACCGAACAAGCCGCACAAGAGGTGACCGAAATGTTCCTGCATCACGAGTCATTCTTGGCGATGCTTGGCGGAGTGCTGCTTGTGGGAGTTCTCACTGGATTCAGTGAAGAGATGTTCTTCCGTGGAGGGCTTCAAGGCATATTCACCAGCCATAAAATCAGCGCACACATCAGCATCTGGTTTGTCGCAATAATGTTCAGCGTGCTTCACTTCCAGTTCTTCGGCTTCGTTCCGCGCATGTTGCTCGGAGCATTGTTCGGATATATGACATATTGGAGCGACACATTATGGACGGCTATAATAGCTCACGCCATCAATAATTCGGCAGTGGTAGTCAGCAGCTATCTGCTCGCTACTGGAGCAATCGGAAGCAGCCTCGACAATCTTGGCGTTCCTGCCGACGGCAGCTTCCCGCACCTTGCAGTCATAAGCCTTATCCTCACCGGCTTTCTTATCGCAAAGCACAGCTATTTCTTCAACAACAAAATCTGAGACAAAACGGAATATGCAGCAATAAGTCTATCTTCGTTTTCGGATAAATTTCATTATCGTGCAATTTTATACCATAGATATATTGCACAATATGGAAAAAATACCTTATTTAGTGCCGTAATTAATCTTGACTTACTAAAACTAATAAAATGAAGAGATGGCAAAAGAAAAATTCACTATAGACTATGCAATGAAAAGCGTGCCTGTGGCGTTGCTGTGGAACTACATATCCTCTCCAAATGGGCTGGAGCAGTGGTTTGCCGATGAGGTTAAACACTCTGGCAAAAGCTACACTTTCTTGTGGAACGGCAGTGGACAAGATGCCACTCTGCTCGGCACAAGAACAGGAGTGTATATACGCTTCCGCTGGAAAGATGACGCCGACCACAGCTATTTTGAGCTGAAAATTCAAGTTTCAGAACTCACCGACTCCACAGCCCTTATTGTCACCGATTTCGCCGAGCCCGATGAGATAGAAGATATGACAGGTCTTTGGGACAGCCAGATAGAAACTTTACAGAGAGTACTGGGATGCTTATAACAATCGTTTTTATTATTTTTTTGAACGATAAATTCAAAAAAATGCTCGAAAATTTTGCAAGTTTAGGAAAAATACCTACCTTTGCACTGCTTTTGCGCATGTGGCGTAATTGGTAGCCGCGCTAGACTTAGGATCTAGTTCCGTGAGGAGTGGGGGTTCGAGTCCCTTCATGCGCACACATAGCCGCTCAGCATTTTCGGCATAGCAGAAAATTTAGCGGTTAAAGCAAAGGTAATCAATCGGTTGCATCTTTGTAATCAAGATGCAACCGATTTTTTAAGTCCCAGAAAAAGGCAAAATCCACCCTAAAAAATGCCATAATTTGCCTTTTTATTTGCCTGAAAATCGCCCACCTGCTTGTTTATCTTTTTCATTCAGGCACAAGTTTTGTGCATCAGCATTGCATATATCGTAAATTAAATGTAACTTTGTGAAGAAACATAAAATCTACTAAGCCATGTTTTTATTTTTTTTCATCCTCTTTGTAGTTATAGCTATAATGGCTATATTAACCGAACTCTTCAGACCCTTAAGTGCCAAAGAACGAAATCAAAGGGCTGGAAGGCAATCCTCTTATAGCCGAAAACGCAGTGAACAACGCATCAGGAACCGCATGTATTATATACAAAACAATAGCGGAAATCGCAGTGGATCATCACGCCGGAGCAACCACAACGAATCTCATTTATGCGACATGGACACTTTCATCGACAATCTCACCCCAGAAGACCTTGGCTATGACGACTGCCAGAATTGCGACTGCTGCGATGATTACAATGACGGATGGCAAGAATACAGCGACTCATCTTCTTGCGACAACTATGATTACGACAACTACGATCATTACGACAACTACGATGGCGAGGAGTAATTCGTACTAAATATGCTGAAGATGCGCATTCCTCCCGTGTAATTATACGATAATATTTGCTCGGTTGGATTATTTTCCGTAAATTCGCACACAATTAATGGAAGTGCGCATTTATGTGTGCTTCATTTATCATTCTCAGCATATTAAGAACGCGATAAATGGTGTTAAAGACAAGGGACAAACTTATAGAAATAGCTCGACAACTGTTCGCTCATAAGGGAGTGGAAAACACTACCATGAACGACATTGCATCGGCATCCGAAAAAGGACGGCGCACAATTTACACGTATTTCCGCAGCAAACGCGACATATATAATGCCGTCGTGAAAACTGAGAGCGACAAAATCATTGAACGCCTGTCGGCTATAGTGGATGCTCCCACTCCTCCCGAGCAGAAATTGATGGATTTTATATTTGCCCGCTTTGAGGCCACCAAGGAATCGGTGACGCGAAACGGCTCGCTGCGCGCCGGGTTCTTCCGCGACGTGAGAAAAGTGGACCGAGCGCGCCGATCCACCACTGCCGCCGAAGCCAATATACTGAAGCAGATTCTCATTGAAGGCGTGAACTCCGGAGTATTTTCAATAAGCAGCGTCGATCAGACGGCTTCGATGATGATACTGTTGCTGCAAGGGCTTGATGTGTCATACATCCGCGACAACTTTTCGGAGCTCGGCATCGAGAAGCTGAAATTGAGGGAATATCTCAAAGACTTTATCCTTAATGGCATAAAGAAGCAGTGACTGGCAGAAACAGGACATAAGAATTATCACAATGACACCTACTTCACTATATCCACCTATGGCAGCAATGCCATGCGGAATAGAGAAGCATGATATTTGAATTACAATATAATTTTATACTGAAAGAAAATGAAATTACTTGAAGGAAAAGTTGCACTTATCACAGGTGCTGCACGCGGCATCGGAAAGGCTGTCGCTATCAAGTTTGCACAAGAAGGTGCAAACATTGCATTCACCGACCTCGTGCTTAACGATGAAATGGCTGCCGGTCTTGAAGCTACACGCAAAGAGATTGAAGCTATCGGCGTGACTTGCCGCGCTTATGCCGGCAACGCTGCAAGTTTCGAGGAGACTGAAGCTGTCGTAAAAAAAATACATGAAGATTTCGGCTCTATCGACGTTCTCGTGAACAATGCCGGAATAACCAAAGACGGACTTATGCTACGCATGACTGAGGCTCAATGGGATGCTGTATTGAACGTGAACTTGAAGTCGGCATTCAACTTCATCCACGCTTGCGCACCTATAATGCTACGCCAGCGCGGCGGTTCTATCATCAATATGTCATCGGTGGTAGGTGTTCACGGCAATGCAGGTCAATGCAACTATTCGGCATCAAAAGCCGGTATGATAGGTCTTGCTAAGTCTATCGCTCAAGAGCTTGGACCAAAAGGCGTGCGCGCCAATGCAGTAGCTCCAGGCTTCATCGAGACTGTGATGACCGCTCAGCTTCCTGAGGAAATCCGCAAAGACTGGATGAAGAAAATTCCTCTTCGTCGCGGAGGTCAAGTGGAAGACATCGCAAACGTATGTCTGTTCCTTGCGTCAGACATGTCGAGCTATGTATCTGGTCAAGTTATCCAAATCGACGGTGGCATGAATATGTAATCTCGACCATAACGTCGTAATTATAACAAAAAAGCCAGCCCACCACACACGGTGAAGCTGGTTTTTTATTGCGACAATTCTATCCGAGTTTCATACGGTTCTTGGCAACAACATATTCTTTTCAATCGTCGGCAGCCACTTCATTTAGCTGCATCTCACGATATTCATTCCATTCGGCATCTTTCTCCACATATATGCTTATAGGCAATAGATCAAACGGCGCAAGAGCCTCGTTAAGCTTCTTTCCGAATATGTTCACGCTGCGTGTGTAGAATATCCAGTTGCGCTCGCCCACTCCGGTATAAACGCCTGTAAGCACTGCCACAGGGTCTTTGTCAAAAGCATCCTCAAGCGCATCCTGCACCTCCTCCATCAGCGAGGATGTCTTGTAGTCGGGCATCCCGTTCTTATCAGGCTCATATTTCCACGTCACTTCAGCCCTGTCGTTGAACAATCCGGTCTCTATCACATTCTCAATGTCGCGTCTGCCAGTCACAAGTATCAGCTCGCCATTCTCACCTTCCGCTGGAGCAGTCCACCACTCTTTCGATATTTTCAGTTTTGCCATATTACGTTATTCCTAATTTTTCCAATTTTTGAATAAAGATAGCCAATATTTTGAACTTTTTCACCGCCTGTGCAACATTTTTTCTCATAAAAGTATTTATTTTGCAGCAAAATAAAAAAGCTATATAATGATTATCACTATTTACATCCTGTCGGCTATAACGCTGCTGCTTGCTGCTACGGTAGTTTTCATCCTGCGCAGCTCAGGCTCGCAACGCAACGAAATACGAGAGCTTAACGACAAACTCATAAGCTCAACTGCCGAGCACACACGTCTCAAAGAGAACATCGCGGCAACGACCGCCGAATGCGAGCGTCTGCGCCACGACGCTGAACAGCGAGCCAAAGACATGAACGGACAGATTGTGGAGCTGACTGCCGAAAACTCCCGACTGAGTGAAAGGCTCAGCATCCTGAGCAACGAGAAAGAGCGTATGCAGCGTGAATCGGAGGCGCAATTCAAGGATTTGGCATCGCGCATTCTCGAAGACAAGACGCAAAAAAGCGACAACCGCCTGAATGAAATCCTTAAGCCGCTCCGCGAGGAGATTGAACGCCTCAACCGCGACATCAACGAACGCGCCGAAAAGGACACCCGCAACCACGCTTCTCTGCAAGAACAAATCAAAATGCTTGCCGAGCTGAATCAGCGGGTAAGCTCCGATGCCAACAACTTGGCAAAAGCCTTGAAAGGCAACTCTAAAGTTCAAGGCGACTGGGGCGAGATGATTCTTGAGCAGATCCTTTCGGCTTCGGGCCTGACTAAAGGCGAGCAATTCGACATTCAGATGACGAAAGACGAAAACGGCAACACAATAGCCAATGAAGAAGGCGGTCGCCTGCGTCCCGATGTCGTTGTTCATTTCCCCGACAACAAAGACCTTATTATCGACTCTAAAGTATCGATCACCAACTATGTGGATTATGTGAATGCCGACGACAAAGACAAGCAAGACAAGTCGCTCGCAGCCCATATAGCTTCTGTGCGGAAACATGTGGATGAGCTTGCCAAGAAAGGCTACCAAGACCATATAAAAAATGCCGGCGACTTCGTGATGATGTTCATCCCCAACGAAGGTGCTTACCTCACTGCTATGCAGAACGACCAGAAACTTTGGGAAGATGCCTACAAAAAACGCATCGTTATCATCAGCCCTACGCACCTTATTTCGGTACTTAAACTTGTGTCGCAGTTGTGGAGCCACGACAAGCAGACGAAGAACGCTATAGAGATCGCCACATCGGCTGGTCGCTTATACGACAAGTTTGTGGGATTTGTCAGCGATATGGAGAATATCAACAAGGCCATCAACAACGCTTCCGATGCCTACGGCAAAGCTATGAACAAGCTCAGTGAAGGGCGTGGCAATATCCTCAACAGCATCGAGTCGCTTAAAAAGCTCGGAGCAAAAGCCACAAAGCAACTGCCCAACGCCGAGGAATAGTCTCTGCTTCGTCGGTATTTTTAGACCGACAAAATCCGGTAAAATAAAATCGAAGGCTGCCGCATGAGTTTTCACACACATTATGCGACAGCCTTCGATGTATAATAGAATATCTATAGATATCCGAGTGCTATTTTAAATCAGCCAAATATTACTTGATAATCATTCGAGTGCTGTAGTTCACCTTATCACCCGTCACAGTCACGACATAAACGCCAGAAGCAAGTGTTCCTGCAAGGTTGATGTCGGCAGCTTCTTGCGAAGCATTGATGCGCGATGAATAAACGAGTGTTCCAGCCACGTTGTAAACGTTCAAAGTAGCTCCGTTGTCCTCACCTTGAGTGAACACCTTGAATTGTCCGCCATTAGGATTAGGATACACAAGCACATTGTTCTGGCTCACTTCCGCATCGTTCACACCACCAGATATGATTTCCTGAAGTCCGGCATAAGCGTCAATCTTTCCAGAGCCCCATTGAACAGGGTCGCCAGCCAACACATAAGAATCCTTCACACCAGTCTTTTGCAGGATGCTGCGCACTTCGGCTGTGGTGAGCGTCGGCTTATACTGCAACCATGTAGCCACAATACCTGTAACAGCCGGAGTAGCCATCGAAGTTCCGCTCTCAGGACCCCACTCGTAAGTTCTCGAGCCTGATGTGGTTCTGCTCACCAAGCTGCTGGTGTTGTGTCCATAGCGATAATATGAATTAAGCGACGAAAGCACGCCAAGACCTGGAGCGCATATATCGGGATGCGCCATTCCGTTCATATCCACACCATAGCTTGAGAAATAGGTGATTTTATTTAGAGGATAATCACTCTCACCGAATCGCATCACAGTTCCATTGATGTTTGTGAACGAGTTTGATGCAGTCCATGCGCCCACGCTTATCACACTTGGCGTACAAGCCATATTGTTGATAGAACCGGCATCAGTACCGCTCACACAGTCGGGATTGTTGCCATGGCGGAACTCAGCATAGCCGTCGGCACCCCAAGCATGTATCTCCTGCCCGTCTGCGCCGAAGAATGTCACGCCGATATAATAATATCCCGATTTTCTTGTTTGTCCAGTAAGCATTATCTGAAGGCCAGCAGTGTTGCCCAACTTGTCGGTTGCCACCTCGATATTAGGAGAATAGCCTCCATAAGATCTGTAATATTGGCTGAAATTCGAATAAGCGGCAGTATTATTGCTCAGCGACCAATACTCTTCGGCCTTAGAGAACTCAATCTTATCGGATGTGAAAAGCACCTTTTGGTTCACATTATCATACACGAAAAATTGGACTGCAAGGAATTTGCCGTCGAAAGTATATGCCTGAATGGTAGAATCGTAAGTGTTCCCAGCCGCTTCGCTCGACGATGAAGCAAGGAGTGACGACACCGAGCCGTCGGTCGCTGTGAACTTCTTGTTGAGATATAATTGTGTTCCGCCTTCATTGCCGGCAGCCATAACCACTATAGCACCCTCCTTGACAAGTGTGCTTATTCCCTCACAAATCTCATCACTTCCGTCATGAGGTCCATTGTTGCCACCAAGGCTCATGTTGATTACAGCAGGCTTGCCTACACTTGCGGCATAGTCGAATATCTTCTTCACGCAGATAAGCATATTTGCATCCGAGAAAGAATTGTTCAATCCGCAAAGCGCGAGATCTGCCTCGGGAGCCATACCTTGGAGTCCGTTTGCCGAGTAGCTTCCGGCAGCGGTTCCAGTGACGTGCGAGCCGTGGTCTTCAGTGGTGTTGTCGGTCGTCAATGACGCTATTTGGCTTTCAGTCTTGAATTCTTTCATAGAGCTTCCATTGAGCACATATTTCACTCGTGAATTTCCGTCAGCATCCTTGAAGTTGATATGGTTATAATCTATGCCAGTATCTATGATGCCCACTACCACACCTTTGCCTTTAAGAGCGTCGCCGGCAGCATCGGTAGCCTCGTTCACCTTTTCTTGCAATGTGGCTGTACGCCCTACCTTATTCTTTAATTGCACAGGTTGCTCTATCGACACACGCTTGATGCCTTCAGCCTCTGCCATCGTCTCAATCTCATCTATTGGCACTCTCACTATGAGAAGTCGTCCTATCTGTGTCTCAACAGTTGCATCGGCAGGCAATACTGGAATTTCGGCAGCATTTTCAAGTGTGATGATTGTGAGTACAGTCTCCTTTCCATCAACAGCCACCGCCTTCGGGAATCGCGTACCCACCTTAGCATCCATGTTTTCCGCAGTCTGCTCCACTGCTGGCATTGTCTTGTGATGATTCAGATACATTCTTGAATATGCCGACAGTTTGCTTTGAGCCATCATCGACGATGCGACTCCTGCAAGCAGCATAAGAACACTAAAAAATCTTTTCTTCATATCTTAAATATATAATATAAGTTATTTCTTCTCCTTTTTCTTTTTTCATCTTCACCAAATCAGGCAATCCGAAACGCTTTCACCGCCAAACCGCAATTTGAATTTAGGCCAAAATCGGTATTCCAGATTTTGGTTTATCACGCAAAGTTAGCAATAATAGGCGGATTATAAGATTTACAATCGATAAATACACAATTTTTAACCCAATTATGCCACAAAATGTGCTTTATGCAAAAAAGTCTGAATCCCATCACCGGGACTCAGACTCGCACTGTTTATTATCGTACTAAAACTCAAAAAAATGTTTCATCTATTATTTTAATCCTTCTACATATTTGCGGAGTGCGGTGTTATCCGGATCCACATCAAGCCACTTAATGTAGTATTCCTTCATATCAGTTTTGTTGCCGATAGCGAAGCTATAGTTTGCAAGATACTGATATGCCAGAATGTAGTCGTCTTTGCGCTCAGTCTTGTTTGCCGGGTCTTGGTCAAGATATGTAAGGGCTTCCTTGTAAGCATCTACAGCACGGCCTTGTTTCTTGTCGGTCTCAGAGATTTGAAGAATTTTAGCCTTCTGCATATTCACAAGAATCTTCATACGCGCGTTATCACCAATCTTAGCGTTCACTTCATCGACATATTTCAAAGCTTTCTCCACAGCCTCAGCCTTTGCTCCGGGGATAGAGTCGCAGTAAGCAGCCACATAGAAATATTTCTTTGCAAGGACGAAAAGGTCATTGGTCTTATAGCTGCCCTTATCCACAAACATTTGATAATATTTAGCAGAATTCATATAGTCGTCGGCATCAGCATAACCGTCGCTGAGGTCTTTAAGCAGCTCAACTTTGTCGGGGTTAGCTTGATAAGCCTTAGCGCGCTCAGCAAGTGCTTCTTTTGCGAGTTTCAGCTTGCTTAGTGCATCGGCATAGTCGGTGTAGTCCTTAACCTCATATTTTGCGCCATCAGGCACGCGCATTGCAAACAGCTCGGCAGCGGCAGCCTTTGCGCCTTCCCAGTCTTCCATAGCCACGAGGTTATAGAGTTCAAGACGCTTCATATAGAAGCTGTTCTTGTCGCCGGCAGGAAGCGTAGAAGCTATGCGGCGTGCAAGGTCAAGTGACTCCTGATATTTCTTGCCGAAGAACAGAAGACTCGCATAGCGCACCTCATCTTGCTTGAAGTGGTTAGGATTCTTGATATATTCGCCATACTGGTCGGCAGCCTTTGCCCACTGGTCGTCCTCATAATATTTCTCGGCAAGCTCACGTTGAGCAAGTGCCGAAGTAGGATTCTCTTTCAAGAGTTCCTCAAGACGCTGGATCGCATTCTCCCTTTGCACTTTGAAGAGTGCGCGCGCATATTTCACATACGCCTCACTGTCCTTAGGATTATAGCTGATAGCCTCGTCATACAGACCCTGAGCATCACCGACACGGTTTTCCTTAGCTGCGACATCTCCTTCAAAGATTGGAGTATCTGATTCGCGGGCATTGTTCTTGCGGGCCTTCTTCACGTTCTTTTCTATCTCTTTTGCATATTTCACAGGGTCAACCTCATAATATGCACGAGCGATGGCTACAAGAATTTTTGCGTCTTTCTTAGGCGAGTTGTTCACCGCAATGTCGAAATTCTTTTCAGCAGCTTTAGCGTCACCAGCCTTAAGGTCAAGAAGACCGAGACCCACATAATTGAGTGCACACTTGCCAGCATCGGCTGTTCCCTTTGTGAAATAGTCCTTTGCGGCAGCAGTGTTGCCTTGTTCAAGTGCCACACTTCCGAGGTAGTAGTATGCTTCCGACTTATTTGTTGCTGAGTTGTTCAAGTTGCGCTCAAGCAGTTCTTTTGCGTTATCATACTGCGACACCTTGTAATACTCAATACCGTCTTTGTAACCTTGCGCAAAGCAAGTCATTGAGCCGCATAATAGTAGCGACAAGAATAATTTAGATTTCATTTCTGTAATTTTATTTTAATTTGTTTTTTCCTAAAAATATATATTTCTCAGTAGTTTGATATTCATATTTTTGCTGCACCTGCTCACAAAGTTTTTCTTTATTCAAGGCTCACCATGCGAGGATGAACAGTGGCCGGCATAACGCCTGTGTTCAATATTATCTTCTGCCCGATAAACCCAGTCAAGAACGAATAGAAGCCATGAGCCAAGCTGCCATTAGGGCTGGTGGTGATGGCATACACGCTGCGATAAAGCGGATAGCTGCCCTCATATATATATAGCTGATATGGCTTATACGCATTCGGGTCATTGTCGCGGCGAATCTTCAGCACCTTGATGCGGTTGGTGAAATCAATGGCTGCCGTGTCGTTCTTCTGCAGATTGTCCACCTTTTCCTGCATAGAGCGGTGGTCGATGTCGGGACTTTGCAAATCGGCGGTAATCCAGCTCACACCTATCACGCCTATCGAGTTCTTGCGCTTCTCCACTTGCTCAAACACCTCCTGATTACTGTTGCAGGCAAACACATCTTGCGAGAATTTCTTGCCATGCATAACCGAATCTGCTATATATTTCATAGTGCTTGAACCTTGACGGTCGAAAATCACCTGTATCTTCCCGAGCTTCGACGGGAACACGTCCTCCCATCTGCTCGCCTCGCCCGACATTATCTCGCGCAGCTCGCTCACCGACAGTTCATCGACATTGTTATCCTTGTTCACGATGATGGCTATGGCATCTACTGCCACTCGCTGGCAACGCACGTTGCGGTCCTGATCCTTAAAATACTTTTTCTGCTTATCAGTCAATTCGCGAGCTGTGATTATAAGTCCAGCCTTTCGACTCATAAGCGAGTCAATGGCAGCACGCTCATCTGTGAAATAGGTCATTATGCTTGCATTGGGATAAGTGAACTCAAATACATCAACCTCTTGATTGATTATATTCTTGAAGCTCTCATCACAAACGAGAGTAGTAATCCCCGACGTGCTTGAGTCAGTGGGCTTATGGCGGTCGCATGAAGATGATGAAATCCCCACCGCAAGCGAAAGCATCGCCATTGACGATATTAAAAATCTATTTTTCATAACCTTTTTCTCCCATTAATTAATAGAAACGTCAAGTAGATATTCGTATTTTGCTCAATCTCTGCCTTTATAGTATCTGTAGGCTCTCCACAAGCCATACACGATGAAAAGCAACCCAAGCGCCCACTTCATCCAGTGCCATGAGCCAAACAGAATGTCGAAGAAGCCTCCTATGGTCAATCCTCCCATACCGAAGTAAATCAAAACCATAAACACCCCAAACACTTTTTTCATCACTGCCGGAGTGTCGGCTGAAGCCGAACGCCTTTGCCCTGTGGCATCATTCTGCGGCATTTTTTCTATATCTTTATTATTATCTGTCATGTTATTCTATTTTACAGTTTAGACAATTTTCATTGCCATAGGTTTAACCAAATCAGGTTAATTAGTTATCAGTGCTTAACGATTGTCACACTTCAATGCAATTCTGTGTAAAGTTATAAAAAAAGAGGTAATAATGAACTATAGATTTAAGCAATTAAAAATTCTTAACTTAAATTCACGGCATCACATAGGTATTTCACCGCATTTCGACATTACATAGCACATATTGCACAACATAGCCTACAAAATACAATCCATATCATTAGATTTATAACCGCCACCATTTCACAATGTATCCGACAGCAGACTGCGGACATCAAAGAATAAATCTGCCGTCACGACACCGCCCCGACGCAAAAAAAGATGCCGCACCCCTTGCGGGATGCGGCACCAATATATTAATGATGTCAATGTCATTAATTAGTTCACGCCTTGAAGCTTGAATGATACAGGAAGAGTGTACCAAACACTTACTGCCTGTCCGTTCATCTTACCAGGAATGAAGTCAGGAAGAGTCTTACATACGCGAACTGCTTCCTTATCAAGGTCACGATCAACCGAACGAACCACCTTAACCTCACCAATCTTACCAGTCTTAGTAACGACGAATTGAACTACTACACGTCCTTGAACGCCGTTCTCCATCGCCATTGTAGGATAGTTGATGTGAGTAGAAAGATACTTCATAAGAGCTGCCTCACCTCCAGGGAAACGTGGCATCTGCTCAACGGCAGTGAACACTTGTTCCTTAACAGGTTCCGGCTTCTTCTCTTCTACGATAACTTCGTTCTTGTGTTCACGAACTACGTTACGGTCGTCAGTACCTTTGTCGAAGTTAGTTTGACCGAATGCTGTCTGAGTTTCCTTCTGCTCATCCTGCGACATGATTTCATCCTCTTTCTTCACTTCCTCATCTTTTGCGATAAGAAGCTCAGTAACCTTTACGGTATTAAGGATTTCTTCAGGAAGAGCCTCAGGCTCCGGTTGCTCAACACGTTCTTGTTCTTCTTCTTGCTCTTCTTCCTCGGCAGCGTTATCCACATTGGTAACGATTTGCTCGATTTGATCCTCTGGCTTAGCCTCAGCAAGTTTTTGCTGGATAGTTTGAACTACCAATGAGAGGATGAAGACGATAATTATGAAGATTACAACAACGATCATCGACTTATTGTGGCGTGCGTCTGACTTCTTACGCATTACATACGCACCGAAGTCCTTGTTCTTTTGATCAAAAACTATGTCACACCATTCTTTTGATGAAAGATCTACATCTTTTGCCATAATTAAAATTCCTTTTTTAATTGTTCATAAAAATTAAATCAATCATCAGTTATGCTTTAGACCTTTAGCCTTGCAGTCAATCATAAGAGCCGAGTCAACAGCGTTGATACGGTCGATCTGATAACGGCTGATACTATTAATCTGCATTTCGTCAAGAGCGGTAACCAAGCTTGCAAACGAAGCGTTAGGAGTGGCCTTGATGATTACAACAGGGCGAGTAAGAGTAGAGTCGTTACGAACTTTCTTGGCAGCAATTTGATAAAGGCTATCGTTTTGCTCTTTGTTCTTAGAAAATTCGTTGTCTTTCCATTTCTTCTTCAGCTCGTTGATCTTCTCAAGCACTTGCTCGTTGCGTTCGTGCAAGATTTTACGGATACCTTGAGGAGCACCGTTCTGATTAGGCTCGAAAGCGATTTCTTTCATGTTGTTTGCAGTCAAGTGTCCGCTTGCGTCAGCCTCAGTATTAGGCATACCTTCATAGTAGTACACGAAGTCCTTAGTAGGTACGCCCTTGTCGTCAAGTTCACTGTCAAGGATGATAGTGATAGCTTCAGATTGTTTTACCTTGTTTTGTTCCTGTTTGTCCACTTTTTCATTAGTAGGAAGACTTATTTGCAAAGTCTGCGACTTAATCATTGTGGTACAAAGCATGAAGAAGGTGATAAGGAGCATGTTCATATCCACCATAGGGGTGAAGTCAACACGTATCTCCATTTTCTTCTGGTGGCTTTTACCTTTGCCACCACCATTACTTTCAATTTGTGCCATAATTATTAATCTTCCTCACTTTTTAAAGCGGTCATTAAACTAAACTTATTCATCTTCAATGTTTGCAGATTATCCATAACGACCTGAATCTTTGAATAAGGAGTACCCTTATCAGCCTTGATTGCAATACCTTCACCACTCTTCATGGCTGCTTGCAAGTTGGCATCTGATGAGTTGTAAGCTGCGCGCATCCAAATCTGGAACTCATTTGGCTTATCCAAATTCTCGTTCATATCGATTGGAATACCAGCTTTCTTATTCTTGCTTGGGTCGATATATTCATCCATCTTGTCTTGAGACATATCAAGCCAGCCTTTCAATTCTGCGATGCTGACACCAAACATATTGGTCTTCGAGAATTTATCAACTTCGGCTTGAGTGAACTCAATCTTGTTGGAATGAATTTTGTTATATTCTGATGCTACATTAAGCAGAAGTTCAGCTCTCATCTTTTCACTTGAATAGAGTGAATCCTTGTCACCGGCAAGCGACAAGAACACGTTACCTTCCGGGCTGACAAGCACAGTCATCAAGTTCATTGTAGGAACCTTGATTTCTGACACAGACGATGGAGTGATAACGGTGATTGGCTCCTTCTGCAAGAATGTAGAGGTCAACATGAAGAAAGTAAGCAAAAGTACAGTAACGTCACTCA
Source organism: uncultured Muribaculaceae bacterium (assembly GCA_964459845.1). Taxonomy (GTDB): domain Bacteria; phylum Bacteroidota; class Bacteroidia; order Bacteroidales; family Muribaculaceae; genus CALZFJ01. Next base: position 32,257 of record CAYWOC010000005.1, on the reverse strand, counting down.
TCGCCGTCATGTCGATGAATGTACTCTTCCTTTTGATTTTAACTTTTCCCATATTTGGTTGTTTCTTATAAAATTATAAAATTGGTTGATTTACTAATACCATTAAACAGATGTTGTATAAAAGTATTAGTGAGTTGCTGCAAATGTTTGAACAATTGAGAAACCTACCTCGTCGATAGCGTAAGTCAAGTTATCGATCTTGTTTGTATAGAAGTTATAAGAAATAACGGCGCATGCACCTGTTGCGATACCGAATGCAGTATTTACAAGTGCCTCAGAGATACCTGTTGAAAGTTCTGTTGAATCAGGAGCACCTGATGCTGACAATGCCTGGAATGACTTGATCATACCGAGCACAGTACCAAGAAGTCCGACAAGAGTACCAAGTGTTGTCAATGTTGCAACGATAGGCAAGTTTTGTTGCAATGATGGCATTTCCAATGCTGTTGCTTCTTCAAGTTCCTTTTGGATTGTTGTAAGTTTTTGCTCCTTAGAAAGAGAAGCGTTCTTGTCCATTTCGTCATATTTCAAAAGTGCTGCATAAACGATTGCACCTACAGAACCTTGTTGCTTGCGGCAAAGGTCTTGTGCTTTTGCGATGTCGTTTGTTGAAAGAGCTGCTTTCACATTTGCAACAAACTTAGGTATGCTACCTTTACCCTTTGCTGATGATAGTGCAAACCAACGTTCTACCGACAATACGATTACTGTCAAGAACAAAGTTTGAAGTACTGGCACGATGAAACCACCCTTGTACACTGTACCAAGTAGGTTCACTGGGTGTCCGTTCTCGAAGTTGCTTTCTGCACCCAATACAAAGATGAATAGGCAAACTGCAACTACTGCACAGGCACAAATTACTAAGAATGCATTCTTAATACCACGAACATTGCTGCTAACGCCCTTGTTCGCTTTTTGGTTAGGCTTTTGAGCTTCCATAATTTAATTGAATAAAAATTTGTTAAAAATTAATTGTTTAATTTATTTGTTAATGTTATTAGTAATTTCTTACTATTTTCATTTCTCTTCTGCCTTGAGATGTTTTTTCGCCTCCTTTCTGCTACTGTGTTGTGCCACATAGATTTAAAAAAATATCTACGCAATCTTTGCTGACATGCGCACAGATGTCGGCAAAACTATTGGCAAATGTATTAAAAACATTTCAATAACACAACGCTAATCTATCATTTTTTATTATCTGATTGCGATTTTTTTTGCAATATATCACATTTTGCCAAGCTCTGGAGCTAATTCAGTCCACAGTTTTGTCATCACGTCCTTTGCACGAGCCGCAAACTGGCATTTTTTCACATTAATATTATTATAGCACAACTTTTTTGGCTAACTTTGCATTACATTTGAATGAAACAATTTATCGATAATGACCAATATCAAATTAAAAAAAGGATTTAACCTAAGCCTAAAAGGTGCCGTGACCAGCAATGCCGTCACAGCGGCAACGGCTTCAAGCTTTGCTGTGGTACCCGACGACTTCACAGGCATCGTTCCTCGCCTCGATGTGAAGGAAGGCGACAAGGTGCTTGCCGGCGACGTGCTTATGCACGACAAAAACCATCCTGAGATTAAAGTGACTTCGCCTGTTGCGGGGAGCGTGAAGGCGGTTGTGCGCGGCGAGCGTCGAAAGATTCTTGCCATAGAGATTTTCCCCGACGGCAGCCAAGGCTGCAAGACTTTCGACACAAAAAATGCCGACACCAAGCAATTGCTGCTCGACTCTGGATTGTGGTGCTGTATGCGCCAGCGTCCCTACGACATCGTTCCCGCCCCCGACATACGCCCGCGCGACATTTTCATCACAGCATTCGACTCTGCACCTCTTGCTCCCGACTTCAGTTTTCTCATCAAAGGGAAAGAAGGCTTCTTGCAGAAAGGTATTGATGCGCTTGCAAAGCTCACCGACGGTTCAGTATTTCTCGGTGTGAGACCGGGATTCTCGTTCAATGCCAAGAATTGCCAAGTAATATCTTTTGATGGGCCTCACCCTGCCGGAAACGCCGGCATCCAAATAGCCAATGTGAAGCCAGTGAACAAGGGAGAAACGGTGTGGACAGTCGATGCCGTGACGGTGGTGCGTCTCGGTGAGCTTATCGCCACGGGTAAAGTGCCGTTCACTACCACAGTTGCCATAGTGGGTGAAAATGTGAAAGAGCCGAAATACCTAAGTTGCACAATGGGCTGCGACCTCAAGTCGCTGACCGACGGCAACATCACCGACACAGGCAATTCCCGCATCATCTGCGGCAATGTGCTGACAGGTGTCAAAACTTCTACCGACGGTTATCTGCATTACCCCTACCGCCAAGTCACCGTGATTCCTGAAGTGAAGGACGATGCCGAATTCATGGGATGGGCTTCGCTCAGCCCGAAGAAATTCAGCCTCTACCATTCGTTCACGCGCTGGCTGCTGCCGCACAAGCGTCCGGCAAGCTTCGACGCTAAGCTGAATGGCGGAGAGCGAGCCATCATCATGTCTGGCGAATACGACAAGATGCTGCCTATGGACATCTACGCTGAATTTCTGATTAAAGCCATCATAGCTTTCGACATCGACAAGATGGAGCAGCTCGGCATCTACGAAGTTGCCCCCGAGGATTTCGCGCTGTGCGAATTTGCCGACACTTCTAAGCTTGAGCTACAGCGCATCGTGCGCGATGGGCTTGACCGTCTGCGCAAAGAGATGAATTAACCCACTAAAAAACGTAATCTATTATTAAATATTATAAAGTGAAAGCTCTAAGAAAATATTTAGATAAGGTGAAGCCCAACTTCATGCCCGGCGGGAAATACCAAAAGCTCCAGTCGGTGTTTGAAGGCTTTGAGTCGTTTCTTCTCACCCCCAACACCACATCGGCATCGGGAGTGCATATACACGACAGCAACGACACCAAGCGCACAATGAGTGTTGTGATTCTTGCGCTTGTGCCAGCCCTGCTATTCGGAATCTACAATATAGGATATCAGCATTTCCTCGCCATCGGCGAGCCGGGCGCAGGCTTCGTGTCGATGTTCATCTTCGGTCTGCTTGCCATCCTGCCTAAAATTGTTGTCTCTTATGCCGTAGGCCTTGGCATCGAGTTTATCGGCGCACAAATTCGCCGCCACGAGATTCAGGAGGGATTCCTCGTATCGGGAATCCTTATTCCTATGATATGTCCTATCAACACTCCTGTGTGGATGGTGGCTGTCGCCACGGCATTTGCCGTAATCTTCGCCAAAGAGGTTTTTGGCGGAACTGGCATGAACATATTCAATGTGGCTCTTATCACTCGCGCCGTATTGTTCTTCGGCTATCCGTCGAAGATGTCGGGCGATGCAGCATTCGTTGCCACCGATTCTGTTTTCGGCTTCGGAGGCGGAACTGTGAGCCAGGCATTCTCCGGAGCCACTCCGCTCGGACAAGTAGCAATCTCAAGCGGCAGCCAAAACTTGTCGCTCACAAATATCATAGGCGAGCCGCTATCCACCCTCGACGCTTTTCTCGGTTTCATTCCGGGATCGGTGGGTGAAGTCTCCACCCTATGCATATTGATTGGCGCGGCAATCTTGCTCATCACAGGTGTGGCATCATGGAAGATTATGGGTTCGGTATTCGTCGGCGGACTGTTCATGGCATTCATCGCCCACTCATTCGCCAGCCCCACTTATCCGGCATCCTTGCTCTCGCCTATCGACCAAATTTGCTTGGGCGGATTTGCTTTTGCGGCAGTATTCATGGCAACCGACCCCGTGACCGGCGCACGCACCGAAACAGGAAAATACATATATGGCTTTATGATTGGTGTTCTTGCCATCCTAATCCGCGTGTATAACGGTGGCTATCCCGAGGGCGCAATGCTCGCAGTTTTGTTTATGAACGCATTCGCTCCGCTTATCGACCACTGCATAGTAAGTTTCAACATCAAGCGTCGTCTTAACCGCGCTAAAACCAACAAATAGAAAGGGAGGACAACAAAATGAACAAACAAAGCAATACTTACACTATAATTTATTCGGCTGTAATGGTCGTAGTGGTGGGAGCTGTGCTTGCCCTCACTTATATGGCTCTAAAGCCTAAACAAGACGAAAACATCGCCAACGACAAGCGTATGCAGATTCTTAGCGCAGTGCATATTGCCTCTGTCGATGGCAAAAGCGTGAAAGAGACCTACGAGGAAGTTGTCACCAATTCCTATATAGTGAACGACAAAGGCGAGACTATCGACGGCGACGCATTTGCCGTGAATATGGCAGATGAAATCAAGAAGCCCGCCGAGCAACGCAACCTTCCAGTCTTTGAGTGCTATCTTGAAGACGGAAGCGTGAAGTATATCTTGCCAGTATATGGCGCAGGACTGTGGGGACCCATATGGGGGTATGTGGCTGTCGATGACGACGGAACCACAGTGTATGGCGCATACTTCTCGCATCAGGGAGAGACGCCAGGGCTTGGAGCTGAAATCGCGAAGCCTGCTTTCCAAAACCAGTTCAATGGCAAGGAGCTTTACAAAGGCGGAAAGTTCCATTCAATCGCCGTCATGAAATCAGGTCAAACACCTACCGACGGCTCCGACTATGTGAATGCCATATCGGGCGGCACTGTGACAAGCAAGGGTGTGGAAGCAATGCTGAAAGACTGCCTTGCCGACTACAGCGCATTTCTAAGCAACTTGAATACCCGCAACTCTAAATAACAAAACAATTTGCGATTATGTTATCGAAAAGAAATAAAGAAGTTTTATTCAACCCTCTATCGAAAGACAATCCTGTGATTGTTCAGGTTCTGGGTATCTGTTCGTCGCTTGCCGTCACCGCCAAGCTCGAACCGGCTATCGTGATGGGGATTTCCGTAATCGCCGTCCTTGCCTTCTCGAATGTGATTATATCTCTCATCCGAAACACCATTCCAAACAGTATCCGCATCATCGTGCAACTCGTGGTGGTGGCTGCGCTTGTGATTATCGTAGATCAAGTGCTGAAAGCTTATAACTATGAGGTGAGCAAAGCCTTGTCGGTGTTTATCGGACTTATCATCACCAACTGCATCCTCATGGGACGTCTTGAGGCTTTCGCCCTCAGCAACAAGCCTTGGCCGGCATTCCTCGACGGAATCGGCAACGGCGTGGGATATGCCATCATTCTCGTAATAGTGGCATTCTTCCGCGAGCTGCTCGGCTCTGGCACGCTGTTTGGCGTGCAGGTGGTGCCACAGGCTTTCTACGACTTGGGATATATGAACAACGGCCTTATGATACTTCCGCCGATGGCTCTCATCACGCTGGCTTGCATTATTTGGGTTCATCGCTCACGCAATAAAGACCTTCAAGAAAAATAACCGTTACACCGACTCATTAAGAAGATATGGAAAATTTAGATTTATTTGTCCGCTCGATTTTCATCGACAATATGATTTTCGCCTACTTTTTGGGTATGTGCTCTTTTCTTGCAGTATCCAAAAACGTCAAAACGGCTTTCGGACTTGGCATAGCCGTTACATTCATGCTTATAGTATCGCTGCCGATTTGCTATCTGCTCAACACCTATGTGCTCCAGCCGGGAGCTTTGTCTTGGCTCGGTGCAGAATATGCCGATGTGGATCTCAGCTTCCTTGCTCTGATTATGTTCATCGCTGTCATAGCATCGCTCACGCAGCTCGTGGAAATGGCTGTAGAGAAGTTCTCTCCGTCACTATATGCCTCACTCGGAATATTCCTTCCGCTGATTGCCGTGAACTGCGCCATCCTCGGAGCCTGCCTGTTCATGCAGCAGAAAGACTTCGGATCGGTGCTGACTGCCACCGTATATGGTGCCGGCTCCGGACTTGGCTGGCTGCTTGCCATCGTCGGACTTGCTGCCATACGCGAGAAACTTGCCTACTCTAATGTCCCCGCACCTCTACGCGGAATAGGCATAACATTTATTATCACCGGCCTTATGGGAATAGCTTTCATGAGCTTCCTCGGCATTAAACTGTAATCGCAAAATGGTACTATCAGATATTCAATCATTGACCGTCATATCAAGTGCAGTAATATTCCTTATTGTAACTTTGCTGCTTGTGGTGATTCTGCTTGTGGCTAAACATTATCTTGTCCCTTCGGGCAAAATCCACATCAATATCAACGACGGAAAGAAGAACATTGAGGTCGAGACTGGCTCTTCGCTGCTTGCCACTCTTGCCGAAAACGACATACACCTTGCTTCGGCTTGCGGCGGCAAAGGCAGTTGCGGGCAGTGCCGCGTGCGTGTCACCGAAGGTGGCGGCAACATCCTTCCGACCGAGACTGTCCACTTCAGCCGCAAGGAGCAGCAGGCTCATTGGAGGCTCGGATGCCAAGTAAAGGTAAAGGAAGACATGGACATAATTGTTGAAGACTCGGTTCTTGAAATCAAGGAATGGGAATGCGAGGTCATTTCCAACAAGAACGTGGCTACGTTCATCAAGGAGTTCATCGTGGCTCTTCCTCCGGGCGAACACATGAATTTCTTGCCTGGCTCTTATGCGCAGATTCGCATTCCTGCCTACGATATGGACTACAACGTCGATATCGACAAGGATTCCATCGGAGCCGAATATCTTCCGGCTTGGGAGAAGTTCGGACTGTTCTCGCTTAAATGCAAGAATACCGAGCCTACAATACGTGCCTACTCAATGGCGAACTACCCTGCCGAGGGCGACCGCATAATGCTCACTGTGCGCATTGCCACTCCACCGTTCAAGCCGAAACCTCAAGTGGGATTCCAAGAGGTGTCGCCGGGCATAGCCTCATCTTATATCTTTACCCTGAAACCGGGCGACAAAGTGATTATGAGCGGTCCTTACGGCGACTTCCACCCTATCTTCGACTCGAAGAAAGAGATGATATGGGTGGGTGGCGGTGCCGGCATGGCTCCTCTTCGTGCGCAAATCATGCACATGACAAAGACGCTGCACACCACCGACCGCAAGATGTCGTTCTTCTATGGAGCGCGCGCGCTTAACGAGGTGTTCTATCTTAAAGACTTCTTGGAGCTTGAAAAGGAGTTTCCAAACTTCACGTTCCATCTTGCGCTCGACCGCCCCGACCCGGCTGCCGATGCTGCTGGCGTGAAATACACTGCTGGATTTGTTCATCAAGTAATGTACAACACTTATCTCAAAGACCACGATGCGCCTGAAGATATAGAATACTACATGTGCGGTCCAGGTCCTATGAGCAAAGCTGTAGAAAATATGCTGTTCGATCTTGGCGTTGATGCCGAAAGTATCCATTTCGACAACTTCGGCGGATAATACAAGCTGTTATATATACACACACAACAAAAACAAATAGGCTGGCAAACTGAGAGAATCAGTCTTGCCAGCCTATTTGTTTTCTTCAAATCATGTTTTTGTTGAGCTACTTGACTTTGATTGTCTTCACAGCATGGATAAGCTCTCCGCTGCTTGTAAGACCTTCCACTGTTACGGTGTAGCTGGTGTTCAGCATATCATTGGTATAGAATGCAAAGTGCGTCTTGCCGTCTGCTCCAGTTTTCACATTCGGATTCCAATAGACTGTACTCCTCAAATCGGCAACAGCAGCCTCACTTACAGCCGCTTCATACCTCGGGCTGTAGAACTCTGCCGGACGTTGATACCCAAGCGGAACAATAGTTTTCAACTGCGGAGCCTGCTTCTTGCCTATGAAACGCTCAGTTCCCTCTTTTGTGGTTATTACAAGGTTTCCATTGAACACTACCTTATCAACTATATCAAACGGAATCTCGTCCTCCAACTCCTTCAATCTGACTGTGCCTAACGGTCCTCCGCCTTGCGCTCTTTCTTGAAAACCCTTACCGTTCACTATGACAGGAACTATATTCTCCGACTTGCCATTAACTCCGCTGTTTTTAGTGACAATCGAGCCGTCGTTATCGAACAGCACAGTGTTCATCCTGTTGCTGACGCTTTGGCTTACAGCTATCAGATAACCGTCGTTGTTGAATGCCACTCCGGGAAGCCTCTCAATCACATCTTGAAAAGAAGATAACCCATAATTCTCTATATCCTTTGCTGTAAACGTCTTTATCACACGACCCTGATACCATCGGTCAAGCATCGAGTCATAATGATAATTCTCATATTGAATCTGCTTATAGGCTTTCACCTCTATCTCGTTCAACAGCACCGAGAGCCGTCCTGTCATATTCAACCGTGCATATTCATTATTCACAAAAAGCCCAGTGCTATGCACGCCACCTGCGGCACTCAACGGCACATTAGATATTAGCGGATAGTTTTGTTTATCTACCTCAAAATTCATCTCATTATCGCCTTTTTGGTTAAGAGCCTGTAGCACATATTTCGTTCCGTCAGGGAAGTCGAATCCGTTCAGGCAGAAACGCCCCTGCTTGTCTGATTTCACAGTGTTCACATAAAGCATACTCGGCACAATTATATTGGCTGAGGCGTTCTGCAAAGGTTTGTTGCGCCAATAGCTTTTTATAGTGCCACTTATCTCCTGTCCGCGTTCCACCGGGAATTGCGGCTCGGCATATTCAGCCTTGATAACTTTAGGAATATCGTATCTGCACCAGCCCTGCGTCAGCATTAGTGCGTCAAGAGCCTCATCGGCCGCTTTCGTGTCACCGTCAGTGCTGAAATAATAGTTTACGTCTTCAACGTACCCCTTCAAATCGCCTTGTAGCAGCATTTGCGCTTGCAGCATAGGCGAGTGCTCGCGATTCACCACGCTGTTGTCAGTCACCGACACCGCCATGCTTCCGTCCTTACCGTCAAATTCGCTCAAGTCAATATTCATTGCCACAGGCTCACGGTTGCCATATAGGTCTTTGTCGGCAGTTATTTTAGCGCCTGCTGCCCCATCGCCACGATTGAACACCAGCCTTTCACTCAATTTATTGCCATCACCGTCAAGCAGCAATATTTGCATAATTCCTGCCGGAATCTCTCCGCTCTTCAGTGTCACCTTCTCGCCATTGCGAATGGTGAAAGCATTCAGCAGCTTTCCTCGTTCTTGCAGCAGCACGCCATATTGCACGCCAATTTGCCCTCCCGCTACTTCTATTTCATAAATGCCGCCATTGCTCTTCACTCGCAACACGCTTGCCACATCCGACGCTTTCGGCAAGTCAATCATCTTCTCTAAGCCACTGGCATTGCGCACTCTCGCTTTGTAGTTCACACCTATCTGCGGCACAAAAGTGAATGAGCCTATGCCACAGTGCAACGACCTGCATTTTGCAATTTCGTTGCCGCTGCCATCAAGCACAATGCACTCCACGTCCAGCCCAAGTCCATCGCATCCTATCGCCTTGAACGCTATCTTATTTTCCGCCCCGGCTATCATATAGCCGCCTTCAGGCAGAAATGCCACATCGAAGTCTTGCTCCGAATTGCGCACATCCACATATTTCTTGTATTCATCATCCACCGAAACGAGGACGCACTTGTCATCATCGGTCAATGCCACAGTCAGAGCTTTGTCGCCATTCAAATAATAGTGGCTCTTGCCGCTGCTGAGCGTAACCGTCAGCAATCGGTATTTATATGGAGCTACCTCCCCTTGCTCATAACACCTCACCGAAAGGCTTCTCTTCCCTTTCTCGTCTTTTGATATGTCGCTCACAATACGCCTCTTGGCTGAGAATGGACTTACCACGCTAACCTGTTTCTTGAAAAAATAGTCTTGACCGGCATTTTCCATAAACATTGTGTAGGCAGTGAGCATATATTGCCCCTCAGCCATATTCGCATCGAGAGGAACATAACCGCAATATCCGCCCTTACGGCTGATTATCTTCACGCGCTGCTCCACCTCGCTGAATGGATTGTGAAGCTCGACATACACATATCGGCTCACATCCACCGGCTGATGGCTTGACGCATCCACCACAAATGCCCTGAGCCAGATAGTGTCTCCAGCCATATACAGCTCCTTGTCAGTTGCAACATGAATTTTCTCCTGCGGATACAGATAACGCTGCATGTCGAGCCGCGCAGCAAGAGTGTCAATCGGCACATCCATTCCATGCGCGATGCCGCACAACCACGCCAATATCACCACCGCAGCTATACGCCGCACATAGAGGGGGGGGGACTTAATCTTTTCATAATTCATCATTTTTTAGTTCAAACCATAAAGACCGATTCGAGGTAATTCACAAAACAATACAAAAATATATATCAAATATATTATTTTGCAATAATATGAAATAATACCAAGCTCCACAATACCCCCCCGAAAATAATACCAAAATTTGCGACATATTCACCAGCAAAACCATTACAGCAGCCTCTATCTATGCATTAGGCTCAATACTCAATAGTTTGTTTTCAATTCGAATTCCGATGAACAGTTGGATTTTATGCAGTAAGCGTTCCAATAGCACTTTGATAAAAGCACGAAAGACTGCCTCATTGGGGGGGGCAGTCTTTCGGTAATGTCTAAATTGTCTCGCACAGAAGATTACTTCTCCTCGGCTTTCGGAGCTTCCTCGGCTGGAGCTTCAGCCTCTTCGGCTTTTGGCTCAGCAAATTCAGTGATGCCGGCATTCACAAGAGTGTTATACCACGAGATAATCTTCTTGATGTCGGTGTTATACACACGCTCGGTGTCATATTCAGGAAGAATCTCCACGAAGAACTTTTGCAGTTGTTCTTTGGTCTTATAGTCGGCTGCGTTCAGAGCCTTGCCGTCATATTTCTTGCTGATGGTCTCCATGACCTCAGTTAGAGGCACCTCGTCGCCCGAAGTATATACGGCAATGTCGCCAAGTGAAATAATCTTATCATGTGCATAGGCAGGAAATCTCTTCTTGTCGGTCAATCCTTCCACGATAATCATATTCTTTCCGTAGGAAATCAGTTTATATAAGCCGGGCTTACCCGAAATAGATAATACTTGCTTCAACATATTATTTTTCTGTTATTAATTAAATATTCGTTATTGTTCTGCAAAATTAATACACTTATCGTAACATAGCAAGAAGTTTACATTCTTTTATATTTCCTTGCGCTCCAAATCGGCTTTCAAGCGCGACATTATCTGCGGCAACACTGGTGCTACCCCATCGTTGATAATGAAATCGTGGCTTGGCTCGGCTGTCTCTTTTTGCGACGCAATGCGAGCCTTCACCTCGCTCTCGGTGGCATTGTTACGCAGCATCACGCGCTTCACCCTCACCTCAACAGGAGCATACACATGCCACACCTCGGCAACGATGTCGCCAAGGTTGCTCTCTTCGAGAATAGCCGTCTCAATGAACACAAACGGCTTGCTTTGCGCGAAGCTGCCGCTCCACCGCAATATGTCGGTCTTTACGCGCGGATGCACTATCGCATTCAGCTTCATCAACGCACGGCTGTCGGCAAACACTATCTTAGCCAGCCGGGTAGAATTTATCTTGCCGTCGCCACCGACTACATCTGCACCAAACGTGCTGTTCAAATCGAGCTTTATTTCATTTGAGCTGTTCATCAACGCCTTTGCACGGCTGTCGCAGTCATACACCTCATATCCCATTCGGCGCAAAACCTGAGAAACGACGCTCTTGCCGCTTCCGATTCCGCCAGTTATGGCTATTATCTTCATATTACAACGTTTTTTCTTTTTTCAGCTTAGACTGATTGCAGGCTTGAGCCCAGAATCGGCATTTATAGATTTCTGCCTCAATTCTTCTCTATGAGATACTCCACACTGTCGAGCGACAACGACATGCTCTTGCATATTGCGGGAGCCTCGATCACATGCACGTCCACCTTGTTCGACGACGATTCCAATATGTCGTTATAATCCACAGCCACCTTTATGTCGGTGTTGCGCTTATACATGCTCTGCGGCACAAGGAATGAAGCCTCAACCATAGCGGGGAAAGTCAGCACATTCACATTTGCAGGGGTATGTATGGTCACCACAGGCACCATCTGGCGTTTGTTGATGAGCTGCTCCACAGGAATTGTAAGCGTGATGCTGCGCGGCACTATCTTCACTCCGTTGAGCGGAGTTATCGCCACTTCACGGCGCAGAGTGTCGGTCAGCTCATGTTCCTCCACATGATATGTATATACTTCAGAAATCTCGGCAAGCGTCTGACGGTCGGAATACACCAGCACCGAATCTACATTGCTCCGCACCGCACCGTTGATTACATATTGCAGATTTGGCTGAACATCGAGGTCGAAGCGCACAGGCACTTTCTTTCCCGGAAGATTCGTGTATTGCAGCCTTATGGAATCTGGAAGAATCGAAGTTATGGTGGCACTGCTGCCGAAGAGGTTGCGCACCTCGCTACGCAAGTCCATGGCATTCACACGGAAAATACCGTCACCCCTGTCGTATGCCTTGAAATTGAGCGAGAGAGTCGGCAGATTGCCAAACATGTATTTCAGCATTGCCGTGCCTCGGTCTTTCATCGTGATTTTTATAGTAGCCGGCACGTCATTTATCATCGTTGTGCTGTCGGGAATCGAAGTGATTTTCACCGGTATCGAGTAGTCGCGCTGATAAGAGTTGTTGAGTGTCAGCACAAGCCAAAAGATGAACGAGATGAAGAGAAACACAAGATACTGCATCACGGTCTTGGCACGTTCTGTGCCGAAAACGTGCTTGCATACTACGATTGCTCTCCTAACGTTCAACAACAGTTTCATAGCGAAAAAAATTATAAAAGCCATTCACATCGCGGCAAATGGCTTTCATTATATTTAACACCAATTTTTATGCTTTATCTTGAGCAGAAGCCTGAGCAGCATCTTCAGCCGAAGGATATACCGAATTCTTGTCGATGCGAATCTTCACATTGTCGGCAATCTCAATGACGAAAGATGTCTCTTTTATATCCTTGATTGTTCCATAAATGCCTCCGGCAGTAATCACCTTGCTGCCTTTAGTCAATCCTTCACGGAACTTCTTTATCTCTTTTTGTTTCTTAGATTGCGGACGTATCATGAAGAAGTAGAATATCACAATCAATGCCACAATCATTATCATTGACTCCCATCCTTGTGCTGGTTGGTCAAGCAGAATTGTATTTGTTATCATATTAAAAGTTTATTTGTAAGTTGTTATGCAAAGATAGGTATTTGCCCCGCAATATCAAAATATCAAGGGATAAAAACCCATTTACTTATTAATCATTTTTGTGTCGCGCATATGATTTATAGCCGAGTTCAAGATGCCGTTGATAAACTGACCGCTCTTAGGCGTGCTATAGAATTTCGCTATCTCTATATATTCGTTGAGAGTGACACGCGCAGGAATCGAAGGGAAATGCAAAACCTCTGACAATGCCACACACATTATCAGACGGTCCATTATGGCCACGCGGTCCTTGTCCCACTGCTCCGGCTTCAGGTAGCTGTCGATAATCTCATTGTTCTTCTCCATATCGGCAATGGCGTAAGAGAGCAGACTGTTGCCAAACTGGCTATCATCGAGATTGCGGAACATAGGCAAGATAGGTTCTTCGCTCTTTTGCTCGAAAAGCTTGATTGTCTTCAGCACGAATGAGCCTACGGTCAATAAATCGTCGTTCCAATACACCGACTTAGCCTCAAGGGTCTCGCTCAGATCATCGTCCTTCAATATGATGTCCTTCATCACGCTGTGCCAGAACTGGCAATCCTCTTCATAATTGTTTCCTTCCACTTCCAGATATTCGGCATACAAGTCAGATTTAAGGATACGGTCGAGCATTAGCTTCATGAATATGTCATCGTCCACCCAAGTCATAGGGTTCTCGTTCAGATAATCCTGAAATGTGCGATTATCCTTCAGAGCCTTTATAAACAGGTTGTTTACAAGTTTCAAATTAGGATGCAAATCCTCTTCAGTGGGAAGATATTTATTTTTTGCTTGAATAAGGCGGTCTTCTTGAAGTTCGGTGAGCTGCACCATGAGCAGCAGCAGATAGTTATAGAGTTCATAGCCTTTTTCAAGACTTTTCTGCAAGTTCTCCTTAGCCTCGGCTTTCGACATGTTATTTGATGACAGCAGATATGAATACATCATCTGCACCACCTTGATTCTTATTAAAATGCGATTTATCATTTCCTTATCTTAAATTTTCTGCAAAGTTACCTCAAATTAGTTGTTCATTAAAATTTTTAAGGATTTTTATTCCACCCCATAGTTGCTGTTTAGCCGCTGACGCACCACTTCATAAAGCAATATGCCACCTGCCACCGACACGTTAAGGGAATTTATGTTGCCAAATTCCGGTATCGCCACATGGGTGTCGCACAGGCGCAGTATCTCATTGCTTATGCCTGTGTCCTCTGCGCCAAGCACGATTGCCGTAGGCTCAGTGTAGTCGGGCTTAGTGTAATTTGTCTGGCTCTTTTCTGTAGCTCCATACACTTTATATCCACTATTCTTCAAATACTTGACAGCCGTCACAAGGTTACGCTCTCGGCACACAGGCAAATAGTGTAGTGCGCCAGCCGAAGTTTTCACAGCATCGGCATTCACGCTCACGCTGTTTCTTTCGGGGATGACTACAGCATCTACACCCGCACATTCGCAGGTTCGGGCTATCGCACCGAAATTCCTAACATCTGTGATGCCGTCAAGCACCACCACAAACGGCAGCTTGCCATCCTCATAGAGCTGAGGCACAAGATTCTCAAGGCTATTGTATGAGACAGCAGCCAGCATAGCCACCACGCCTTGATGGTTTTTCCGGGTGATGCGGTTGATGCGCTCCACAGGCACATGCTGGTTCACTATGCCACGCTCTCGTATAAGCGTGAACAGCTCGTTCACAAGCTCTCCCGACAAATCCTTCTTTATCAAAATCTTGTCGATTTCTTTCCCGGCTTCAATAGCCTCAATCACGGCTCTGATACCGAATATATATTGATTCTTATCCATATTCTTGTTTTATGTGTTAGCTTATTCCAAGCAGCGACTTGGCATTGTTCAGTGCCGCTTCGTCAATTCTCTCCCCGCTGAGCATGGCAGCCACTTCCATGACACGCTCATCTGCGCTGAGCCGCTTGATGGAAGTGTGTGTGGAACTGCCGTAATCCTGCTTGAACACCTTGAAATGGTCGTTGCCCTTCACAGCCACCTGCGGCAAGTGTGTTATGGTGATTACCTGTATCTTACGGCTGATTTCTCTCATCATCTCTCCCATGCGGTTTGCCACATCTCCCGACACGCCTGTGTCCACCTCATCAAATATGATTGTGGGCAACTTCATATTGCGTGCTATTATTGATTTTATGCACAGCATCAGTCGGGAAATTTCTCCGCCCGAAGCTGTGGCTTCCACTGGCATAAGGCTCTGCTGCTTGTTGAACGAAGACAGGAAGCTCACCGAGTCGATGCCGCCATGACACAATGCCACATTCTTAAACTCAACCTTGAATTGCAGATTTTTCATTCCAAGCGGAATCGCCGACTGCATCAGCAATTTCGAGAACCGCAGTGCAGCTTCATGGCGTTTCACCGACAGTTCTTCGGCAAGAGCCGTCGCCACTGCCGTCTGCTGTTTCAATTCTTGTTCCAGAGCAGATATCTCCTCGTCGCTATTGCCGATGTCGGAAAGTTGCCGCTCAATATCGTGCTGCAAGGCTATCAATTCATTCACGCTTGCCGCCTTATGCTTGTCTTCAAGTGAATATATCGAGTTTAGCCTGTCTTGTATGCGTTCAAGTTCGGCAGGATTATCCACAAGGCCGCTTTGCAGAGAAGATATGGTGCGCGAAATGTCTTTCAGCTCGATAATCAGCGAGCGCATACGCTCCGACAAGTCGCCCACATCATCAAGCATATCCTCCACTCGGCTAAGGTTTTGAGTGGCTGTCGCCATATCGCTTATTACGGAGCGTTCCTCACCGCTCAGCAGCTCCTCGGCACTCCAAAGTGCTGTCTTTATCTCGTTCACATTGCTCAGCTTCTTCTCCTCTGCTTCAAGCTCCACGTCTTCGTTATCAGTGAGCCTTAGCTCCTCAAGCTGCGACAACTGAAAGCGCAAATAGTCTTCCTCGGCTTTCCTGCGAGCATTAAGTCCGCGCAACTCGGCAAGACGCTCGTTGAGCTGCTTGTATTTTTTATATTCAGCAGAATATCGCATAAGTATGCTTTTGTCCTCTATCATGCTGTCGAGCACACTGAGCTGATAGCTGTGCTTCGACAGCAGCAGATTGCTGAGCTGCGAATGGATGTCGATAAGGCGGATGGAGATATTACGCATCACTTGCAGGGTCACGGGCGTGTCGTTGATAAACGCTCGCGAGCGTCCACTTGCCGAAATCTCGCGCCGCATGATACACTCGTCGCCGAAATAGTCTATGTCATTATCCTCAAATAATTGTCGGAGTCCATATTCATTTATGTCGAACACCGCCTCCACCACCGATTTCTTTTCGGCATTATGCGCTGCCTTGAAATCGGCTTTCTCGCCAAGGATAAGCGACAATGCGCCCATCATTATCGATTTTCCCGCACCAGTCTCTCCTGTTATGGTAGTAAAACCTTTCGCAAAATCAATCTCAAGATTGTCGATAATGGCAAAATTTGATATTTTTAGCTGTCGTAGCATAGCCCTGCCCTCTTTTTTCAGTGTTAGCTGTTTAGTTGTCGTTGCTCACCTCTTTTATCTTCTTCAAGCGTTCCTGCTCGGTGGGATACAATGGATAAATCAGTTCATACACCTTGTCTTTCTCGGAAGTCCCCGCTTTGGAATATATATTCACGAGTTCATCGAGCTTAGCGTCTTTGAACATCGACAAGCACACGCTCATAGGAGCCACATCCGCCACCTTCTTAAGTTCTTCAATCATTGATGTCACCATAGCCCGTCCCTTATCCACACTAAGAGCCATTTCGTCAAGTCCGCGGCGGTGATAGTTATACAGCACGGTGCGGATGCCGCTGGTTGCAGCATCTGTAAATGCGCTAAGCACAGCACTGCGGTTCTTTGTGTCCTCAAAAGCCTTCCATCCGCTTTCGCCAGAGCTTTGCGCCAGCCTCACCACATTTGCCGCCTTCTCATAATATGGAGTTCCGCCGTTCAGCGAGAATGTGTCGAAGTCCATAGCTATTATCATATAGGCGTAGAAGTTCAATATGGCTGTAAGGTTGCTCTCCATCGTCACTTCAGAAAGCACAAGCGGCTCATTCTCCTGATATGTGAAATCCACTTTGGTGTCCTTAAAATTTATGACCGTGGTGGTGTATGAGCTGTTATACACCGGTCGGCTCGACTGCACTTGCAGGTCGCCCGACATTGCATTGTCGTTATATGACTTTATTGTGAAATACAGCTTGCACTCTATCTTCTCGTTAGAGCCGAATTGAGCATCAGTCCACTTGTTGGTGTTCATATATTCAGCTATTGCCTGCTGAAGCGTCTTAAACACCTCTTTAGAGCTGTTCTGTATCTGGTCGCTGTTTATCTCTACAGTACAATTCAGCTCTTGACTTTTTGCGCATAATATGCCAAGGGTCAATAGCAAAAAGGATAATATGTATCGACAAGCGGCATTCATCATTTCGATAATTTTTCGGCTATCACATCCACGATGTCACGCGCCACAAGCGTCTTCGGTTTAAGTTCATAAGCCTTAGTGTCGCCGTTCCGCGCAATTATTGTCACCTTATTTGTGTCGGTACTGAATCCGGCGTTTTTGTCGCGCAGAGAGTTGAGTACTATGAAGTCGAGATTCTTCTTCTCGATTTTCGCTTTAGCGTTTTCTATCTCATTGTCGGTTTCAAGGGCAAATCCCACAAGCAGTTGCTTGCCGGTCTTCTCCTTGCCGAGCGTGGCGGCTATATCAGGATTTTTCTTCAGTCGCATTACCGGTATTTCGTCTTTCTCGCGCTTTATCTTGCTCTCTGCCACATTCTCAACACAATAATCAGCCACAGCGGCACACATTATAGCCACATCGCTGCGGGGAAACGCATCTTGCGATGCAGCAAGCATCTCTTGCGCCGACTCCACGTCTATGCGCTTTATTCCCTTGTTCCCGGTCTTCAACGTCACAGGTCCGCTTATCAAGATTACTTCAGCACCTCGACTGGCACATTCTTCGGCAATTGCAAATCCCATTTTCCCCGAAGAGTAGTTGCCTATGAATCTCACAGGGTCTATTTTCTCGTATGTGGGTCCGGCTGTTATCATTACGGTCTTTCCGGCGAGGTCTTGCGCCTTACCGAAAAAATCCTCAAGCACCTTAACGATGTTCTCCGGCTCTTCCATTCTGCCCTTTCCCACAAGGTGGCTTGCCAATTCTCCGCTTGCCGGCTCAATGATGTGGTTGCCGTAGCTGCGCAGCAAGTCGAGATTGCGCCTTGTGCTTGGATGCGCAAACATATCCAAGTCCATGGCTGGAGCCACAAACACTGGGCATTTCGACGAAAGATATGTTGTGACAAGCATATTGTCGGCAATGCCATTCGCCATCTTGCCTATAGTTGATGCCGTGGCTGGAGCTATTATCATAGCATCTGCCCAAAGTCCCAAATCCACATGGCTGTTCCAGCTTCCGGTGTTTGCCGTGAAAAATTCGCTGATTACCGGCTTGCCGCTCAACGATGAAAGTGTGACAGGAGTGATAAACTCCTTGCCCGACGGCGTTATCACCACCTGCACCTCGGCTCCTGCCTTGATAAGCAGACGAAGCAGATACACCGACTTATAGGCAGCAATGCCGCCACAAATTCCCAGAATTATTTTCTTTCCTTTCATCGTCATTTTATGCGAGTGTTTTTTGTTTGCTTTTTCGTGTGCCGTATTTATATACAACGTAATTTTATTTTGGTTATTACATTCTTCGTGTCCTGCGGGAAATCGCTGTGCATCATCCAGTCGTAATAATTAGGGAACTGACGGAACACGTCTGCTACAGGCTTGCCCTTATGCTGACCGAAATTGAACACCTCCACTCCGGCATCGTTCTTCACGATTCTGCCCGCAAAATCCACCTTGTTGGTCTGCGACGAGAATGCGCTCAGAAAATCCACATCGTTCTGGAGCGTAGGGTAATGGTCGAGTTGTGCTTTCAGCACCTCATATGTGGCACGCGTATCGGCATTTGCCGAATGTGCGTCGTCGAGATTCTTGCCGCAGTAGAATTTGTATGCGGCAGAAAGTGTGCGCTGCTCCATCTTGTGGAAAATAGTCTGCACATCTATAAATTTCTTCTTCGAGAAATCCACATTCACCCCTGCATTCAGGAGTTCCTCCACAAGCAGCGGAAGGTCGAAGCGGTTGCTATTGAAACCGGCTATGTCACACCCCTCGAAAGCTCGGCTTATGTCCTTTGCCACAGCCTTGAATGTCGGGCAGCTCTTCACGTCATCATCGGTGATGTGATGTATAGCTGTAGCCTCCTCGGGTATATGGCATCCGGGATTCACTCTTATCGTCTTTGACTCCTCCGTCCCGTTAGGAAAAACTTTTATATATGAAATCTCCACAATTTTATCTTTCGACGGATTCACTCCAGTAGTCTCAAGGTCGAAAAATATCAGTGGATTCTTTAGTTTCAAATCCATTATTTCTGAGTTTTGAATAAAATATGCAAATTCTTCTGTCTCTTTGCTTATATGATACTTCCTGTCTTAGCTTTTCGACAGATTAAATCATCATCGGCATCAGCAACACGAGTAAATCCTCGCCCTCCTCTTGGGTGTCGGGCAAGAAGACTCCCGCACGCGAGGGGTCGGAGAGCATGATTGTGATTGTGTCTGAATCGATGTTGTTGAGAATTTCTATAATCTTGGTGTCGTTGAAACCTATGGTCATAGTCTCGCCTTGGTAATCGCAGCTCAGGCTTTCCTCGGCAGATGTGGCGAAATCCACATCTTGCGTTCTGAGCATCACAACATTGTCTTGAAGGTCAAGCTTCACAAGTCCGCCAGTGCTTGCGAACACCGACACACGGCGTATCGCATTCAGCAGCGACACGCGGTCCACCGACAGCTTATATGGATTCCCTTGCGGAATCACCGAATTATAGTTAGGATATTTTCCGTTGATGAAACGGCAATTCAATGTATATTCATCAAGCTCGAAAGTCGCGCTCTTTGAGTCGAATGTTATCTTCACTTCGCCCTCGTTCTTAGCAAGGATATTGTTGAGAATGGAAGCTGGCTTGGTAGGCAATATGAAAGAAGCCTCAATGCCGGCATTAACCCGCTTGTCCTGATAGCGCACGAGCTTGTGCGTGTCAGAAGCCACAAAAGTTATCATATCAGGCTTAATATCCCAAAGAATACCCATCATTATGCGGCGAATCTCCTCCTGTCCCACTGCAAAGATGGTCTTCTCGATGCCTTTCTTCACCTCGGTCGCAGGTAATGTGAATGTGTGCTGAGGCTCATTGCTCTCTTCACGTTGCGGAAATTCTTTTCCGTCGATTCCAGTGAAATTATATTTACCGTTCTGGTAGAACAATGTTATCTCGAAGCGGCGGTCGTCGATTTCAAATGCAAGAGGCTGGTCGGGCAGCTCTTTCAACAGGTCAAGAAGATTCTTCACATTCACCGCAAACGCGCCTTCGCCCTCTGCGTCAAGCACCTCAATTGTTGTGGTCATCGTGGTTTCTTGGTCACTGCCGGTAATCACCACATTGTCACCACTCAATGTGAACAAAAAGTTATCAAGAATCGAAATCGTATTTTTTGAATTTACGACTTTGCTCAACGCTGACAGATGAGTAAATAACAATTTACTTGGAACATTAAATTTCATATAATCAAAGTTTTTATTTTTCTGTTACACAACACATAAGCGCACTTGCGACAAGTGCCGCCAGCCTACACTTACTTCAATTTACAAAGTTAATGATTATTTCCCGATATATCAACCCCACCCCACTAATTTTTTGACTACTTTTCATACGCATTAGAACTCAGACAATCGCACATTCAGCCAACCGCCAGACTTCTGAACACTTTGTAATCTTCGAGTACTATAGCCTTCCGGGCGTTACGAGGCATCCCAGAATAGCCACCACAATATAGATGCAGCAAGCCGCCAAATCGCAAAATATGCGAAATGGCGGCTTGTGTTTCGTTGCTATAATATGCTACGCCTAAAAGGAATCCCTATTAAGCGTTCTTTACTTTATCAACGATTGCCTTGAAAGCTGCTGGATTGTTCATAGCGAGATCGGCAAGAACCTTGCGGTTGATTTCGATACCTGCTTTGTGAATCAAGCCCATCAACTTCGAGTAAGAAAGATCCTCAAGGCGTGCAGCGGCATTGATACGTTGAATCCACAATGCGCGGAAGTTACGCTTCTTGTTCTTTCTGTCACGGTATGCGTAAGTCAAACCTTTTTCCCAAGTGTTCTTGGCAACGGTCCAAACGTTCTTACGGCTTCCGTAATAACCTCTTGTAAGTTTTAAGATTTTTTTTCTACGTGCTCTTGAAGCAACATGATTTACTGATCTTGGCATTTTCTTAATTTTTTTTGAATGTTAGCGGCTCACTTGCTCTTTTAGGCTAAACATTCGGTTAGTACTTAAAAATTAAAATCACGAAAATTTAAAACATAAAAAATTTGACACCACTTCGGGCGGTCAATGTTATTTCATTGCAAGCAATTTCTTAACATTACCACGGTCGCAGCTCTCTACGATGCTGAAGTGACCCAGATTTCTTTTCTGCTTTTTAGTCTTCTTTGTCAGAATGTGGCTCTTAAAAGCATGTTTTCTTTTGATCTTTCCTGATCCGGTAAGGGCGAACCTCTTTTTGGCACCGGAATTAGTCTTAATCTTTGCCATTTTTTTACTTTTAAATATTATTTTGATTTAACAATGGAGCTCAGGCACTTACGAGCCTGAGACTCACTTCTGCTTTTTTTCTTTAATACACGAGAGTACGTTGAGAAAACTTTTTTCCTGTCACTTTCCTGTCTTCTTTGGAGAAAGCATGATTATCATTCGTTTTCCTTCAAGTACAGGCATCTGCTCTACCTTGCCATACTCCTCAAGGTCGTTTGCAAAGCGAAGTAACAGCACTTCACCTTGTTCCTTGAACAGGATTGAGCGTCCGCGGAAGAACACATACGCCTTCACCTTTGCTCCATCTTTCAAGAAGCCCATAGCGTGCTTCAACTTGAAGTTGTAGTCATGGTCATCGGTTTGAGGGCCGAATCTGATCTCTTTCACTACGACCTTGGTGGATTTCGCTTTCTGTTCCTTCAAGCGCTTGCGCTGCTGATAAAGGAACTTCTGATAATCAAGAACGCGACAAACTGGCGGTGCGGCGTTTGGCGAGATTTCAATCAAGTCAAGACCCATATCATCGGCGATTTTCATAGCCTGACCGATACTGAATATACCGTTCTCCACGTTATCGCCTACGAGTCTCACCTCTTTTGCGCGAATATGCTCGTTTATCGCATGAGCATCTTTCTTGTTGTTATCTCTATCGCCTCTTCTGGCTTTACCTTGAACGTTGTTATTGTTGTTATTTTGATTATTATTGTTCAAGTTAGGCCTCTTTGGGCCAGTCCATAATGGTTTTTTCTCCATTCAGTTATATTAAAAGTTTGTCATTTTCTCAATTTCGCGAGCAAAATCGTCTGCAAAGGTAGCAATTTTTTGCGAACCTTTATCACCTTCGCCCTGTTTTCTTACAGAAACTTCCTCATTTTGTGCTTCTTTCTCACCTACAACGAGCAAATAAGGGATTCTCTTAAGCTCATTGTCGCGGATTTTCTTGCCGATTTTCTCGTTTCGGTCATCAACAAAGGCACGGATGTCTTTTTCTGCGAGCTTAGACACTACGCTTCTTGCATAATCGTTGTATTTCTCGCTGATAGGAAGCACAACCACTTGATCTGGAGCGAGCCACAATGGCAACTTGCCGGCTGTGTGTTCAAGAAGCACCGCCACGAAACGTTCCATTGAGCCGAAAGGCGCACGGTGAATCATGATAGGACGATGTTTCTGGTTGTCGCTTCCAGTATATTCAAGTCCGAATCGCTCCGGTAGGTTGTAATCCACTTGTATTGTACCGAGCTGCCAACGGCGACCTATTGCGTCCTTAACCATAAAGTCAAGCTTAGGTCCATAGAATGCAGCCTCGCCAAGTTCGGTGCGCGCATTCAAGCCTTTTTCCTTGCAAGCCTCAATGATAGCGCGCTCAGCCTTTTCCCAGTTCTCGTCGCTTCCCACATATTTCTCTTTATGCTCCGGGTCGCGCAATGAAATCTGAGCCTCGAAGTTCTTGAAGTCAAGAGCCTTGAAGATGTAGAAGATTATATCCATCACCTTCAAGAATTCCTCCTTAAGCTGATCAGGAGTACAGAATATGTGGGCATCATCTTGCGTAAAGCCACGCACACGAGTCAGTCCGTGAAGCTCACCGCTCTGCTCATAGCGGTACACAGTGCCAAATTCTGCGAAGCGCAAAGGAAGATCCTTATATGAGCGTGGCGACACACGGTAAATCTCGCAGTGGTGAGGGCAGTTCATTGGTTTCAAGAAATATTCCTCACCTTCTTCAGGAGTATGGATTGGCTGGAATGAATCCTTGCCGTATTTAGCATAGTGACCCGATGTCACATAAAGCATCTTGTTTCCGATGTGCGGAGTGATTACCTGCAAGTAGCCGTAACGCTTCTGTATCTTGCGCAAGAATTGCTCAAGGCGGTCGCGCAATGCAGCACCCTTAGGCAGCCACAAAGGAAGACCAGGACCGACGTTTGCCGAGAACGCAAACAGCTCCATCTCCTTGCCAAGTTTGCGGTGGTCGCGTTTCTTGGCTTCCTCAAGCATAGCAAGATATTCATCGAGCATCTTCTTCTTAGGGAATGTGATGCCATACACACGAAGCATCTGCTTGCGTTTCTCGTCGCCGCGCCAGTAAGCTCCGGCAAGCGACAATATCTTTATAGCCTTGATTGCGCCTGTGTTTGCGAGGTGAGGACCCTTACACAAATCAGTGAACGCCCCTTGCGTATATGTGGTGATGTGACCATCTTCAAGCTCGCTGATAAGCTCACACTTGTAGGTCTCACCACGGTCGCCAAACATCTTCAGCGCATCGGCTTTTGAAATGTCCTTTCTTACTACTGGTTCCTTCTTCGATGCAAGTTCTGCCATCTTAGCTTCGATCTTTGGGAAATCGGCACTTGTGATAGTGTTTTCTCCCGGATCGATGTCATAATAGAAACCATTCTCAATAGCTGGGCCGATACCGAATTGTATGCCCTTGTAAAGTTCTTGAAGTGCCTCAGCAAGCAAGTGTGCGGATGTGTGCCAGAAAGCATGTTTGCCTTCTGCGTCATCCCACTTGAACAGTTTAATCTCCCCATCGCTACAAATTGGTCGTGAGATATCCCATTCTTCACCATTCACAGTAGCAGCCAGCACGTCTTGCGCAAGACGTGGACTGATACTTTCTGCAATCTGGTAAGGAGTTGTACCTTGCTCAAATTGCTTTACACTTCCATCTGGAAAAGTTATGTTTATCATATCATTACGTTTTTCGCCGTGCCATACAACAACACAGCATTTTTTAATCGACCGCAAATTTATGAAAAATTCCAATACACCGTGCTCTCAACTCCAACTTTTTTAGCCAAATTTCCTGATTGTCCTCATATTAAAGTCTATTTTTAATGCTACAGCACATATTCCTCCCCGAAAAAGACACAGCCGCACATGTGACTTGCGTCCCACGGTGCGGCTGTTTAGCATATATTTCACTAAAACTACATTATTTCTTCATTTTGAATCCGGCATACACGCCTTTATACTTCGACAGCAGACTTGATGCTGTAGTTAGAGAAGTCTTGTTGGAATACTTTGCAATTGCCGAGACAAGCGTCTGGAGCTTCGACACGTCAAACATAAGGCTCAAGTCGGTGCCTTTAGTCACATACACTGTCAAGTTTGCGAGCTTGTTGTTCTGCAATTTACTGAAGTTGAAGATGAGTGTTCCATCTGTTGTTCCCTTCGACACTTTACCAGTGAATGATTTTCCGTTTGCCAGCTTTACTGTAACATTGCCGCTCTCGTCAAAAGTGAATTTTGAACCTACAAGTCCAGCCTTCTTATAATACGGTGTGAGCTTGTTTTCGATTGTGGTAGCTACAGCAGCGCCTCCAGCCTTCTCCAGCAGATTTTCACTCTTGAACGAAACTGCAGGGCCATCATAAGTCCATGTTCCGGCAAGATCTGCCACTTCCACTTTGTCTGTCGAAATCACGCCATTGATGAGACCTTCCACATTGTTCTTGTTAAGCGCGCTGCCAAGTGCGCTCCAATCAAACGCATAGCCGTTGGCACCCACTGCAATAACAGCCACCAATGCCAACGCAATTTTCTTAATACTTTTCATAATTATATAAAATTTTTTTAGACCAAATATTCTCTGCGATGAAAAATTCGGCGCAAACTTACACAGAATTTTTCAATCCGCCACACTTTTCGATACATTTTCATTCACTTTATCGCCAAATTACCCGATTCCATAGCACCACACATCCATTATATGGAAATATCCGGCATCAATTTATTTCTTTTAACATAACCAGTCCAGTATAATTTGCAGGAACTCCGAACATATGATTTCAGAATAATGATGTCATGAAATATTTAATCTTATTTTGAGAATTGAAATAAATTTGATAATTTTGTGTACATCAATATTATAACAAAAAAACTGCGACGAGATGGAAGAGAAATATCTGAACCCTCAGACCGATTTCGGATTCAAGAGGCTTTTCGGCTCGGAATTCAACAAGGAGCTGCTTATCAGCTTCCTCAACGCACTGCTCGCCGGAGAGCAGGACGTGAAAGATGTGACATACCTGAACTCCGAACAGCTTGGCGACAGGCTCGACTCCCGACGCGCAATATTCGATGTTTATTGCGAGAACGAGAAGGGAGAAAAGTTTATCGTGGAAATGCAGAATGTGTATCAAGAGTTCTTCAAGGACAGAACCGTATATTACTCCACTTTCCCCATACGCGAGCAGGCTAAGCAGGGAGGCGAATGGGACTTCCACCTCAACAGCGTATATACAATAGGGCTGCTTAATTTTGTCTTTGAGGAAGACCGTGACAACGAGGCTTGCTGGCATCATGAGGTGAAGCTTATGGATGTCGATAAAAAGACGGTGTTCTACGACAAGCTGACGTTCATATATGTAGAAATCCCGAAATTCAATAAGGGGGAGAATGAGCTTGTAACTATGTTCGACAAATGGATGTTTGTGCTAAAAAACCTCTCAAAGCTGATGGACAGACCTGCCTCTCTGCAAGAGCGCGTGTTTACCCGTCTGTTCCAGCAGGCTGAAATATCCAAATTCTCGGCTTCGGAACTGAAACTTTATGAGGACAGTATAAACGCCTTTCGCGACATTCTCAACGCAATAAAGACCGCCCGCAAAGACAGCTTTGCCGAAGGTATAGAAAAAGGCATACAGCAGGGAATACAGCAGGGAATACAGCAGGGACGCGACTTGCAGAAAGATGAAGATATGCGAAGCGTGGCTGCCATAATGAAAAGCGAGGGCATCCCGCTGGAAACTATCGCAAAAATTACGCATCTGCCAAAGGATGAAATCCTAAACCTCTAAATCACATATATGCCATAATCAGCTTATCAATCTAAATTAGGTCATATAAAAAAAGTGTGGTTCTCAGCTTGAGAGCCACACTTTTTTATGTTGATACATTACCTTTTCTGGTAGTTTACTTTGTCCAGTTCACATTCCAGATGCATACGCGGTCTTTATTCTTGTCGCTTGTCTGGGTCGGTGAAAGATTTGTAAATTCTATTGAGAAGTCGCCAGTCACATTCACGCTGATTGTCTTGCTATATGCCTTCTTCTGCTCAGTCTTTTCTGTGATTGTTTCTGTCTTCACCACTTCCCCATTCTGCTTAACATCTACACGGAACGATACACCGCTTGTCTCGGTGTAAGGTTGTCCATAGCTGAACGTAAGCTCCTTACAGCCGCCCGTCAATGTCGGCGATGTGAGAGTGCCGACCGACGCAGTCTTGCCATTCAAGCAAGGAGCAAAGGCATATTGTGTGGTAGAACCAGTCTTATAACCGATGAACATAAACATAGGATTACTGTCGGAAGCTCCACCGGCAAGCACATTGCAATTCTTAGCTACCCATCCTGCTGTTGATGTGTAAGTGCCATAAGAACCAACTGCTGCGCCATTGTTCATTGTCTCAAAATCATCTTGCGTAGCCGAAACCACAGGAGGATTAGGATCTTCACCGCCACCGCCTGAACCAGCGTCTTCGCCAAACACTACATCATCTATACACCATGTCGCATAATTGGCATCTTGTGTGGCAGCAAATTGGAATCCGATGAATATTGTACCCGAGAATTTGCTCAAATCAATTTCGCCCGATTCAGTCCAGCCTGAATATCCCGAAGCAGGAGCTGTAGCCCACTTGCAGTTAAGCTCGGTACGAGTAGCCGATGCAGGATCTGCCGATGAAAGCACAAACACCTTCATTGTTGTAGTAGTAGAGCCATAACCATTCACTTGCGACTTGAACGAAAGCACCTTCTTGGCTGCGCCATCAACGTCGAGTGCTGGAGTAATCAGCCATGAGTCGAATGGAGCTGTACCCTTGTAGCCGGTCATAGCTGCATAATAGTTATTGTCAAATGATGGTGTGTACCACTTTTTGTCGCCTTTTAGTTGCACATTGCCCCAAGTGGATGGAATAGCCGCCCCGCTGAAGTCCTCTTTCAAGCTCTTAACGCCACCGCCTACATATGCCATCACATAGTCGTCGGTCGAGCCGCTGCACGCCACGCCATATTTGCCCATAACACTCTTGAACTCTCCTTTAAGCTTGATTTCAGAACCGAGAGCCTTAGGATTGTCCTTCAAGTTGACTGCCGAGCGAAGAGATGTGCCTTCTGCAAGCTCAACTATAACACACTGATTGATGTCCTTTGTATCGGGAGTAGCGCCTATCACGATTGTATTGGCAAGTGTGGTAGGAGCCTTCCATTCAATATCCGCATTGTTGCTTACAGCAGTGACCTCAGGTGCTACTGCTCCTACAAGGTAGCCGGTCATCCAGCCAATCTTGCCAGTGCCTTGAAGCTCGATTGCGCGAGTCATGTCATAAGGATTGTCCTTAGTGCCTTTAGTGTCGGTAGAGAAGCCTATGCAGTCGTCGGTGTCGCGAAGAAGCAACTGCCATGCCGAACCGTAATAGCTCAATATTCCCACTACGCTGCCAGTTCCCAGCGGAAGAATATCATTCTTGAAGTTCGCATAACCGCTGTTACGCACAATGATGGTGTTGCCCGCATCATCTTGAAGGTTGCGGCTTGTGTTGGTGCTGTTTGGTGCAAACACAGCCGAGCCATCAGCCTCGGTGAATGTCACGTTGTCGAGGCGCACAAGTTGGCTTTGCCATTTTTGCAAGCCCTCTGGAGTGGTAGGCAGCTCCGAAAGTTTCACTACGACGGTGTCAATCTTCGAAGCATCAGGAAGTCCGTTAAGCTCCACCTTCGACTGGAACAATGCGAGAGGCATAAATGTAGCCTGCCAGCCGAAGCTCTCGCTGTAATCCGGATAGCCGAGCTGCATCAAGTTGTTGTATTTTCCGATAAACAGGTCGGTAACAGGAAGAACCACTTCCTGACCTATGCGATATGTATTGTAGAGGCTTGTGCCGTTGATTGACAGCGTGAGAGCCGCTGTCTCGTCTTGAATCACAAGATTCTTATAAATATTTCCGGCTGCGTCGGAGCTGACTACACGACCTTTTATCACCATGCTGTCACCAGCCTCGGTGAGCTTTATGGTGTCGATGCAGTTCTTGTCGTCCGACCAGAATTTCTTTTTCAGGTCGAGGATTGTGGTATTCACCTTGTTGATATGGGCTGCTTGAGGCACCATCACCGGTGGACGGTCGAAATTGTCTTGACAGCTAACAAACCCCATTGCCAACAGAAGCAAAAGATTGAGATATAACTTAAAATGTCTCATATTTGTTATATTGATTTAATTGTTTTTTTAATCTTGATTGAATAGTTATCTGACTTTAAAATCTAACACCCATATTGAAATACACCTTTATGCCCTGTGCATAGTAGTATTTGTTGGGATATTTGGATGTTGTGTAGTTGGTGTAGTCGAAACGTCCCTGCTGATAACCGCTGGTCTGAATCTTGCGGTTGTTGAGCAGATTGTTCACGTTCAAGTTGAAATTGAGCGACAACTTGCGGTTGATATACACCACCTTGCCTATGCTCGCATTAAGCACAAATGCATCGTTAAGTTTCTCTTGACGCGTGATTTCTTCTATCTTGGCCTCAAGTTCCTCTTGCGATGTGCAAGTAGTCCACAGGTTAGGCATTGCCTCGTGGCGAATCGGCGACAAGCTGACATAAGCATCGCCCATCCACGAGCCGTTCACATTGAAGTACCAGTTGTGTGGCGCAGCCCAGTCAATACCTATATTATATGCCTGCTGTGGAGTTCCTCCCACATAGAAGTTTTTCAGATACACCATCTGTGTGGTATCGGGCTGCATACCGTTCTCGTAGCTGCGCGTTCCAGTCGGACGGTTCTTGTATTGATAACGAGAATATGTACCCGCTGCTGTGACAGTGACCGATGGCGACACCTTGAACGCCATTCCCACTTCCACACCTTTATAAGTGCGGCTCACGTTGGTTAGCACATAATTCATAAATGTGGAGAACTGGTCGTCATAGAATGATGTGCGCTCAGTCATGTCATACATATTCGTCCAAAATCCGGTGACACTACCCTTGAAGCGGCGGTAGTTGAACGTGTAGCTCACATCGCCCGAGAGGATACGTCCGCTCTTCAAGCCGGTGATTACATCATCTTTGATGCGAGGCGACACATATGCTTGGTCAAATATAGGAGCCATGGTGCCGTATGAGCCGTGAATGGTGAAACTGTTGCGGCCGTCGAGCTTATAGGTGATGCCGGCTTTGATTGCGCCATTGTCGAAGCGGTGGGTTTCCCCCTTGCCATAGGAGTGCAGTGGCGAGCGTCCGTTGCGCATCTTTCCGTCGCGTTGGAATTGGGTGTAGCTAAGTTTCAATCCATAATTTATATCCCAGTGGCGAAGATTTATGATATTCTGCAACCATGCGTTCACATTGAGTGAATTCACGTCATAATCATATCCGAATCGGTCGCCCTCGCCCACCTTGCGGTTAGGGTTGTTGAGGTCGTTTTGCAGCAATGTGGGGTTGTCAGGATAGTCTCGCTCGGCAAATTGGTCAATATCGAGCCAATAGTTTCCGCCGAGCAGATCCTTCATAGTCTTGTAGTATGAAGCTCGGGTGTAATTCGCACCGATGCCTGCTTGCAACTTTATCTTGTCAGTGAGCTGCGCATTCAGCGTAGAGTTGAACTGCACATTGAACTGGTTGCTGTGGCGTTTTTCAAGGATATATGTCGAGCCCTTGGTTTCTCCGCCATTGGCTTCAGACATGCCGTTCATATAGTTCACTTGATAAAGGTTGTCCCAGTTGATCTGTCGGAAATCCTCATTGTTCATCCACAAGTCGGTATATAAAGCCTTGGTTGCCTCGTCCGAATAGTATGAGGGCAGATAACGGTAATAGTCGGGACGTGGGTCGGCAGCGTTATACCAGTTAAGCGCAG
This sequence comes from uncultured Muribaculaceae bacterium, assembly GCA_964459845.1. GTDB lineage: Bacteria > Bacteroidota > Bacteroidia > Bacteroidales > Muribaculaceae > CALZFJ01. The sequence continues at coordinate 1,664 of CAYWOC010000005.1, read as the reverse complement.
AAGATGAATAGAACGACTTGCGCACACCTATGCCAGTATTAAGCTGAGTGCCATATTTAGGCTTCCATATCCAGTTGATAATAGCCGTGGGGTCAAACGATTCCACGACTTTCGCGCTGCGCTGCTTGCCGTCTTGCCATCCCCAGTTGGGGTTGTACAGATAATTGTCTGTCAAAATTGCGGTCTCTTCAAATATCGCCGAGGAATTGGTGCGCTTCGTCGGTGCGCCAAATGTAGTGAGCGAAATAGAATGTTGCTCGTTGAACACCTTCTGTAACGACAGAAAGTATCCCCACGAGTTATAGAATGTTCCTTGCTGAATGCCTTTGTCGGCATATCGCGCTATCGCTGAAAGCGTCAATGCCCAGCCGTTCTTGCTAAGTCCAGTTGAATATGTTGCCATCGCGCGGGCATAATAGTTGCTGTTGGTGTAGGCAAGGCTTCCACGGAATCCCGGAGCATAGTCCTTGGCTTGGGTGTTGATGTTTGTGGCGCCGCCCACCTGACCGAAGGAGAAATAAGTAGGGTCAAGTCCCACTCCTGTGGTTTTGTTCTTGAAAGCCTGGTTCATACCACCGAGCATCGAGTAGTTGAAGCGTCCGCGCGCCGGGTCGTTGAAGTTCACGCCATTGATGTAGGTTTCAGTGAAGTTCTGGTCGTAGCCACGAAGGCGGAAACGCATCACGCTGAAATCATAATTTGTGGCGTTGTAATAGATGTTGTCCGATGCGCCGCTCAAAGTGCCTATAGACTGAGAATTGCCCTCCTCGTCTTCGAGCTGCGACTCATCAATGATGAAATCCGAACCGGCAAAGTTGGCGCCAACATTAGCCGACTGGATTCTTACAGTGCCCAAATCGGCTATTACACCACTCTTCACGGTCACATTCATCGACCAATCCTCGTAGCCCATACACATGATAAGCATCATGTCGCTACCGGGAGAAGCGTTGGAAATGCGAAATTCGCCTTGTGGTCCCGACACCGCACTGTTACCCTGCTTATCCAGAACAACAGTCGCTCCAGCCACTGGCAATCCGCTTCCTGCATCCACTACAATGCCTTGAATACCTGTGCGTTGAGCCAATGAAGGCAAGCACACAAAAAGCATTAGAAGCATTAAGATTTTTAGTCTCATAACAAGTTTTGTCAGTAAAATATTAAAATTATTAGAATTATTTTTCGTTAAACATTAACTTAACAAACGCTTAATCCGTTAATCCCCACCACTTTTTCAAGCAGTGAAAAGTTTTCAAATTTAATAAATTTTTTCCACATCCGCACGATTATTCACTCAAAATTGCCCAAAATGCATTTTTCCACCCTTATCATTCTTCTCATCCATTCAATTCCGCACCTATCAGCGTGCTCCACACGACAAAGCACAATCATCCTGCGCTATCTACTTTTTATTTAAGACCTCAGTTCGGGATAATAAATAGCTGTTAAAAAATTTGGTAGTCTCACAAATGTTTTGTATCTTTAAAAAATGAAAATCAATTAGTTACAAAAATATTTGATATGACTACCGATTACAAAGTTACAGAATTATTTTGTGTTATTGACGAGTTCTGCAAACATTTTGAAGCAGAAAACGCAGGATATTTGCTGGGGTAGGTTCAATTGGCAAGTGCAAATTTAGCAATTTGTTTGAAGAACTCACA
>CAYWOC010000004.1:0-141340 GCA_964459845.1 uncultured Muribaculaceae bacterium | reverse complement strand
TGTTTTTCATATATTTTTTTACCGAAAGTGTGCACTTCGTTTTGGAATTTACAAAGAGGAACGAGGTAGGATCGAACATCTGTCCATAAACTGGGTTACAGAGCGAACAAAAACGCTTAAAAAAAGCGATTTAAAATTGGGAAGCAAAACTGGACGCCCTGATTATTTGACCATACGAGAAAGTATGGAAATAGTAGGGCGTTTGCCTTTCTCTACTGAGAACAAATATATGGCGACCGTGGTAAGGTCTGCGTCAAAGGGCAAGACGTGTGTCTTTGTAAAAGGTGCGCCAGAGATTCTTCTTGACAAATCGGATGTATGCGAGGCGGATAGAAATGCTTATAATGCCGACCTGATTAAATATCAGAACCAGGCTATGCGCACGCTTGGCATAGCCTATGCTGAAGTGGAAGATGGCGAGAACGTGATAGAGAATGGCAAGTTGAATGTCGATGGACTGACATTTGTTGGCATTTTTGCCATCTCCGATCCTGTTCGTGAGGAAGTCCCGGCTGCCATCAAGGAGTGTGTCAATGCCGGTGTACAGGTAAAGATTGTAACAGGTGACACGTCCGGCACAGCTAAAGAGATTGGGCGTCAGATAGGCTTGTGGAATGAGACCGACAATGACAGCAATATTCTTACAGGCTCCGAATTTGCTGCCATGTCTGATGAAGAACTGAAAGACAGAGTGACTGCCATCAAGATTCTATCGCGCGCTCGTCCTAATGACAAGGAACGTCTGGTCAAGTTGCTGAAAGCTCGCGGACAGGTTGTCGCAGTGACAGGAGATGGAACAAATGATGCACCGGCACTAAATGCTGCCGATGTCGGCCTTTCTATGGGGGACGGCACTGCTGTAGCAAAAGAAGCATCAGACATGACAATACAAGACAACTCGTTCTCAACCATTGCCAATGCTGTGATGTGGGGGCGTTCACTCTATAAGAACATACAGCGGTTCTTGCTCTTCCAATTGACGGTGAATGTGACTGCATGTTTTCTTGTGCTGATTGGAGCGTTTATGGGAACTGAGTCTCCATTGACAGTTACACAAATGCTTTGGATTAACTTGATTATGGATACGTTTGCTGCCATTGCTTTGGCATCGTTGCCTCCTTCGCGCAAGGTGATGGAAGACAAGCCACGCGACCGCAATGCGTCTATTCTCAGTCGCTCTATGCGTGTGGAGATTTTGGGTGTGGGATTCTTTTTCTTCTTCTTGCTTGTGGCTATGCTCTACATCTTCGAGCATGGCGATTACACGTCGATGCGCGACCTCTTCTTGAATCTACACATTGGCGAGCGCGACGATTTGAGCACCTATGAGCTGACTATGCTATTCACCACCTTTGTGATGACACACTTCTTCTATCTGTTTAATGCTCGCGCGTTTGAGACTGGAAAGAGTGCATTGCACTTCAAGGGATGCGAAGGCTTGCTTGTCATTGTGGCAGTGATATTTTTCGGTCAAGTGGCAATGGTGGAAATCCCATTACTCCAAGATTTCTTCAATGTCTGCGGTTTGAGCCTTGAAGACTGGATTATAATAGTGGCTGGCTCGTCGTTTGTGCTTTGGACACGCGAAGTATGGCACATGATAAGAAAATGAATAATGCGAAATGCCGTGTGTCGCACGACCACCTTATTGCAGAAATGCTTTTGATGAAAAATCGCTAAATATAAAGAAGCGGGGCTGTGTCGTAATTAATGTTTACGGCGCAGCCTCTCTTTTTTGTGATTTGATAGCACTGAAGATTTGACAGCACTTGCTGTGGTATCCAATGATTTTACATTTATAAAGAAAATGTAAGTATGGAGGAAATCGTCAATGCCACTGGCAATGGCAGAAACCACCCAAATGGCCTTATGTATGAGCAAAATTGCGGGCAGTGGATTTTTTTCTTTGATTTTGTGGCGGTTTGTTGTATTTTTGTAGGTTGAAAAGTCAAAGGGAAAATGATACAGAAATTTCTGACCATTATATCTATCATAGTTATAGCTCTGTCGGGCGAGGCTGCGACGAAGAAGGTCTCCCGCCGGCAGCATATCGAATCGCCTAAGTCGCGCGTGGCGCAGCAAGCAAGCCGAAACAGCGACGACTACGACGGCATCGACGTGTCGAGCTATCAAAAGGACATCGATTGGGAAAAGGTGTGTGCCGACAAGCGCATCAAGTTTGTATATATCAAAGCTACTGAAGGCTCCACCTACACATCGCCACATTTCGAGTTCAATATCGAGAATGCACGCAAATATGGGCTGAAAGTGGGCAGCTACCACTTTCTGCGCACAACTTCATCGCTGAAATCGCAATTCGAGAACTTCAAGAAGTCGGCTCGGCGCGACGAGCAGGACCTGCTACCGCTCATCGACTTCGAGAACAAAGGCTCATGGACGCACAAGCAGATTATCGACAGCCTCGAAGCTTTTGCCGGGATGATTCGCGAGCATTACCACTGTGAGCCTATGATTTACACAATGACATCGTTCTACAACAGCTATCTGTCGCCGTACTTCAACAAATATCCAATCTTCATTGCACGCTACTCAACTTCGCAGCCTCAATTGTCGAATGGCGCACAATATCTGCTGTGGCAATACACCGATCAAGGTAAGGTGGACGGCATCGACCATGCTGTGGATATGTGCCGGTTTGCCGAGGGCGTGCGTCTGCGCGACATCATGATAGGTCCAAAAGCACTGAAACTAAACGGAACGCTCACTGCCGACGAGATGCTCGAAGAGGCTGGAGCCAAACGTCAAGCTCCGAAAGTGTGCACTCCGAAGAAGTTCAAAAGCACCGAGAAGCCCGCTACAGATGACAAGAACCTATCGAAAGAAGAAAAGAAAAAGCGCGAAAAGGCTCTTAAAGAACAGATGCAGGAAGAGAAGCGCGAGCGCAAACTGAAAGAGAAAGCCCGCAAAGACTCGATAAAAATGGCTGAAAAGCGCAAGAAAGCGCGCAAAGACTCGCTTGATAATGTGAAGAAGCAGAGGAAAAAGCAGCTTGAAATGGAGGAAAAACTTGCTGAAGAAAAGCGCAAAGCAGCCGAGAAATCGGCAGCCGAAGCAAAACAGCAAAAGACCGACAATGCGGCGAAGCCCAAAACTCAGGTAAAATCCACAAGCAAAACCGCCGCTACGGCACAAGCCAAACCTGCTGCCGCAAAGAATGACAGCACAAAAGACAGCAATACTGCAACAGCAAAGGCTGCCGACAAAAACAGCACTTCTACAAAAAAGGTGAAGAATGCCGAACAAGGTTCTACATATAATCAACAATACCCTACTCGCCGCGGCAAGAAATAGCATAACGTTGCTTATGGGATGCTCGGTGTGCTGTGGTGCGGCAATGATGTCATGCTCACGTCACAACGCCACTGATGCCGACGCTCAAAGCGATGCCATCAATGTGCCTCGCGACCCTCTTGCTCCATATCATGGCATCGACGTGTCGAGCCACCAGAAAGACATTAACTGGACCGAGGTGAGTGCCGACAGCAATATAAAATTCGTATATATCAAAGCCACCGAAGGATCAACCTATATATCTCCTCACTACAATGCCAATGTGCAGCAAGCCCGCCTCCACGGCATATTGGTGGGTAGCTACCATTTCCTCCGCTCGACATCTTCGATTCAAGCACAATACCGCAATTTTGTGAAAGCGGCAAGCATCGCGAATCAAGATTTGATACCAATGATTGATGTGGAAAAACGTGGCTCATGGTCGCGCAAACAGCTAATCGACAGCCTGCAGCTACTTGCATCACTGCTTGAACAGCATTTTGGCGTGCGCCCGATGATATACAGCACTATGTCGTTCTACAACCGCAACCTCTCACCATACTTCAATGAATATCCATTATACATAGGCCGCTACTCAGAAAAAACGCCCGAAATCACATGGAACGGACGCTACACGATATGGCAATACACCGAAACCGGCAAGGTGAACGGCATCACCACAAAAGTGGATTTGTGCCGATTCAACGACAACTCATGGCTGCCCGACATTGCACTACACAAAAAGAAAGCCGAAAAATAGCAATCATTTCCGCACATCCACACCAGTGACTATGCACTTGCTGTCGCCTCGCCACGGCAGTGTGGTTTGATACTCCTTATATTGCACAGCCACCTTCTGCCCCGAAAGCTGCAACTTCATCAGTGTGTCCACCACGCTGCTGCTCTCCACCGAGAAATGAAAATCTTTCTTAGGCTCAGCCACCGTGTCATACAGATAGCCATTTGTTATAAGCCGTCCTTCGTAGGTCTTGAATATATGCCCCTCACAGCGAATTTCGTTCACATAACCCACTTTCTGTTCGAGGCTCACAACCGGGTTCCAGAACAGCATCCACACCCACACAAGAAAGCCTACGCAAGCCGCCACAGCAACAATTGCCGCAACCGTGCGCACACGGTTGTGCTTCATGTCTATTGTCACCTTTTCTACTTCGCGGCGTTCACGCTCCTCGGCACTAAGCTCACGAGGCTTCGGCTCCTCGATATAGTCTTCGTCGAAATAATCTCTATCGTTGTCTTCGCTCATAAATCAATTCTCAATACTAATAAAAAGCTTACCGCTGCACTTCGCTCTTACAACTGCATTCCGCTGCCCGAAGTGTGGACAATGGTCTTCCCCGACTTTATGCGGTTACGGTCGATTGCCATATATATGAATGCATAGATTCCCAATGCTATAAGCAGTAGCGTCTGAACGCCCCACACGAGCATCGCGAATGCCGAGGCATTAGGATCAAAGCACGACGGATTGAACACTCCCACGCCATATAGCGACAGCCCGAAAATTATGGCAATGTGCCATGATCCGAGACCTCCGTTGGTGGGTATGCCCATACCGATGCTCGACAGCACAAACAGCACAAGCGTTGCCGTCAAGCCAAGATTTTCAGTAAACGAGAATGCGAATGTAGCAATATATAGCTGCATGAAATAGCATCCCCACAGCAGTACCGTGTATAGCAAGAACCACCATTTGCCCTCCATCTTGGTGATGGCATAAAAGCCCTGCCACAAATTGGATACCATTGTCTTTATCTTGACGATGACCACATTTTCTGTCTTGCGAGTGAACAGCCACACAAGAGCAGCCACGACCACCGCAGCGATAATCCACAAAGCAGGCGACGTGAGCATGTTCACCAGCCCGTCCTTGATTTGAGGATATGTGTCAAGAAATTGATAGAATGCCCCTTGGGCTATGAAGAACGTGAACACGGTGAGCAGCAGAACGGTGACGGTGTCGCTCATGCGGTCGGCCACCATCGAGCCAAGCACCGTGGTGAACGAAGCCTTTTGGCGTTCGGCTATATATCCTGTGCGCCACACCTCTCCAAGTCGCGGAAAGATAAGATTCACGGCATAGGTGCCAAATATGGAATTTACTATCGCACTGAGCGGAGCATCCACTCCTATGGCGCGAAGCTGCAGCCTCCAGCGGCATGCGCGGAAGATATGGCTGAAAATGCTAACCACAATCACGGGGATGAACCACGCATAATTCACATCGGTGGACAACACCGACTTCATCTGCTCCACATCCACATTTTTATACAAAAAATAGAATAATCCTACCCCGATTATCACCGGAACAAGATATTTCAACACGGTTGTTATTATTTTTTTCACGTCAATTCTGCTTATAAAACTAATTTGTATTAACTTTGCGTAGCAAACTTGTGGGTACAAAGATACTGAAAAGTTTCCACAAGGGGCGCAGAATTGCAAAAAAATCACTGAAAGAGAGAATTTATTATGCAGCAGGTAAAAGCGAAAAAAGCATTAGGACAGCACTTCTTGACCGACTTGTCGGTTGCTCAGCGAATAGCCGACACGGTGAACGAATACACCACTATGCCACTGCTTGAAATAGGACCGGGCATGGGGGTGCTAACGCAGTTCCTCATGGAGAGCGGACACGACCTGACGGTGGTGGAACTTGACGGTGAATCGGTGGAATATCTCGACGAGCATTTCCCGAAGCTGCGAGGTCGCATCATCGGCGAGGACTTTCTGAAACTCGACCTGCACAAAATTTTCGGTGACAAGCACTTCTGCATAATAGGCAATTATCCTTACAACATATCATCGCAAATCTTCTTCAAGGTTCTTGACTACAAGAATCAAGTGGATTGCTGCAGCGGAATGCTGCAGCGCGAGGTGGCGCAGCGCATTGCGGCAGGTCCGGGTTCCAAGACCTACGGCATACTGTCGGTGCTGCTACAGGCTTGGTATGACATCGAATATCTTTTCACGGTGGATGAAAATGTGTTCAATCCACCGCCAAAGGTGAAGTCGGGTGTCATAAAGCTGGTGCGCAATTCCGTCACCGACCTCGGATGCGACGAGCGTCTGTTTAAAACTATCGTCAAGACCTCTTTCGGGCAACGCCGAAAGACCTTGCGCAACTCACTTCGCGGACTGTTGCCGAAAGACTGCCCGGCATTATCCGACCCGATAATGACAAAGCGGCCCGAGCAGCTCAGCGTTGAACAGTTTATCGACCTGACCAACTTGGTGGCTGAAGCCTCTCGAAGCGGAACAACTACAGTTTAACAAAATAGACGACAACTGCTATGAAAGAATATACCGACGACTATCTTAACACGGTCAAAGAGATCGTTGAATCGAATGACATTACTCGCGCAAAGGCATTCCTTGCCGAGCTGCACCCTGCCGACATCGCAGAATTATTCAAAGACCTCGACATAGAGGAAGCCGAGTTCCTCAACGGACTGCTCGACGAAGAGACGGCTGCCGAAGTGCTTATGGAGATGGACGAGGAAGACCGCAGAAAGCTCCTCGCAAATATGCCGAAAGAGGACATAGCCAAGCAAATCGAACACCTCGACACCGATGATGCCGTGGACCTTATCCAAGACCTTGACGAAGAAGACCGTGACGAGGTCATCTCCCACATCGACGATGTGGAGCAGGCTGGCGACATCATCGACCTTCTGAAATACGACGACGACACCGCCGGCGGATTGATGGGTACAGAGATGATCGTGGTGAACGAGAATTGGAGTATGCCCGAATGTCTGAAGCAGATGCGCGCCCAAGCCGAAGATATGGACGAAATCTACAACGTATATGTCGTAGATGACGAAAACCGCCTGAAAGGCGTTTTCCCGCTGAAAAAGATGATTACCCATCCGTCGGTATCAAAAATAAAGCATGTGATGGACACTGAGCCTTTCGCCGTGAAGACCGACACGCCAATCGAAGAAGTGGCTCACGACTTCGAGAAATACAACCTTGCCGCAATGCCGGTAATCGACTCCATAGGCAGACTTGTGGGACGCATCACTTTCGACGATGTGATGGATAAGGTGCGTGAATATTCGGAGCGCGACTACCAGTTGGCATCTGGTATCTCGACTGATGTGGAGTCCGACGACAAGATTTTCGACCAGACCAAAGCGCGTCTTCCATGGCTGCTTATCGGCATGATTGGCGGACTCACCAACTCGGTGATCCTCGGAGGATTCGAGAAGGGGTTTGCCACAAATCCCACGATGGCGCTGTTCATTCCATTGATTGGCGGCACTGGCGGAAACGTGGGGATGCAGTCGTCGGCAATCATCGTGCAAGGTCTCGCCAACGGCAGCCTCGACCTTAAAGATTCTGTGAAGCAGATATGGAAAGAGCTTAGCGTAGGTCTGCTCAATGCCACAATCATATCGCTGCTCGTATTTGTCTATAACTGTTTCCGTCTCGACCCGCTCAACCCCACCACGATAGCCGTGTCGATGTCGCTGTTTGCAGTGGTGATTTTCGCATCAGTGTTCGGCACATTTGTGCCTTTGACACTCGAAAAGCTGAAAATCGACCCGGCACTCGCCACAGGTCCCTTCATCAGTATCACAAACGACATCATCGGTATGCTCATCTATATGCTCGTCAGCTCAGCCATCCTAAGCATAATGGGGTAGCTGACAACATAACTTCACAAATAAAATAGCCGCAAAATGCACAAATATAATTTAGATTTCATATCCGACAACGATATATACACGCATGTGAGACACACCATCGAATCATATCGCAGAGAAATAACTCTGAAAGACTTCAACGAAAGCATTGTAGATCCAATAAAGCTGACATTCGATTCAAAAGTTTATGGAAAGACGATTGAGCAATCTATAGCCGATGAATGTTTCCGGCAAATAGACAAATCGAATGGAAATAAAATTGGGTATTTTCACCAGAACATATTCAAATATGCAGGTAACGGATGGACCGTTCCCGATGAAGGTTTTGATGTGGAAAACCACAAATTGCACATATATGTTGAAATGAAAAACAAACACAACACTATGAACTCCGCTTCATCGCAAAAAACATATATGAAAATGCAATCACAACTGCTTGATGACGATGAAGCTGTAAAAGTACTGGCGAAAAAAGAAACATGGAGGACAAGAAATGAAGAGAGGATTTGTAACAATCAGCAAGGGTGGCTCGGTATTCATGCCGACCGACCCGATATGGATGACCAGACAGGAGGTTGCCGATATGCTCGGCGTTTTCGGTTGCTACATTCGTAAGGCAAGCAAGGCGATATTCAAGGAGGGGATATTGAAAGAGTTTGAGGTTTGTCGCCATGTAAAAGAGGACGACCGCATCAGCTATGATGTCTATAACCTTGAGTTTGTCATTGCCGTGGCTTTCCGCATAGAAAGCCGTGAAAGCAGGGCGTTCCGTGAGCTCATAATGCAAGCTGTCACACATAAGGCAAGTAAGCGTCCGCAGTTGGTATGCCTATGGACGAAAAATCCAATGGCATAGCGAAGCCATCATGCGCCGTCCTTGGAGGCTTTGCGCCGCCAGCCACTTGGGCGAGCCACCGCAGTGTTTTCAGATATTAGATTTTATAGAGACTATACAGAATACACATCATATACTTGATATACTTGGGACACTCTGCAAAACGAGGCGACAACGCATAACAACCTCGGTAAGTTATACGTTATCGCCTTACTCTTGCCATCCAATCACCACCACCATCTTTCCTTACACACCTTTCATCCTGTATGCCTCACGATAGTTAGCCATCAATATCTTCTCGATGTCGGACTCTCGGTAGAGTATCTTTCCGCCAAGTTGGATATATGGGATGATGCCGTTGTTGCGGTAGTCCTGCAAGGTTCTGCGACTCAATTGCTGCTTGGCGCAAAGTTCCTTGTCCGTCAAAAAGCGTTCACCGCCAAGCATAGGTCGGTAGTTCTTGACGATACGCTCAAAATCATCAACCATTCGGTTGAGGTGACTCACGATATGGTTCATCCATTCGCTGTGTCTTGTCATTACTTCATTGCTCATAGTTGTATCATTTTATTGCTGTGGAAACGTAAATCTTTCTTCTTGTCCTCCACCTTGGCAACGATAGCCGTCACGTCCTCTGGCTTATAGTAGGTCTTGTGGCTAATCTGCGTGTAAGCCAAAGTTCCGTTGTCTCGAAGCTTCTGCACGGTTCGTGGGCAGATGTTGAGTATCTGACACACATCCTGCGTATCGAGCCATTGGCTCATAGTCTTGTCCTCACTGCGCTCACGGATTCTATCCATGCGCTTCACGAAATTCTCCAACTGGGCATCAAGATAGTTGAATGCCTCTTCTTCAAATACGATAAAACCCATAGTCATTTTCTTTTTTGAGTTGATACTTGCAAAGCACATTTGCATGGTGCTTCACGCTTGCGAGTGCAAAGATAAGGTGCAGCAACTCAAAGACAAGCGTTTTTCAAATTGGTGGCAGTCGTTGTCCGACAAATGAAATGGCTTGCCAAGTTCAAGGACATGAGCGACATAAAGAAGTTAGGGCAAACATGTATATATGTGATACGCCTTACATATCATACATATTACATGTAAAGTGCTTTACATGACAACATTGGTACTTGACCATATTACGCAAGTTTTGCATCCTTCAAAATGTTCAACTCAATCATTCGTAATGATAGAGAAATAAAGATGTATGTGTCCCTTGCTCCAAGTTATTACTCCATTATAGAGGTATTTATCTATTGCTATATGGCATCAAATCAATACAACAGTACGACAATGAATCAGTAAATCTACATATCAACAGTGCTTCATAGCTATAAATGCTTATCGCATTCGTGTCATTTTGATAAAGCTTAATGCTCTGCAAGAAGCAATGTTTGATTTTATAGTTCGTTTGTGTCCACAAAGGCACAGCAAGGTATGTTTTGAGTTACTCAAAACCTTTCAGGTTACTCCCGAAACATCGTGCAAACGAGTGAAGAAGAAAAGTTCCTTTTCATTCTTCCGAGCGCAGCCGATGTTCGAACACTCAAAGACCTTGCCATAATCGGGGTGTTAGCCCTCCAAAGTCGGGCTACTCCGTTCCAATGCTTCAAGTATTTTGTGTTGTTTCTGAATTATTGTATAGAGCGTCTATCATTTCTTCTGCGACTTTAGTGTCAACTATCCTCATGATATTACTATCGTCTGGGGTGAAACCCAAAAAGTTGATGTTTCCATACCATACAATAGCTTTATCTATAACTGCGCATTGAATGGATTGTTCGTGGTCGCATATTACCTCTATACCAGCACTTTTGAGCTCGACTTCATTGTATCCGTCATTCTTTATATAGACAACCACCTCAGCCCCATTGTTTATAAGATTTGCTATAGTAGCCATAATGGTTGGTTTATATTTGAATTTTATTTGAGGCACGGAAAGAACAACAGAATGCTTTGCTGACAGCAAGACATTTACAAATGACTCTTTGTAAGTTTCTTTATCGTACAAAAGTTGTACATCTTTTTTATGATTGGGAAGTTGCTTTGTTGTGCATTTACCATAGCCTATGGAGGCATATCCTTTCAGACGTTTGCGATACATCGAATCGCACAGAGGAACGTGAAAATCAACATAATCGTAAATTCTTACTTCATGTTTGCCTTCGTATTCTCTATGCAGACGACCGGCATATTGTGCTACGTTGCCTTTCCATGATATAGGCATTACAAGAAATAGCGTATCAAGACGAGGATAATCGAAGCCTTCTCCAATGTATTTGCCTGTAGCGACTATTACTAAAGGTTCTGTAGATGGAATCGCTTGCAGATGTTGCAAGGCGATTCTCTTTTCTTTGGCAGAAACAGCTCCTATTAGCGGAACGACATGAGCGACAGTTGTGGCAAACATTTGTGCTAATACTCTCACATGTGACGTTCTTGTCGTAAGAACCAAAGGTGTCCTGCCTTCTGCCAATGCTTGCTTGACATCTTCAAGTATCAGTTTGTTCCTTTGTTCATCTTCTGCAATAGCCTCAGTTATCTGTGTGTATGTTTTAGCATCAGATGTCAGATTGCGGAAAGAGGTAAACCTTGGTATCAATACCCTATCAAATGATTGACTCAACATCTGTGTTTTGGCATCTGATGAATATCTGATTTTGCCACACTGCATGAATATGATTGGCTGATGACCGTCCTTTCTTATGGGTGTTGCTGTTAGTCCATAAACATAATGCGCACGTACCTTTCGCAACACTTGTTCAAAACTTACGGAAGAAACGTGATGGCACTCATCAACGACAACCATACCATAATCTTGCACAAAAGGTTTTACTTTACCATTGTCAAGACAAGACTGTATCAAAGCTATATCTATAATGCCATGCAACGTGTTCTTGCCTGAACAAAGACAACCGACCACAGACTTTCGCCTCGTTCGTTTACAACTTTCACATATGAATTCCTCGTTTATATCAAGAAAATCCTCCAAGCGTTCTTTCCACTGCTCCAGCAAAGCCTTGTTATGGACTAAAATCAATGTATTTACTTTGCGCTTTGCTATCATAGAAATTGCAAAGACGGTTTTCCCAAATGCAGTCGTGGCAGATAATGTTCCAACATGATACGACAGCATTTTATTCATGGCTTCTTGCTGTTCGTTACGCAGTTGTCCATTGAACTCTACATCAATGTTTTTCCCATGATTTGTTTTGTCTTCAATATCAATAGTGACACCATGCTGTTTGAAAACATCCAATACGGCATCTTCGCATCCACGTGGCAACACTATATATTCATCTGTAAGCTCTGAACAAGAGATAATCCTTGGAATATTGTAGGTTGATAACCGCATCCCTTGTTTGGCATAAAATTCTGGATTGCGAAAAGCTGCTATACGCTTAAAAAGATTAATACTCTTGGCGGACAAACCTGTCAAATGGATGTAGAGCATATTGGCTACAGTCAAGATTATCCGTAAAGGGAAGTCTTTGTCTTGTACATTGTCAGCCAAAGGCATTTCCCATGGCTTTTCTTCACTTGTATGTGATAATTCTATACCTACACTATTTGCATGTAGTTGCAGAATCTGCTCCAAGCGGTTGATGCCCAATCGTTGGATATTTTGCAGTACATCCCATTGGTCAAGGTATGCTTGAAAATTATCATCTACAAAGACACTATTGCCTTTGCGTCTTGCTTTCCCTTGTAAAGGCAAGGCTACAAGATTGCCCAAACCTCTTTCGGGTAATGTATCTTGGTTAGGAAAGAATCGGTCATACGATTTGAATGAAATACGAGCATCTCCATTCATTGCTTCCGCAAGTATCGCATTGCCCAGTTTTCTTGCTTTTGCAGCAGCAAGAGGCGTTTCAAAGAAAATCCAAACATGGGCACCATTTCCAGAGCGTGAACGCTCTATATAATAAGGTATTGCCCATGCCTTGCACACCTTCACGAATGCAAGAACGTCATTTTTGAAACCATATCCACAACTCTTGTCATCAAAATCAGTACAAAGAAAGTGGCATGTGTTGTCTTCGCAAATAGGATAAAGCCCGATGACATCACGTCCATATTCATCTTTTCCTGCAAGGTGATTATAAATGTAGCCATAAGACAATGGTGCAAACTGCCTGTTCGGGCAATCTGCACATTTATATTTTCGTTTGTCACAAAACTCTCGGTTCCATTCTCTTTCACATACAGGCTGATAGCCAGACTTGTTGGTTGTTGGACTATACCAACGCTTGGCAAAAACTTCCTCACGACCTTGAAAAACGCTACGAAACAGCGCAACCTTTTCCTGTAGACTCAGTTTTGAAACCATAGCTTGCCGGCTTTCTTTAGTAGAGACAGTGGACTCGGCTACAACGTATGGTATTCCATGTACATCGAGAATTTTTCTTAGTCTGGCATTTTCCTTCTCTAATTCTTGAAGTTTGGCAATAAGCTCATTTGTATTTAGTTGTTTGGCTGTACCCATAATGGTTCTTGTTCCCAACCAACAGGGAATCCAAGAGCTGCCAGGTCTATCTTTGGGAATTTGTTGAACAAATCGTGCATTTTGTCAAGCATATCATTGTTGGGAGAAATGATGTCAAGGAAATACTTGATGATGCACATATTATAATAGATTCTTCGCTTGTCTGCAGGAATAGTAATCCAAGGACGAGTCATACCTCTCATATCATTTGGAATAATCTTGTTGATTTTATTCCATACACGAGCGTGATGACAACAAGCATTGCGAGTAAGCGTAAGCACAGAAAGCCAAGACTCAAACACTGGAGCATGAAGGCAGAAATGCTTGGCGATCTGCTTTTTGAGACCTTTATCTTTCAAGTTTCTGTAGTACATATTCACGCTACCCATTGGGAGAAGTTCACCAAGAATCCATGCTGGTGGAAAAGGTTCGGTATATGTTCTTTTGAAGTGTTCTATAAAGTCTTCAGTAGAACGTTCATACTCCTTCGACAACATTGCCATACTGTTGTTGAAAATAGACTGATCACGAAAATGTGTAGAATTGGTAAGCCAATATATATCACCAGTCCGTTCTGCCGTCAGATTCATTACAGCTTCTCTTACAGCAATTTCAATCTTCTCAATCTCGTTAAAAAGGAGTAAGCGCAACTTCTTGTCAAAGCGATAAAGCATCATCACTTTGTTAAATGTGGCACCTTCCTTATACAGATGAAGAGTCTTAGGAGTCTTCAACAAAGGATGCATATACGCAGATAAGCGATAATAGCCAATGCTCTCCAAATACAATTGAGCCTTTTGCCTATCATTGATTATCAATCCACGATTTTCCAATAAGGTTACAAGTTCTCGTGGAGTCTTGTAATCTTTTCCGAAATTTCTCTTTGCCATAGCTATAAACAAAAAAGCCCAGCCTATTTAAGCATTGTAAAGAGGCTCGGCTGGAACTAACGCTGCAAAAATACAAATAATATTTGGAAATGCAAACTTTTTTTGATGAAAAATCATGCGAAAGTGGATTTCTTTCACGTAATTATATTTATTTATGTTAAATTACAGGTCGAAATAATATTTTGCTTACCAAAGTGAATGGAATTTTGAGATAAGTAATGTCTATACCCATACCGGAAGCCACGATGGGCAGAGGTTGGGCAGACATATATACATATAAGGCGTAACTGTACGCTTTGGTTTTGACGCAGTAAGAATCTGGCAGTTCGAACGCAAGTTGTCAAAAACAAAGCAACGGGAACGCCTTATGGGATGTATTGTATACAGCCCTCATTGGCTTCGGGCCCATATTGGGCTAGTGAGGCAAAAATCAAAAGAATCCTTTATTTTTGGGATGGATACATAAATACCATGGGATTATCGTATTTTGCGTTTCCGCCAGTATGGACTAATCCAACTGAAGATGACGTTGTTGATGTAGAAATAAAGGATTTATTTGGTGAATATAAGTTAGGCTGGTCTCGGAAACTGTGCTTAAAGTTCATTTTGCCTAAATCCTCACCCTTTATTTTTATTCTTGTATGGGCTTTTATTCTTTACATTACCTATTTAAGTTAAGACTCTGTCGCCATATTTAGCTCGCTATCCTACAGAACTCCACCTACGGCAATTCCTTGACCATCATTGCATAAGAGACTTTTATTTTAGAGTGTGAGAAGACAAGGCTTTGAGAAAGTCGATATCTCTAATCAACGGAATATGCCTTATCTTCTGTCCTACTACGGAACAGAGAAAGAGTTTACAAACAAATTACAATTTTAATAGTACACCTCATGCTGACAAAAGAGCGAGGAAGTGCTTAAAATAAGGATTTAATTATGAGACAATTCGTATTATTCATTTTTGTGTTCCTATCTATTGGACTTAATGCGCAGAAATATAATGATAGCAATGTTCATTATTACTTGCCAGTTGGCTATTCGGTAGAAGATATTGGCAAGATAAGTCATCCATACTCTTCTGCAAGTATGTTATATGTAACAGTTATTATTGAAAGAGGTAATAAAATCTATAGTACAACTACTGGCAACTTAGTATCTTCAATAACACGTAATCGCGAGAAATACATAACTTCAATAGAGAGATGTTTAAGAAGTGCATCCTTGCGAGGTTCGTATAATAGTAGTCTGTCAACATCAAAATACGAAGTTTATTCTGAAAACATCCCATCAAGTATGTTTGGTAGTGGGTTTACTAGATACAGTGCCATATCTAAGGATTATAAAGAATTTATCCAATGGGATGACAAATATGGAATTGACAATAGACAAAGATATTATGAATTTGATATAGAAACACTTCTTCCAAAATCAGCAGAGAGCTATGATTTCCTTGAGTAACAGACAGAAGAGATATACATTGCTATGTCTTTTGTGTATTTTTGAGCTTGCTCTAAAAGGGCAAAATGTCGCATATTATGCATTGACTAAGAAATATTTTCGCAATGGAGCAATATCATCAAATGTTACAGGTGGACAATTTGTATCATTTATTGATAACATTTGCTATGAGTCCAACAATAAGGGAATTGGTGTCGGTCATGGCACTCTAAAATTAAAAAATGGTAATAGCAACTATAAACTCTATGTTGGTAGTAGCTATTGGGGAGCAAACACAATTTTTAAGTTCAAATCAGATTTGAGTATATTGAATGTTGTGCTTGAAAATGGAAACGTGTATGTGTATCGAAGACAAGCTGCACCACCCTCTGCCACAACTTGTTCCTTAATACGAAAAAAGGGCAGTTCTATTGGAAATGCGAATAGTGGAGGGGCAGTTTATGCTCCTTCCTATCCTAATTATGGTAATAATGGTAGCAATGCACCTAATCCTTCAAGAGGACAAAACAATTCTTCCACACGTAGGCAACCCACCAAGCATACATGCAATTTATGCAAAGGGCAAAGAAGAATAGTCAAAGACACTTATACCTCATTGTATGGGCAAAGTGATTATCAAGTAAAATGTAATGAATGTGGTGGTTACTTCATGCGTTCCACAGGACATACGCATATTACTTGTCCACAATGCCACGGCAGGGGTTACTTTACTACCGATTGATTTAATTTATAAGCAACTACTCAGTCCTAATTTTAAGGTACTGGGTAGTTGCAACTTAATGGATTAAAACAAAATCAAAAACAGTGCGATGTCCTATTTAAAAAAATCTGAGCTAAAAATATCGTTTTTCAGAAATTAGTTTTACCTTTGCACTCGTAATCAAAGCGTTCTTTGTATATTGCAAAGTTGTGAAAAAAAAAGAATATAGCTCGTTTCTAAATCGTTAGCAGTTACATTCTTTGATATTCTTAATTCATTGATGCTCAATCAATAAAAGATTTTATTGAGCTTTATCCTGTAGCATGGGCTATAGGCAGGTCGCTTATCAGGTTGTTTAATGACATTTATCAACTGGATATGGTAAAGGGAGACTTGCCTCAAGCCTCAGACAAGGAAATTAGACCATATAGGAATTATATTCACGGCATTTTCGAGGGGATGGTGTGTGAGGGAAGTCATAAATACAAGGAATCATAGCTTCCCACACAATTATAGTAGTGTTGGGCATCATTGCCTTTTCACTGCTATGGATAGCTGTCAATATCTCAGAGTTATATGAAATGATCGACTATAAATTTTGATGATGAATATGAAACAGTTACACAAAATAGGCATAGCTTTGGCTATAGCACTGCTTATATGCCTGTTCCCTATGCCTTACGGCTATTACATCCTGATAAGGTTCATAACGATGGTGTTCTTTGTATGCTTGGCTGTTGTCTTCAACAAAGAGGGGAAAACTGACTACGCCATAATGTCGGGTGCTGTGGCATTGCTTTTCCAACCATTCTTCAAAATAGCCTTGGGCAGAGGAATGTGGAATATCATTGATGTGATAGTTGCAGTGGCACTACTGATTCTGTGGTATAAGCACAAGCAGCCATAATATCAAGAGTGAAAATCTCCATTATATGAGGACAGGATGATGAGGTATGCAAAAAGCAGCAAATCGGAGCTGTGCTTGACTTGCTGCTTTTTAAAAGTGCTTATGTGTATTTTTGAAAGTTAGTTTTTATTATTGAAGCTACTTGTTTTTGAAGATATTGTCTTTTTTATATTGTCCTTTATATAGAGCCTCCGCAGGGAAGCTCTGCCGATGACGGCTGAGATGCTTTGCCTATCGTCAATTTCCGTATGACAGGATGGTGTAGTACCTGCCGTTGGAGTAATCATACTCGAGTGTCACAAATCCGCGGGCATCACCGCCATACCAAGTGATTGCGCGTGTGAATCCGTTGTAGTTGCTTGTCACTGGCGGGCCGTAGGTGCGGCACAAGTCGCTGTACAGCCTGTCGTAGCGGCTAAGCAGATTGTAGGAAGTCGAATATATGAACTGCGCGCTGCTCAGCCGTCCATAGGTGTCGTAGTATATTGTGGCATCAGGCCAATTGTAGGCGAGCTCGCGCACGTTGCGCAGATATATTGTATTGTCGATGTATCCGTCAATCTCATACCCTCCATTGTACAGATATTCGAGCGTCGCGCTGTAAAGCGTGCCAAACGTCAATCCGAGGATTGAACTGATAATCGGTGCGCTTGCATAAGGACGATAGCCATAAGCAGGCACAGGGCGAGGAATAGGACGACCTATCGGGCGGTAAGGTCTTTGTGGCGGAGGCACTGGGCGACCCCAGTTGTGTGCGCGGTGAGGCGGAGGCGTGCCTGGGCGACCGTAGCTGAAGCCCGGTTTGGGGGCAGGAGCTGGGCGACCTGGACGCTCATAGCTGAAACCCGGTTTCGGTGCAGGACGGTTGTCAGGTTTCCCGGGACGATAACCGTCGTTTCCGGGACGGCTTGGGCGGCTGTTGCCGTTGCCGATGTTTGGACGGCTTGGGCGGTTACCATTGTTCCCAATTCCGTTGTCGGGGCGACCTGGACGGTTGCCGTTGCCATTATTGCCAAAGTTGGGTCGGTTTCCTCCGTTGCCTCTATTATTGTCGTTGCGGTCGTTGCCGAAATTTGGGCGGCGGTTGCTGTCGGAGCTTGGCTTGCTTGGACGAGAACTGCTGCTGTTGTCGGAGCGGGTTACGACACGGCTGTTGCCTTGACGCTCAAAATTGCCTGGATTTTCTCTACGGTGTATAGCGCCATTGTCGCGGCTGCCGCCAAAGTTCGGAGCAGGACGAGATATCTGAGCCGCCAAAGGCTCTGCCATCACCATTGCCGATGCGATGAGAGAGGAGCATAAGATGTTGCGTAAAGTAGTTCTCATATCCGTTATAATTTTAGTAAGTGTGAATAAATTACTCTGTTTGTTTTCTTTGACTGATATAAAGTGTTAAGGTTTAAGTGAAGAAACGTAAAAAAAGGAGAAAAATGCTGTAAATACGGAATAAAACACCGATGATTTATATATATAAAAATAGCCTACGCAGAAAATTGGGCATCAATTATCTACATTTGGTCACAAATAAAACACAAATGTCACTATAAACGGCGTATAACTGGCGAAACGCATTCAGGGTCATTTGCAAAGTAGCTTTTTTGTGTCTAAATTTGCATCACTGATATGAACCATTTCCGAGTGCTATTTTCTATTTTTTATTTTTTATACAGATTGTGAGTGGGAATTTTTTTTAGTTGTATGAGAATTTGATGGTATAGGTATTTTTTTGGAGGGATGAGCTGACCGCTTGAGGTTGGCTCATCTTTTTCGTTTGGTCGCTTTTTTTTACCGCTTGACAGCAAAGGAAAAACAAATGTGGCATAAATCACGAAAACGCCGCAGTTCGACTTTGATAGTTTAACTTAGAATTACTATTTTTGTAGGAAAAACGCAGTTTTTCACGATGTGATAGAAAATTGGCGTTGAGGTAATCTATATACCAAAGTATTCACAAAAATGAACAGACATTAGATATGGGAGTGAAGTCACGAACACTGATAATAGATGATGATGTCAAGACCACAGAGAAGCTTGTTGAGATGCTGTCGGATTATCCCGACATACGCATAGTGGGTCATGCTTCTACATATAGCGAGGGAGAGAAGATGGTGAAGGAGCTTAGGCCAGATTTGCTTTTCCTCGACATAGAGTTGCCCGATGGTGACGGCAGAGATATGATTGGCAAGATAGAGGCGGCAAATATCAGCACATACATAATAATATTCACTGGCTATTACAAGGAATATTCAAAAGAGGCGTTTATGGGCAATGAAGCCGACTATCTGCTGAAGCCTATCGAGGCGCTTGAGCTCGACAAGGCTGTGCAGCGTTATCGGCGGTCGCTTGCCGGCAAGCATTCGCAGATTATAAAGACCAACACCGAGCCGCCGCTTGGCGAAGTGTTCACTGCCACCACATATACCAATGATATGCGCATTATGCGTGCTGCCGAAATCGGCTATTTCCGCTACAGCCGCTTGCGCCGTGTGTGGGAAGTGGCTTTGAGCGACCACACATTTGTGCAGCTAAAGCGCGGCACATCGGCGAGCGACATTTTGGCTTATAGCCCACATTTCGTGCAGACGCACCAGTCGTATATCGTGAACATGAATTACCTTACGCTCATAGGCAACACACGATGCACCCTGTATCCGCCATTCAATGAGGATGAAGTGCTCGTGGGACGCAGATATTGCAACGATTTGAAGAACCGCTTCACACTGATTTGAAAAAAGAAAGCTATACTAACCCAAATCCCGATATGCGTGGATTGATCCAAGTCATAATCTTAATTTTATCATACGCAGCCATGCGTTAAGGCAACGAAAAGAATTGCCGCCGGCAGCGGTGTGAACTGTAAGACACGTGTATCCAAGAGCCTTTACGCTCGTTGATGGCTTGGTCAATGGGTAGATTTTTTAATAGATTGTAGATATATAGATTCTCCGAGGGGCTGCCGGCTGTGATGTCGGCAGCCTCTCCTTTTAAGTGCTGGCTGCTTGCCGTTCCGCCCACAGCACGGTTAAGCTGCGGGCAGCGATAGCCGCTTGTCACTTTTATCGGCTTGCCATACGCTTCGCGCAGTGGGTCGAGTACATTTGCCACAAGGGCTTCGAGGCGTTTTACGGCATCGGCATCGGGAGTGTTGTCAATGCCGAGCCGCATTGCGGTGGATGAATGAGTAAGTTCTGTCAATGAGAAATGTTTCATGATAAATCAATATTTTGTTTCTTCCAAATCCTGATGGCTGGTTTTAATTAAATCCTTAAAGTATCCGGCTTTCATTGCTTTTGCAATTATTGACACTGCATATTCAGCATCGGCACGCTGCTTCTCGTCGGCTTTCTCAAAGATGCTCTTCACCTCGATTATAGCTATCCCTATCGAGCCGAGGAGAGTCACAGCAGGAATCAGAGGAACATCCCAGCCACATGCGACGCGCAAATATTCGGCGGCAGAAATCTGCATCACATCGATTATGGTGAGTGCGAACAGGGCATTGTAGTATCGGCACAGTTTGTCGATTGTGCGGCGCAGAGCCTTGCTGCGCCGTGCCTCCCCCCTTACACGAGCTTTTCGCAATCCGCTCCACAAGTCGGCTATCACCGACAACAGCACCAGCATATATTCTCCAATCATCAATAGCAGCACCAGCAGAATCTGGCGGCTTTCGGCAGATAAGTTTTCCATAGTGTGAAAATTTGATTTTGACGCAAAATTATACATAGAAATGGGCAGATAGTCAAGAAAATGATACTTATAGCATCACATTGTCAATCAATTATTTGGTAAATAGATGAAAATTTAGGAAATTTGCACAGCAACTTTTGTGAATAATGATTTTTTCACAAAACCAAAGTACAAGATAAAATTTACAGAGATTAAATTATAAGGTATGAAGAAGAAACTATTGTCGGTATTGGCAGGACTTGCTTGTGCGCTTGGCGCATACGCTGTTCCGGCAATGCCAGGGCTGACCAAGGTTATGCAGCCCGACGGAACTTACGTGTCGCTCGAACTTCATGGCGACGAGTTCTTCCACTACACCACCACAGCCGACGGATACACCGTGGAGCGCAACGCTGCCGGCTACTATGTGTATATGCAGGAGAGTGCTGACGGTGCTTTGTTGCAGTCGGCTCAAGTGGCTCATGATGCCACATCACGCAGTGCAAGCGAAGTCAATTTCTTGAAGAGCGTAGCTCCGCGCCTTGTAGATAGCAGTGCGGCAAGTGATGCTCGCATCAAGAGCGCGAAAGCCAACGCCGGATATGCTGCCGATGGCTTGTCTGCAAAGCCTAAAAGATATGACTACAAGAATTTCCGCGGACTTGTAATCCTTGTGGAGTTCAACGACCGCCAATTCTCCCGCACCGACATCAAGGATGTGATGACAAATATGATCACGCAACGCCACTACCAAGGTGTGCCAGATGTGAACGATCCGTCAAAGATTACCCCCTATACAGGCAGTGTGCGCGATTACTTCTACGACAACTCAATGGGACAGTTCGACCCCGAATTTGATGTCGTAGGGCCAGTGACAGTACCTGTTTCCCAGTACTATGCTATGGGTACAGCAAAAGCTCACAATCTTGTGGGATATGCTGTGGATGCGGCACGAGATGTCGTGAATTTCTCCGATTACGACCGCGACGACAATGGCACTGTGGATATGGTGTATTTCGTGTTTGCAGGCTATGGTTCGCATGTCGGCGGGAACAATTCACAATTGATTTGGCCTCATAAGTCGAGCTTTGGATATAAGCGTGTCGATGGCGTGTATATGGGCCCATACGCATGTTCCACTGAGATGGGTGGACGTGAAGGAACAAATGTTCTCGACGGCATAGGCACGATTTGCCATGAATTCAGCCATGTGCTTGGTCTTGCCGATGAATACGACACTGATTATGAAGCAGGTGGAGGTCAAAGCGTTCACCCAGGCACATGGTCGGTAATGGCTGGCGGCAGTTATCTGAATAATGCACGCACACCTGTGGGCTATTCTCTCTTTGAACGTTATCAGGCAGGATTTGCAAATCCTAAACTTATCACACAGGAGGGCGACTATTCAGTCCGCAATATCGATGAGTTCAACGAGGGCTACCGCATAAACTCGGCAGTGAACAAGGAATTTTTCTTGCTTGAGAACCGCCGCAAATCAGGCTGGAACGCCTACGGCCCGGGTGAAGGCATGCTTGTGTTCCGTGTGGATTCTACCAGCACATCTGTGTGGACAAGCAACACCATCAACTGCAACCCTGCCCACAACTACTATGAGCTTGTGCGTGCCAATCCCCAGACGTTATATGGAATGATCGGCAACACGGAGCATGACCCATTTCCGGGAGCATCGGGAGTGACTGAGCTTACAAATTATACCTCGCCAAGCACCATTAAGTCATGGACTGGCAAGAACACCAAGCTGGTCTTGAAGAATATCAGTGAAGATGCCGATGGCGTTGTCCATTTCAGTGTTGAAAATGGTGACTTCAATGGCGAAATTGAAGACTTTGAGACTATCAACGCTTTTGAACGTGACTCTGTCGGCGTACAGGGTGTATATGCCAAGTGGGCATTCTATAATGCAGCAGTCGCCGATTATGGAAGCACATTGGGCAATGGCAAGCGCACCGTCGGATTGAAAAAGGATGGATACATACAGACCGTAACCGAAGTATCTGCCGATAAAATCAACGCTGTATCATTCAAAGCTTGGAACCAGAATACCAACAAGGCATTGCGAATACACTTCAATGTCTCTTACGACCAAGGTGCTACCTGGCAGGAGATATATCAGGCCGGCCAGACTGCCGCTACTGTAATCGCAGCCAACAGGAAAGATGTGGAGCTGCTGTATGACATCAATGCGACACAACCTATTCTTATAAGAATCTCGGTGGAGGGAACAATCGCCAAGCCATGCAGCATCGATGATGTGCAGATTCTATACACTGGCTTGGACCTTTCGGGCATCGAGAATGTAGTAGCCGACGATAGCTCTGCATCTTCATTCAAGGTGGCAGTGTCGGGCGATATCGTCAGCGTAATGAGCGACGACAGTGCCGACATCGAGGTGTATAACACAAGCGGAATGCTTGTGGCTCGTACCAATGCAGTAGATGGCGCAGCTTCTGTTCAGCTTCCGCAAGCCGGATTCTACATCGTGCGTCAAGGCAACAATGTGAAGAAAATAATCTTACAGTAATATGCCGCCAAGTGTTAATTCCCCAAAAATCTTGGTAAATAGTGATTTGCCCAAAAGGGACAAGCTCACGTTCTTATGGCAGATTGGGAGTTAAAGGTTAAGGATATACTAATAATGTTTTTAGAATTTTTCATAATTGGGCGAATTGACTGCGATAGTCGATTCGCCCTAATTTGTATATTTTTTGTATATATTATTGCAGATTGTCACTATTTGAACATAAAAAGTGAAAAAATGCAGAAAAAAGTTGTAATTAAGTAAATATTTTAAGAAATTTGCAGTCATAAAAACGACTATTGCGATAACAAAAAAAGATATATAGATGAAAAAACTGTTTTTATCCTTATTGATAGGACTGACGGGGGCAGTGTCAAGTTACGCTGTGCCAGCATGTCCCATCCCTGAAAAGGTGGTTCAGCCCGATGGCTCGGTGGTGACAATATGCCTTGTTGGCGATGAGTTTTTTAACTATTCCACCACTGCCGACGGTTATACAGTGGTCAAGAATGATGCCGGATATTATATGTATGCAATCAAGCAGAATGGCTCGCTTGTGGCATCATCACATGTGGCAAAAGACGCATCGATGCGCAGTGCCGCCGACAATGCTTTCCTTGGAAGCGTGGCCAAGAATTTGAAGCCTGCGGTCACAAAGCAAAGCACCGAGATGCGTGCCGCTGTGAAGTCGATGGGCGCACATCCTCTTCTTCACGGCAACGGGAAATATGACACAAGCAATTTCCGTGGACTTATCATCCTCGTGGAATATTCCGATCTTGAGTTCTCTCGCACCGACATAAATGCCATATTCAACGATATGGTGAACAAGCGCAACTATGACGGCTTCATGTCGGCATCCTTGATTCCCGAAAAGATGGAATACACTGGCAGTGTGCGCGATTACTACTACGACAATTCTATGGGGCAGTTCGACCCTCAGTTTGATGTCGTCGGTCCTGTGAAAATAGGCTATTCGCAATATGATGCCGAGTCATCGACAAATGGTAGGGCTCTTGTAGCTGCCGCAGCCAAGGCTGCCGACGGAATTGTGAACTTCGCCGACTACGACCGCGACGGTGACGGCACAGTGGATATGGTATATTTCATATTTGCCGGATATGGCGCTAATTTCTCGGGAAATGACAGCCGGTTGCTTTGGCCTCACGCATCGACGATGTTTGGCGTGCGTCTTGACAATGTGACATTGAGCCGATATGCATGCTCGTGCGAGATGTATGGCCGTCAGGGATCCAACACTATCGACGGCATAGGCACCGTTTGCCATGAGTTCAGCCATGTTCTCGGACTTCCTGATGAATACGACACCGACTATGCGAGCAGCGGCGGACAGAGCATACATCCTGCCACATGGTCGATTATGGCTGGCGGCAGCTACCGCAACAAGTCGCGCACTCCTGTGGGATATACGCTATATGAACGTTACGCACTCGGTTTCGCTCAACCGAAGCTGATTGATGGTGCCGGCGATTTCGAGCTTAAAGCACTCAACTCTTCAAATGAGGGCTATCGCATAAATTCAGCGGTGAAAGACGAGTTCTTTTTGATTGAAAACCGCCAGAAAGAGGGTTGGGATGCATATCTCAACGGACATGGTATGATTGTCACTCGCGTGGACTCCACAAGTGTGGATGTGTGGGAAGACAATAAAATCAACTGTAACCCAGCGCACAACTACCTTGAAATCCTGCGCGCCAATCCTAAAACAAGCGCATCCGGAACCACTACCACTGTGACCGACTCCGAGGGCGACCCATTCCCGGGCAGCGGCAATGTTACCGAAATCACAAACGAGACCACACCGTCACTACGCTCGTGGACAAAATCCCCAACACCGTTGTCGATAAAGAATATTGCCGAGAGCGAGGATGGCGTAATCACTTTCTCTACTGCGCAAGATGAGGTGAGGGCTGAGACAGAGGACTTCGAGGCGATGCCAATAACCGACGGGAAAGCCACTACCCTCGACGGAAAATTCTGCAAATGGTCGCTCACTGGTGGCGCGCGCATCTCCGAGGCGCAAGACGGCTACGGCAACGGCTCGCGAGTGCTGGCTCTTTACAAAAAAGCGGAGGTCGCCACCACAGCACTATCGGGCAAGACCGCTGCCATATCGTTCAATGCCTATAATTCCTCAAGCTCAATGACGATTCTGAGATGCTATTATTCGCTGGATGGCGGCAGCACATGGGTGTCGATGAACAATGTAGATGGCGTGAACAACATCACTGTGGCTGGAAAAACTAATATGCAGGTTATGTTCAATACGCAGCTCGATGCCCCATGCATCAAGATAATGCAATACACAGGCAGCACCACCATCCCATGCTACATCGACGATGTTACCATCACCTACGACAAATCAGGGGCAGTGGAGAGCGTAGTTGCCGATAGCGATAATGCTGGCTTCAAGGCTTGCTGCATCGACGGAAATTTGAACGTGACTACTGCCGACGGAGCGAACAGCATCGCCGTGTATGGCGCAAGCGGAGTGCTTGTGGCAAAGATGCAACCTGCCGACGGCAAAGCCTCAACCACATTACCAGCCCACGGATTCTACATCGTGAGCCAAGGCGGAAAATCGGTCAAGGTAATCTACTAAGCTAATTAATGAAGGGCTATCTGCACGTATGGCTGCGTGAAACGAGGACGGCGCAGCATATTTCGGCAGATAGCTGAAGTTATAAAAATGTCCTCATGTCTAATTAATCAAAATGAGAAGATTTACTTCTGTTTTTGGAATGCTGCTTGCAATGCTGTGGCTTCCAATCGCAATGATGGCAGAAAGCTCAAATCTCTTCAATTCTGAGCAGAACCCTAAGCAGGCTGCTAAGGCTGTGAACCAAGCCCTTTACCAAGGCTCGGCACAATTGCAGGTGCTTAAAGGCGATGTGAAATTGAAGGCTGAGAAGGCTGCAACGCCATCGGTGAAGCGTCTCGCTAAGGTTAAGGGGATGAAAGCCATCACTTCGGCTGCCGATTTGGTCGGCGAATATGTGATGACCTACAATTCTCTTACCACTACTGGCAACGACGGCGGTAACGCTGTTACCATCCAGACCGTTGCTGGTGCTGCCGATTCTATCGTCATCAACAACTTTTGGGAATCGGGAGCTAAGGTGAAAGCGAAATTTGATGCTGCCACCAAAACCATTTCCATTCCTAACCAAGTGCTCGGCTCTACTACTTCCGACGGCGACTATGACCTCGCTGTCGTTTCCAAAGATGGAAAGCCTCTACGTAGCGAGCAGATTGTGGGAACTGTAGGCGAAGACGGCTCTATCAGCTTGTCTTCTTGGTGGGCAGTATTCGTGGTGAGCGGAACAAACAAAGACAAGTTCTATGCTGCCAACTACAGCACTGAACTGGTGAAAGCCAATGCCAAGATGACATTCAAGGTGTGGAGCTCAAGCTCTCAGAAGTTCTTGACTGTGTCGTTCGGCGTATATGCAGAACAGCCTGCCAAGAATGTGCTTACCGTAAAGAACTTTGCAAACTATGGACTCACAGTCACTATCGACCTTAACCGCGACGAGAGCGCATCTATCGCTTCTCAAATAGCTCGAAAAGATGCTACAAACGGCGACTGGCAGACTGTGGCTGCCACTTTCAAGGAAGACTATTCTGGCTTGACCTCATATAGCGGCACTATTAATTGTAATAAGGCTACCGACAAGCGCACAATCTCTTGGGGCAACTGGACTATGCTTGCCTCTAAGTATTATCTCGGTGCAATGACTGAGGGTAAGGTGGAGACTACTTTCGACATCACTTATCCTTCTCTGTCGGTAACTGAGTTTGAAGGCGAGGGTACTGAGGCTAATCCTTATAAAATCAAGTCTCTCGACGATATGGTCCTTCTTTCCGACAAGGTAAACAGCAATGATGAATACAACTACGGAGCCAACACCAAGTATGCCCGCGTATATCTTGGCAAGTACTTCCGCATGGAAAATGACATCGATATGTCAAACTACCGATTCACTCCTATTGGAGCTGACTGGACGCATCATTTTGCCGGGACATTTGATGGAAACGGACACACTATCACTGGTCTTACCGTGAATACTGGCTCCAATGGATACGCCGGACTGTTCGGCAAGTGCGACACCGTGAGTGTCATCAAGAACATCAAGTTCGACAAGGCTGTTATCGAAGCTGCCAATTACTACGCCGGCGTAGTTGCCGCATGGACTCTTGGCGACATCTACAATTGCCAAGTCACCAACTCTATAGTTTCCAATACTGGCAACACTGGTGCTGCCGGTATCGCTGCTATCGCAAGAAAAGTAGTGAACTGTGTGGTTTCGACATCAAATATTACTGGAGCTATGGGCTATGCTGCTGGCGTGGCTGGTCAAGTGAACGAACTTATATCAAATAGCTACGCCTACAACGTGAGCATCCGCGCCGGTGGTGTCACCGACACTTATCCTTCGGGTGGTGTAGTTGCTTCATTGTATAATGGTAACGCTGAAAACTGCTACTTCTCGGGAACTCTAGATGGACGTTATCAGTCGAACCTTAGTCTTGGTGGTGTGGCTGGTGTATGCTATCACGGCACTATCAGCAAGTGCTTCGCCACTGGTACCATTTATGGCTATAACAATCAGGCTGCCGTAGGTGGCGTGGTCGGCAACCTGTATGGAACAGTCATCGACAGCTACAGCAACACCGAAATCATCAGCGCATCATCGCGCTATGCTGGAGGTATCACCGGTTATGTCCGCAATTGGAAAGACAACGCTGGCAATGCGTTTGAAAGTACGGTCAAGAACAGCTATGCTGCTGGTTCGCTTCAAGCCGAGACCTACCAATACAACACTGCCACCGAGCGTCGTGAAACTCTCGGCACTATAATGGACGGCGCTAAGCCTACTATCGAAAACATCTACTACGATAAGCAGATGGTGAACTTCAAGTCGGCTGAGTATGGTGCAACTACCGCTGAATTGACTTCTGGCAGCGGCGTTAAGGGCTTCGACCCTAACGTATGGGTGTTCACCGAAGGTTTCTATCCTCGTCTTAAAGGATTAGAAAACACTGAGGCTGCTAAATTCAGTGCCAGCACTATCGTGATGCACGAATCAAGCTCACTCGATAAAGTGGCTCGCGATGCTAAGGTGAATCTGCTTGGTGCCACTAAGGTGCAATACATCGTCGATGGCAACACCGCCGCTGAAGGCCGCTTCTCGTCGATCGTGAATGGCACGCTTAAGTTGGGCGAGAATTTCGGTACTGATACTCTTTATTTCTCAAATGAAGGTGTGGGTGGACGTATGCTCACCATCAAGGTGTCTCCTATTCCTTTCGATGGCGACGGTTCTGCTGAGAACCCTTACTTGCTGAAGACAAAGGACGACCTTATCACTCTTTCTAAGGCTACAACAGTAATCATGCAACTCTTCCCAGATACTTACTTCAAATTGACCAATGATATCGACCTTGAAAAGGATAAATCATTCTTGGGAATTTGTGCAAGTATCATTACTGGATCAAGCGATGCTCATGTGCAATTTGCTGGTCATATCGATGGTGATGGCCACGCTATCCACAATATGGTCATCCCTAATTCTATGACTTGGACTACTGAGCCTTCAGAGGGCAAACTTGGAACACCTACCACTGGTAGCTGTATCGGATATAAAGGCTTCGTCGGCCGTCTTGCTCCTGAAGGTTCTGTCAAGAACTTGACTATTGCTGCCGACTGCGACCTCACCGACATGTGGGCAACTTCGGCTGCCGTTGTAGGTTACAATTACGGTCTTGTGGAGAACTGTAAGAACTATGCCGATGTGGCTGGTTATAGCTGCTGGATTGGCGGTATCGTCGGTCAGAACTTGAAGAACGCCGTGGTTCGCAACTGCTACAATGCCGGCAACATCTCTTCTGGTTACATGAATGCCGGCGGTATTGCAGGAGCCAACAACGGACTTATCGAAAACTGCGAAAACGCTGGTAATATTTCGGTAGAAGTTCGCTCTACATTCATCTCTGGCTCTAAAATTGACAAACTGCGCAGCGCAGGTGGTATCACTGGTGGTTTGACTGGTGGCCGCATCGAAAACTGCGTCAATTCAGGTACTATCTCAGCTCAAGCTCGCGTAGGTGGTATTTCCGCCACTATCAGTGAGGCTTCGGCTGCAACATATCAATTCAAGAATGAGGTGGTGAACTGTATCAACTATGGTACTGTACTTGCTGCCGACAAGATTGAAGTTGGCTCTATCGGCGGTCAAGCTGGTACTACTGGCGAATGTGCCGACAACTACTACGACGGACAAATCACCATCTACCGCGCCAACGGCAATGGCGATCTTCAAGGCACTAAGGCTGTGGAGACAAGTGCCCTCACAAGCGGAAAGGCTCTTGAAAACTACTCAGCCGACCTTTGGTCGTTCGAAGCTGGCAAATATCCTGTATTGAAGCAATTCGCAGGTGAAGCACTTGTTGAGACTGCGCGTGGCATTATCGCTAATGTCGCTGCCGGCGAGACTATGACAGATCTTCACAACGATGTTGAGCTTGGCTCTGCTAATGGCTGCAAGTGGACATTGGCCGATGGCAAGGCATTCAAGATTGAAGGCAGCAAGCTCGTTGCTCCATCGGCAGTGAAGGCTTTGACTGTGGACACACTGTTTGCAACAGTTGGTGGCATCGTTAAGCCTTTCGTTGTAGAGAGCCGCCCAGTAGTGCCTCTCACTGGTAAGGGCACTGCCGAAAGTCCATACTTGATTAATACACCTGCCGAATGGAACGCTATGGCTGAATATATGGCAAGCTGCAACGAGCCTATGACTGGCAGCTATGTACAACTTGCCGACGACATCACATTCGACGACGAGACTTCTATCATTCCATTCTCTTATGATGGCGTGACTGTGTTCAACGGTAATTTCAACGGAAATGAAAAGACTGTGACCGCCAACCGCATCGCAGATGGCGACGAGCAGGCTATCGTATTCAAAGCTACTGGTGAAAATGCTTATGTTCATGACTTGAAGGTGGCTGGTTCTTTGAAGACTGCCTACACTAAGGGTGCTGCCGTAGTTGGTAGCCTTAGCGGTCTATTCGAGAATGTGGAGAACAATGCCACTGTCACTGGCGGAACTAAGAGCTATGTTGGCGGTTTCGCTGGTATCGTAAATGGCGACGCTGTAGTTGTGAACTGCGTGAACAATGGAGCAGTGACTGCTGGGGCATCCTACACTTCTGGCTTCACTGGATATAGCAAGGAAGGTGCTAAGTACTATAATTGTGGTAACACTGCCAAGGTGACATACACTGGCAAGGGTACTACCACCAAGCTTGTGAAGAGCTACTTGTCTGGCTTCATCGGATATTGCTACACCGACACTATCGTTGGTTGCTACAACACCGGCGAGGTAGTTGCTGAAAATGCAAGCACCGTAAGCACAGTTTCTGGCTTCATCGGTATGGCTACCGCCAACAAGGACTCCAAGCCTTACTACATCAAGGATTGCTACAATACTTCAAGCATCACTTCGGCTGCAAACAATGCCGGACTTATCGTTGAAGTAAGTTCTACTGGCAACTCTAAGTTCTATATGGAAGGTTGCTACAACACTGGAGACATTTCTTCTACCGCTACTGGAACTGCTTCAAGCACCTACACTGCCGGTATAGCAGGTATGTACACCGCAGGCTCTACTTATCGCAACTGCTGGAACAGCGGTGTGGTTATCTCTCAGAAACCTACATATGCTGCCGGATTGTTCTGCTACTATAAGGGTACGTTCTCAGCTACTAATCCTGTCAAGTTCATCGGTTGCTACAACACTGGCGACATCATCGCTTCCGGCAACCAAGGTGCAGGTATCGTGGCTTACGCTGCCAACTATTCTGCTATCGACAGTTGCTACAACGTGGCAAACGTGGAAGGCGGATTCGGTCTTGGCGGTATTGTTGCTGCTTTGACTGGTAACTACACAACTTTGTCGAATAGCTGGAATGCCGGTGACATCACCACCACTACCAACCGTGCCGGTGGTGTAATCGGTTACAATGCTTATGGCGGCACTACTATCTCTAAGTGCTACAACCTTGGCGACGTGTCATCTACTGGCACTAAGGCTACCGATGCTTATGGCGTGGGTGGTATCGCTGGTCAGGGTGGCGGTCACTATACCGACGTATATAGCACAGGTGATGTGAAGGGTATCGCTCGCGTGGGTGGTCTTATCGGCTATCCTGTGAAGGCTACTGTCACTGGTGGCAATGTTGTGGGTACTACTATCGAGAACGCTTACTTCTCGGGTACTGTTGAAGCTCCTGCCGATACTTGCGGCATGATTATCGGTGTGAACATGACTGCCAACGGCAAGATGTGGAACGACAACAACTCTGTGAAGAACGTTTATTACATCAAGGAATGTAAGGTGGATGGTGTGAACGATGCCGGCACTGAAATTTCTTGGGCCGATATCTTAGAGCTTAACCTCGGCGACGCTTGGATGCACAGCGACAAGTATTGCTTGCCAGTACTCAAGGGCATAAGCGACAATGATGCCGCTAAACTTGAGTCAATCGCATTCCTTCCTGGCGAGGGCGACAGCTATGAATTGATTACCAAGAACTTCTTCGTTGGTGTTCCTGAAGGCGTGACTATCACCACCGACAATGCCAATGTTGTTGTCAATGGCAATGAAATCCAATTCTGGAAACCGTTCACTGGCGAATTGGTTGTGACTGCAACTGCCGGCGAAAGCTCTAACACCACTGTATTCAACTGCAAGGTTGATGTCATATCGGGTGTTGGTTCTATCGGTGACAATGGCAAGGTTGTCGTTGATGAGGTGTTCTACAACACGGCTGGTGCTAAGGTGGCTAAACCACAAGGCAGCGAAAAGGCTGTATATGTAGTTGTTAAGACCTACAACGACGGCACTACCGAAGTTGTCAAGGAAGTTCGTTAATGACATATCCGTGAAATGACAGCCGCACGGCAATGGCGGCTGCCTTTCGCGGAGAATACGACTTATATGATTTGGGGGTCTGAGGAGTTTTCCTCGACCCCCATTTTTTTGCGATATTTTTATAGCCAAAAAGTGAAAAAAAGCGAAGTTTTCTGTAATTTTGCACCCATATAAAAACAACTAACAACACAAATCTACTCTAATCTATGGGAGGTTTTTTTGGAACTGTAGGGAAAAAATGCTGTAAAGCCGACTTATTTTATGGCATCGACTACAACTCGCACCTCGGCACTCGCAGTGGAGGTATGGTGACATACGATGCCGAAAAAGGTTTTATCCGCTCCATCCACAATCTTCAAAGCACATATTTCAGAACAAAGTTTGAAAACGAACTCGGTAAGTTTTCGGGCAACTCAGGTATCGGAGTGATTAGCGACACCGACCCGCAACCCATCATTTTCAATTCCCACCTCGGAAAGTTTGCCATAGTCACTGTGGCAAAGATTGCCAATATCGAGGAGCTTGAAAAGGAATTGCTCGACGGCAACAATCATTTTGCCGAAATGAGCCAAGGCCGCACAAACCAGACCGAACTTGTGGCTCTGCTCATCACTCAAGGCAGAACATTTGTCGAAGGCATAGAGCATGTCTATGACAAGGTGAA
The DNA here is from genome assembly GCA_964459845.1 of uncultured Muribaculaceae bacterium. Taxonomy (GTDB): domain Bacteria; phylum Bacteroidota; class Bacteroidia; order Bacteroidales; family Muribaculaceae; genus CALZFJ01. The sequence continues at coordinate 108,267 of CAYWOC010000004.1, read as the reverse complement.
AGGCTCATGCTCAATGCTTCTGCTCACCGAGAACGGAATTATTGCCGCTCGCGACCGCCTCGGCCGCACTCCTATCGTGGTGGGCAAGAAGGATGATGCCTATGCCCTGTCGAGCGAATCCACGAGCTTCCCGAATCTTGATTATGAGATAGAACGCTACGTCGGTCCCGGCGAGATTCTGAGCATCACCGCCGATGGCATAGAGCAACTGCGCAAGCCGAATGACGACATGCAGATATGCTCTTTCCTGTGGGTATATTACGGATTCCCTACATCATTCTATGAGAACCGCAATGTGGAGGAAGTGCGCTTCAAGTGCGGATATGACATGGGACAGAAAGACGATTCCAAGGTGGATTGCTGCTGCGGAATACCCGACTCGGGCGTGGGCATGGCTCTCGGCTATGCTGCGGGAATGGGTGTGCCTTATCACCGCGGCATATCAAAATACACACCGACATGGCCACGCAGCTTCACCCCCAGCGACCAGTCGATGCGCTCGCTCGTGGCAAAGATGAAGCTGATACCAAACCGCGCTATGCTTGAAGGCCGCCGTATGCTATTCTGCGACGACTCAATAGTGCGCGGCACCCAGCTTCGCGACAATGTGAAGGTGCTGTATGACTGCGGTGCAAAAGAAGTGCACATGCGCATAGCATGTCCGCCACTGGTCTATGGCTGTCCGTTCATAGGCTTCACAGCATCAAAGAGCGACATGGAGCTTATCACTCGCCGCATCATCAAGGAGTTTGAAGGCGACGAGAACAAGAACCTCGAAAAATATGCCACCACCGATTCGCCTGAATACAAGCGCATGGTGGAGGAAATACGCCGCCGATTCGGCTTGACATCGCTCAAGTTCAATACAATCGAGACTCTGATAAAGGCCATAGGATTGCCGAAGTGCAAAGTTTGCACACACTGCTTCGACGGGTCAAGCCACTTCTAAGGCAATCTCCTCGCTTCGAAGAAATGGAAAAGCACCGACACTAAAACGATATAGGCATGATGCGCACAACACCCTCTGTGCATCATGCCATTTTTTATCCCGCCACAAACCTGTCATAACAGCACTAACTCTAATTTTTGCGCAGATTATTTACGGAAATGCTTTGCGAAAAAAAGGAAAATGACTACTTTCGTAAAAAAAATTCCCTTTCCCCACAGAATCTTTCGTGTGGGAACTAAAAACAAAGAGAAGAAATGAATATCTTGAAAATGGATAAGGTGGTAAGCGACGCTATCAAGCAGTTGCAAGCGGGCAACAAAAAAAGCACAATGTGGCGTAAAGCATTCCGTGTGGCAGATTACATAATAAGCGGAATCTTCGGAGCATGCCTCATCTATGCAAGTGACCCGACAATGCCAGCCATACTGGCACTTGTACTTGAATCCATCGCAATGCTCTGCTTTGCTGTGATAGCCTCATGGCGATGGCTCAGCCCTGAAGAGAAAAATATGGTAGATAAAATCGATGCCTGCATAATGATGGTAATTTCAGCACTGCTGATAATCTACATCCCATTCCACGCCAAGGCTCTGATTTAACCTTCCTCCAACTCTTCTCAACGATTGTCCACAGGCCATTCTTATTTTTTAGACCACAAAAAAGCTCAAAGCAGATTGCTGTGCCGTCAATTTTCGCACCAATTGCACTTTCTGCCGTTTTTTATTAATTTTGCATATTGCAATTCCAGATAGCCATTAAATAAGATACAGGCATTTCTGGTGAATTACATTTCATTCTGCGCAAAATAAGAAATGAGTACTACAAAGAATAAATATGGACAATATTTCACTGTCAAGCCGATAGCCCAATTTATGACACAACTTGTGGCCCATCCCAAAAATGCAAAGGTATTAGAGCCTTCATGCGGTGAGGGCATATTTTTGCACGCACTCCAACAAGCAGGATTCAATAACATCAGCGCATACGAGATAGATCGGACTCTATCAAACCCTTTCAATTTCGTAAAATATGACAGTTTCATTTCCTCTCCGATAACTGAAAAATTTGATGTCGTCATAGGGAATCCGCCTTATATAAGATGGAAAAATATCGAACAGGAATTAAAGAATGAGCTTGAAAGCAACGACTTATGGCAAAAATACTTCAATAATCTTTGCGACTACCTTTTTATCTTCATATTAAAAAGTATTGAGCAGCTTGTGGAAGGCGGTGAATTGATTTTCATCTGCACTGAATACTGGATGAATACGACACACTCCAAGACATTGCGTGAATATATGATTAAACATGGATATTTCTCTGAAATATACCATTTTAAAGAATCTCCATTGTTCCAAGGCGTGACAGCATCTTTTGTAATTTTCAGATACATCAAAAGTCTATCTGCTGAAAAGCCAAATATCGACTTATATAAGTATTCTGGTAAAGGAGTCCCTTCATTCGATGATTTAATCAGCCATAAATGTTTCGTCAGCATTTCAATTCCACAATTCACAGAACAAGGAAGATGGATTCTTGCAACGAAAAAAGCACAAGAAGATATGCGCCGCTTTGAAACGCACTGCTCATACAAATCGGGCAATCTGTTTGGTGAACAATCAACACATCGAATAGGCGAAGTATGCGACATTGGCAATGGTATGGTATCAGGACTTGATGCGGCATTTAAGATAAGTGGAAATGAGAGCCTATCAATGCAAGAAATGAAGTGTACTATCAATGTCCTGAAAGCAAAAGACCTTGAAGCGTTCAGCCACAAAGGCACTTCTAAATATATATTTCTTCCCGAAAATATCTCCGAGAAGGAACTGGAAACATATTACCCAAACTTCTATGCTCAGTTACAGCCTAATATAAGTAAATTGAATAAACGTTACTTATATCATCGAGATATACCCTATTGGGCTTTTGTGTTTCCAAGAAACAAAAAACTTTTCGACAAAGAAACCGACAAGATATTTATTCCATGCAAAGAGCGTATTTCCAACAAGGATTATTTTAGATTCTGTTTAGCTCCGTCAGGATATTATCCACTTCAAGATGTTACTGGAATTGTAAAGAAAGACACTTGCAACGAATCTATTGAATACATATTGTTTTTTCTAAACAGCAAATATGTGTTCAATTGGCTAAAGCACAATGGTATCATAAAAGGTGAGATTGTGGAATTTTCCGAAGCACCTATTGCAAGCATACCTTACAGAATGATTGATTGGAACAATCCAAGAGAGATTGCAATACACGATAATATTACACATGGCGTGAAATCCTATCTCAAAAATCATGATGCATCAATTTTAGATAATCTTACAACTGAATTCAATTCTTTATTCTCATGAAAAAAATCGACTATGCCAATCTTACACAGCAGTTAATTGGAGAAACTGTTGAACGCCCTAACAAAGCTTCGGCTGGCACTCTATCAGGACATGCGGCTGGAGAGCCTTTTGAGAAAAAAGTCTTTTCCGACTTAAAAAAGCTATATCCGGGTAAGATTTTCAAGCAATACGAATATTTGAATGATATTTTCCTTAAACATCCAAAGGTAATCACCGTGCAAGAGCGATTTGCTCTTTTTTCATCCCCTACGGTGTTATTTCTATTAAGCAGAGGCGAAAAAGCCACCAAGAGTTGGAATCCTGACAACATATTTGAAGAAAAGCAAAACGATACCGCTGATATTATCTTCACTGATAACGGTCACTATGATTTCATAGATGTAAAGACGCGCAATGTCTCAAAATCGGCTCAAGCTCCAAACATCATATCGGCATACAAAGTGGCGCAAATGTGCGCAAGAATGATCGACAACGATGATTATGACATATTCCAATTGCATTATATAGAAGTGGACTGGATTGAAGACCAAGAAAATGGAGTGCTCCAATGCAGAAAAGCCACGCATGGAGAACTGTTCAAAGCCTCTCCTTCAACTTTATACATAAATTGGGCGGCAGCTATGCAAATTCAATTCCATGTCTCAGATTTAGACCAAACATGGAATGGTACAATGAAAGATTGGTGCACCGAATATCTTCGTTGTTTCGTTCAAAGCGCACAGGAAAGATGTGCCAAAATGGAAGAACTATACATCAGACCTTTCCTGAAATATATTCCTTATTTCTAAGCGAATCAAATAAAAAACGCTTTTCTCTTTTATCTATGATTGGCTTGTGCTATCTTTGCAGAAGATAGGCTGCGCCTTGGCAGAAATGCTCAAATGGATTTGGCATATTCTGCTCTCGGTTTGCGCTGTTTTGGCATATTGGGAAAATTTATAGGATATTATGGGGCATTCAGGTCGAGGGTGAGTGTGGGCATCGCAGTCGTGATATATGCGGTGTGCATAGTGACGTTTGCGGCTAATCTTGCGCTGTCGTTTAATTGGATAATGGCGGCGGTGTTTGTTGCGTTGCTGGCGTTTGTAAGCGATATTATGTTCAATACGCGCTATGTGATTCACGGGCATAATCTGTACATTCGCAGCGGCATGTTTTTTGAGTCTAATCTCGACATTCGCTCGGTGTATCGCATCACAAGGACACGCTCCATTGAGAGCGCGCCCGCTGCGTCGATGTATCGTCTGAGATTGTGCTATGGCAAGCGAAAATATGTGATAGTATCGCCACGATGCGAAGATATGTTTGTCAAGACATTGACCGAAATAAATCCCGACATCTCAGTCGAGATGTGAGGACCAAGATTGAAGCCGGGCGTGCGTGAGCTGCAATACCACGCCCGGCTTCAATCTTGGCGATGCCGAGGATATCCGAGATGAGTTTTCGCAGCTCCTATAAAGTCAGCTATGGTATTCGGCGAATTCCTTTAGCTTGTGGTATATCTCGTGGACATCGATTAGTGCATCTGCGTAACAGTCATATTCTGGATCTGATATGTCGCGCTTAACTGTCGAGAAACTTCCGCAACCTGATAGGTCAATCAAATCTGGAAAACGATACATCTGCTTTAGCGCAGGCAACAATTCTGTGAAATGCAGACTGATTGCATTGGATATTAACAAATCGTTTAGTGACGCGTTGGTGTAGTCTATTTCAGGGTAATCGGCAACTACTGACTCGAAGAACTCTTTGAACCATTTTTCCACTTCTTCACGTCGGTCGGTATCGCGCCGCGCCAATTCTTCCAATGCCGTGCCGATGTAGCATTTCTCAAAGTTGATAAATCCGCTTTCTTTCATAAATTCCATCAGACGGTCAAGGCAGTCTTTGCCGAGTTTGTAGATAGCTGGGGTGAAAATTTCCTCACCTGAGTCGCAGATGTGATACTCAAGAAATTCGTCATTCTGACGCATAGTCTCAAGCACGGCATCAAGGCTGCTTGTGCTGTTGCCTACCTCTCCGAGCAGGATTATGCAGTTGCCCACTACGGCTGAAAATTCATTTTTCTCCATTTCTTCGGTTATTCCGTCGCACGATTGCCCTATGCTGTAGAGCAATATCTGTTCAAGGTCGCGCCGGGTGCTTTCACGAGGCATTGCCAGCACCTTGTCGATAAGCTCATCGGTCAGAAAATCGGCATTCTTGGGGTTTGCCGTAATGTCGAGGAGTTCCGGATTCTCCAAATTAAGTTCTTTTGGGTAATCTGGGTGCTTGTAGGTGTAGGGCTGTCCCCATATTTCTTCGGTTGTTCTTTTTGATGGAGAGTAATCTTCATTCACGTCATCTTCCATCACCATAAATTTGAATCGACCGGGAATGTTTTTGTTGAGTATGGGAAGATATTTCGACAGTTCAAGATTGTTGTTAGCCACAAGAAAATGCTTGCCATCTTTTCCGAACTCATATTCAATGAGGGGAATATCATCGGTGTCCTCTTCCAAAAAATATTTGGCGAGCGAGAACTGTGAACAAGGCTTTATACCAGCCTCTTCGGCAAACGCAATTGCTCCATACACGAGATTGTGGGCTTCTTCATAACTTATTCCCTCCAAATCAGCATAGTTGGTTAATCGGTCAAGAAAGGCATCATAATCATCATCGTCAAAGCGAAGTTTACAAAAGGCATCCTTCACTCCGAGACAATATTCATCAACGAGAAATGCCCCAACGCTTTTTTTCCCGCCATTGTGGTTTCTTGTTATGACGACATAAATAAGACCATCACCGTTAATGTCGTTTGTCCTGTAACATTTGCCTATTTCAAGTGAGCGGACTTTTGTGCGGATGTATTTTTCTGGCGACATAGATGCCTCTTGCTTGTTCTGTGCTTTCTTTTTCTTTGACATTACTGAATGGAATTTGATATGTTTTTACAAATGTATTGAAAAATAATTAGAAAAATAGGTTTAGTGTGTGTTATTTTGTGCTAAATCTTCATAGGAATGTGTGGCTGAGTATTATGGCTCAAAAAGATACTTGAAAAGCAATGATTTTGTTAGCTTTTTTTAACATGCAAGCTACTTGTGAATAAGAGAATTGCAATTATTTTTGTGAAAAATAATTGCATACTGCAAGCTTGCTGTGCCGGCTGAGGCGGTGTGGCTATGTGATGAATATTGTATGACATAAATCAAAGCAAAAAATCGAGTAATAATATAATTAATGCTTTTATCGCGTATGAAAATTTCAAAACTTTCGGCTATTGTTATAGCTCTATCTGTGGCTATGGGTGCGACTTTCGTGACTGCTGCTCCACAATTGTTTTCAAATAATGTAAAAGTTGAGTATAAGCCTACCAAAGAAGTGAAAAAGCAGGCTAAAAAATATGAGAAAGAGGGCTGGAAGGTAGCCTTCGGCGCAATGCCTATGGCAGAGCAGCTACAGCGTGCCATCTATTTCCAGAAAGAAGTGGATGCCAATGGGCTTAGCAAGTATGCCGTGGGTCGAGGTCAGTCGGAAGCTCAATATTATGATGCGGCACGAATGCAGGCAATGGAGCTTGCTCGCCTCGATGTGGCAAGCCAGTTTGAGACATCAATCACAGCCGAGGCTAAGAGTATTCTTGGCAACGAGCAGGGTGAGACTGTGGCTTCAGTGCTTCAAACCTCGAAGGGCGTGCGCAGCTTGGTGTCGCAGAACTTGTCGCAGACAATACTTGTGACGGAAATCCATAAAGAGATAAAAGGTGGCGGCTATATAGTGCAAATCAGTGTGGCTGCCGACCGCGAACAGGGTGTGAAGGCTGCTAAACGCGCCATACGCGAAGACTTGAAGAAGCGTGGCGACGAGATTGTGAAGAAGCTCGACGAGCAGGGCTGGGATAAATAATGAAAGGCTTAAAATCAATAATAGCAATATTGGCTGTCGGGATTGTCTCGACATCGGTCATCGCACAGCGTCGTGTGGGGGCATCTTCCGCATCGGGCAACTTCAAGAACCGCATGGCTGAGATGATGGACAATGACACGCTGACGTTCGCTGAATACACCAAGCGGGCAAAAAGCGGCTACGACGATGCGCGCGATGAAGCCATCAGGCGGTATGTAGAGTATCGCGACAGCGTTATTGCCGACTATGTTGAGGCTATAAAGAAGCCATGGCTGGGTCTGAAGTCGAAGCCTGCCGCCCCAAAGCCTAAGGACAATTCCATAGGTCCTATAATATTGAATGACAATCCTTCTCCGAAAGAAAATCCCAAACCCGTGGTGACACCTGATGAGAAGCCGAAACTGGAGGTTGTACCAAAAGAAGAACCTCAAAAAGAGGTGCCCCCTAAAGAAGACCCTAAGCAGGAAGTAGCTCCGAAAGAAGAGCCGAAGCCTCGCGACAACGGCTACAAAGCTCCTATCGGAAAGATAAAGGTGAAGGAGATTGTGGAGATACCGAAAATCTCTCCCGACATAAAGCCGCAGCCATTTGTGCCGATAATCATTCCTGATGAGGATGAAGAGCCTGAATTGACGCTGAAATATACATTTTTTGGCACTGAGGTGGGAGTGAGCCTTGACGATGATTGCCGGTTCAAGATTGATGGCAGCGACAATTATAGTGTGGCTGATGCCATACAGGAGATTGCCGACAACGACACTTATAATCTTGTGCTTCAGCAGTGCCTTGATATGCGCGAGCAGTATCATCTGTGCGACTGGGCTTATCTTCAAGCTTTGACTGCACTTGGTGAAGCCTTCCTTGGAAAGGACACCAATGAGGCTACATTGCTCACCGGCTATCTGTTCTGTATGTCGGGCTACAAGGTGAGATATGCTTTCGACACAGCCGACAAACTCTATAATTTAGTGGCTTGCGACCAGCATATGATCGACCGCCCATATATAACGCTGCAAAATGACAGCAAAACGCGCTACTATGTGATAGGTGCGCCTAAGGACGGCGACAACAGATACTATGTGTGCGATTATGCCATGCCTAAGGAGAAGTCGATGTCGCTGTATATCTCCGAAGAGCCTCGGTTTGCCGAGAATCAGGTACGCGACTTGAAGTTGCAGTTGCATTCTTATCCGTCGATAAAGTTTGACTATAAGATCAACAAAAACCTGATTGACTTCTACAACACATATCCGGCACCGCTCACCGAAGGGGATTCGTATTCAAAATGGGGCTATTATGCGATGGCTCCAATGAGCCATCTCGCCACCGAGACGGTATATCCTGCCATACGGGCAGCCATAAAAGGCAAGAGCCAAAAGGCGGCAGTTGATATAATCATGGATATGATTGAGACATTCGAATATGGATATGACGACAAGATTTGGGGCTACGACCGTGCGTTCTTCCCCGATGAGACGCTTTTTTATCCATACAGCGACTGCGAGGACCACGCTATTCTGCTCACGCGCATAGTGCGCGATTTGCTCGGATTGCCGACTGCCCTTATTTACTATCCCGGGCATCTGGCTTCGGCGGTGTGCTTCAGCGAGCCTGTGGCTGGCGACTACATTGAGACCAGCGGTCGGCGCTACACCATTTGCGATGCCACAATATATTATGCCGGAGTGGGCATAACGATGCGTGGGATGAATAATAAAGAAGCAATAATGGTATTAGTAAAATAATTTTTCTTGAAAGTTTTTATTTGGAAAATGAACGGCGCAATGGTCGGGATGACTCTTGCGCCGTTGTTGCGTATTATTTTCTGTGTATTTCTATGTCGATAGGCACATAGCGTAGCTGCACGTCTTTCAGCCGGTTGTCGGTGAGCCATCTCTGGAATTTGTCGAATGGTAGCTGCCTTGGCAACTGCAACTTTCCGCTCAACCCCACTTTTTCGCCCGATATGCTTCCTCCGTCGGTGTCGGTGGGGCAATAAAACTCGTTGGGCGAGAACAGCACGCATATCCTGTCGCTCTCCACGTTCTTCGCTGCCGTGAACACTATTTCGTCCACATCGTTCTTTTGCTCACCGTTATAAAGATGCTTCGGCGAAAAGATTACATATTCCTTGTTCTTCTCCACACGGTAGGAATTCATACGGCTGCGGCTATATGGCAGCAATCTGCTTGCCACATCATTTTCTCCCATCTCATACACCGCAAGATAACCGTCGGCTGGCGATTTGAAATAAAGGTACATCTGGTCGCCTGAGATGAATGTGTCGTCCTCGTTCCTGAGCGAAGTGCCGTTGCGCAGCAGAGCTGTCTCCACTTCCACGGCTTTAGATACTATCTCCCTTGCCTTGAACCACACTCTCACTTTTATGATGCATCGGCCGGTGGCAGAATCCATCAGATATTCAAATTGAGGCTCACGAGTGTTTCCCACCCATTCGCCTTTCACTTCATTCTCGCCAAGTCGGGTGTATGAAATCTTTGAGTTGTCGGCATTAATCACGCTTTTGCTCACTACCGTCGTGCCGAAGTTTTGTGCTATGGCTGAAATCTGGGCTTTTTGCACAGCCTTAATCTTTGCCATCTCAAGGCTTTCGTCGGAAGGCTGCATATAGGTGTATTCGCCTTCAATGCTCTTCACTTTTTGTGCAAATGAGCTTAGTGCAATGGCCGAGAGCATCAGCGAGAATATGGTAAACCTTTTCATAAGAGATGTGTCGTTTTTTTGATACAAAAAAAGCTGTTTCCCTCTATCGAGGAAAGCAGCTTCAAACTCTTTAGTTACTTGCTAAAATTATTTAACAACTGCAGCAGTATCAGCAGCAACTGTATCAGCAGCTACAGAATCAACAGCTTCGATTGCAGCTGAATCAACAGCAGCAGAATCAGCGTTAGCGTCAGCGTTCTTTGCACCACCGCAAGAGAACAATGATACACTAAATACAACAGCAAGTAATAAAACTAACTTTTTCATTTTCGTTTAATTTTAAAATAATAAAACAATATTTTTATGCTTCAAAAACACTGCAAAGTTATAACAAAAATGTGATATACAAACATTTTTTCGGAAAATTTTATTGCTCAAGCCATCTTTTTTATTGATAAAATATGTAATGATTTGAAAATCACCATGTAATAAATATATAAATGTTCAGCTTTTAACATTATTTTCACTTCAGCCTTGCAATATTACACATAACCGATTAATTATTATACAAATATCGCTTGATGCTGCGCTTAGGTGTTTTTTCAAACTCGTTGGCGATAACCTGTATCCGTGAGATGCGCTCATAGGGGGCTACAATTTCATTCAAATCTTTGCGTATCACCTCCATTGTCTCGGGCAGGCGGTCGTTGCTCACGCCTGTGGCATCCATAGCGTCGAAATCGGGATATACGAGCGCCACCAGTTTCCCTTCACGTTCAACTACAAGACTTTCCATGACGTATGGCATATTGTTGAGCTTGGCTTCAATCTCTTCGGGGTAGATGTTTTGTCCGTTGGCCGATAGCAGCATAGTCTTCGAGCGGCCGCGTATGGTGATAGTGCCGTCAGTGCTGCACACTCCCACATCGCCGGTGCTCAGCCATCCATCGTCGCTCAATACGGCTTTTGTGGCTTCCGGGTTTTTATAATATCCTTTCATCACATTTTCGCCTTTCACGCGGATTTCGCCTGCGATGTTTTGAGGATCATCGGAGTCGATGCTCACCTCCATTATGCCTGGCAAGATTCTTCCCGAAGAGTGCGGCACAAATTCCTTCCAGTGGGTATAGCTTATCAGAGGCGCGCATTCGGTCATTCCGTAGCCCACAGTGAAAGGGAATCCTATTTTATATAGGAAATCTTCAACCTCGGCGTTGAGAGGTGCGCCGCCCACAATCACCTGCTCGAATCTTCCGCCAAAAGCATCCACAAGTTTTTTGCGGATTTGACCGTAGATTTGGCGGTCGAGGAATGGTATGGCGAGTGTCCAACGCATCACTCGACGGGATAGCATCGGCACAATCTGCTTGCGGTAGATTTTTTCAAGAATGAGCGGCACACATATAATAAGGTCGGGACGGATTTCCCCCATCGCTTTAAGCAAAATTTTCGGTGAAGGAATCTTGCCGAGCAGGGTAATGTGCGAGCCTACAGCAAGTGGCACGAGCATATCGAATGCACAGCCGTAGGCGTGTGCCAGCGGCAGAAACGACACGCAGCGTGTGCCGCGTCGGTGCAGCTTGGAGTTGATTCCGAACACCACATTGCCGGCGAGGTTGTTGCCTGTGAGCATCACACCCTTGCTGAAGCCTGTGGTGCCTGATGTGTAGTTCAACACAAGCACCTTGTCGTTGTCAAGCGGCTGGTAATGCACACATTCCGGGCTGAAACCCTTGTTATATACAGAACGGAATTTGCGGCTAAGCTGTCGCAGACACGCCCCGATTGTCTCGCCATCGCGTTCGGCAAGCAGGTGGCGGTCGTCGAGCGAAATCACACCACGCAGATTGGGCATCTTGTCGAGTTCAAGATTGTCCCAGATGGCACTGCTCGAGAATAACATTGTGGCTTCGGAGTGGTTCACGATGTGCTGAACATCGTGAGGGTTGAACTCTTGCAAAATAGGCACTATGATAGCTCCATAGGTGATGGTGCCGATAAACACAGTGACCCAAGTGGATGTGTTTTTTCCTATAAGGGCAATCTTGTCACCGCGTTTCACTTTGCATTGGCGAAACAGCACATGCAGCCGTGCCACTTCTTTCGCAAAGTCGGAGTAGTTCATCGTTTTGCCGTCGATATAATCGGTGAGAGCCGGCAAATCCCAGTTTTCCTTGAAACTGCGCTCATATATCTCAGTAATATTTTCTTTCATCATAATAATTCAATCAAAAAAATAACTGCTTGTGAATAGCAAAGTTAAGAATAATAATTCATATTAGCAACTTCAGCATCTGAGTTGTCACGGAATAAATGCATTCGGCAGTCGTCATAGTATTCATGGCATCAATGAGGGAGATTGGGCGTTGCTGTATCGAGAACACTGCTTTAAGTCCAAGCTCATTGAGCTTTTCGGCTCCGTTCACGCACCCGGCAAGTGCCACAACCGGCACATGTTGGCGGTTTGCCCGGCTCAATATTCCGCTTATCGCTTTCCCCATTCCCGACTGTTCGTCGATTGAGCCTTCACCAGTGATAATCAGGTCAGCGTCGGCAATGGCATTGTCGAAATCGGCATAGTCGAGCACAATGTCTATGCCACGGCACAGACGTGCGCCAAGAGCTGCACATAGCGTGCCGCCGATTCCTCCTGCTGCGCCAGCTCCTGCTGAGGCTGCGATGTCGGTGTGGAATGTGGTTTTAAGGAGCTGGGCAAAGTGTCTCATGCCATTGTCGAGCATTTCCGCCTGAGCTGGTGTCGCCCCTTTTTGCGGAGCGAATATGTGGGCAGCTCCAAGACTGCCGCAAAATGGATTTTCAACATCGCAAGCCAGCGTGAACGAACATTCGGCAAGACGACTGTCGGCACTGGTGGTGATTATTTTTTCTGTTTTGGCGAGATTGTCGCCTGTTGGGGCTAATTCTCGTCCCGACGCATCGGCAAAGCCATATCCGAGTGCGGCAAGAATACCCATTGCAGCGTCGTTGGTGGCACTTCCGCCAAGACCCATCAAAAATTTGCGGCAACCTCGATTCAGGGCATCGCGTATTTGCTCCCCTGTGCCGAAAGTGGTGGTGAGCATAGGGTTACGCTCATCGGGCGAGAGCAGAGTGAGCCCGCTTGCCGCTGCCGTCTCTATTATGGCGGTGCCGTCGGATAGGATTTCGTAATATGTGGAGATTGTGCGCATCAACGGGTCATGCACATCGCATTCAATCCGTGCCGGCTTCAGATTGCCGCCCGCGCAAATGGCATCTACTGTGCCTTCTCCGCCGTCGGCAATCTGCACAGTGGTAACTTTGCAATCCGGCATCACGTTATGTATCGCCTTGGCGGCAGCTTCGGCAGCTTCGATTGAGGTTAAAGACCCCTTGAAGGAGTCGAAAGCCAATACAATCTTCGACAGGTTGCGCCGCCGGGTGTCAATAATATCTTTCATCCTTATGCAGAATCAGCAAGTCCTTTTATTTGCCGAATATATAGTCGAAAATGCGTTTTGTGGCACCGAGATGGCTGTGTATGTAATCGCCGGCAATCTTGCCATGCTTCGCAAGATATTCCTTGTCGGAAATAAGACGGTCGGCTATAGCCTTGAAGTCGTCTTTGCCGTTTATTGTGTAGCCGCCTTCGCAGTCGATAAGCTCATGTGCCTCGCGGAATTTTTTGTAGTTAGGACCGAAAATCACTGGGATGCCATACACGGCAGCCTCATTCGCATTGTGTATTCCCGCACCGAATCCGCCGCCTATGTATGCTGTGTCGGCATATCTGTAGCACGACGACAAGATACCAAAGCAGTCTATTATGAGGCAATCTTTTCCAGCCACGTTGTCTTCAGTAGCTTTGCTGTAGAGAATAGTCGGGCGTGAGATGCGTGCGATGATGTTTTGCAGCCTTGTGTCGTCAAATTCATGCGGAGCTATGATCAGCTTCATCTCGGGATGTTCATTGAAGTATGGGATTACAACATCTTCATCGGGTTCCCATGAGCTGCCTATTATCATAGTGAACTTGCTGCTGGCAACAAAATTTTCCACGATAGGGAACGATTTGCAGCCGGCAAGGATGTCGGTTACCCGGTCGAAGCGGGTGTCGCCGGCAACGGTGGCATTGGTCACTCCAATTCCAGCGAGCAGCTTCTTCGAGTTGTCGTCTTGCACAAAAATGTGGGTGAAGCAGTGAAGCATGTTGCGGAACATTCCGCCCCAAGGCTTGAAGAACGCCTGCTTCTCGCGGAAAATGGCTGAAATGATATATGTGGGGATGTCTCGGCGTTTCAGACTGCTTAGATAGTTGCCCCAGAATTCATATTTCACGAATATAGCCATTTCGGGATGTGCAGCATCAAGAAATTGTTCCACAAGTTTGGGCTTGTCGAAAGGCAGATAACACACCACATCGACTTCACTGTAATTCTTTCTCACCTCGTAGCCCGACGGGGAGAAGAATGTGAGCAGTATTTTCAGTTCTGGATGGGTGCGCTTAATCATCTCGATTAGCGGACGGCCCTGCTCAAATTCGCCGAGCGACGATGCATGAATCCACATGTATCGGTCGCCGCTGCAAATTCTGCTGCGCAGTGTGGCAATCGTGTGCGACTGTCCCTCAATCATTTTCGAGGCTTTGACATTGCGGCTCGCAACGGTCTTCACTGCTATGGAATATGCCGATATGGCGATATTATAAAATAAATTCATCTTAATCAGTGGTGGTATATTCTTCTCTTCGTTAGTTGTATATGCGCATCAGTATATATTCCTCAAATATTCGTCGCGTGTGCAAGTCTTAGACCTGCTTTTCCATGTCTTTTGGTCGATATATACACGAAGCACAATCTTTTGCCAAAAGGCGAAAGCCTCTTTCGTGTAATGGAAATCAAGCGATGCTTCGAGATTCATAAACTGGTTGCGGAAAATATAAGCATATACATTGGTCCTGCTGTATAATTTAGCTTGATAGTTAGGGTCGCCCATATTGAGTAGCGAGCCGTATTTAGGGTACAGTGGATAGAGGTTTTTGCCGGCATAGAATGTCTCTTTTATGCCGAGCCATTTCCATTCGGCGATGGCATCAACAAGCACGCCGGCAGGTTTCTGCCAGCCATCGCCGCCGCGGTCGCGCTCAAGCTGTACAATCGGACCGGCTTTCACGGTGAAGCTGTCAAGATCTGTGCATTTGGCGAGGTTTAATCCGATGTATGGATTCAGCATTATGTCGTCATTGACATTCTGGTCGTCGTTGTTGATGCGTGTCTTGGCGAGGTGATTGAGCTGCGCCCGTCCCCCCACAAGAAGTACCCCGCATGGGTTCCACTGCCCATTGAAGTTCACATTGAACGCTTCACGCTGAGTATCGGTCTGCAAGCTGCGCCAGTCGAGCGACAGCTCGAAGAAGCCTTTCGGCTTCACATATTGCAGCAGCACTCCACGCAGGTTAGGCTGATTGTATGTCATAGAGTCGCTCCACACCACAGTGTGCATAGGCTCAATGAGCATCGTGCGCGGCAGCATACCGAATGCGAATCTCCAAGTCGGAGACTTGAACTGGTAGTACAGCGTGGGACACAGCTTGTAGTCTCTCCATCCGTTGCCGCACGGCTGAATCCACGACACGCCACCTGCTATGTTATGCTTGCCGTTCATCATCGAAATGCCGATTTCGGGCGACAAACGTGTCATAAATATCGTCTGGTCGGGAGAATAATAGTCGTCGCCCTCGCGGTTCTCGAATATCGTGTTGAAATCAACGCTCCATTTGAGAGACTGCTGAGGCAGCATAGCTGAAGCCACGGCGGCAAATGCCAGCAATATGGTGAGTCGTAGCTTAAGCATTGGCAGGCTTTATGTTTTCAATACCTTTGCGTATGCGGGCTATTGTCTCCTCTTTTCCTATAAGCTCGGTGATGTCAAACATGTGCGGACCCTTACATTCGCCCACCACAGTCAAGCGGAAAGCGTTCATCACGTTGCCCATATGGTAGCCTTTCTCGGTAATCCAGTTCAGCACGATGTCTTCGCTTGGCTTGGAAGAGAAGTCGCTTATGCCTTCAAGCACACCGATAAGCTCCTCCATGATTGCAGGGGTGTCGTCTTTCCAGCGTTTCTTTATGTCCTTCTCGGCATAGGAAGATGGAGCTGCATAGAAAAATTTAGCTTGATCCCAAAGTTCGCTCACGAAAGATATGCGGCTCTTCACGAGCGCGACTGTGCGAGTGATGTATTCGTCGCTGAAATTGGCGGCATCTACACCATTTTCGGCAAGCACAGGCTTGAACAGCTTGGCAAGTGTGGCATCGTCTTCTTTCAGCAGGTATTCGTGATTGAACCATGCGCCCTTTTTGTAGTCGAATTTTGCGCCGTTCTTCGAGCAATGTGCGAAAGAGAAATTCTTGATGAGCTCATCCATAGTCATAAGTTCGCGGTCGTCGCCAGGATTCCATCCGAGCAAGGCAAGGAAATTGACCACAGCCTCGGGAAGATAACCTTTTTCACGGTATCCCGAAGACACTTCTCCGCTCTTAGGGTCGTGCCATTCGAGAGGGAATACAGGGAAACCGAGTTTGTCTCCGTCGCGCTTGCTCAATTTGCCTTTGCCTGCGCCTTCTGGCTTGAGAAGAAGTGGCAAGTGGACAAACTGAGGCATGGTGTCGAGCCATCCGAAAGCCTCATATAGAAGAACATGAAGAGGAGCCGAAGGCAACCATTCCTCGCCACGAATCACATGTGAGATTTCCATCAAGTGGTCATCCACGATGTTGGCAAGGTGATAAGTTGGGAGGTCGTCGGCACTCTTGTAAAGAACTTTGTCGTCGAGAATAGAAGAGTTGATGGTAACTTTTCCGCGGATTAGGTCATCTACCTCAACATCGCGGTTAGGCTCAACCTTGAAGCGCACCACATATTTCTCGCCGCCATCAATCAGAGCCTTAACCTCATCGGCTGGCATAGTGAGCGAATTGCGCATCGACATGCGTGTGGAAGCGTCGTATTGGAAATTTGGCAATTCGTTGCGCTTGGCTTCAAGTTCGGCAGGAGTGTCGAATGCGATATAAGCCTTTCCGGCGTTAAGCAGCTTATCTACATGCTTGCGATAGATTTCGCGGCGTTCCGACTGCTTGTAAGGACCATAATTTCCACCTTCGCGCACACCTTCGTCAATGCCTATGCCGAGCCATGCGAGGGCTTCGTTGATGTAATCCTCAGCACCCGGCACAAAGCGTGTGGAGTCGGTGTCCTCTATTCTGAGTATCATGTCGCCACCGTTCTGGCGAGCAAACAGATAGTTGTAAAGTGCAGTTCTTACACCGCCTATGTGCAGCGGTCCTGTAGGAGATGGCGCAAAGCGTACTCTAACTCTTCTTTCCATTTATATTCGTATTCTATATTAATTTTCGATTAAAAAACTTTGCAAAGTTACAAAATTCCCAGTGAATTACACCAATTTATCCCAATCTTTATGGCTCACAAATGCCAATACAGCCACAAACATCGCCGCCATTATCCAATTAAACGACAGCGCAAGATTAGCCGCAAACGTCACTATGCACACCGCATATATCACGACTGCGATGCCCACACTCACCCTCGACCTGAATGTTCCCATAATATCATATAAATTTTCCCAATATGCCAAAACAGCGCAAACCGAAAGCAGGATATGCCAAATTCATTTGAGCATTTCTGCCAAGGCGCAGCCTATCTTTGCAGAAGATAGCACGAGCCAATCATAGATAAAAGAGAAAAACGTTTTTTATTTGATTCGCTTGGAAAAGTGCGTGATTATGGGTGTATTCATTCCGAAAAGTGTATCGGAATGCGACTTATTCGGTCGAAAAAGTGTAACATCCCTTGCATATTCGCTTGAAAAAAAGTAAATTCGCAACAACCTTTATCTGCTT
The DNA here is from genome assembly GCA_964459845.1 of uncultured Muribaculaceae bacterium. Taxonomy (GTDB): domain Bacteria; phylum Bacteroidota; class Bacteroidia; order Bacteroidales; family Muribaculaceae; genus CALZFJ01. Next base: position 90,508 of record CAYWOC010000004.1, on the reverse strand, counting down.
TTACACGTCAGAGCGAATAACAAAATTAAATAAAATGCCAGCTACATACATTGTTATATTATTCTGTATTGCCACTATTGTAGCAATTACGATAGTCATAATACGAAATCACCTGAAAAAGAAAGATGCAGTCACTTCTGTCAAGATACAATCCGTCACTCCTTTTTTCAAAGGGGCGGATTATCTACACGACAATAACATCTACAATGACGGAAAGACGATAGATATTCCTTTTGACCTCAACCAAAGTTTTATTGATACAATAATATCTGCAACGCAATCACAAGACTTTGTCAGTCACTATACCGACTTATTCAATGAAGCCTTGTCGGTTGTAAAAGAGCTTAAAGCATTTAAAGTCGCACCTTCTGAAAATATAATACAATTCATTGACGACTATCAGAATATTGGCAATCTCGTAATCAAGCATAATGAAAATGTCATCAATTCCTTGCTGGATAAGCACAAAGATTTTTTCGACCATTGTCTAAACTATCCGTTAGACGACCAACAACGCCGCTCCATAATTTCAGAAGAAGACAACTGTCTTGTGGTTAGCAGTGCTGGCAGTGGCAAAACATCATCAATAATTGGGAAAGTTAAATACCTCACATCAATAAAGGGGATAGACCCGAAAAGGATATTACTCATAAGTTACACCAACAAGGCTGCTGCAGAACTTACAGAACGCATAAATACAACAGGACTAAGAGGATACACATTCCATAAATTGGCTGTTGATATTATCGGAAAATTTACAGGTATCAAGCCCTCCATTTGCGATAATTCCGATGCATTGATAATAGAAATCTATCGTAAATTATCTGCTAATAAAGTATTTATGAAAAGCATAGTCACATATTTCATCGATTATCAAGCTTATGAATCAAGCGACGAACATCGCAAAAATGAAAGGATTGAACAACTTACTGAGCAAAAAAATGCAAGATTAAAAGCCTTGCTTCCTGATATGGACGGAAAAACCATATATGTCAAAAGCAAACAAGAACAAAAAATATGTTTTGTGCTATCATCTTTAGGCGTAAAATTCAGATACGAAGAACCTTATGAGCATATTGTAGCAGATGAGATGCACTCGCAATACCGACCCGATTTTTCCATATATTTCAATAAACAAGGAACCATCAAACGCATATATTTAGAACACTTCGGTGTGGATGAGCATAGCCTTGTTCCTGAATGGTTCGCTAAAGACAAAAACATCTCATACGAAGAGGCTAATGAAAAATATAATGATGGCATTTCTTGGAAGAAAGCTGCACACGAAAAATTTGGAACGACGCTGCTGGTAACTTCAAGTGCCGACTTCCTTTATACAGACATAAAAGACAAGCTGAAAAAACAATTACAAGATGTAGGTGTTCCCATCTCGGAAAAAAGCGATGAGGAGTTATATGATTTGGTATTACCCAAAGATAGCAAAAAAGAGAAATCGTTCATACGACTTGTTGCCACATTCATAACACTACTAAAATCGAGCGGAAAATCCATTGATGAAATTATCAGACAAGCTGAAAGGGAAAAAGATGAGCGAAGCGCATTCATTATACGCAATATTTTTCACACTGTGTACTGCCATTATACTTCTGCCCTCAACAGCAGCAGTCTGATTGATTTCACAGATGCCATTCTTTCTGCCACAAAAATATGCCAGTCCTCACATCCATTAGAATTCGATTACATAATAGTCGATGAATTTCAGGACATATCTATTGATAGGTATAACTTCCTTAAAGTTCTGCGTGAAGGAAATCCGCCAGCAAAATTATATTGTGTAGGCGATGATTGGCAATCGATATACCGCTTTTCTGGCAGTGATATGGCTCTGTTTAATCGGTTTTCAGATTTCTTTGGCGCAACTGATGTATGTAAAATAGAAACCACCTATAGATTTGGAGAGCCGCTTGTATCTCTGTCCTCTAATTTTATCCAAAAAAACAAGACTCAGATACCAAAAAATATTCACACATTCAAATCTACCATAAAGACAGAATTGGAATTTTATCCCTACGGCAAGAATGAATATTGCAATATCATCACACAGTTAATCTCTTCCATTCCTACTGGCAAGTCTATATTCCTGTTGGGACGATATTCTTTTGATGATTACTACCTGTCTTTTTCGTTCAAATCATTAAAAGAAAGGAATAAATTCTATTATATCATTAATGGACGAAAAATCGAATTTTTGACAGTACACAAATCAAAGGGACTTGAAGCCGACTATGTAATATTGTTGCAGTGCAACAAGGACACTTATGGCTTTCCTTCACTCATGAGTGATGATCCTGTGCTTGATTATGTCTTGACTCAAAGCGACCAATTCCCTTTCGGAGAAGAACGCAGGTTGTTTTATGTCGCAATAACAAGAGCGAAAGTTAAGACAATGGTACTATACAGCAAGCGGTGTCCATCAGTTTTCGTAAATGAATTTCTTCATCCGGAAAGCATAACCAATGAAAGCTATCTCAAGCACCCTAACGCTAATAAAAAATGGACAAAAGGGGAAGAGAAATTCCTTATGACTCTATATCGCGAAGGGAAAAGCATAAAACAAATTGCAGAAAAAATGGGACGAAGCCAAACTTCGATTGTTATGCGTCTTAACAAAATCAAAAATTCGTGAAGGTATTTATTGCAGTCTATTTTAGAACTTTTATTGCTGCGATGCGGAGAATCTGCGGTGCCAGAGGACAAACCACACTATGGCTGTGGCGACACAGGCTGCTCCTATGGAATAAGACAGCGCAGAGCCAAGATTGAATGCCGTGGGTGCTATGCACAAATATGTGCTGCACACTGCCGTCATGAATAGTGCGGGAATGAGCGTGATGAAATAATTCTTTTTGCGCTGCACAAGGAATACCGTTATTGCCCACAGCGTGAACACCGACAAAGCTTGATTGCACCATGCGAAGTATTGCCATATTATCTTGAACCCGTCGGCATCGCTCAGGCTATACACAAGCACTATCACTGTGACGATGAATATCGGGACGCTGACGAGCAGCCGCTTCGATATGGAATGCTGGTCGATGTGGAAAAAGTCGGCTACAATGAGCCGTGCCGACCGCAATGCCGTATCGCCGCTCGTGATTGGCGCAGCCACTATACCGAGCAGAGCGAGCAGTCCGCCAAATGCACCGAGCCAATCTTTTGAAATCTTAGTAGCCACCATAGCCCCCGAATAAGTCTTGCCCGTAAGCTCGTTCACTGTGCCGTTCTCGTGGAAGAAATATGTAGCCGCAGCAGCCCACACAAGAGCCACAATGCCCTCGGTCACCATAGCTCCGTAGAACACCGGGCGGCAATATTTCTCATGCTTCATGCAGCGAGCCATTAGCGGCGACTGTGTGGCATGGAAACCGCTTATCGCGCCGCAGGCTATGGAGATGAACATCATCGGGAAGATGGGAGCTTTCTCATATTTAGTCCCAAAACCGTTCCACATCTCAGGAAGGTCGGGACTTTTCACAAAGAGCATCACAAGGATGCCTACAGCCATAAATATCAATGCTATGGCAAAGATGGGATACACTTTGCCTATGATTTTGTCGATTGGCAACATCGTGGCAAGCATATAATAGAGGAAGATGACGATTATCCAGAACAGCGCATTGAAATATTCGGATGTCATGTTTGCCAGCAACTCGGCTGGTCCCGACACGAACACTGCCCCCACAAGCACCATCAGCACCATCGAGAAGATGCACATCACGCGCTCGGTGCGCTTGCCGAGATAACGCCCCACAATCTCTGGCAGACTCTCCCCACTATGCCTTATGGAGATGGCTCCGGCGAAAAAGTCGTGGACTGCGCCTCCGAAAATCGTGCCAAGCACAATCCACAGATAGCACGATGTGCCGAATTGCGCGCCCATAATCGCTCCGAAGATTGGCCCAAGACCTGCAATGTTCAAGAATTGAATCATAAACAGCTTCCAAGTGGGCATAGGTATATAATCCACGCCGTCAGCCATCGTCATGGCCGGGGTTTTCCGGTCGTCGGGCGCAAATATCCTGTTCACATAACCGCCATACACGCAGTAGCCCCCGATAAGGAGCAACAAAGCTATCGTAAAAGTTATCATTGTCTAAATTTTCCTTATTGTGTTACTCTGTCGCCGACTAATTGGACTCAATATCAGTAGCTGAATTTCAAATCGGCTTGCAAAAGTAACAATTTTATCAATATAAAGCATAAAACATTTAATATTTATCATAAAATAAGTGTAATTTAAGCATAAATCCACACCTTGTAGCCTAATATTTGTGCGAATTACGGAATTTGCGTAAATTTGTGCATAAATATATTTATCAAAGATGGAACTGCACAAAGATTTTATTGACGAGATGCGCAACCTGCTGCCAGATGAATGTGAGGAGCTTCTAAACGCCGTGGGCGAGAGCGATGCTTCGGTATCGATTCGCACCAGCAGCCGCAAATGCACCGTAGAGCCTTCGCACCTCAAACGCGTGGATTGGTGTGAACACGGATACTATCTCGACAAGCGACAGCCGTTCACTTTCGACCCGATGTTCCAGACTGGCGCATACTATGTGCAAGATGCCTCGTCAATGATATTGCAGCACATCGTGTCGCTGCTCGTCAGCGAGCCGGTGCGCTACCTCGACCTGTGTGCAGCTCCCGGCGGCAAGACGACTGCCGCCCTCGATGCCCTGCCCGAAGGCTCGCTGCTCGTCAGCAACGAGATTATGGGCAACCGTGCGCAAATTCTAAAAGAGAATGTGATAAAATGGGGCAACCCCGACTGCGTTGTCACCAACAACGACAGCGCAACGATAGGCCGACTGACCCACTATTTCGACGTGATTGCCGCCGATGTGCCTTGCAGCGGCGAGGGGATGTTCCGCAAGGATGAGGAAGCCGTGTCGCAATGGGCTCCAGCTCTTGTGCGGCAGTGTGCCTATCGCCAGCGCGAGATTATCGACAACATCTGGAGTGCGCTGCGTCCGGGCGGACTGCTCATCTACAGCACATGTACCTACAACCGCACCGAAGACGAAGACATGGTGGAATACATTATGAGCGAATACGGAGCCGAGAGCATCGACCTAAACCTGCCGGATGAATGGCACATACACGGCGGCATTGGCACTGCCGCCCACTGCTACCGCTTCCTGCCTCATCTCACAAGGGGAGAGGGGCTGTTTGTGGCAGTTCTAAGGAAAAGCGGCGATGAGCCTATTCGGCAAATATCGCTGCGCCGGAAAGGGAAAAATGCCGGCAAGCCAGCGCAAACGCCAAAAGCCGTGAAGCAATGGGTGGAAGGCCGCTTCACCTTTGCCCCAATAGGCGACAGCATTGTTGCTACACCAGCGCATCTCGACGACGACATCGCGCTGCTGCGCTCCAACCTGCATGTGTTACACGCTGGCGTGGAAGTGGCATCAGCCAAAGGGAAAGACTACATCCCGGCACAAGCCCTGTTGCTATCCACAGCCTACCGCCGCAGCGCATTCCCGACCTGCGAGGTGGATTATGCCACTGCTATGGCATATATGCGCGGCGAGACGATAACGCTCGATGGCACTGCTCCGTGTGGCATAGTGGCACTCACTTACCGCAGCACGCCGATAGGATTCGTCAAGAACCTCGGCAGCCGCGCCAACAACCTCTACCCCAAAGAATGGCGAATAAAAAGCACACACATTCCCACAGAAGCCCCAAAAATCCTTGACTGACATACCCTCGTTAATATGCCGACAAATGACACATTCACTAAATCGGTATGGCAGGATTTAGGTCAAACCAAAGTTTTTCCGTAACTTTGTCGCCTATTTTTTCACAAACACTATTCAAACACACGAAATGAAACAATACAACAAAATCGTATATGTCGCGCTGCTCGCGATAATGGCAGTGTGTCTGCTGCTCGGCTATGTGCAAGGTCTCGAAGCCGCTTCAGGCTGGGTGACACCTCCAGTGGCACTATTCTTGGGATTGATATTTGCGCTCGGCTTCGGCAAGACATTCCCGAAGTTCAACAAAAAAATGTCGAAATATCTGCTGCAATATTCAGTAGTGGGACTCGGCTTCGGCATGAACCTGCAGGCCTCACTCCAATCGGGAAAAGAGGGAATGGCATTCACCATAATATCAGTGCTCGGCACAATGCTCTTAGGATGGTTCATCGGGCGCAAGCTGGTGAAAGTGGACCGCAACACATCCTATCTCATCAGCTCAGGCACAGCTATATGCGGCGGCAGTGCAATAGCCGCAGTTGGACCAGTCATCAAAGCTCGCGACGAGGAGATGTCGGTGGCGCTCGGCACCATATTCATCCTCAATGCCATAGCACTGTTCATATTTCCCGTAATCGGACACTGGCTCAATATGGACCAGCAGCAGTTTGGCACATGGGCAGCAATAGCCATCCACGACACAAGCTCGGTGGTGGGCGCCGGTCAGGCATACGGCGAGGAGGCACTGAAAGTGGCAACCACAATCAAGCTCACTCGCGCATTGTGGATAATTCCGCTCGCACTCGTCACTACGGTGATATTCAAGAACAAAGGCCAGCGCATAAGCATTCCATGGTTCATATTTTTCTTCATCGCAGCAATGATATTCAGCACCTACGTCTTGAGCGCAAGCCCTATAGGAGCTGCAATAGGCAATGCCATCAACGGATTTGCACGCAAATCGCTCACCATAACGCTCTTCTTCATCGGAGCCTCACTCTCGCCCGACGTGCTGAAAAAGGTAGGCATCAAGCCCCTCATCCAGGGCATCGCCTTGTGGGCAGCCATCAGCCTCTCCACTCTTGCCTACATCTACTGCCGGTAGCCACCCGCTGCCGCCGTCATAACAAAGCAGGGCAACCGCCCCTCCAGTCTGCATTGCCCTGCTCTACCACCAAATAAGGTCTAAGCTTGCGCTACTTCGTTACAGTTATGGTTATATTAGCTGAACCACTATCAGATTTCACTGTAATCGTATGCGTTCCCTCCACAGTCATCTTTTTTTTTAAAATGAATGGAGTTTTCACCACTTCATCGATGCCAAGCGAAGCACATTGCAGCATCATCGTAGTTTCAGCCGCATTGCCGGCATCCCCCTTAATAACCAATTCCTCTCCCAACTTTGGCTGCGTATTCGTAATAGACAAGCTAACGTTATTCACCTTAACAGTAACTGTAACATTTGTTATTTCAATCACATCTTCTCCGCATCCGCATCCCTTATCACAGGATAATAGCAGCATAAAAGCTGAAACAATCACGCTTAAAAATAAAATTCTTTTTCTCATCTTAATCTAGATTATTTTATGTTAATAAATTCAATGACATTAAAACACAACTTGAACTATCTCTAATCCAAATACGTTTTCATCCTTGTTTAAAAAAAATAACTGTTGCCATACACATCAATTAGACCGACTCGCCCTTTTAACTTCACTAAAGCAATTCCATTTTCAAATTTAAATGTATCATCGTAAATAAATGGAATGACTTGCCCCCCAGATGTATTAATACATCCATATTTCAATGTCCCATTTATTTCCTTACCGACACAAGCATATCCATTATAAAAAAACATTGCAATATCAAATTCCGCAGGTACAACTACTTGCCCTTTTCGGTTAAGAAATCCATATTTGCCATTCTGTTTATATCGAGCTAAACCATTACAGAAATATCTAACTTCATCATAATTCCAAGAGAATCCATTAAGAGGTTTCCCGAATCTATCTACCAATGATCCTTTTATGCTATTTCCAATTTTTTTAGACAACTCAATATATCCATTTTCAAAATCGCCCCATCTACCAACGAATTCATATGGGATAACAAGGTTGCCATTTTTGTCAATACATCCTGTATGAGTGTTTGAATTATTATTCGGATAATCAAATTTTTCGACACAACATATGCCCTCCGAAAAGACATCTACCCGATCATAGGCACATTGAATTTTTATTTTACCAAAACTGTCAATGAAGCCCCACTTATTCGTTCTTCTATCCTTTATACAAGCTAATCCATTATCAAAACGAGAATGTATTGTGTATATATCATTATCTTTTAAAATAACATTAAATTTTTTATCAATAATAGCTCCACAATCTCCTATTTTAACGAATGCATACCCACCCAAAAATCGTCCAGCTTTGTCAAAGCAATAATTCACATTTTTATATGTCAAATCTTTTTCTGACAAATATCCCCATTTTCACCGCAGCGGACGGCAGCATAGCCGTCACTAAAAGTCATAACTTTATCTTCTCTGCCAACAATAAAATCTTGAACTCGATATAATGGAGTCGATTTACCACCAAATCTCAAGTCATAGCAACAACTATTTTCATTTGCAGTACAAGCAAAAGCTCCACCTAAATAATCAATATCATCCCATATACATGGGATTACTATATTCCCTTTAAAATCAATCAGTCCATATTTTCTACTCTCATTTCGTACTACAGCAAAACCATTTCGATATCCATAAGAATGAGTATATCTTCCAACTTTTAAAGCTTGTATTAAACTGCCGCGAAGATGCGAGAATCCTAACCCAGAATTATAGCTGTAAATTCCAGAAATTTTATTGTTCCTAACAAGAAACAAGTCTGTCACTTCGCGATTGATTTTTCCGCTCAAACGTATATGTGCAGTTACAAATGCCAAATCCAGTCCATCTGCATCCTTATCTTGTTCTTCCACTTTCACATTTGTCATTTGAAATGATAGTCCATCTGACATTAACGTCTGACACATATTTAAATAACTATCAAGCACAAATGTTGAATAATCTCTAAAACCGTGTTCCATTTGATAATCTGTAAGGATTTTATCCTCCACTCTACATTTTTTTAGCCCATCGCAAAGGCTTATGATTTGACTTCTATATCCGAAATCATTTGTTTTACACCAAGCCGAAAGATTATTACCAAAAGACTCAACAACCTCTCTTGGTGACATCTTTGCACCAATAAAATTCGGCAGAGCCAATAGACATACTAAAATAAAATATATTCGTTTCATATAAACTATTTTATTTGACTGTTATATATAAATCTCCAAACTTAGGCAACCATTCAACCCCATCCTCAGTATCTTCTTTACAGACATACAACGTCTGATTATACGGCTTATACACATGTTTATTATCATCATCAAAAGATAATAATACAGATGACACTGATAAAGAATGAGTAGCCACATCGGATTCAACAGAAGCAATCGAATCATTCCATTGAGGCACACTTAACGCATCAATTTTAATTTTGCAATTATCCTTAGTAATTATTTTAAAAAGTTCATCCAATGATGTTTTCTCAACTTCAGGATTATTTATTTTTCGTAAATGTACAACGGTATTTGGAACAAAAAGCTCCTTTAAACAATCACTATATGCAATATTGTTGTTTTTCGAGTCCCTAATATAATTTATATAATCAAACAATACTGCCAACCGTTCATTAATGCGCATTTTAAACACATTTTTATTATAACTTGTTGAGTCTGCATTAACAATATCTTTATCTGTTATCGCATGTTCTTTATATGTAGGAATATGTTTTTCCTGATATACATTCAAAGAATTAAGTAAAACCCGTTTCTCCCTGTCAGGAAAACGGTAAAATTTAGAGATTAGCCAACCTGCATTACTCGATTCTCGTTCAAAATATTTAATATGAAATGCATATCCAGGAATTTGCAAAAAAACAAATTCCAAGTCTTCAACAAAATTAATTTTCAATCTTTTACTATGCACTAAATAAACGAATGCCGAAGTAGCGTCATATTTATATTTTGACGACATAAACAGCTCTACATTAAAAGGTTGTTCTGTGGTAATACGATGTAAGGACATAAACTTAGTCTCATGATCATCTGGCATTATCATTTGCTTTTTTGTATATGGATGTTCTACATTAAAACAGTCTCCCTCGGCTTTAGATATTACCCATTTATACATATTGTTCATCCTGTGTTGAACCGTAAGGTATAATCTAAACTTAACAATTTTTTTATCAAGAATTCCATTACACAATGCTACCGCAACCCATATACTATCTGAGAAATTCAATTTTGTTGTATTAGCTATTGCTGCGTCCACCATAGCAGAAGCTTCTACAAAATCGCTACTACAACTGGATATATCAAAAAGTGACAACAAATTTTTCTTTAGCAAACTACTGTCGTCTTCCTTTAAATCTGGATGAAACGATTGACCATTAAACCGTTTCATGAATTCATCAACAAGACCAACACGAGCTTCTTGTATGTAAGTGTCAAGTTTTAATGTTTGTGCATAAGACTTGCCACAAATAAATATTGCAGAAACAATCAATAATTTTAGCAGCTTACCCATTTGTTCAATATTACAGTTAAATTAATTGTTTTCCGTACTTATCACTTGTGCGTCTCCAAGTAATATGATATACTCAATGCCATCCTCAGTTTCGTCTGCCGTCACATAACAAGTTATACGTTTTGTGGTTTTGTCTCCATAACGTGACCGTCCATCAGCACCATATCCATAGAACCACTGAGCGTACTGACATGTACATACATATTTGTTCGCCCCAATTTGTTTTAATCCAGACACCTTCATATTAGCGATTTCTGTAGATGTGACCCTTACATCTCTATATCGTATATTTATCAAATTGTCAAAATATTTTTTTGTAAGAAGATTGCTTGTGCTGGATCTATTGACAGATGTAACTTGCATAATAACGCCATTTTTCCATATACCATCTTCTTCATATCCATCACAATTATTGATAAATAAAGGTAATGCTGCTGATTTGTAGCCCTTACGCGTGTTCAAAGGATATGTCTTGTTTGCCATATATGAAATGTAATCATTCATTAGCTTAACGCGTTCTCTGATTCGTTGTTGAACCATTTTCTCATCAGTTGTTGATATCTGAGCATTTGCTGAAGAAGCCAAATTGCAGAATATCAACATTATCGCAAAAATCTTAATTATTATTTTCATCTTTTCTTATTTTTAGGAGGGCGTAATGACAGATTGAAATTAATACACCCTTTATTGTCCAATTATTGTTTGTAAATTTCTCTCACTTTTAGCCCTTGTATTTTTTTGTCATTATCAAAAGAACCCTCAGTTACAACGACTTTCAAAATTCGACCATTCGGATTTGTTGCTAAAATATCTAACCAGTCTTTCACTGTCATTTGGTCAATTATTCTGTCGGAATCCTGTCCCATAAATTTGACTTTTGCAGCATCAGAGAATAAACTTCTTAAACTTTGTTCCAATCGCTGACGTTCATTGAAAGACAATTTTGTATTAATTAGGATACTAAGATGATTACTGAGTTCATTAATCCAATCAGTGGCTTTTCTATCTCCTTGTCGTTTTGTTGAATTGGGAATTTGTTCTTTTCGAGTTTTGACAATATCTTTTTCTGTTGGCACTCGTTGAGTCTTATCACCAACTTTTGTGGCAGCAACGAGACTTCCTTTATGGAAGGGAGTTTGTGTACCATGGCTATATTCATTAACAGAATATTTGATTGCATTTAAGAACTTATCCCATGTCATCTGTGGGTATTTATCAAGTCGCTGAAACAAATAACAAAGCGCAAAAGTATATAAGTCGCTAATCGGGGCGCCCATTGAGCCAAGCATACATCCAGATGTTTGTGATGGAGATGCAGAAGTAGCAATTATATGACCTTTTGTATTCAGAAACAAATCTTCTATAGCTTGTAACTTTTTACTATTAATAGTTACTGGTCCATAATTTGGAGAAAAATCAGGTGCATCTTTAACACTTATGCGATTATCCAAATTATTACAACACATACCAATTGTTATTGTCAAGCGTGCACCTTTAGCTTTCAACTGTTCATCAACCCACTCCAATGGGATGAACTTGGTTTGGTCTTTTTGAGCCAAACACATTTGAGGGAACGGATGTGAACGCATATAGCCAGTATCAGTAGAAGGTCTTCCTCCATGACCAATATAATAAAATATAATTATATCTTCTGGGCTGGCATTCAACATATTTATTGCCATCTTGCAATTCTCAGGTGTCACTTGAACTCCATTGAAATCCTGTATATCAGATTTATATCCCTTCTTATTAAGTGCCGCATTTACTTCACATATAAAATAGTTGTATAATATATTACGTCCTCTAATATCTATGGCGCCAACATTAGGGTCAGTTGTATCAATAAAAGTAAGCCAATGAATGGTTTGTGCATTGCTTGAAATCGCAGACACTATTATACAAAGAAGTATTAGAATCTTTTTCATTTTGTTGTAACCGTTAAATTGTTAAACATTAAATTTAGTGTTATATCTCTCGGGAATAAAAGACGGACTAAGCGTAAAAACTGTAAATTCGTTTCTTCCATATCAGAAATACAAATTATTTTACCTGTGGCATCAAGCATTCTCCATTTTCTTAAACCAAAGTCAAATTCTAAATACACTATACGTTTTTTTGATGCTTTGAAAACAAATCTTGCTGATGAAGAAAAATGTCCATAAACTACTCTATTTGACTTAAAATTGTTTGAATCAAAAAACAAAAACAATACAATTGCATTCATTTTTTGTGGTATCACTTTCACAGAATCCGATCTAACTGAATCAACAGGATTCAATGCTTGCAATTTACAAGTTATGTAACGTGTATCTTGTATTATATCAAGAATACTATCAGTTAAAAACTTAGAGTAGCCAATTGAATCTTTTCCCATAATTAAGTCGGAGTGATTCGATTTTGGATGAGCCGTGCAGCTTATATATGCAAATGAAGCCATAAAAATAGCTGCTATTTTCATAAATAATAACCTATTCATAATATAAATCATTTTTTAATTATTCAACAATTGCCTTTTTGTCGTAAGGACGGAATCTTATGTAGCCTTACTAAAGAGCTACAATACTTTCAATAGAATACATTGTGGTACATTATATCAAATAAAGTCGATTGGGATAATGCACTCGTATGGATTAAATTCATTTGTTCGCAAGTCACTCGTTATGTCGGTATATGTTTTTGGTATAGCCATAAAGCAGTTCCAGCTTCATGTATTATTAAAGTTATAGTCTCGAAATGGCACAAAAAAGCGTGGAACTATACTGGCTACCCGTTCCACGTTGAGAGGCCTTCGCATTGCCCGGAATAGTTGAACGAGCAACGCAGAAGCCCACGCCGATATGATATAAGCTCCACCTTTTTCGACGCATCTTTCTACATACTTGCAGCTTATGTCGCATAGCGATATGCCAGCATAAGGCTGCAACACATAGGGCTGCGCCGATATTGGTGTGATTTTTATCACATCCCGAGGACATCTACCGTTGCAATGTTCCGACTATTCCAGAAATTTTGCGAAGTTTCTCAACGTCAAAACTTAGCGTGAAGTAAACGCCTTAATATGTCATGATTTCTGCTTTCTGCCTCCAGCCGAATGATAATAGTAGCACTGTATTGCGCACTCATACTTCGGCGTGGCATTGCCTTCTACACTCGCATGGCATCATATTCTAATCTCGTTATGTGCTGCACTGTGTCTTTAGGTAAAACAGAAATCATTGCAAATATAATAAAACTTTCGGTAAAAACTTCAAAAAACGCATTTTTTTTCAGAGGTGATTTACGCTGGCGGTGTTGCGGTGTCGCTGCGCAATTCAACTTGGGTGGGATGGCGGTTGCGGAAATGATATATTTTGGGTAACTTTGCGGTTGTGAAACCGAAATTTTACCGAGAGCGGAAATTTACACAATCTATATAAAAACTATTTTAATGAGTAATCAAAAACAGGGAAACAAATGGGCTAATGCCGCTGTGCCGGCATTGTTGATTCATTCGTGTATCGGCAGTGTTTATTGCTGGTCGCTTTTGAAGGGAGATATAGCTGCGGCTATGGGTGTGACTACAGCTTCGATAGAGATGGCTTTCTCGCTGGCGATATTCTTCCTCGGCATGAGTGCGGCATTTGCCGGCAGAATGGTGGAGAAGAATGTGACGCTGTCGAGCAGGCTCTCGATGGCGTTTTTTTGTGCTGGACTTGTGGGAGCGTCGCTGTCGATAGAGATGCGCAGCGTGGCTGGATTGTTCTTGTGCTACGGTATGGTTATGGGCATAGGTCTCGGACTTGGCTATCTCAGCCCGGTGAAGACTCTTATGATTTGGTTTTCAAAGAACAAGGGGCTTGCCACTGGAATAGCAATAAGCGGCTTCGGACTGTCGAAGGTGCTGTTTTCTCCGTTCATCGAGTGGTGCAACGCCGCTTGTGGTGTGCAGACCACGCTCTATGCGATGTCGGCTATAAGCTGTGTGTTGATGGGGCTTTCGTCGTTCCTGCTCCATAAGCCGCACGATTGGCATGAGGAGGCAGATAAGTTCAGCTTGCGCGAAAGCTGGAAAATCATCTCCGACAAGAATTATCTGAAGATATGGATAATTTTCTATCTTAACATCACATGCGGTCTTGCGCTGATTGCCTATGAGAAAGACCTCGGGCTGCTCACAGGAATAGGCAGCATAGCACTGCTGTCGTCGCTCACTGCGGTTTTCAACACGCTCGGGCGGCTTGGCTATTCCACATTGTCGGATTTCTTCAAGCGCGACAAGGCGTGGGTGTATGTGCTGATTTTCGCTTCGAGTGTGGTGGCATGTGCCTCTCCGCTCATGTCGATGACCGTGGCTACGGTGGTTGTGCTGCTTTGTCTTGTGAATGCCGGTTATGGCGGCGGATTCTCTACGCTGCCCATTATACTGAGCAACAAGTTTGGCATGGCTAAAATATCCACAATCCACGGCTTTGCGCTAAGTGCGTGGGCATGGGCAGGACTGTCGGGCAACCAGTTGTCGAATCTCATCATCAATGAGCTGAAGCTTGGCTACAGCACGCTGATTATGATACTCGGCGCGCTGTATCTCGTGAGCATGATTATAGCTTTCACCCTCACCGAGCGTAAGAAGAGTGAAAGCCGAGATTAAAAGCAAAATTCCAATGACCGAATAGTATTAAATATGCATGAGGTCGCGGTAGATGTCGAGAGCGTTCTTCACATCATCGGGCGAGACCTCGCAGTTCACGTTCACGTCGCCGATGCCGGCAAGAAGCGAGAAGTTCATCTCTCCATGCTCGCTTTTCTTGTCGTGCCGCATAAGGTCGAGCAGGTCGTTGTAGTCGTCGCAAGTTATGTGGTATGCTCCATAGTTCTCGTATATGAACTGTGCAAATTCTTGAACCCTTGCGCTTGAAAAATCATACGTCATATTCGACAGTACAAGCTCCACCACCAGCCCCCATGCCACGGCATATCCATGAGGAATAGGGCGTTTGCGGCGCATCGCGTGGCTCTCGAATGCGTGTCCGGCAGTGTGTCCGAGGTTCAGCGCGCGTCGCAGTCCCTGCTCGTGCGGGTCTTGGCGCACGATATTGGCTTTCACTTCCACCGATTCTTTCAGCAGCGCGAGCAGATGCTCCTCGTCGCCATGTTCGAAGTCATATCCCAGCAGACGCTCATAGGTGTATGTGTCCTGAAGCAGACCGTGCTTAAGCATCTCGGAGTAGCCCGATTTCACTTCTTCGAGCGGCAGTGTCTTGAAGAACCTTGTGGATATTATCACGGCATCAGCCTCGTTGAACACACCGACCTCATTTTTTAGCCCGCCAAAGTTTATGCCGGTTTTGCCTCCCACGGCTGCATCCACGGCGCTGAGCAATGTGGTAGGGACATTGACAAACCTGATTCCACGCTTGAAAGTGGATGCAGCGAATCCGCCGAGGTCGGTTACAACACCGCCGCCAAGGTTGATGAGCAGCGATTTGCGTGTTCCACTATTGTTGCCAAGTTGCCGCCACACTTCCATTGTGGAGTCGATGTTCTTGTTCACATCGCCGGCTTTGATGGTGATGGCGTGTGCCGATGCGATGAACTGGTTCCCCGACAGCTTGTCGAGGACGAATTGACGTGTGTTCACATCTGTGAGGACAAACAGCTTATTGAAGTCGATGCCGCCAAGCACATTGCCTAAAGCTGCACACACGTCGTTGCTGAAAATAATCGTTTGGTGATTCATAATGCTTTCTTGGTCTTTTTATTATAAGGTCGTAGATTTGGCCAATTCAATCAGTTGTGGCAGCGCGTCGGCAAATTCAGCCATTGAGCCATACACAAGGTCGGCACCGCTCTTCCACATTTCAACGTCGGGAATGGGACCAGTGGTGATGCCTATGGTGAAGCTGCCGGAAGCGTGGCCTGCCTGAACACCCAGAGGCGCATTTTCGATGACAATGCACTCTGCCGGGTCGCATCCGGCAAATTGCTGTCCTTTCAAGTATGGTTCTGGGTTAGGCTTCCCGTGGGTCACATTGTGTGCTGTGACGCGTTTGCCCTCCACAAACATGCCGGGATAATCACGGTCGAGGCGTTCAAGAATCGACTTTTGCCCAGAGCCAGTCACGAGAATGCGCTGTATGCCGTTGTCGCGCAGCACGCCCAGCATACGGTCGGCATCGGGCATCATGACAGGCTCGCCAAGCTCATTGAAATACTCGGCTTTCTTCTCATATAGTGCGCGAGCCTCGTTGGGGGTGGCGTTGCGGTTGTAGGCACGGCGAAACAGAATGTCGATTGTAGCAGCACCGGTCATTCCCTCATAAAGATAAAACTCGTTGCGCTCGCTCTTGATTCCCAGCTCGGTAGCCATTCGGAACCATGCAGCCGTGTGGTTCTTCATAGAGTCGTAAAGCACGCCGTCCATGTCGATCAGCGCAGCCTTTATGTTGAGGCGTTCAACACATCTCGCCTTCAAAAATTTCTTAATAGCGTCAATTTCATTCATATTATTGTCACATCATTATTCCTTTTTCATATCTTGTCGATGCAAAATTACGCAAATTTCGACAACCCGCAACTCCTCCGCCCCTTCAATTTGCCAAGCATCTCCTCAAGTATGCCGCAAAATGTCTTATCTGCGCAAGAGTGCGCTGCTTTTGTGGTAAGGAAAGTGGGGGTATGTTTTGCTGGGATTTTGTGGTGTGGCAGTTTTTTTGTAGTTTTACAGCCGATTTCAAATATAATGCTAAAAATGGAGCTATCTAAGCAGGAAAAAGGAAATTCCCTGATGGGAATGTTGAAGAGCAAGAACACTATATTCACGCTGCTCTCGGTGGTGATAATCGCACTGATTTCGGTTTTGTATTTTTATCCGGATGCCTTAGTGGGCAATGTGCTTCGGCAGAGCGACACGCTGCAGGGTGCTGCTGTGGGGCATGAATGTGCCGAATATACAGCGCAGACGGGCGAGGTGAGCCGATGGACCAACTCGCTGTTCTCGGGTATGCCGACGTTCCAAATCTCGCCGTCATACGAAAGCAGCCGTTTGGTGTCGTGGATTGGCACGATATATGGGCTTGGGCTGCCATCGCCAGCCAACTTGTTGTTTATGATGATGATAGGCTTCTTTATCCTGATGCTTGCGTGCCGCACACGGTGGTATGTGGCATTGCTTGGAGCTATTGCCTACGGGTTCTCAACATACTTCATAATATTGATAGGTGCAGGCCATATATGGAAATATGTCACACTGGCATATATTCCTCCCACAATAGCGGGCATAATATGGTGTTATCGTGGCAGATACCTGTGGGGCGGAGCGGTTGCCGCATTGTTCGCGATGATGCAAATAGCCTCTAATCATGTGCAGATGACGTATTATTTCGGTTTTGTGATTCTCTTCATGGTGCTTGCATATCTTGAAAAGGCGGTTGTGGAGAAGAAGTTTAAGCAGTGGGGGATAGCTACAGGTGTGCTTGCTGTGGCTGCAATCCTTGCTGTGGCTGCCAATTCGCCAAACCTATATAATACATATAAATACAGCAAAGAGACGATGCGCGGCGGACACTCGGAGATTCCTGCCGAGGGTGGCAATGCCAACGCTTCGGCTGGAGGTCTTGACAAGGACTATATCACGGCATGGAGTTATGGCAAGTCGGAGACGATGACGCTGCTCATACCAAACTTCAAGGGCGGTGCTACCATCAAGCCCGAAAAGGGAGAGAACAATATGCTCTCGCTCGCACAGACTCCCGAGGCTGCAAAACTTTATGCCAACGGGAAGATTACCGGGCAGGATTATCAATATCTGTCGCAGTTTCCTCAGTATTTCGGCGACCAGCCTATGACCAATGGACCTGTGTATGTGGGTGCGCTCATATTCGTGCTGTTCCTGATAGGCTGTGTGATAGTGAAAGGCCAGCTTAAATGGGCTATGCTCGGTGTCACCATCCTCTCGCTGATGCTTGCATGGGGGCACAATATGATGTGGTTCTCCGATTTATTCATAGATTATTTCCCGATGTACAATAAATTCCGCACGGTGTCGAGCATACTCGTCATCGCGGAGTTCACAATTCCGCTTCTCGCAATGCTTGCACTCAATAAGATTATTACCGAGCCTGCCATACTGAAAGATAAGGCTAAGGTCGTTTTCGGTGCGTTTGGCGTGGCAGCGGCAGTGTGCCTTGTGGTTTATTTTTCCCCTTCGATGACCGATGTGTTCTCGGAGAGCGAGAAGGCGCAGTTCATTGAGAGCGGTGTGGCGCAACAGATGCCGACGTTGTGCAGTGCCATTCAAGAGGTGCGCTATGAGATGATTTCAGCCGATGCGCTCCGCAGCCTTATTGTGATTGTGCTTGGTGCTGGAGTGTTGTTCATTATGCTGCTCGGCAAGGTGAAGCCGGGAATCGCTGCCGGACTGCTGATAGTGGTGACGCTTTTCGACCTCGTGAGCGTGAACAAGCGTTATCTCAACAGCGACTCTTTCATGACAGATGTCACAGCTGATGACCCTAAATTCACAGCCCGACCAGTGGATAAGGAGATTATGCAAGATACAGCCATGAACTACCGTGTTCTTGACCAGCAGCATTTCGCCGAGGCTATGCCGTCTTATTTCCATAAGGCTGTGGGCGGATATCATGCGGCAAAGCTCACAAGATACCAAGATTTAATTGACCACCAGATGAGTAAAAACAATGCTCAGGTGTTCAATATGCTTAATACAAAATATATAATTGTGAGCGACAGCGAGGCATATACTAATCCCGATGCTTTGGGTAATGCGTGGTTCGTGAATTCCATAAGCTATGTAGGCTCACCAGCCGAAGAGATGAAGTTCATGGACCGCTTCGATGCAGCAACTCAGGCGGTGGCCGACAGGAAATTTGAGGCAGTGCTTGGCTCGGTGGTTTCTCCGAAAGCCGAGGACGACACCATATTTGAGACCTCCTACGCGCCTAATGCGCTAACTTACCATGCCACATCGCAGCATGGTGGTCTTGCTGTGTTCTCTGAGGTTTATTTCCCTTGGGGTTGGAAAGCTACAATCGATGGTAAGGATGCGGAAATTGGGCGAGTGAATTATGTGCTTCGCGCGATAAAAGTCCCAGCCGGAAGCCACACTATCAAGTTTGTGTTTGACCCAGAGTCGGTCAGCACGACAGAGACTATGGCATATATCTCCATAATATTGATTTATATAGCATTTGCGGCTGCTGTGGCACTTGCCATAGTAAAAGCTGCGCGCAATAAGAATACGGAAATTGGTAATTTAAGAAGGGGCAGAAGCATCTGATATGGGGCGTTTGCGAAGATATCGCACGGCATTCCGCCGTTACAGGCATAGCAAGGGGTTTGGCATCCATTCCCCTTTTGCTTTCCGTTTCGTGCTGAATGTGCTGCGTGAGCGGAATCCTTATTATGCCTATGCCGCACTCGACGAGCTTCGGCACTCGGTGATAGTGCGTACACGCCATCATCTGCGCCATCCGCGCATCATATCGCTGAAAAATGCGAAGCTGATATTCCGTGTGGTCAATTACTTCAATCCGCAGCAAGTGTTGCAGATAGGTACGAGCTACGGAGTGTCGTCGGTAAGCGTGTTGGCGGTGTCGAGACGCATAAATCTTGTGCTTTGTGAGGCTCACCTTGGCGATTATCCTGTGGTTCATGATGTGCTTTCGGCATATACTGGACAAATCACTCAAAGCGGCAATGTGCAGGACGCTATATCTCGATATAAAGAAGAATTGGTTTCGGAGCGTGGAAGTGCAGCGGCAGCAGCCGATAATGGGCGAGAAATGTTCGCTTGCGATGCCGGTGAGCCGTTTGTGCTTGTCAATAATTTATATGACGAGGCTGAATATGCTGAGGTAAAGGCATACCTCTCGGAAGTGCTGAGGGGAAAGGGCGTGGTGATAATGCGCAATCTCGGCCGCAGCGAGTTGATGATGTCGCTATGGCGGGAATGCCGCGATAATGCCACCTATGGCATGACTTTCAGCAATGAGAAGGTGGCGGTCATCGTAGCCAATTCCAAGCTGCCTCGTCAAGACTTCTCAATGTGGTTCTGACGGGTGTGGCTGTTATATGAATAGCTGGCGCAGTATGTCGGGGGAGCGCATTGCACCTACTGTGGAGTTGTGAAGCTGGAAATATGTGAGTGCAGTGTCGAGAATGCTGTTGCGTTGGGCTTGCGACAGCTTGAACAGTTGCAGATTCGAGAACGACATGCGTGAAATCGTCATCAAGGCGGCTGCTTCGTCGGGCGGCAGCGCGTGTGCGTGCGGAGGTTGCGAGGCGGTGAACACGCCATTTTCCATATCAAACCAATAGCCATGCCGGTAGGTGCCGGTGTCGGGCTGTATGCCGAGGAATGCTCCGAGGTTATATAAGAAGCAGATGTGGAAATTTGCCACACCATGTTCAATGGAATTTAGCAGCAAAACCGACTGGTAGAGATATTGCCAAAGCTGCGAATTGCGCTCGCTCTCTTGGATGGCACGGGTGAGCAGCTCGCTGATGAACATCGCAATGGCGCTTTTAGCAGGGTCGGCATAGATTGACGACAGTTGATGCACCGTCTTCACATCTTTCAGCGAAGCAATGTCGCGGCCGGGAGTGATACGAGCCTCAAACTCAATAATCGATAGCGGCATGAACATGGCATTGCGCATGCGCGCCGCACGGGTGCTGCCCTGCGGAATGAGAAACGACATTCGCCCACGCGCATCGGTGAAGATGTGGGCTATTGAGTTCTTGTCGGAATATTTCAGCACGTGCATCACGATGCCGGTCATTTTTTCATACATATAAACACATGAGATTAAATGTGGAAAATTTCGCTATTTTGCCTGTGCGAAATTATGCAAAAAGAGCGGAAAGTTCACTATAAAACGATGCTAAAAATCACTTAAAAAGGCGTTTTTTGAGAAAAACGAGGTGAAAAAGTGAAAATGTTGCCCATATATTTTGCCAATTCAGAAAAAGTGCCTATATTTGCACTCGCTTTTCAAGCAATATTGAAATGAGGCCCATTCGTCTATCGGTTAGGACGCAAGATTTTCATTCTTGAAAGAGCAGTTCGATTCTGCTATGGGCTACAATAATAGCAATTTTAATTTAAAACAAAGATTTTAAAATGGCAAACCATAAATCATCAGTTAAGAGAATCCGTCAGACCGAAGCTAAGAGACTTCGCAACCGTTATTATGCAAAGACTGCACGTAACGCAGTTCGTCGTTTCCGCGCTTTGACAGACAAGGCTGAAGCTCAAGCACAATATCCAACTGTTGTTAAGATGCTTGACAAACTTGCTGCCAAGAACGTTATCTCTAAGAACAAGGCTTCTAACTTGAAGTCGAAGCTTGCTCTTTTTGCTAACAAGCTCGGAGCTTAATATATCACCGGCTAATTGACGGGTACTTCACCTTTCCACACTCTTGGCGGTGAAGTTGAGATAATGGCCCATTCGTCTATCGGTTAGGACGCAAGATTTTCATTCTTGAAAGAGCAGTTCGATTCTGCTATGGGCTACAGCGTGCTAAGTCGCACTTTCGACTTGGCACTTTTCTGTATATATGATAGTGCAAAATGCTTTTTGGAATTTAGGAGAACTCGGAGCTCTCGGTGTCCTCTGAAAGTTGTAGGTTCTCGGATTACTCGGAGCTCTCTGAAAGTTGGAGGTCATAAGGAATTTCTGATTGATGGACTTTGATTGCTTTATATTCTCTGCAACCTCATGAAGAATAAATCACTATAAATTGTGGCATTTGCAGGGAGTGACAGTGCGTTTATTCTACTGGCTGCACTTGAAATGGGCGTGTATTCTGAAATTTCATGAAAGCTTGCATTATTATTCTTAATCAAATAACTTTGCAGAAAAGTTGTTAAGAAATTGTTTTAATGATTAACTCAAATAGATGCTTCTCGGCGAAGTGCTTCGGCATGTGGCAAATCAACGATGTGGCATCTGCTTGTAGCCATAGGGAAATATTAGATTTTTATTAAAAGAAGTAGTAATAAAGTAGTAGTAACGAATTTAATGCCACACACAAAAGCCGCGACAGGAGTTGTTTTCCTCTTTGTTGCGGTTTTGTTTTTGAAAAGTTGTCATAAATCGATGTGTCAATGGGTTTGTGTGATTGCCGGATTGGAATAAAATATAAATTGTCAGAATCAAGGAAAAATATGATTGCCGATTACGGTGATGCGCTATATTTTTCGTATTTTTGCGATAGCATTATGGAAACAATAGAAGAACTGAAAAAAAGGTATAGCCGCCAGATGCGGTTGCCACAAGTCGGCGAAGACGGGCAGCGTGCGCTTGCGGCAGCCAAGGTGCTGATGGTGGGCGCTGGCGGACTTGGCTCTCCTGTGGGGCTGTATCTTGCCGCCGCCGGAGTGGGGGTACTTGGCATAGCCGATGGCGACAATGTGGATTTGTCGAACATAGCCCGTCAGGTGGCACATTTCACCAAGGATGTGGGCAGGAAGAAGACTGATTCTATGGCAGAGAAAATGCTTGCGATAAATCCGAATATAAATATCATAAAGCACGACTGTTTCATCGACCAAGGTAATGTGCGCCGCATATTTGCCGACTATGATTTCATAATCGACTGCACCGATTCCCTTTGCTCGAAATATATGATAAGTGATGCCTGTGTGGAGCTTGGCAAGCCATGCAGCATAGGCGGAGTGTTTCAGTTTGGTGCGCAGATGTTCACCTACGTCCCAGGAGCGGCATGTTATCGCTGTGTATTCCCCGATGCCACGCCGCTTGAGGGGGAGATGTCGTGCGCCATATCGGGCGTTATGGGTGGCGTAGTGGGGATGCTCGGCTGTATGCAGTCGGTAGAAGCCATTAAATATATACTTGGGGCAGGAGAGCTGCTCGCCAATCGCTTGCTCATAATCGACACGCTGACTATGAATGTAAGCACCGTCGATGTGTGTCGAGACGAGGCGTGCAAAGCCTGCGGCAAGAAGTGAGACTTAATTTGCGAATGTTTTGTGCTCTTTTGTCATTTATAAGGTTCATTTTATTTCGTAAATTCGTGAAAATTTAGTATTTTTGTTTGCTTAAAATGCCGAGGTCGGCATTGCGTGAGGCTTGATGACCGTGCTTTATATGTAAGTGCTGAAGTGTCAGGCTTTTTGATGTTGAAAAAAAGAATAAAAAATATGTCAGAGGAAGAATTAGAAGAACAGAAGTATTCAGCCAATAACATTCAGGTCCTTGAGGGCTTAGAGGCTGTGCGCAAGCGTCCGTCGATGTATATTGGCGACACAAGCGTGAAAGGCTTGCACCATTTGGTGTATGAGGTTGTCGATAACTCTATCGACGAGGCTTTGGCAGGATTCGCAACCCATATCGAGGTTACTATCACCGAGGACAATTCCATCAAGGTTGTGGACAACGGTCGTGGTATCCCGGTGGATATGCACGAGAAGCTGCACAAGTCGGCTCTTGAAGTGGTATTGACTGTGCTTCATGCCGGAGGAAAATTTGACAAAGGCTCATATAAGGTGTCGGGCGGCTTGCATGGTGTGGGAGTGTCGTGTGTGAACGCACTATCCACATATCTTCGCGCCGAAGTTCGCCGCGGAGGCAAGGTTTATATGCAGGAGTATAGTTGTGGACATCCCAAAGCCCCGGTAGCCGTGATAGGTGAATGTGGCGACGAGCATGGCACCACAATATATTTCCACCCGGATGACACTATATTCTCGGTCACTGAATATGACTATTCAATCCTTGCCACTCGCCTCCGCGACTTGGCATTCTTGAATGCCGGCATTACGCTTACGCTCACCGATATGCGCGATGTGGATGAAACCGGAAAGCCAAAGTGCGAGAAGTTCTATTCCGAGACTGGACTTGACGATTTCGTGAGATATATAGATTCCAATAAGGAGCATCTCATCGACGATGTAATCCATATCAGCACCGAGCGTCAAGGCATTCCTGTGGAAGTGGCTATGACCTACAACACATCATTCAATGAGAACATTTATTCATTCGTAAACAATATCAACACCGTGGAAGGTGGTACACATCTCACCGGATTCCGCCGCGGACTTGGTGCCACGCTGAAAAAATATGCCGAAGACTCGAAGATGCTCGAAAAGGTGAAGGTGGAAATCAATAAAGACGACTTCCGTGAAGGTCTTACGGCTGTTATTTCGGTCAAGGTGCTTGAGCCTCAGTTTGAGGGGCAGACAAAGACCAAACTTGGCAACAATGAGGTGATAGGAGCAGTGGAGTCGTCGGTTCGAGAAGCTCTTGGCAACTATCTTGAGGAGCATCCATCGCAGGCAAAAGCAATCGTTGAGAAAGTGATACTTGCCGCCACAGCACGCCATGCCGCACAGAATGCGCGCATGAAGGTGCAGCGCAAGAGCCCGCTTGCGGGTGGAGGTCTGCCAGGCAAGCTCGCCGACTGCTCGTCGCGCAACGCCGAAGACAGCGAGATATTCCTTGTGGAGGGAGATTCGGCAGGCGGTTCGGCAAAGCAGGGGCGCAAACGCGAGTTCCAAGCTATCCTTCCGCTTCGCGGTAAGATTCTTAATGTGGAGAAGGCTATGGACCACAAGGTGTTCGACAGCGAAGAGATAGTGAACCTTTTCCGGGCTCTCGGAGTGACAATAGGCACCGAGGATGACCCTAAGGAGGCAAACCTATCGAAGCTGCGCTACCACAAGATTATCATCATGACCGATGCCGATGTCGATGGAGCGCATATCGCCACATTGCTGATGACATTCTTCTTCCGCCGTATGCGCAGTGTGATAGAGAACGGTTATCTTTACATAGCCACTCCGCCGTTGTATAAGTGCGAGAAAGGCAAGATTCACGAATACTGCTGGAACGAGCAGCAGAAATTCCAGTTCATACAGCGTTATGGCGACGGCGAGGAGAAGCAAGTTAAGATTCAGCGATATAAAGGTCTTGGTGAGATGAATGCCGAGCAGCTTTGGGAGACCACAATGGATCCTGAGACGCGTATCTTGAAGCAAGTGCATATCAATGATGCCGCCGAGAGCGACCGCATCTTCTCGATGCTGATGGGCGAGGACGTGGCTCCGCGCCGCGAGTTCATCGAAGAGAATGCGACATATGCAAATATCGACGCATAACGACAGTACAGCTAAGAATTCAAATATTAAAAATAGCATTTACGCTCTGCCGACTTGCAAAAGCGGCTGAGCGTAAATTTTTTTGCTCTGCCACTTTCTTTTTACTGAAATTTTACTGAATTATAGCCCAATTAATGTAACT
Source organism: uncultured Muribaculaceae bacterium (assembly GCA_964459845.1). Taxonomy (GTDB): domain Bacteria; phylum Bacteroidota; class Bacteroidia; order Bacteroidales; family Muribaculaceae; genus CALZFJ01. Next base: position 64,884 of record CAYWOC010000004.1, on the reverse strand, counting down.
TTGCGATTCGAAATATCTCTTGACAATAACTTTTGGCATAACCTTACAAATTAAGATATATATATGTTTTCTACTTCGCGTGACGATAATGACAGAATGACGAGGCTTTCCACGATAGCAAGGATGGGCTGGTGGGAAGCTGATTTCACGACCAACGAATTTTTATGCTCGGATTTTATATGTAAGCTGCTAAACCTCGAAAGCCGAATCTTGCCATTTGAGACTTTGAAGAAAATGATTAGGCCAGATTATCGCAAGCAGGCGATGCATGCTTTCCGTTCAATCCCAAATGAGGGCATATATGAGGACATTTTTCCTGTGGATACTTCTGCGGGGGAGGTGTGGATACATTCTTTCATGGACACAAAGGAAGTGGCAAACGATGGGCATATTGTGGCCTCGGGCATATTGCACCACATCAAGGCTCTGCACAGCGTTACGGCACTAAAAGTAAAAGATAACTTGCAGGCTCTGCAGACCGATAACGATGTGGATTCCGACATCAACAGCATATCCACCCGTTTGCGGCACTTGATGAACCGGGTGAACTCGATAATAAGCTCGCTTAACAAGTTCTTGAACAATGAGGGGATAGACATGGGCGTTAACGATGTGCTGCGCAAGATTCTTGAAGACTTCGGAGCGAAGCGCGTGTTCATATTCGAGTATAAGCGGAAGCACAATTGGCACAACTGCACCTATGAAGTGGTTGCCGACGGCGAGATTGCCAACAAGCAAAATATGCAGCATGTGAAAATCGACTTCTCACGCTGGTTTTATCCAAATATATCGAAGAATGAGCCTTTCATCCTGAGGCGGCCTTATGAATTAGACGAAATAGAGCCAAAGCTGCGCACCCAGATGATCGAGCAGAACGTGCAGTCGGTAATAATAATACCACTAAAGACTGCCACAAAGCTGATAGGTTTCATAGGAATCAGCAAGTCCAGTCTTTTGCAGGAATGGGTGGGCGAGGACTTGCAGTGGCTGTCGTCGCTCGGAAGCATATTGAGCATCTGCATGGAGCTTGCCCGTACACGCAACCGCGCGGTGCGCGAACACACGTTTCTTGAAAACACATATCACAATATGCCGCTTGGCTATGCACAGTTTCATCTAATATATGACGAAGACGGCAGGCTGATAGGCTACGATGTCGTAGATTGCAATGCGCAGATTGTGCAGGTAACCGGTGTCCCGGAGAATGAGATTCGCGGCAAGCATATCGTGTCGCCGCAGAATTTGGTGAAATTGAGGGAAGCGGTGGATGCCGTGAATAAAGACGGCTACCATGAATCCAACGAATACTATAAGACTTCGGGGAAGACGTGCCGCATAGTTTCGTTCTCGCCGCAGCAAGGCATATTGATTGTCCTGTTCCATGATATAACCGAGAGTGTGAAAGCTACTCGTGAGCTGAAAGACAAAGAGCAGTTCATACGTAACATTTTCGACAATCTGCCGGTGGGAGTGGAAGTATATGATACCGAGGGCAGTCTCACCGACATCAACGCTCGCGACATGGAGATATTCGGCATAGAGAGCAGGGAGAATTGCAAGGACTTCAAGATGTTTGAGAGCCTGAATCTCACCGAGGATGTCAAGCATAGGATAAAAACTCAAGACAAGGTGGAGTTCACCTCTGAGTATCATTTCAGCAGAATAGGCAACTCGTTCAAGTCGAAATTTGCCAAAGAGGTGATTCATATTACCAGCCGCACCAGCAAAATTTACGATGCCGACAAGAACTTCAAGGGATATATCGTTATGTCAATCGACAGTACCGAGGCTGTTATGGCTAAGAACCGTATCCATAGCTTCGAGTCTCTGTTCTCTCATATATCAGATTATGCAAAGCTTGGATATGCCAAATACAATCTCCTCAATGGTGACGGGTTCGCCATGAAGCAGTGGCTGAAAAATATGGGTGAGGCTGAAGACACTCCTATCAACGACATTATATATGCACGCGCTTGCCACATACACCACGATGACCGCCGCCCATTTGCGAAATTCCTGCATGATGCTATCGATGGAAAATGCTCAAAAGACGAGCGTGAGCTGCGCATTGTGACATCTGGTGACGAAAAAGATCCAGCCAACTGGCATTGGATTCATAACTTCACGATTATCGACCGATATGCCCCCGATGAAGGTGTTATCGAGGTTATCAGTGTGAACTATGATGTGGATGAGCTGCGCAAGACGCAAGCAAGCCTTATCGAAGCTCGCGACAAGGCCCAGACCGCCGACCGGCTGAAATCGGCATTCCTTGCCAGCATGAGCCACGAGATACGCACTCCGCTCAATGCCATAGTGGGATTCTCGGGATTGCTTGCCGACACCGATGATGAGGCTGAGCGCAAGGAATATGTGAACATTATAGAGGTGAACAATGAGCTGCTGCTCCAGATTATATCGGATATACTTGATTTCGCCAAAATCGAGGCTGGCACCTACGATTTCAATATGGAAGACGTGAATGTGTCTGTCATGTGCCGCGAGATAATAAGCACTATGCAATTCAAGGTTAAGCCGGAAGTGCAGCTTGTGCTTGACGACATTGAGCCGGATTGCGTGGTGAGAAGCGACGGCAACCGCCTGCGCCAAGTGCTTATCAATTTTATAAGCAATGCGGCAAAGTTCACCAGCCAAGGCAGCATCAATATGGGGATGCGGCGCATCGATGCCAAGCATCTGCGATTCTATGTCGCCGACACGGGTATGGGTATTGACCCTGGCAAGAAAGACACGGTGTTCGACCGCTTCGTCAAGCTCAACAGCTTCACGCAAGGCACGGGGCTTGGCTTGTCGATATGCCGCAGCATCGTAGAGCAGCTTGGCGGAGAGATAGGCGTGGAGAGTGAACTGGGCAAAGGCTCGACATTCTGGTTCACCTTGCCAGTGTGAAAAAATAGTGGGCAATAATTTCACAATATGAGGTGAAAGTGGTATTTTTGTATAAAATAAGAATGACAATTATTTATACAAAAATATCATTATGATTAATCTTAGAAAAGTATCATTAGCAGTAGCTGCCGCACTGTTGCCGCTATTGACATTCGCGCAGACTTCGCGAGAAGAAATTTATGCCGACTTGAACAAGGCTGGCGGCGTGTATTATGCTTATCCTGTCAGCGAGTCGCTCAATACAGCCCCGCCTAAGGGCTATGAGCCGTTCTACATCAGCCACCTTGGCCGTCACGGCTCGCGCTATCTTATCACCGACAATTATTATGAATGGGTGCTGAAACTTATGCGCAATGCCCACGACGCAAATGCCTTGACCGAAAAAGGTGAGGATGTGCTCGACCGCATGGAGCAGGTGTGGATGGAAGCCGAGGCTCGTGGAGGGGACCTGTCACCGCTGGGATATCGCCAGCATCGTGGCATAGCAGAGCGTATGTATGCCGCTTATCCTCAAGTTTTCAGGGGCGATGCCAAGATTTCGGCACGCTCTACTATGGTGATGCGTTGTGCCATGAGTATGGACGCATTCTGCGAGCGTCTGAAAGAACTTAATCCGAAGTTGCAGATTACGCGCGAGGCAAGCAACCTGTATATGCGCTACTTGAACTATCACAGCCCTGAGTCGAACATGTTCAATGCCTCCGATGGCCCTTGGGCTGAAGAAGCACGCAAATTTGAGGAAGCCAACACCGATGGCAACCGACTTGTGGCATCGATATTCAGCGACAAGAAATTCGTCACCCGCCATGTGAATCCTCACAAGTTCATGTGGGGAATGTTCTGGTATGCAGTGGGTATGCAGGACATAGAGACTAAGGTCTCGTTCTACGACTTGTTTGATAAAGATGAGCTGTTCAACTTGTGGCAGTCGTTCAATTATAGGATGTATGTGCGTGCTGGCAACTGTGCCAACAACCACGGACTTATGATAGCCAACGCCCGCCCGCTGCTACGCAATATCATAGAAAGCGCCGACGAGGCAATCGCTAAGGGCGGACAGGCTGCTACATTGCGTTTCGCCCACGACACTAATCTGATTCCGCTTGCCGCATTGCTGCAACTGAAAGATTGCGACTATGCCGAGAGCGATCCATACGAGACATATAAGCATTTTGCAGATTTTAAGGTGTCGCCTATGGCTGGAAACATTCAGTTCATCTTCTTCCGCAACAAGAAGAATGCCGATGATGTGATAGTGAAAGTGATGCTCAATGAGCGTGAGACATCAATTCCGGTGAAGACCGACATAGCTCCGTTCTATCATTGGAAAGATGTGAAAGCGTTCTATACAGATATATTGAAGAGATAGCATCACAGGGATATTGATGTGCAAGCAAGCATAATTCGTGCGACACTCAATATACTAAATAATTAAGAAGAATAAGCCGGCATTTGCCTTATAGCATATGCCGGCTTATATTTTGGCGCATTGAGTTTCGACAGAGATGCCAATATGATGAAACTGAAACAGCCCAAAAACTTCTGTCCAGTTCTGGGCTAATATCTTTTATAGAGCAAAAGCAAATTCGAGAACCGCAAATATAGCAACGAGAGAGAATGCTATAAGCACTTGCTTGGCTGTGAACTTTTTGTCCATAAGGAATAGCGCAAGTTCGTGACGAGGCAGACGCTCAGGCTTCTTGTTGGCGCAAGCTGCTTCTATTGCGGCAGCTTCTTTTGCCATTTCAGCATACTCGGCTTCAGTGGTATCTATTTTCATATCTTTAATATTTTTAAGTTAGCTAATTCAGTTACGCAAAAGTACTTCTAAAATTCCGAATATTCAAGAAAATAACCTCTAAATCTGCGTAATTATGTAATTTGTCAGTGCTTGGTGTCGAAAGGGTAGGCTGGAAGACCGTCGGAATTATAGATGTTGCCTACGCAATATGGGCTTTGGCAATATCTCACAGCCACAGGGTGCTTCACATCTGGGCTGCTCACAGTCATAGAGGCGCCGCTGATTGTGGCGGTGGCTGGATGATATATGCCGTCGGCAGCCGCAATTTGCAGGTCGTGGACGGCTGTGCCGCTTGTGTGCATACCTTTGGCGTGTGTGAATCGGATAATGATTTTATCGCCAGCGATAGTCATGTCCTTGTATAGCGGACCTATGCAAGCCACAGGCTGGCGATACTCTTTAGCGAGTGCCCATGCGGCAAGACGCTTCCCGGCAATCAGCTTGTCGCGTGGGTGCAGGTCAAGACTGTCGCCATGGTCGATGACCGTAGCCATTCCCATATCCCTGATGCCACAGCGCAGCCATGTGTCCATCTGTGCCATTCGCAGTTCTGCCGGCTGGGTGGAGTGGGGTGCAGCCATCATACAATAGAACGGCAGTCTGTCTTGTTGCCACTCTTTGCGCCAAGATTTCAGCATATTGGTGAACACTCGCGGGTAATCGCTTGCTCTGAACGCATTTGATTCGCCTTGATACCATATTGTGCCTTTGACTGTGTATCCGAGAATCGGGCTAATCATACTGTTCCACAGTGCGCCCGGAACTTTGTGCAGCCACTGCTTGGGCTTCATGTTCTCTGCCGAGAAACGGCTAAGTACAGGTGCATACAGCGAGTCGGCAAGCATGACATCGCGCTTGGTCCAAGATTCGGCGTGCGAGCCGCCCCATGATGAATTGATTATTCCTATGGGGCGGTGGAGATGCTTGTATAGCTCTCTGCCCACCACAAAGGCTATTGCCGAGAAACTATAGATATTGCTTGCGTCGCACACCACCCACTTGCCTTCGCAGTCGTCGCGCGGTGTATCCACCGAGAGCGTTTTATCCACTTGGAAAAGATGTATCATCGGGTAGTCGGCATCAGCCATTTCGGCATCGAATGTGTTCATCCCCGTCTGCCAGTCATCGTCTTGCTTGCCGACGGCAAATTCCATATTGCTCTGTCCGCTGCACAGCCACACTTCGCCTATCATGACATTGCGTACAACAATGCTGCCTGCTGCCGACGAGAAAGTGAGCGATTGATGCTGTGAGCATGAAGGGGTGGAAATTTTTATGCTCCATTTGCCGGAATTGTCGGCTACGGTCTTTGCCGCATGTTTGCTCCATGAAGCAGACACCGTGATTTTTTCACCCGGGGAAGCCTTGCCCCACAGCCGAGCTTGGCTTTTCTGCTGAAGCACCATATTGTCGGATATTATCGAAGGGAGTGAAATGGCTCCATTTGCATATAAGGTAAACATTGCTATGATGATAGTGAGAATCTTTCTCATGATGGATTATTTAGAAGTATTAAGTCAAATTAATATGCCCGATGAGGCATTTTGCACATATCGGGCATATAAGGTTATGTTGTTCGTTTAGGAATGTTTAAGTTGGTCGTAAGCCGTCTGGTCGGCACGGCATGGCACCACAGTGGCATAGCCGCGGGCGAGCCAATAGTGGTCGGTCTCGGGGTTGTCAGGCTCCGAGTTGAAATATTGTCCTGTAAGCCAGTAGTAGGGACGGCCGTGAGGGTCGATTCGCTTTTCAAACTCCTCTTTCCAATATCCCTTGGCTGCTTTAACCGTCTTTATGCCGAGAATCTCATCGCATTTTGGAAAATTGATGTTGAGGCACACGTCTTCAGGCAGACCCTTGCAAAGGACCTGCTCGATGGTGGCACGGATAAGAGGCACGCAAGATGAGAAATCGGCATCGGGAGAATAGTCGCCCGCTGAGAAGCCTACGCTCGGTATTCCGCGGAATGAGCCTTCAAACACTACGCCCATAGTGCCTGAATAGATTACGCTGTTGCCGGCATTGTAGCCATGGTTGATTCCCGACAGCACAAGATCGGGTGTGCGGTCAAGAACACCGCAGTCGAAAGCGAGCTTTATGCAATCTACAGGCGTTCCGTTCACGCTATATACTTTCACTCCATTGCTCTCGCTTACGAGATTGATGCGCAGAGGCACATCTACAGTAATCGCCGAAGACTTGCCCGACTGATGCTCGATGGGAGCTACAGCCACAACATCGCCATATTGGCTGGCAATCTCAATCAGCGTATTGATTCCCTTTGCGCGGTATCCGTCGTCGTTGCCGATGAGGATAAGCGGGCGCGTCGTATTTTTGCTGGTCTCGTTCATTATCTCCTGCGTTTAGATTTTTTAGATGATTTGCTCTTGCTTGCCGAAGAAGCGCCTTTGCTTGGAATCACGAGAGTCTCTCCTGCGCGGATGTCAGTGCCTTTAATGTTGTTGGCCTTGCGGATGTCGGCAACCGACACGCCCGGATATTTCTCGGCGATTTCTGAAAGGGTCTCGCCCTTCTTTATCTTATGAGAAGAGGCACTTGCGGCTTTTTCCTTGCTGGTCTCCTTTTTAGAGCTATCTTTCTTGCTGTTATTCTTCGAAGACTTGCTTGCCGATTTGTCGTCGGTCGCTTCCTTGGCAGATTTTTTGCTTGAAGCCTTTTCGGCTTTTTCGGCTGTAGCCTTTTTGCCCGAAGATTTGGTTGAAGCCTTGTCGTCAGTTTCTTTTACGGCCTTTTTGTTGCTTGAAGATTTCTCGGTCTTTTCAGCTTTCCCGCTTGAAGATTTCTTGGTAGGTGTGGCATTGTCGCGAGAGGTCTGCTCTTTCTTCTTGTCCTGCTTGGTTGCAGCCTTCGTTGAAGACTTGGTAGATTTCAGCGGTTTCTGTTCCACCGCTTCTTCCTCTTCGTCGTCAATCTCATTGTCGGCGGCATCGGTAGTGACGTTGGCATCATTGATGGTGTTGTCTTCCACCTCTACATTCGGATCTTTCACATCGTCCTTGGTCTGTTCAACCTTGCGCGGAACTTTCACCTTCTGATATACGCTCACTTTTATCACCTGACCGCGTGACACCGAATTGCGCTTCATGCCGTTGGCCTGCTTGATGCTCGAAGTAGTGACACCATATTTGCGCGCAATTTTCGACAAGGTTTCGCCCTTGCGCACTTTGTGGTATTTCGTCACGAGGCGAGTCTCGTAGGTGTAGCCGTTGTTGTAGCTTTCGGATTTATATTCGGCAGGTTCCACCACTTCGCGCTGTGCATACTGCGCACGATTGAAATTCACGATGCTGTCTTCACTCATGATGAAGCTATATACCTGCTGCGACGGCAGAGCCAGCGCATAGCGGCGTTCGGCAGTGGCAGGAATCACATCGCGGCGGAACTGAGGGTTAAGCACGCGAATCTCCTCGATAGGCATATTCAGCACACTTGCAATCTGCTGAAGATGGATACGCTTGCCCACGCTCACGGTGTCGGTGACAATAGGCTTTTTTGCAAGCCCCGGGCTGATGTTGTGATATTTGAAATAAGTCATCACATAATTTGCGGCGATGAATGCTGGCACATATCCGCGTGTCTCTTTTGGAAGATAAGGGTATATGTCCCAGAAATCCTTCTTCTCCTTGTCGCTGCCGGCACGGCGAAGAGCCTTGTTCACGTTTGCCGGACCGCAGTTGTAGGCAGCTATGGCAAGCGACCAGTCATTGTATATGTTGTAGAGAGTTTTCAGATATTTTGCGGCTTTGTCGGAAGAGCGGTAAGGGTCGCGGCGTTCATCTACGAGCGAGTTCACTTCAAGCCCAAGTCCTTTGGCAGTGCCAATCATGAATTGCCACAAGCCAGTGGCGCCCACGCGCGACACGGCTTCGGGATTCAGAGCCGACTCAATCACCGGCAGATATTTAAGTTCAAGCGGCATACCCTCTTTCTCAAGAGCCTGCTCGAAGATAGGCATATAATATAGGCTCATGCCGAGCATAGTCTCCACCAGAGTGCGGCGGCGTTTCACATACATGTCAATATAGCTGCGCACCACTTGATTGTATGGCATCTCTATGACAGTAGGCATAGCCTTCAGACGCTTGATGTATTCGGCATCGCTCACATCATTGCTCGAACGTTTTTCCACATCGGCGTCAAGCACGGTGTAGTTCTGGATATACCAGTTCTGCATCATCTCCTTTGTGTCGGTCTCGAAACTCTCGGGGAATACTATGGCATTGTCGGTTATGGTCTCCTTAATCGACAATAGCGTTGGGTGTGGAGCGGCAAACGACGAGATTGCCGACACACCAGCGATAATCAGTGTAAATAATCTTCCTTTCATCTCTTAAACATCAAATTTTAAAAACTTACAGCACACTGCAATCCCACCGAGGGCAATCGCCCTATTTGTGGCTCGATTACAGCGGGCTTGACCTGCATCGACAGGTCGGGCGTAATATCGAAATGTGCCAAAGATGCATCCACATAGGCATCGACCATGCACAGCAGGTATAGTCCCACCATGCTGATGATGCAGAGGTCGCGGTTGCGGCGGTAGAAATCCTTCTTGGATTTCAGCACACGTTGCAGCCACGACATGTCGATATCCTCCTCGCGTGTGGTGGAAGGATAGAAGTTCATGTAGCTCTTTGTGTTGGGGTCATTGTCCATGGCATCGCTGTAGGCCTTTGTATAGTCTTTCAGCATACCGTTGTTCCACGACGTGGCATACGCCAATCCTACATATCCCCCCACAATAATAGGCAATTTCCAATATCTGCGGTTATATATCTGCCCCAAGCCGGGAAATAGAGCCGACAGCCACACAGCGCGTGTGGGATTGGGGTTGAATATTCGTTCTTTTCCGTAAGTGGCAAGCATAGCCGAGTCTTTTTTTATAGAGTCACGCTGTGCGGTCAATACTTCGGCGGTAATAAGGTTAGGCACAGAGTCGATGCCGGCAATGTCGATAGTGTCGCCCGAGATATCCACGACTTTCACAAATTGCTTTTTGCCGTCGTCGTCGGTTTTGTCTTTTTTGCTGATAGAGTCGTCTTCAAGTTCCACCTTCACGCGGTCGCGGCGATTATGGGGAGAGGCAGCGTTGATGCTTGATGGCGACACCAAGTCGATGCACATCATCATCACGATGCACACTGCATAAATAAGTCTGTTTCCTATCTTGTTATTCACTTAACACAACAATTTAGCCAGCTCGTCGGGAGGCATGATTTAGATCAGTCAGCCAACGAGTCGTCAGTTTTTAATTTGTCAAAGATAGTAATTAATCTTTCAAGTTCTTCCTCGTTCTTGAACGGGAATGTTATTTTTCCTTTACCGCTTGCGTCGCACGCAAATTTCACGTCGGTGTGAAAAGCCGACGACAGATGCTTTTTAAGAACATCGTAGTCTTTGTTTGACAGCCGCTTAGGCGATGGCGCAGCACCCTCCTCTTCGCTTGTGGCAGCATCTCGATAGTGCTTGGCAAGTTCCTCGACTTGTCTTACAGATAAACCTTTTTTAATAATTTCTTTGTAAACTTTTAACTGAACCGAAGGCTTGTCGATAGCTAAAAGTGCGCGAGCATGTCCCATATCCACCTGTTTGTCGCGCAATCCTATCTGCACTTCAGCAGGTAGTTTCAGCAGTCGCAGGAAGTTGGCGATAGTGGCGCGCTTCTTTCCTATTCGCTCGCTGAGGCGCTCTTGCGTGAGGCGGTATTGGTCGATAAGTTTCTTGAATGTCAAAGCGATTTCGATAGCGTTCAAGTCTTCGCGCTGTATGTTCTCGATGAGAGCCATCTCGGTCAGCTCGCTGTCGTTGGCAGTGCGCACATAGGCGGGTACCGAATCCAGCCCTGCGAGTTTAGCTGCACGGAATCGACGCTCTCCAGAGATTATTTGGTAGGCATTGTCGCCGATGCTTCGGAGTGTGAGCGGCTGGATGATGCCCAGTTCTCTTATAGACATTGCCAATTCTTCGAGAGCTGTCTCATCGAAAGTTGTGCGAGGCTGCTCGGGGTTGGGCGAAATTGAATTGATGTCGATTTCATTGATAGCCGACGAACCGCTCGTCTGAATATCGTCCATCGAGATTAGCGAATCAAGACCGCGACCTAATGCGCTACGTTTTACTGACATATCTGAAAATCCTTCCTGTTTTTATAATATCCTTACAAAATTACACAAAAAATGGCTATTTACCGCAAAATGAGCGCATTATTTTTATTTTCCAAAATCTGGATGACCGATTTTGGGGATTAAGCGCGCTTGTGGTGTGTGCGGTTGCGGGAGATAAGCTCCTTGGCAAGCTGCAAGTGGCTTGTGGCTCCGCGGCTTGTGGCATCGTAGAGAATAGCCGGCAGGCCGTGGCTTGGAGCTTCGCTGAGGCGTGTGTTGCGCGGAATCACGGTGTTGAACACCATGTCGCCGAAGTGAGTCTTAAGCTCTTCGTAGATTTGGTTGGCAAGTCGCAGACGCGCATCGTACATTGTGAGCAGGAATCCCTCGATTTCGAGGTGCTGATTCAGCTTCGACTTGATGATTCGGATAGTGTTGAGCAGCTTGCTGATGCCTTCGAGGGCGAAATATTCGGCTTGGACAGGGATAATCACCGAGTCGGCAGCCGTGAGGGCATTCACGGTAATCAGTCCGAGCGACGGGCTGCAATCAATCAAGATGAAGTCGTAGTCGTCTTTCACCTGAGCCAGCAGATTGCGCATCACGCGCTCGCGGTTTGGCTTGTTGATAAGCTCAAGCTCCGCACCCACGAGGTCGATTCGCGAGCCTATAATGTCGAGATTCTTGACGCAAGTAGCGACTTGAGTGCCGTTGAGTGGGTAATCATCGACAAGACATTCATAGATTGAAGAAGACATCTGTTTCGGGTCAACGCCGAGACCTGATGTTGCGTTTGCCTGAGGATCGGCATCAATTATCAGAACCTTCTTGCCATTGTGTGCAAGCGAGGCGGCAAGATTGATTGAAGTTGTGGTTTTGCCCACACCGCCCTTTTGGTTTGCGATAGCAATTATTTTTCCCATAATAATTCCAGTTACCTAAATTTCACGGTGCAAAGGAATTAAAAATTAATCACATAACACAAATCCCAAGGGCGGAAAATGCCAAAACTGTTGATAAGTCGGCTTTTTTGTTAATAACTGCGGAGTTGTTAACAAGTGAGGTGGGCTGTTGTTTATTTCTTGGGTTTCGCGTGGCGGTTCTTGCGGTCTTTCCACTCGGCGCGGATTTTGCGCTGCATGTCGTTTTCCACCTTCAGTAGTTTCATCAGTTGCTGAGTGTTAAGTACTTTGCTGAACTTTGGGATGTATTTCTTTTGAACATTCAGCACACGGATTTTGCCGTCGATGTTTTCGGTAAGCATTTTGCATGCTTCATCGTTGTTTGCCACTTTGCGCATTTCGTCGCGGTGCTGCTTCTTTCCCTTGAAGTCCTTGTGCATTTCATCGAGATAAGCCTTATACACTGGGATGAACTGCTCGGTCTGCTCGTCGCTTAGCAGCAGTTCCTGCTTCATTTTCTTCACGCGGGCGTTGAAGAATTGCGCCATCCGCTCCTCGTTGCTTTTAGTGTTGTCTTGTTTTGCTTCGATGGTGACTGCTGATAGCATCAGCGCGAGCATCAAGAATATGATTTTTTTTGTCATGCTGTTCATTGTCGTTAATTTTAAGAGATTAAACAAAATAAATTTTATATATGATTAGTATTCCGGAATGTCGTCGGTGTTGTAATAAGCCACGATTGCAAGCTGTTCGTCGCTCATCTCGTCGATAACCTCGTTGAGCGGTGCGCTCTTCTCGATACTTTCCATATTGCATGCAGAGAGCCGCATAGCCGCAGCGTCGGTATTATGGCTGGCAGGAGAAGACGTGCCTACATATAGTGAGGCAGTCAGTGTCACGGCTACTACAGCAGCTATGCTTGCCGCCGACAGCCATATCCGCCGTATTGCGGCGTGGCGCATGTGCTGTGGGCGAGATTGCAAAGCCTTGTCGGCGCAGCGATTTACAAGCGAGCTGATGTACTCGTCGCTTTCGTGATAAGGTAGGCGAGTGCCTATTTCCTTGAAAACATCATCGTTCATATCGAATTCTCCTTTATATATTTTTTCACACGCTCCACTGCAAAGTGGTAGTTGGTCTTAAGCGTGTTGATGTTCTTACCAGTAATTTTTGCGATTTGCTCGTAGGGCAAGTCGTCGTAGTATCGCATATTGAAAGTCAGACGTTGCTGGGTTGGCAGCTTCGCCACAGCCTGCTGGAACAGTACCGAAACCTCGTCGGCATCCACATCGGCTTCGCAAGCCACTTTTTCAGCGAGCGAGTCGCCCAGCGAGTCTATCGACTGGAATATGGAGCAGCGTCGGCGCAGCAGCATCAGAGCCTCATTGGTTGCGATGCGGTAGGCCCAAGTCAAAAGTGAGCTGTCGCCCTTGTAGCTGCCGATGTTGTCCAAGATGCGTAAGGCAGTGTCCTGCATCACGTCTTCGGCATCGTCGTGGCTCACCACAATGCGGCGCACATGCCAGTAGAGCTTTGAGCCATAGATGCGCAGCAGGTCGCGAAACGCTGCGTCGCGTTCCTTTGGCGACTTCAGCCGCTCGGCAAGACCATATTCAATATCCGTATTTCCCATTTCTGTTTATTTGATTCAAAAATATCCCGAAAGTTAAAATCAACAGAGGATTTTTTTCAAAAACTTCAATTTGCCATTGAATGGAATGAAAAAAAGAGAGCTGCACCACGCAGCCCTCTTCCCATTAAACGATCAATTTTACCTTGAATAAATCAAGTACTAACAAGCAACTTTCCCATGCTTAATCGTGATGGGAGCGTTGTGCATTCTTATTTTACATATACCTTATTGTTGTTCACAATGTAGATGCCACTGCTCAAGTTGTAGCTTGAAGCCTGGCTGATTGTCTGGCTGATGATGCTCGTGCCATCGATGCCATATACATTGACTGACACGGATTTGTTAGGCACGATGTGCAGCACGCCGGGAGTAGAGTATATCTTCATGTCGTTTGCCGAAACAGTCTCTACCGACGATTTTGAGCTTGAGAATACGGTGTTGAGGCTTTGAGCAGCATTGTTGAGCGGAGAAGTGGAGCTGAAAGGAAGATAGATTTCAAGGCTCGACTTCAGCATCTTGCCGCCAACAAGCGCACCAATCTCCTCGGCATTCATTGCCGAGCGATAGAAGAACATCTCCGACAAGGTATTGCCAATTGAGGCATTGGCATCGCCAATGGTGAATTTTTGTGGAGCGATGCGGTCGGCAATTTCGCCAACAAGAGTGGCTCCGCTGTAAAGTTTTGTCACGCCCTGAGCATAATAGCAAGTCAGGGTCACATAGTTCCAGCCGTCGGCAGCCGCAGCCAGCGAGCCGCTTATAGTCTTTCCTGAAGGAGCGGTGTATGCCACAGTTCCGTCGGCATTGACAGCGACTTTTGCTATGCCGTCTTCAGTGTCGATAGAGAAAAGCTGTGCGGCATCTGCCGATTTGAATTTCAATGTGAATGTGAAGGGATGAGCAGTGCCTTCTGGCGAGAATGTCAGAATCTCGTCTTTCTTGAGCGCATAGGAATTGGCTGCATCGCGTGCAGGAATGTCTTTGCCGGCTGCGATAGCGTCAAACAGCGAAGGAGTCATTGCATAGAAGAACTCGCGGTGTCCTTCGGTTGAAGGGTGATATATGTCGTCGCCATTCTGATAGCCATCTGCCCAACGGCCGTTGCCATTGTCGATAGCACCAAGTGTATTCACCGATGGCAAGTCCCATTCGTGGATAAGGAGGTTCATTTTCTTCACATAATCATAGTCGCTCTCGTTATAGTCGCCTCGGGTGTAGTTGTTCATAACCACCGGATACTTGCCGTCGGCGCGAGCCTTGGAAATAAGAAGCTGCATATTGTCGCGGAACTGGTTGAAAATCTTCTCTTGATTAGAAGCTCCGTGTATTCCCTCATTTCCGAGCGACAGACCGAAAATCACATATTTACCGAATTCGTGGATAAGGTCGTTGTAGCGTGCAAGCACATTGACAGTGCTGTTGCCATTGATTGCTATTCCTGAAGTGTAGAACTTGTTTTCACTTAGGTTGTCGGTGAAGCGTTGTTGCAGCATTTCTCCGTACATATAAGCATATCCGTGGTTGTCGGTGGCACCTTGACCGTTGGCAACCGAAGAACCCATCACGCTGATGCGGAAAGGATCGATTTTGCCGTCGGGAGAGTCGATTTTATACACATAGTTGCGCAGGTCGAGAGTGACGATGTATGTTCCGTGGTTCAGACGAATGTCTTCAAGCGAGTATCCATTGGAGCCGAGAGCCACTGTCTCAACAGTTCCAGCCACGCGCTTGATTGAATAGTCCCAAGACTTGTTCATCACGAAAACAAAACGCTCGGGGTCGGATATTGTAGATGTGCGGCTCAGGTTCACAGTGCTTTTCCACATGCCTTCGCCTTGATATTCGAGGTTGGCATTGTCGGTGAGCGACCATCCGCCAGGCACTACGCTGCCGGTCAATCCCATGGATGTGATAGGAGTGTAGCTTATTTTTCCGCTTGCCACATCCACAGTCATATAGACGAGTCCGGTGGTAGTGGCAGTGAAATCTTCGCCGTCGGTCTTGAAATCGGCACCGAGTGTAACTGTTTTGCCTTCGGAAGTTGTGCCAGTGAACTTGAATGTTCCTGCATTGAGGCGACCAAACATCTCAAACTTGCCAGAGTGCTTCCCGTCGGGAGAAATCTCATGCAAAGGAGTGCTTACACCATTTTCGGCAGCAGCTCCAGTAAGTGACAAGCTGGTGAATACGGTGCTTGCCGACGGGCGAGTGCCGCCAGTGTATTCCTCAATCTTCATGGCATTGAGCGCAATATAGTCTCCTTTCGAGCGTGATATGGTGAAAGTGATGTTTCCGTTATCGTCGGGATAAACAAGCTCGCTTGCGAGGATTGTCTTCACATTCTGATTGATACCCGAGCCGCCAAGGTCTTTGCCTGAGTGCTGATGGTCGCCCGAATATTTGTTTATGCCCTCGATGATATAAGTGGCTATGCGGTTGTCGGTGGCTTTACGGCTGGCAAACATATAGAACTTATATCCATGGTCGGGATTCAAGCCCGAGATGGTGAAATTGCTGTTGTTCTCGCTTTTTTCTATGAAGAAATAATCTTCGGTGGCGGTGGCTATGGCAAGATCGCCGAGATTGTCGGCTGTAGGATTCAGAAGGCCGCCACCAGCAGTTTTGCCATTAGTGGAAAAACGCGAGTTTAGGGTCAGACTATAATTCGTGGAATTGTTTTTCGAGTCGATAAGTTTCTCGAATTTAGTGCCAGCAAGGGCGTATTTATTTGTTGCATCAGGAAGATTTGTGATGTTGTTCCAATAGTTGCCATTGGCATCGGCACCGTCGGTCGTCTCACCATAGGTGGTAGTGCTGGCAGCACCGAAATCGAAGAAAAGCATCTTGTCCAGCTTCACGTTCTCATCGGCAGCGAAGGCTTGGAATGTGCTTGCCGCAACAATTGCTGCTGCAGAAAATAATGTTTTGAAAGTCATTGTTGAAAATTTAAATATGAAGAGTTGGTATTGTATTGAAAAAACAAGTGGCGATGGCTGCGCTGTCATCTTTTGTGGATTGATGAAGCCATCACCACTTGTAGGCAAAACTTAAAAACGTGTATCTACACTACAATTTCGTGAAAGAAATTGTGCCCTTAGAATTTCCAGCCGAGAGGTCGATAGTGATGCGGTATTTAGCGCCAGTCTCGAGGTTCACACCGCTCGCAAGCTCGAAGTTGCCGTTGTCGGCAATAAATTCGCCACCCTCTTTGATGGTCAATTTGTTGTCGCCAGAGAATTCAGTACCCCAACCGTCTTGGAAGAAGAATTTGAAGCTCAGATAGTCGGTACGGAATCTTTGACCTATGGAAGACCCATTCTCTGGACCGGCATAGCCAGTGAACTGATAAACCTTGGGTGAGATTTCAGCCACGCAATAAGCCGCACCCGGTGTCCAGCCAAACTGGTTGTCGAGTGATGGCGAGCCAACGCCCCATCCCATCAGCCAGATGGCACCGTGTCCGTCGTCGCCGAGAGTGGCTTCGTCACTGCCGTTCATTCGGGTTATGGTGAATGTCTTGCTGCCAGTGTTCACTCTCACGCGGTAGCTGCCATCCACAGGCAGGAATTTTGCACCCGATGCTGTCATCTCGATATAGTCGGGGTCGAGATACCAGTTCTGGATGTCGTTGATGCCGCTCACTGTGAGAGATGAGCCTTGCGACAGATTTAGGACAGCCTGATAATTGTCGGAGTCAATCTGTTCGAGCTTAGTGCCGTTGATTTTGATGTCGGCTTTAGGAAGCTCCTCTGTGCCAATTTTCTCTACCGAAAGAACAGCATTTGAAACTCCGGCAGTCATATCGACGGTGAAACGATATATTCCGCCTACGTCGAGCGACTTGCCTTCGACTATACCCAAGTTGCCGTCGTCGCGACCATTGTCGCCGTCGCCCACAAACACGATGTCGCTTGTTGATTTCAGCTTATCGCTTGTGAGGGCATTATCCCAGCTCTTGGCACCGCCGAAGAACTTGAAGTTGATGCTCGCAGCGTCGATAGTGCGACCAGCCGTCACAGTGAGCTGATATTTGCCCTTAGCCACAGGAGCCATACATAGAGCTTTCTCAGTGACCCAACCTACAGCATTCGAGCTGACAGAAGGCTTGCCGACATTTTCGCCGATAACCCACAGTGCGCCAGAACCGTCGCTGCCGAGAGATGCAAGATTCCCGTCGCTGCCGAGAGCCTCGATGATGAAGTAGCTCATCTTGCCGTTGGCAGTGAAGCGGTATCTTCCATTCATAGCCATGAATTTAAGTGAGCCGTCGTCTTGACGTTGCAAGTAGTCGGGGTCAATCCACCATTCGTCGAGATTTGGTATTCCCTCCACTGTGAGCGTCTCGCCCTTGGTGAATGAAGCGTCGAGAGTATAGACATCGGGCGTATCTCCCGATTGCAGCTCTTGACCATTGATGAGAATCTTCGCAAACGGCGAAGCCTCGAAAGTGAGAGAGTTGAAAGTAATGTCGTAGGCACCTACGGCAGTGCTTGAGAATGGAATCTCCTGAGAGCCGTCGAGGGAAATCTCTGAACCTGTCCAGCCAAACTGAAGCTCATTGCCGTTTTCTCCATATTTTGGAGCCACGATGTATCCGTTCACCTTTGCGGGGAATGTGCCGTGGGCAGTGTAGGTGTATTGAGCTGTGCGGTCGAGCCGATATTCAGTATCGCCCGATTTCAGAGTGACATATTCATAGTCAGGACGTGCAAGAGTAAGCTCCTGCTCCTTCTCGGTTATGGTCAAACTCGTGTTTTGAAGCACATATTTAAGGGTGGCTTTGCCGTTAGGCGTGCCTTTCAGGAATGGCACATAGATTTTGCCAGAGTAGTCGGACCCGCTTACATTGGTGCGGATAACCGTTTCCGACACCTTTTCCTCGCCATAATAGAGCTGGGCTTTCAATGTGGAAAGCGGAACTTCGACATCCGAAGCCTTGATAGTGAAAGGAAGGCTGTCGCCATAGAACGCATCAGCCTGCTGGTCGATGACATCTACAAGTGGATTGCCGGGATTGAACTTGTCATCGCTACAAGATGTCATAGCGATAATCCCCGACAGGGCAGCCATTAATAATATATTATGTCTCATCTTTGTTCGTAATTAAATGAATTTCAAAAAAATCGCAGATTACTTTTTCCAGCCGAACGACACTACCGACTTGCCAGGAAGAGAGTAAGCAAAATGCTTCTCGCCGATAGTTACGGTGATTTGCTTCGACTTTTCATTGTTGTTGGCAACGACGAAGGCGTAGGTGCCGTCGGTGTTCTCGAATGCAGAGTAGGTCATGTTGCTGTCGGTGTAGCCGCTTGTGCCTATGCGCACTGCACCCGGACGGACTACAGCACCCATGTGGGCGATGATGTAGTAGTGGGAGTTGCGTGTGATGGTCTTGAAGTCGCTGTTATTAATATCTACAGCACCATAACATGTCTGGCAGCCGCCTTGGCGGTTAGGACCACGGTCGTTGTCGAGCATCAAGTTCCAAACGATAGCACCACGGCACCAGTTGTTCACAGTTCCGAGTGTCACTTCGCGCATATCCTCAATAAGTCGCTTTGTGAGGTCGCGGCCGCTGTTCCAAGTACCGATTGAAGTCTCGGTGAAAACAAGTTCTTTACCGAGGGCAGCCTCGTGGATATTGAGCAGCTCCTCCTTGCTGCCGCCGTAGTTGTGATAGGCTGCGCCGGCAATGTATTGCGATGCCTCGGCATCGGCATAGATGTGAGTGGGGTAGTTCATTTGGCTTGCCACGTCATCGTAGTTGTAGTTGTGGTCGAACACATATATTTTAGTGTTGAAACCGTTGGCACGCAGTTGAGGACCGAGGGCAGTGCGGATGAAATCACGCTCTTCCTCCCAAGTCATATACATAGAAGCTGAGTTGGCGCGGTTGAGAGGTTCATTTTGAGGCGTGATTGAATAGATGTTGATGCCGGCAGCCTGGAATGCTTGTAGCCACTTCACGAAATACAGTGCATAGTCCTGATAATATGCAGGATTTAGCTGACCGTTGGTCCAAGTGTCGATTGGCTGCAAGTCATTGAGGTTGTTCACCTTCATCCACTTAGGTGCAGTCCAAGGTGTACCCATTATCTTCAGAGAAGGATTGATGGCGAGGATTTCTTTCAAGATAGGGATTATGAGGTCGGTCTCCTCGTCGGTGAGAGCGAAGTTCTCAATGCCCTTAGTGTCGCAGCAGGTGTATTCGCTGAGCGAGAAATCTGAGCATCCAATAGAGATGCGCACATAGCTGAATCCATAGTTCTCGGGCGAGAAAGTCTCTTTCAAGAAAGCGGCGCGGTCGGCAGCCGTCATTTTCAAGAGATTGTAGCAGGTGGAACCTGTTATCGCAGCACCGAAACCGTCGATTTCCTGATAACGCTTTGTCGGGTCGATGGTGATGTTGGTCGGAGCAAGGTTGTCTTTTGTGCTGAAATTCACAGCGTCCTTAGTCAAGTCCTTGGTGCGATATATTGTGGTTGCAAGCACACTCACCTCGCCAGTAGGCGTAGGCTTTGGTTGAGGATTGACAGGTTCGTCGTTCTTGTTGCTGCTGCAAGCAGTGAACACAATCAGCAGCCCCGAAAGTATAGACAGATATTTTCTTAAATTTATCATAATCGTAAAGTGTTTCTAAATAGATTAATAACCTGGGTTTTGGTGCAACTTATCGTTTGAGTCGATTTCAGATTGAGGAATAGGCAAGCGGTAAGAGTATTGGTTGTAGGGGTAAACCTGTGGCAAGCGTCCGCTGTCTTTAGCGAATACTGCATTCATAACTTCCTCCACCTTGTCGAGACGCACGAGGTCAAACCAGCGTTGTCCTTCGAAGCACAATTCCATGCGGCGTTCTTTGAGATAGGCGTTGAGCATAGTCTCCTTGCTTGCCTTGTCGGCAGCGGTGAGGGCTTTCAGCCCAACGCGTGCGCGGATGCGGTTGATAATTTGAGCGGCACCTTCGAGGTCGGTGTTTGGACCCATAATCAAAGCCTCAGCCTTGAGCAGAAGAATGTCGGCGTAGCGCATCTTTATCAAGCTGTTGTATTTAGAGCGGCATTTATACATGAACGCATAATTGTCGGATGGATAGTAGTTGCTCCAAGTGCAGTCGTACCACACCACCGATTCCTTGTAGCGTACATCGTCGCCCTCCGACTCAAACAGGTTGATGAGGTCGCGGGATGGTGTCACCCATTTAGCCCAAGTGAAGTTGCTGTTCCAGTCGCCGAGGTCGCGTCCGAACATCCAAGTGCACCAGTTTCCATTTGCAGTGGAGAACTGTCCTTCGTAGATAGATTCCTTGGTGTTGCGCATCTTTAGGTCGGTGCCGTCGTCGTTTAGGTCGAACAGGTCGCCATAGTTGTCGTTGAGATCGTATCCGTCGGCAGTCAGCTTGTCGCAGTATTCGATGACCTTTGTGTAGTCACGCAAAGGCTTCTCGGCATAAACTTTTGCAAGGAGAGCATAAGCCACATCGCGGCTGAGCAGGTTCTTGTTAGAAGCGTCGGTGGCAGGTGCGCCATTCTCGATAGCGTCAAGCAGGTCTTTCTCGATTTGCTTGTAAGCCTCTTCCTCGGTCACTTGGTCGGGGAAATAAGCGTTATACACCTCGTCGATATTGTCGGCAGTGATGTCGTCGGCAATGGTTGTCACCACAGGAATGTCACCCCAAAGGCGAACCATATCGAAGAAAATCATTGAGCGGAATATCAGAGCCTGAGCGCGGTAGCTGCTTACTTCGGCGGCGGTCAGCTCAGTCACTTCGCTGACGTGGTTGATGATTTGGTTGGCGTATGCCACATCGGTCAAGAAGCGTGACCAGTCGCGGGCAAGAACCGAGTTTGAGCCTTCGATGGAGTTGCGCTCGTAGGGAACGACTTCGGCGCCAGTAGTGCCGGCATAAGCATTGTCGGCATGCGCTTCGGCTATGAGTAGCTGGTCGAGATACCAGTGTTCCTGCTGGTCGCGGTATTTGTTGTTCATCCCGGTCATATAAGCCTCCACAGCGGCTTTGTCTTTGAAAACAGCCTCTTTGCCGTCTTCTTTCACGCCTTCGGTGACATCGGAATAAGTGTCCTTAGGGTCGTATTGCAGCGAACAAGAAGCAGCCGCCGCAAGAGCCATTGTGCAAAGTCCGCCTATGATATAATTATTTATTTTCATAATATCAGTCAATTATTAGAATTCAACATTAATACCGAAAACATAAGATTTGCAGTGAGGATAAGTACCCCAGTCAATGCCTTGAACAGCACCGTTGTTGCCCCATTGGTTCACTTCAGGGTCCATGCCCTTATAGCTTGTCCAAGTGAGCAGGTTGCTTGCTGATACATAAGGCTGAAGTTTGCTTATGCCAAGACGTTTCAGCACAGGAGCTTTCACGTCGTAGGAAAGAGAGATGTTCTTCACGCGCAGGTAGCTGCCGTCTTCCACGAAATAAGAAGAATTGCGCAAGTCCCATCCGGCCTTAGGCACATCGGTGATTTGTCCCGGCACTCTCCAGCGGTCGAGTACGCGTGCGCTCTGGTTCTTGCCGTCATACATGCCTTCGGTCTCTATGCGAGAAGCGTTGTAGATGTCGTTGCCGAAAGAACCTTGCAGGAAGATGCTTAGGTTGAATCCTTTCCATGAGAAATTGTTGGTCATACCGAAAGTGAAATCAGGGTTAGGGTCGCCGATATAAGTGCGGTCGGAAGATGTCACCTTGCCGTCGCCATTGATGTCGGCATATATCATTTCGCCAGTCTCGGGATCAACACCTTGAGCTACATAGCCATAGAATCCGCCAAGAGGACGGCCCTCCTCGTTGCGAACCACATTCTCCTTGATGAAGTCGCTTGTGGTGCAAGTGGAATACACTTTTTGAAGAGCGAGCTTGGTGAGCTTGTTGCGGTTGAACGACATGTTGAAGTCGGTGCTCCATTCAAATACGCCGGTCAAGTTGCGGCTGCTGATGGTGAACTCTATACCCTTGTTCACCATTTCGCCCTCATTACGCTGAATGCTCGACGCAACCGAAGAACCGCTCGCTGGCAGGCTCACGTTCATAAGCATATTAGAAGTCTTCTTGTAATAGATATCGAAGTTCACGGTCAAGCGGTTATGGAAAGCGGTGAAGTCGAAACCGAGGTTGGTCTGAGTTGTGGTCTCCCAAGTAAGGTCCTTTGTGCGGAGGTTAGCTGGAGAAATGTTAGGAACGGCGTTCTCGTTTCCGGTTACAGTCCAATCCACACGGTTGATGTTGTAGCGTTGCAGATAAGCATAGTCGCCGATTCCGTTTTGGTTACCAGTCTTACCCCAGCCGCCGCGGATCTTCAAGTCGTTGAGCCAAGTAAGGTCTTTCATAAAATCTTCCGACGATATGCGCCATGCAGCCGAGAACGAAGGGAATGTGCCCCAGCGATGGTCGGTGTGAAGACGGGAAGAACCGTCGGCACGCACGTTGGCAGTGACGAGATATTTGCTCATATAATTGTAAGATACACGTCCGAAATATGACATAATTCCCCATTGCGAAGCTCCAGTGCCAGTGTTGCTCCAAGAAATCTTGTTGGCAGCATTAAGTGTCTGTATGTCGCCGTTGCGGAAGTGAGAACCGTTAATCCAACTGTTTGTGTAGTCGGAGTCGGTCCATGAAGAACCCACCATCACATCAAGGTTGTGATCCTTGAAAGATTTCACATAGTTCACCACATTATCGAAAGTGAGGACTGTGTTCATATTGCGGTCGTCGGATGCAAGACCATAATTCTCGCGGCCCCATGCAGTGGCTTTAGGGTCGAGGAACGATGTGCTGATTGCATTGCGGCGGTCGATAGAGAATGTGGATTTGTAGGTCAGCTCAGGAATTATTGTGAACAACAGGCTGCCCGAAGCAATCAGTCGGTTCTCCTTCGACTTGTTGTTCTCGGCACGGGCCATATTCTCGCGAGGGTTTGTGATGTTGCCCACGCCGTAGAAATTGTTGTAGTATTGTCCTGGATTCAAAGAATCCCAAATAGGAGCGTAGGTAGGGGTGTTCACTACCGAGAGGATAGTGCCGCCACGGTTTGCGCCAGTACCCATAGAGCCGCCACCATTGCTTGAATAGTCGGAATAAGAAACATTGGCGTTTACTGTAAGCCATTTGCGGACTTTCCCTTCAACATTGGCACGGAAGCTGTAACGCTTGAAGTAGGAGATGTCGAGGATACCCTTTTCCTTCTGGTATCCAGCCGACAGGTAATACTTCATGATGTCGTTGCCATTAGATATTGACAACTGATAGTTTTGAGCATTGCCGGTGGTGTAAGTCTCATCGTGCCAGTCGGTGAGGTCGGGAAGGTTGTCGGGAAGCTGAACAAGACCGATTTCGTCTTGAAGCTCCTTGTATTGAGCCGAATTAAGCACGTCGATTTTCTTGGCGACTTGATTGACGGCAACTTGAGCGTTGAAAGAAATCTTTGCGTTTCCGCTCTTGCCAGTCTTAGTGGTGATGAGTACGACACCATTTGCTGCGCGCGAACCATAGATTGCAGCCGACGACGCATCTTTAAGAATCTGCATATCGGCAATGTCGTTAGGTGAAAGGAAATTGATGTTATCGACAGGCACACCATCAACAACATAAAGAGGGTCGTTGCTGCCGTTGAACGAAGTCGTACCGCGCACGCGGATGGCAAGCTCGCCACCAGGCTGACCCGAAGGAGAAACTACGGTGACACCAGCCGCACGACCTTGAATGGCTTGACCAGCCGAGATGATGGGGCGTTGGTCGATGTCTTCGGTTGTAACACTTGAAATTGCTGTGGTCACGTCCTTGCGTTTTACAGAACCGTAACCGATTACAACAACATCATCAAGAACTTGTTGGTTTTCACTAAGGACTATTTCCAGCTTTGGCTGAGCCGCAACCTCTTTGGTGAGGTATCCGACGTATGAAACAACAATCTTCGCGCCTTTGTTCACTTCGAGCTTGAAGTGTCCGTCGTAGTCGGTTGTTGTACCTTTGGAAGTCCCTTTTTGGATAACGCTTGCGCCAATCAGCGGCTCATTATTCTCGTCGAGGACAGTGCCATCGACGGTGATTTGCTGAGCAAAAACACCGATTGAAAAAGTTATTGCCATTAATGTAAACAGGATGCGTTTACATAAAAAAGAAGATAGGCTAAATCCTTTCTGTCTCATGCATTTTACTTCTTTAGTTAAAAAATAGGTTTATGAATTCTCTTTATTTGGTTTTGTTTTCAGCAAATTTACATATAAAAAATATAAGTTGCGCAGTATGGAGCAAAAATGTGGATGGTTTTAGAAATTAATGTATTGAAATATAGGCTAAAAACGTTTTTGATATAGGCAAAAAATGTGGATTAAATACGGCAGTTTTAGCCATATTTCAGTGAATATTTTTCACGAGTTCTTCAAAATCGGCCCTGTTTCCACAAGCTTTGTTTTTCACTTTTGCCCGGTAATTATATATGGTATTTACCGAATAGCGAAGAATCTCGGCAATCTGCGAGCTGTCGGTGAATCCCAGACGGATAAGTGCGAAAATGCGCAGCTCGGTGTTCAGCAGCTCATTTGACCTAAGGACAATTCGTTCATCCTCTTTAAGAAGGCAGTTGAACTGCTCAACAAAATCAGGAAAAATGTGCAGAAATGCTGTGTCGAAGTTTTTGTATAGAATTTTTGCCTCTTGGCTTGCTGCATTGTTGGAACGCAGGAACTTTATCATTTCATCGGTTTTGCCTTGCGACAGCCCTTTATGTATTGTTGTGCGTAATTTTTCGAGCTTATCTATATATTCAGAACACAGCTTTATGAATCGTGAGATATACACCTCCTTGATGCAGTTCGACTCTTTTAGGTTGATATTTGCTTCAGAAAGTTCGCCATTAAGGTCGTTGAGGCGGGCATTGATATGTTTTAATTCCTCGTGAGTCATAGAGAGGCGTTTTTTCTGTTTGATAATGTAGAACATTGCCGCCATGAGCAGCAGCGCGAGAGCAGCTATTGCGATGAGCGAAATCGTGAGTTTGCGGTTTCGCTCCACAATCATATTCTGAAACTGATTATCGATGATTCTTTGGATGCTTGAGCTTTGAAAATAGCGTAGCGGTGAGTTGTAGAAATTTGTGTCGTCCCAAGAGAAGCGCATGTATCGGTTGGCGCGCTCAAAGTCGCCGTCTTTATATAGCCGTTGGGCAAGAGTCCACAGCGACGCATGGTCCTTGGTGGCAAGTTTGATGTCGCTGATAGCAGATAGCGCAAGGCATATATCGGTGTTGGTATTGTCGTTGAGCCTAATATACGATAATGCCCGCTGGAACATTACAAGAGCATATTGAGTGGAGTCAGGAGTAAGGTGCTTGAGGCGTGCAGCGTTGATTTTTAGGGCTTCGTGAGGGTTGCCGCCATCGCGAAGGCGGTTCTCCTCAAGTTCGAAGTATTTGTCGCTGTTTTTGTCAAGCGATTGGTATAACGAGTCTTTGTAGGTTTTGAGAAGCGATTCGTATTGAGGACTGAGCTGTTCACCGCCAATATTATAAGACACCATCTCTCCGTAGGCGTGGTCATAGCAGGAATAGTATTTGATAAGTTGGCCTTTCGACAGCGTTTTCCTGTCGATTAGGCGAAGCAAGTCGATTGCAGCCTCATATCTGCCCGACGAAGAATAAAGATAAGAAAGGTCGAGGCGGCAATCATTCAGCTTGGCGACATCTTGCAATTCTCGTGCAATGTGTATGTTATCGTTAAGATAATAAGCTGCGGAGTCGCATTTATACACACGATATTCCTTGAAAAGAGCATAATTAAGCTGGTAGCATCGTTTCAAGTTGTTGTAAGACCGTGAGGCGAGTTGCCTGAGCTTGCTGATTTTAACCTGCTTGCAAGCATTGAAATCACTTGCGTTTTCCAGTGCGTTGTCGATGGCGTTGAGTAGCGAATCAAGTCTGCTGCTGCACAATGCTGAATTGAAAGATAGGATTATGCTGACAAAAAATAATATACTTCGGTTCATCACATTAGGCTGAAATGAGTTAGTTAGGTTTCGCAAACTTACGAAAAAAATGCCGAAACGCCTAAATTTTGCCAAAAATTCTAATGCAATGCGCCATTATAAAGCTATTGTAAAATCTGATATTATAAGCTAAGCGTTCAATCGGCGGTTTCGTATTAATATTCTAAAATAAGGGCTTTTGCCATTAACTCGTAGGTCTTTCCCGTCATCACCTTTACGAAACCTTACGATTTCAAATTGATTAGGGTTGTATTTATGAAGGAAAGTAATTGGCACACCCATTAATCCTCTGTAGTCTTTTGGAATGTCCTGTGTTTTGTTTACATTAATACCATTGCAATTATCATATTTAGGGTATAGATTTTCATTGCCTATATACTCTTTTGTCAATGTTATGTCGGAATATCGTTGACTAAGTTCAAGGTTGGTGAGCCAAAGACAGCTATTAGTCGCTATTATTTTTTGTCCATCGTTGTTTATAGTGACTTCTGTTCCATATAGGTCATAATTTTCAGGAACTATAAACCCTGAAATTCCTCTTCCAAGATTAACACCTAACCAAGCTTTTCCACATTGAATTAAGTTGAAAATCTCTTTATAAGTGATAGCATTTACATTTCCAATAACTAAGAATTGCTTGCCATAATTTATTAGTTGTGTGACAAATTCTCTAAATAGAGAAAAAGGAGGATTGGTTACAACTATATCCGATTGTTTGAGCAAGTCGATACATTCCTTGCTCCTAAAATCACCATCTCCGCTGAGTGACTTTATTTTAGGAGCGATTTCCCCTCCTGAATATTCGCAATAATATCCTTTGTTGCCATATTCGATATTGAATAGATTGGCATTAGATTCAACATAACAAGAAGCGATAAGTTTTTTTAGTCCTAATTTGTGGAAATTTTTCACAAAATATTTATAGAAGTTGCTCACTTTAGGATCATCACAATTACAATACACGACTTTGCCCTTAAAACAAGTAGTATAATGTTGCAACTCACGTTCAATATCGCATAGTTGTGTGTAAAACTCGTCATTCTTTGACTTTTTCGCTTTTTGAAGATTATGATTTGTTGCCAGTCTTGCCATTATTGTTATAATCCTATTTTTTTATTAATTTGTTTCCATAAGTCTTTGCCCAATTGTTGGAGCGATGATTCTGCTATTTCCATCATTATTTCCATCATTTTGAGCCTATCCCATCTTTTGCCGTTGCCTTGTGTGTAAATTGAAGCTGCTTGCAGCATAATAATCTTATCTTTATGCTGAATAAACCTATTTTTACATAGATTCGTGTTGATGGGCATACCGTAATTGGCTGCTGTCAATCGATTCAATCGGTTTAGTGTCCCAGAATTGTATTCTAAGGTGACAATTCTTCCGTCTGGTCTTGTGACATGAATGGTCTTTGTTAAGAAATTGGATCCTTCAAGAAACAGGACATAAGGAAAATGTGACTCTGCCAGCATAAGGTTAGCAATTTCAGAAATGTTTTTGTGTGAACGTTCTATGGCATTCCCGGCAGCCATTATATCTTGGTCATTGTTGACTCCGACCAATACCCCTTTTTCAATGTTTTCAATATCTTTGCCTTGATGTTTTGCTTCAGAGACTAATATAATACGCCAGCATCCATAATCATCTTGTACCTCAATGATGCCCCCATCGGGAATTATACTTGCATTTTCAACAAATAAAGTTTGACCTAAATATGGATCAACTTTTTGTAAAGCGGCATTTATTTCTTTTTTTTCTATACATTGGCGGTATCTGAATGTGAGATTGGGATATTTGATTTGGAAGATAAAGTGTTTTTCACTATATGAGAGATGTCGCCAGTTGCTTTATCGTGCAATTTTGCTTCAGAGCCAAATATGCCAACAACACCTTGGCTACTTTTGTGCTGATTGGTCAGCCTTGATGATTGATTCTTTTTTGCCATAATAATTGTTATGAAGTTATAGCGTTATGTGGTCGAGGTCGTCTGGGACGACGATGTTGCCGGAGAAGGCTTGGGCAGCCTCGGCGGTGTATGCGGCACGGCGAGTGGATAGCGTCTTGTCCTCGGTGTGGTATAGCAGCAGATTCTTGACATTTAGCTCTTGGGCGAGCCGTCCGGCATCGAGAGCTGTGCTGTGGTGCTTCTCGTAGGGCTTGAACACATCACGCTGCGAATATAGACAGAAAGCTTCGCTCAGCAGCCACTCAGCGTTTTCGGCATAGCGGCGGTTTCTCTTGTTATAAGGTTCGTCGCCGAGACACGTCAGCTTGCCCCCGCTTGGCAGTGTGGTGGTGAATCCAAATTGCTTAGCTTTGGTCGAACCGATGTCGAATGTGGTGAATGTCAGCCCTATTGCTTGAAAGGTGCTGCCGTCGGTCACTTCATCGAATATTATGTCGTTGCCTATGTGCTTTGTTACTTTTCCAGGCAGCGTGGCGAGGCATGTAGTGCGCAGCGTGTTGATTACCTCGTCATGCCCGCGCAAAGTGAATGTGCCGGTGAATTTGCCTGAATTGATGTTCTGCGCGATGTTGCGCACCACCCATACGGCACCGAGAATGTGGTCGGTATGGGTGTGGGTGACAAACATGTCGTGAATATCGTTGATATCGATGCCGGCTGATTTCAGTTGCTTCAATATGCCGTTGCCTCCGCCTGCATCCACAAGCATAAGACCGTGGTTTAGGTTGATAAGCGCAAAGCAGGTGTTGTAACATTCAGTGACAAGCGCACTGCCTGTTCCGAGCATTATTATTTCCATATGATATTGAAAAATAGCTGGTTACTGTTATGAAACGTTTCGATTATTTCTCTTTCTGCTCCACAATGGCTTGTGGCTTAGTGGCAGAAGATGTTGATTTCTTGCTTTTCTTCGTTGATTTCTTCTTGCCGCTGTCGGCAGTAGTTGCTGCTGGCTGGGCTGTCTGTGCTGGAGCTGGAGGAGCAGGAATGAAACCGCCCTGAATCATCTGCAAGCTGTCTTCGTGGCTGAAGTGGCTTGTGGTGTCCATGCTCAAGTCGGAAGAAATCGTGGGGCGGCTGCCGAATTGTAGGTCGGACTTCAATGCAGCCTTTGCGCCGCGGCGGAATGCCGAATTTATCTGCTCACGAAGATTTATGCGGGTGGTATCTACAATCTTCACCTGCTCGCGAGCCATATTGTCCTTATACTTCGCCCCACCGAAGCGGAAGTGCATCTTGTCGGGGTTTCCGTAGATGTTGATTCCGAACTTGAACGGAATTGGCGATTTCAGCACAGATATGTGATATCGGAAATTCATGTCGAGGTCGTTATGCCCGAGTACACCGAGACGGTAGCGGTCCACATTGAACATGAACGGGTATAGCTCAAGCTGAGAGTTCTCCACAAGGAGTTCCACGGTCATCTCGTCAATCATGTTGCGGTCCTTGTTCTTGAACAGAAGCATCCGGGCAATCTTCTTGAATGTGGCAGCATCCATGAACACGAGGTCTTTGCCGTGGAGCTTCATGGCAGCTTTAAGCGTAGGCATAATCACATTCATTGTGGAGTCGATATTGGTGGTAGCGGCAATGTCGGCATCAATCACGCCATCCACCGATTCGAGCAGCGGCATGATTGAGTCTACAGCAGGAAGCATGTGAAGGAATTTGCCCACTTGAATGTCTTCAAGTCCAAGGTCGAAACCGAATTTTATGTCTTTGCGGTCGGGGGCGGCGTAGAGCGCATTGAATCGTGCCGAACCGATGTCGGTCTTGGCACGGAGCTCGCGCAAGTTAAGCACTCCGTCGTGCATGAGCAGGTCTCCATTGAACTTTTTCATATACATGTCGGTGTAGATGATGTCGGAAGCTCGCAGACGAATATTGGCATCGATGTTGCTTGGCACGACGAATGCCGCAAGAACCGTGTCGGCAGGAGCCGTGGCGTTGTCGGTGATTTGCTCCAATGCTCTTTCGCTTTGGGCATCGGTGTAGCTCTGCTTCATGCCATTGTTGGCATATGCCATGCCGTCGGTGGCAGCCTTTATGAGCTGGTTGATATTAAGAGTGTCGGCCTTGATGAAGAATACGAGCGCAAGCGGGCGACGCTTGTTGCCGAGCAAAGTGCTGCGTATGTTGCGTATGCTGCCCTTAACGTCGAAATGGCTTTGCCCGACATTGTACGACAAACTGTTGAAACGCACACTGTCGATGCTAAAATCTACATTCATATTGCTCAGAGAATTGTGCAATGGGAAATAAGGCGTGAAAAAGCGTCCGCGCGAGCTGGAGATGTTGCCGTGCATTTGCCAGTCGAGAAGCATCTTGTGGAAGCTCTTATCTACCGACATGTCGATGTATTCTTTCCCGGAATTAGCCGAGCCATCGGGGCGTATTCTGCCATTGCTTGCCACAAACAGCACAGAGTCCATGTTCCACATAGGGTGGCGGCGGCGAATGGAGTCGATGCGGCTTCTGAACTTGTCGTTCTTTCCGTGGTCGCGCTTGCGCAAGTTGGCAAACATATCGATCTTGCTGCCCCGCAGCAGCACTCCGGCATCCTTGCTCAGATATGCAAGAGAGTTTGCTCCCATGGCAAGATGAATCTTAGGCACTCTCACCTCATTCTCGTATCGGGATATTGAGCCTTCGCAGTTGATGCCGTTGGCTCTTATCTTGGTGCCGTCGGCTTGCTCCACCGACAGCCGCTCCGAGCGGATGCGTGTGCCGATAGGGATAATTTGGGTGGTGTCGGCAAGAGCCATCACGTCGCCCACGCAGCCTATGCCGGCTTTGGCATTAGCCATCGTCAGTTTCACTCCCGAAGTGAATGCTGCCATCGTATCGATTGATAGCGAGCAGTGCAGCAGGTCGGCAATTTCTTTGCCATTGAATTTCATGTCATCATTGCTGCCGAATTGGAAGCAGGCGTTGCGGGCATATAGGCTTATGGTGTCGATAGCCGATTCATAGCGCAGATTGCGGAAGTCGATGTCGCCATTGATGGTCATGCGCTGGAATTTGTTTGCCGTCAGGTCGCTCATGCGTGCGCTGATGGATGTGTTTGCTTCCATCTCGCCCTTGATTGAGAAGCTGACAGGAATATTGAAGACTTGCACGATTTTGCCAAGGTCGGCATTGCCCTTGACGTTGCCGGTGATGCGCGCGTCGGTGAAAAAGTTATCAACAGTGCCGTCGAGCGAGAGATTTACCGCCTCACCGCCGAGAATCATGCGCTTCAGCGTGATTACGCTATTGTCGGGATGCTTGCCGTTGATGGTCATTGAGGCATCCATTGCCACCTTGTCAAGACGCGCGTTGCCGCTTGCGGTGGCTATATATGAGTCGGGGATGACAAGAGTGGCTCCTATCGACGGCAGTGCCGTGCCGTTTAGGTCGTAAGGCTCATTCAGCTTAGCTTTCAGCAGAGCTGCGGCATCGCTCTTTATATTGGCGAAAAGGTCGCTATATACTTCCGGCAAAATTTGAACCACCGAAGCAAACTTCACGGGACCAAGGTCGAGATTGAATAAGTCAATCATTGCGGCATTGTCCATAGCGAGGTGCATGTTGATGGTAGCCGGAATATCGAGAATAGTGGCTTTCAGATTGTTGATGCCAACTGTGGCAACGTGGCTTGAGTTCCACTCGATATCGCCATTGAAGTTGAGCGGCAGATTTTTCACATATTCCATTCCGCCCATAGCATAGTCGGCTTGTCCGGTAAGTGCAAGGGTGTAGTGGTCGTCGGCTTCGGCGTGATATAGTGTGGCTTTCGACAGGCGTATGTGGGTGTCGATAGTGTCGGCGGCATTGAAGTATGCAATGCGTGTGTTGCCATTGAGGCTGAACTTGTCCCAGTACATGGTTGGGAGGCTAAGCGGTTCGTCGGTCTCTGGCTCATCTGAGGGGAGAGCCACAAGATAGTTTGCGGTGTTTTCATCCACAGCCACAAGGTTCAGGTTGAGGTTTTGTGCTGACAGGTCTTTAAGCGAGAAAGTGCCAAATATTATTTTCAAAACATTTATTCCAGCATGGACGTGTGTTGCCGACACAAGCGAATTGGCATTGGCAGGAAGAAAGTCACGGATGCCAGGCTTCACCTGCCTCAAGCTCTTGGAGACGACGCATAGTCCGTCGATATCGACAGTCAGATTGGGGAAAGTACTCCAAGCTGTGATTTCGGCACGCTGCACCTTCACGTCGGCATTAATGCTCTCGCTGGCTATCTGATTGACAAGGGGCGTGAGCCTTTCGGGTGTCAATATCCACACGATGGCGCACAGAATTATTGCAAGCAGTGTTGCCGCACCCCCCACAATCCATGCTCCGATTTTCAGCGACTTCTTGATGATGCTTGAGCTGTTGATGTTTTCCGCTTTGGGCTTAGCTTCTTGTTGTTCAGTCTTCATAATCCTTTGTCGAATAAAATACTACCTAAAAAATGCTACTGTAGCGCAAATTTAGCTATTATAGCTGAAATTTGATTTATAAATGATGGAAAAACTTTGAGCTATGTCCGCAAATTATGATTGGCGGGCAGCCAGCGTGCGCCTACTTAGCGCGTGGTTATGTGGAAACAACCCTGTTTGCGCTCAAATTTCACATAGCATCGACCATCGTTGCGCTTCTTGTTGAGGATTTCGGCAAGAATGTTTTTCAAGTCTTCGAGCGATATGATGTTCTTGTCGTCGAGGCACATGAACTTGGCATAGCTGATGTCGAAAGTGGTGCCGTAGCGGTGAGCCGACTCCACGGTGGCGTTGCGGTTGCGTCGGCGCAGACGAGCCACGGTAGCGTCGGTGCGCGTGAGGCTTGTCACCTTTATGCGGTAGCGCGCTCCGCTGCGCGCAAACACCGAATCGGTGAACTCGGTGCCTATCTCATAGAGCAGCCTTGCCGCCTGAGGCACGAGATATGGCATGGAGTGAGACAGGTCGTCGATGTGATATGCGCTGCAAGTGTATATTTCCTGAATCGGGCGCGAAAGATGATAGGCTGCGCGCAGGTCGGTGATAGGCTCGAAGCCTATAGCCTTGGCAGCAGTGAGATGAATGGCATTGCTGTCGCAGAACACTTGCCTCAAACTTCCACCTATGAGGTTGATTTTCATGCGGTGAACGAGGCGGTTGTCCGTGATATGCATCGTCTCGGTGCTGATGCCGAAGTCGCCGGTAAGTCGCTCTGGAACTACGACTTCAAGTTTCGGCTGCTCATCTTCGGTAGCCGAGTTGCTGCTGCCGCTTCCGCCGCAAGCAGCGAGCGAAAGGGCTAAGCAAGCAGCAAAAAGTGATTTTGTGAGTATGTCGTTATGCATTTCTAATCCTAAAACAATATATACAGTCGCTAAGCTGCAACAATATTGCAAACTTACGAAAAAATGTGGAAAAACTTGAGGCTGCAAATATAAAAATGTTGTGCCACACGGCATCGGTGGGGGCTGCCTATGCGGTCTCGAATCTCTTGCGGTGGGAGATGATGGATTTCATGTTGGTGATTGCCCACTGCGTCAATCCGTTGATTATAGGCACAAGGCTTGTGCCGGTGTCGGTCAGCGAGTATTCCACGCGTATAGGCACTTCGGGAAACACCGTCCGGCTGACCAGACCGTCGGCTTCGAGGACGTGGAGCGTGTTGGCAAGCACCTTCGACGATATGTCGGGGATGAGCTTGCCGAGCTGGTTGAAGCGCGTGCTTCCGTTCTCGCTTAAAATAAGGATTATGAGCAGCGACCACTTGTTGCCGAAGCGCGCCACCACATTCCTGATGGGACAAAGTTCGATGATGGAATTTTTTTCAAATTTTTTTGCCATTGCAATGCGTTGATTTATATCAAAACTAACCTTTTGGTAACTTGCTTATCTTTTTGTAACGTCTTGTTAAATAGCTGCTAATTGCATAATTTTGCGCTGTCGAAAAGAAAGTAGCCTACCGATGCAAAGGTAGTGTATTCATTCATTTCGGGCAAATTTATTAACTATAAAATTATAATGCAATATGAAACAAGTGGAAAAATTTGCTGAAGAGAAGAATTTCAGCGCGATTAATGTAGGCAAATTGGTAGAACTCGGTGATTATGTCCTTGAACTCGGTCCCGAGGTGAAAATTCCCGGCAAGGTGTTTGGCGGACAAACTCTGAAAGCCACTGGCGGAGAGTTCTCGTTCCAGATTTTCCAGCCAGGCACGGAGACAGGTTTCCTTCACACCCACAAGAACCATGAGGAGCTTTATTTCTTCTTGAGCGGTGAAGGGGAATTCCAAGTTGACGGGAAAGTGGTGCCGGTGAAAGAAGGTTCAGTGGTGAGAGTGGCTCCAGAGGGCAAACGCTCGGTGCGCAACAATGGCACATCTCCGCTCATTATGCTGTGCGTGCAATATCGTGGCGGCACATTCACGGCAGAAGATGCCGCCGACGGCAACATCCTCAGCGAGCCGGTGAAGTGGTGATGCCTCTATGTAATGGAATGAGGAGTCAACGCATTCCTGCATCGCAACAATGCGACAGCATAGCACATAGTCATTATCACACATCGTTAGGATTATGAAAATTACGGCAAGGCACAGCGGGCATTACGCCTCCTGAGTCTTGCCGTTTTTCGTTTATAAAATATTTGGTATAAGAAAAAATTGCAAAAAATATTGCAATTAAAAAAGTTTTATTATATTTGCAGATGTTTCGATGGTGCTGAAGAGTCAGCTTGAACGAAACAAGACATTTTGAAAAGGTGATATTGCGATTTATCTTCTAAAGTCAAACTTCGCAAATTTGAAATGAATGGAGATGGATAGCAATAGCACCCACGCTTAATGTATAGTATATTGCTGTGCTTTGTGGAAGAAGCTCGCAATCATATATTGTAACAGAAAGTGTGGGGCTGTTGTTCTATACATTCATCGGTAGCGAAGACCGGACTTTAGAATAGAACATATAGGCAGCTTCCACGCTTTTTTTGTGCAGTAAATTAAGGAGTGCAGCAAAAAATGGAGTGCAATGCAGATGAAAAAACGAGCGGTTAAAAAAGTTAAGAGAGAACAGAACTTGGATAATTCCTCAGAAAAGACAAAAATCGTGATAGAAACAAGAAACCTTTTCAATTATTACTAAATGAAGTGCAGTAAGCTATTCTTTTGAACAAAGCGTATAGCGATAAGTTTCGAGAGATAGCCAATGGACTATAAATTTTAATTAACAAACTTAACACAAACAACTTATTAACAAATCAAAAAGATGACAATTATTACTACAGAAAATAGAAATTTCAAAAAACACATCAACTTAACGTAAAAGGAAAAATAATGAAGGCGTTTAATGCATTGTTCGTATCGCTGTTGTTGCTATTCTCTTTTTCTTGCAAAAATGGGAATGGGGACACGAGCAAGGACGGTTACTTGACAGAGCGAGACTCATTGATGAAAGTGAATGAGGAGCAGTCGCTGCAACTGAATGAGCTTAACGGTATTATAGCCACTATAGCTTCTGGACTGGACAGTATAGCTGCACAAGAGAACATACTGCTCAACAACAAGGGCAGGGAGGGCATTATGCTCAATCGACAACAGATTGCCGCCAACTTGAAGAGTATGGCTGATATATTGGCTCGTCAGAGGCAGAAGATTCAGATGCTTCATGATTCGCTCGACAACAAAAAATCTTTTCGCGGAGTGGAGCAGTTACAAAAGGTGATTGAATTTCTGAACAAGCAATTGGCGGAAAAAGATCAGATCATACAGTCGCTGAGCATAGAAGTGAACAATTCCAAGAAAGATGTGAGGCAGCTCCAAGCCACCCTGTCGGATATGCGGCTGAAAGCCGAGAACGCCGAAAAAAAGACGAAAATACTGACGACAGCATTGACTACTCAAGATGAGGTAATCAATGAGTGTTATGTGAAAATCGGCACAAAAAAGCAACTTTCGGCTTCGGGATTGCTGAAAGGAGGCTTTCTGCAAAAGAAAAAAGTGAATTATGAGGAAGTGGATAAGAGCAAATTCACAGCAGTGGATATACGCAAGTTCAAGGAAATCACATTGAAATCGAGCAATCCAAAGATCCTTACTCCGCAGCCGAGCAATCGCTCGTATCACTTTGAAGATAATGGAGACGGGACTTGCGTGCTTGTAATCACTAATCCAACTTTATTCTGGAGCATAAGCAATTTTTTGATAATTCAACTTTAAAAAACTGATAAATCATGATTAAAAAAATTTTATTTTTAATAGTGCTATGCGCATCAAGCGTTTGCGCAATGGCACAGAACCAAACGGTGACACATGTGGTTCAACGTGGCGAAACGATAGAAAGCATAGCTAAGCAATACAACGTGAGTATAGATGACATAAACAGAGCAAATCCTAATACCGACGGATTGTTCTATGCCGGTATGAAGCTGGTAATACCTGTTGCTGATATTAACAGTGTGCCTATAGCAAATACACAGAGTAAAATCGTAGAGCAGCCAGTGCAATATGACTCAAATGATTCAAATAATGGCAATGCGAAGATCATGGCAACAGAATCAAATGAAGGCAAATGGTGCGCTGCAATAGAGATTGGCTATGGATTTGTCGGGAAGAAGTCGTTTGTTTATACTGCAACGATAGGAGCTAACTATTTGTTTACGCCGAATTTTTATGCAGGAGCTCGTATAGGTTATATGGGTTCTTCTGTTACTTCAAGAGAGGTTGGTGATTTAAATTTTCATCTTATTGACATACCATTAGAACTGGGATACAAATTGGGTGACAGTGTTGGCATTATACCTTTTGCTGGTATGAATATAAATATAGGACTTACAGGAAAAGTCGAGAATAAATCCCAAAAAATATCAAGAGATATGAAAATTGGGGGAAAATTTGGTGTTGATGCAAGGTTAGGTCTTCGTCTGCATCTTTTCGAATTTCAGATTACTGGGTCATACCATTTCCCAATCAATGATAATCAAAAAATATTCTGTTTAAAGGGTGAGGCATATCCAGAATTGTCTATTGGCTATGCGTTTTAATTGCAATAGGTTAAAGGTATGAGGATTTATGTTCTGATAGCGTGCATCTTGGGCGGTGTGATTGACATGCTTGCCCAAGATGTCATAATCTTTAGAGATGGACATATTAAGAATGTGAAAATCATTCAGACGAGTAATGACAAGACATTGTTCAAAGACACAGAAGATGAGTATGCCACTGAGGAATCGGTGGAAAACAATAAAATCTTTATGCTCAAGTTCAGAACTCGCGGCAATGTGGTCTTCAACAATCGCGGAGAGCGCATAGTGTCATCCTATGGTGCTAAGAAAGCTCCTCGCGGTGCTATAACCATCTATTATATAGATGGACGTGAAATATTTGCGTATAGCCTCACGATGAATACCAGCGTGGTTACATACAGCACAAACAAGAAAGGCGAAGGCACTCCGATCACTGCACCTAAAAGTGAAATTTTCATGATATGCTATCCTGATGGCACGCGTGATGTGCTGAACAATATTTGTGCAGAAGATGTGGCGCAGCAGCAACGGGCTATAGAAGAAGCTCGATTGAGAGCCGAAAAAGAAGCACAGACCGCCGATTCAATAAATGCTGCCGCCATACATGATGAGGCAATCGGTGCAGTTCCCAAGAAGGCTACGATTGTCACCACCCGAGGTGTGAAAATGAAAGTGTGGATATGCGACGAAAAGAATGGCATAGTGTTCTACAAGAAGACCAATTCAGACAAGGCTGCGATATTCCAAATGAGCAGGAGCAAAATAAAGAGCATTTCATTCAATACTTTATTTTAACACAAATAAAAATGGCAATAAAAACGGTATTAGCTTTATTCCTGTCGTTGCTGGCATCGGTCTGTGCTTCAGGACAAAATATGCATTCATACACAGTTCAGCGAGGTGAGTCGATGGAGGCGATAGCTGCGATGTTCAATGTGTCAATCGACGAATTGAAACAAGCCAACTTGGATATGGAGGAGTTTTATACAGGGCTTGAAATAAGTGTACCTATCGGTGAGACTACATTGAATGCTGCACCCCAAAATGCCCTTGATGCCTCGATGAAAGAATTTGATGCATTTATGAACAAATATACTGAATATCTGCAAGAATGTGTGGATGCTGAGAATCTGCTTAAGGCAGGTGATTATAAAAAAGCGCAGAAACGCTATCAGCAAATATTATCAAAATATCAGAATGATTTTGTGTGTGACCATGCAATGTACGGCAATGCCCTATGCTCATATAATCAGGGAAAGTGGAAAAATGCCATAAAGGAACTATCGGCTGTGGCAGACAATGCTGAATGTCATAATTCCCATAGGGAGCATTGCAGGGAATTGCTGAAAAAAGCTCAAAAGAAACGCCAGCAGCAATTAGATAAAAGAGCGAATTTATGGGGAAATATATTGTTGTCGGCAGCGGCTGTCGGGACAGCCGTGGCGGCAGCTTCTGCACAGAACAAGACAAGTAGCTATTCAAATTCTGGCTATAATTACCAATCGATTTCAGCACACAATAAGAGTGTTGATGAAATAATGATTGAGGCAGATGCATACGCAAAAAAAGGTGTGGCTGAAATGCAATTCAACTATGATATGATGCGGGTTTCTGCCAATGAATTTGGGAAGCGAGCAGTGGCTGAAATTGAATTCAATATGAAACAAGAGGAAATTGCGGTGAAACAAAATTTTATTAAAAATTATCGGAGTATTTATGGCAAAGATCCAAGCGATCAAGAAATTTTTGATAATTATAATAATTATGTTGCAATGAAAGCTAATTCTATAAGGGCATCCCAACAAGCAAGTAGTGGACTGATTGACGATAAAAGTAATGATGGAGCATCATCGTCATCATCAAGGCGAACAGAGAAATATTGTCATGTTTGCAAGGGGGACGGCAAGTGTATAGCTTGTCATGGTAGCGGCTACAGTACGGACAATGCTTTTGGTACAGGAGTGAATTATAGTAAAAAATGTAGCGTTTGTGGCGGACATAAAGTCTGCAACATATGCCATGGAGAAGGTGAAATTTACAAATAAAGATGAAAGATATGAGAATAATAAAATTAGCAGTGATTGCTTCTGTTTCATTTGTTGCTTTCTGTTGTGATCATGACGAACCTAAGCATAGCAGTGGCGGTTCTTCAACACTTTCAGGAACATCAACAAGTAAAGTCGTAAAACCAACTTATGATAAGAATTTGACAACAACAGATTTGGATGGCTTTTCTATTAGGCTGAGATTCAAAAATGGTGGCGATAGCTATGGCAATATGAGTTGTACATTATATTGGAATTCTTATTCGAGCAAACCGTCAAAAACTCCAAAGAAAACAGAAATGAGAAAGACTGAAGATATGAGAATATACGACCACAATAAGAGAAGTACGGTGTTTGACAAATCTCATGCAGGTTATCATGGTGGAACATATATTTACTATTATGCGAAATGCAGCAACAGTAAAGGGGCTTGTGAAACAAATGTCACATATACGATAGTAAAAAGATGATTGTAAAGATAAATAGGCTTAATACTTGATTAATGAAATCTAAATTTTTTCGACATTATTTCGTGAAGTCAAGGTAATCGTGACAATAGGTTGCTTCAACCTTGGCATCAGGGGTGTGGTTATTTTGATGACGCAGGGATGCGTTGCCTCCTCGTGACTTTGTGGTTCATCTGCCTGCGCTTTATTGCATAGGGCGAAAATGAATCGAAAAGCGAGGGTAAATTTGCATATGCGCTCGGCTTGCACTATCTTTGCCGCTATAATATATGATACAATTATGAATTTGACACATAATAAAATAGAGTATGTGATATGTTGCGTTGGAGCTTTTGCAAAACGCTTTATGCTGACCAATATGCAGGCTTATGCGTATTTGCGAAGGTTTAAAGGAATTGATTTCCTTATAGATTGTTATGCGGCTGAACATACGCTTTCAATTGATGATGCTGTGGATGACATTATGCATATCTGCAAAAAAAATGGAGGACGCATATCATGATGGAATTGTATCATGGAACAAATGTCATTATTGATGAAATAGACTTGTCATGCTCCAGGCGAGGAAAAGACTTTGGCTGTGGCTTCTATTTGAATCCAGACAGACGGCAGGCTATGGAGATGGCAATACGTACTGCTCAGCGCATGATGAATGGGAATCCGATTGTCAATGCATATTTGTTTGATGAAAATGTGCTGAAAGAAGATTCTCCATTGATCGTGAAGATTTTTGATGGCTATACAAAAGAATGGGCTGAGTTTATCCTGAGAAATAGGAAAAACATGAGTGACACGCCTATACATAATTATGATATTGTTGTTGGACCCATTGCAGATGATACCGTTGGATTGCAAATGCGCAGGTTTGAGCAGGGGTATATCAGTATTGACAGAATGATTGAGGAATTACGTTTTCATAAGCCGGCTACTCAATTCTTTTTTGGGACGGAACGTGCTGTTAAATGTTTAAAGAAGATATGAATGATGATATTCAATTTCAGATAGAATGTATTTCTTCTGAACTCGTGGAAATGCTAATGAAAAAGTATGGTTGGGATATTAAGAAAGCTCTTGATGAGTTGTATTCATCTGAAACGTATAGACGACTGACCATTCCTGCTTGTGGACTATATTATGAGAGTGCAGTTTATGTGTTCTCTTATTTACAAAATGAAATAGAGACTGGGGTGGTGGAATAATTGGCGTAGTCCTTTGATTGAAAAAATTCGAAAAGCGAGGGTAAATTTGCATTTGCGCTCGGCTTGCACTATCTTTGCATAAGATAAGCTGCGCCTCGGCAGAAATGCTCAAATGAGATTTGGCGTATTCTGCGCTCGGCTTGCATTATCTTTGCATACGGATAATTGATTGTGCGATGCGCAATGATGGAATGGGTGGTGAGGCTGCTTGCCGCCTTGATTGTTTAACTAATATTATTGATTTTGGACCCGGATCCTCTTTCGTGTTTTATAACACTTACTGATGTGGCTGTTCAAGCCGCAAAACCTATTATCTCTGTGACAGCCCCTACGGTGGGCGGAGTCGTTGCTGTGACCATTGCCGTGCTGCTGCTGTTTGTGTCGGCATTTGTCTCAGGTTCGGAGATTTCCTATTTTTCATTGACTAAGGAAGACTGTGAGAGCATGGACGATGACACTTCGCGCGACCGCGTGATGCAGCTATTGTCGATGCCTGAACGGCTGCTTGCCACAATTCTGATTACCAATAATCTTGTGAATGTGGCGATAGTGATTTTGCTGAATTATTTTTTGACACAGGTGCTTGAGATTGAGAGTGCAGTCCTCGATTTTATTTTCCAATCGGTGATATTGACATTCCTGATATTGCTTTTCGGGGAGATATTGCCTAAACTTTATGCCAGCGACAATGGGCTGAAGTTCGCACGGTTTGCTTCGGGCGGACTGACGATGCTGGCATACGTCATGTCGCCGGTGTCGAAGATAATGGTGCGCAGCACCACATTCCTCAATAAAATGGTGACAAAGCACTCCGACGAGATCTCGAAGGAGGATCTCTCGCAAGCCCTTGAGATTTCCGACGTGAAATCGGGCGACGAGAAGGAGCTGCTGCAGGGCATCCTCGAATTTGGTGGAAAGACGGTGGCAGAGATTATGCGTCCGCGTGTGGATGTGGTGGATATAGACTATGCAAGCAATTTCGATGAGGTGGTGAAAATTGTTGTGACCAACGGATATTCGCGTATGCCGGTATATTCCGAGACATCCGACAACATAAAGGGCGTGCTGTATTCAAAGGATCTGTTGCCATATATAGGCAAAAGCGACCGCAATTTCAATTGGCAGCAGCTCATACGCGACGCTTATTTCGTGCCAGAGACGCGCATGATTGACGACCTGCTCGAAGACTTTCGCAAGAAGAAGATACACATGGCGGTGGTGGTGGATGAGTTTGGCTGCACGCAGGGAATAGCCACGCTCGAAGATGTGCTTGAAGAGATTGTGGGCGACATCGACGACGAATATGACACCGAGGAAAAATCATATACAAAGCTCACCGACGACACATATGTGTTCGACGGCAAGACGCTGCTCAACGACTTCTGCAAGATAACAGGAGTGGATGAGGATGAATTTGAAAACGTGGATGAGGATGCCGACACCATAGCCGGGCTTCTGCTGAGCATAAAGGGCGATTTCCTTAAAGAGCGTGAGCAGATCGACTGCGGACGATGCCGATTTGTGGTATTGAGCGTGTTAAGACACCGCATCGCCACGGTGAGAGTGAAAATCTTCCCCCCAGCCGAGGGTAAAGAATGAAATGTCGGGCTGCTAAGAATTGAACTTATGCCGCTAATCTCACCAGTGACATACGATGACGGAACAAGGCTGCATCTGTGGCGTGTAACCGAGAGCTGCGACGAGCTGCTGGGCTTATGTGCATCTGGCGGAATTGATGCGGATGGATGCAAAGGATATAAAGCCGTGTCGCGCCGTGTGGAGTATATGGTGGAGCGGCTTTTGCTTGCCGAAGCT
Organism: uncultured Muribaculaceae bacterium; assembly: GCA_964459845.1. Taxonomy (GTDB): domain Bacteria; phylum Bacteroidota; class Bacteroidia; order Bacteroidales; family Muribaculaceae; genus CALZFJ01. The sequence continues at coordinate 22,034 of CAYWOC010000004.1, read as the reverse complement.
TTTGGCGGAGCGGTGGAGCTTATGCATAATGCCGACGGCGCACCATGGGTGGACTGCTGCAAGCATATAAGCATAAGCCACACGCCGGGCTTGATAGGTGTGGCAGTGAGTGAGCTGGCGGCTATAGGTATAGATATAGAACATCGTTCGAGCAGGGTGCTGCGAGTGAGGAGCAAATTCCTTGATGATGATGAACTCGGGCGAATAGCAGCCGACGATGCCGATGCCAATCTTGTGGCTTGGACCGCAAAGGAGGCTATGTATAAGCTGGTGACGCAACCCGTAACTGGTCTGCGCGATGATTTTCATGTGCTTCCATTCGCAATAGGTGCTGATGGCAAGACGGAATATGAAGGCTGTGCGAAATGCGGCGAATCGGTGCTGAGGATTAGGCTGATGACGCATTTCACTGATACGGAAGTCATAACATGCGCCACAGTGAAACGATAATAACGATATTAACAAAAACAGGCATATATGGATATGAAGAGTATATTAAAAGGATTGATTGTGGCGGTGCTTGGACTTGCCGGAACTGCCGATGTGGATGCGTGTACGAGTCTGCTTGTGGGCAAGAAGGCTTCGGCCGACGGCTCAACGATGATTACATACGCAGCCGATGCCCACACACTATATGGATTCCTCAATCATATTCCAGCCGCCGACCACGTCAAGGGCGCAAAGCGCGAGGTAAAGGACTGGGACACATACAAGCATCTCGGCTACATTGACGAAGTGTCTCACACATATTCGGTGGTGGGCAACATGAATGAGCATCAGCTCACCATAACAGAATCGACATGGGAATGCAAGCATGAGCTTGTGGATACGACAGGCGTAATTGACTATGGCAGCCTTATACAGATAACACTGCAACGCGCCAAGACTGCCCGCGAGGCGATAAAAATAATGACATCGCTTGTGGCTCGTTATGGATATTGCAGCGAGGGCGAGTCGTTCTCGATAGGCGACCCGAATGAGATATGGGTTATGGACATGGTGGGCAAAGGCGGCAAGGAGAGAGGCGCAGTGTGGGTGGCAGTGCGCATCCCCGACGACTGCATTGCCGGGCATGCCAATTCGCCACGCATACACAAGATACCGATGAACGACAAGGTGAACTGCATCTACTCGAAAGACGTGGTGTCGTTTGCACGCAAGATGGGGTATTTCAGCGGCAAGAACAGCGAATTTGACTTTGCCAAGGCATATGCGCCTACCGACTACGGCACATTGCGCGGATGTGATGCGCGCGTGTGGGCATATTTCAATCACTTCAAGAGCGGAATGGAGAAGTATCTGCCTTATCTTGAGATGGAAAAAGATGCCGAAGTGATGCCGCTATATGTGAAGCCCGACAGAAAAATATCGGTGCGCGACATGCAAAACATGATGCGCGACCACTTTGAGGGAACTCCCTACGACATGACCAAAGACCCCGGAGCCACACAATGGTGGGATGTGCCTTACCGCTACCGTCCCATGACATTCAAGGTGGATGGAAAAGAATATTTGAATGAGCGTGCCATAGCTACGCAGCAGACTGGATTCGTGCTTGTGTCGCAGATGCGTTCATGGCTTCCCTCCGCTGTGGGCGGAGTGCTGTGGTTTGGTGTCGATGATGCCAACACGGCAGTTTTCGTTCCGATGTACTGCTCGATGACGAAAGTGCCACACAGCTATGCCGAAGGCACTGCCGACCTATACAACCTAAGCTGGGAGTCGGCATTCTGGGTGAACAACTGGGTGGCAAATCAGGCCTACAACCGCTATTCACTGATGATAGGCGACATACGAAAGGAGCAGAAGCGCATAGAAGACGGATTTGCCGAAAGACAGCCGATAGTTGAAGCTCAGGCTCTTGATATGCTTGCCAAATCGCCCGAAGATGCCAAAGCATTCTTGAATGACTACTCAGTCCGTTCAGCTGAGGAATCCACCAAGGCATACAAGAAACTCGGAGAGTATCTTCTGGTGAAGTATCTTGACGGAAACCGCAAGCGCGAGAAAGACGGCAGATTTGAGCGCAACGCCGACGGATGCCCAGTGCAGCCCGAATTTCCGGGATATAGCAAAGACTATTACCGTTCAATAGTCAACGGAGCTGGAGAACGATTGAAAAACAAATGATATATAACCGATTATAAAAAGTAGGAAGAGAAAATGCGCGGCACTGAGCCACATAGGAAGAGAAGTCGCAAGCCGAGCAGCAAGCGTAGAACCCAATCGGACCGGAGGCGCTATCTCACGATAGGGCTTGCCGTGTTGCTTGCAGCCTTGCTTGTGGCCGGCGTGTGGTATGTGGAGCGCAGGTCGCATCATCCCGAGGTGTCGGTTGCCAAAGCGGAATATCCGATTCAGGGCATCGACGTGTCGAACCACAATGGCGTAATCGACTTTGAGAAAGTGGCAGCCGCGGGCATCAATTTCGTGTATGTGAAAGCCAGCGAGGGAGTGGGGTATAAAGACCCACGATTTGAGAATAACATTCGCAATGCGCACAAAGCAGGATTGAAAGTGGGCGCGTATCACTTTTTCAGGAAAGATAAGGATGGAGCATCCCAAGCCGAATATTTCATGCATGTGGTGAAAAATGTGGCAGTGGACATGCCCTATGTGATAGATGTTGAGGACTGGGGCAACAGCGTGCTTGCCAGCGACGACGAGACTGTTAAAAATCTGCGCGATATGGTGAGGCATTTGGAGACCTCCAATCTCAAGCTCATGGTATATACCAATAAAGACGGCTATCGCAAATATCTGAAACTTTATTTCCCCGAGGTGAGGCTGTGGCTATGCGCATTCACGCATCCAAGCAAACTGACTGACTTTGACTGGCACATTCACCAGTATAGCCATTGGGGTTCGGTGGATGGCATTGATGGCGAGGTGGATCTTGACGTTTTCAAAGGCAACTGCGAGGAGTGGGAACGCTGGCTGATGGAATAATTCCAAATCTGAACGACCGATTTTGAAGTAAAAAAAACTGTGGAGAACGAAAAAATAGGTGCAATATGCGTGGAATTTGAAAAATTCTGTTTAAGTTTGTAAACGTATAACTATGAACTGGAAAAAAGTATGGCAACACAACATATAAAATCTATTATCATACTATTCGCACTGATGCTTGCTTGTGGCGCATCGGCAATGGACTCAACCAAGGTGTATCCGCAGTCGTCGGGGCAACTGGCACTAAGAAGGGCAAATGTAAATCCGCTTGATACGTTCAAGATAAAGACTGTGACCCTCGGCAACCGGATGACGATGAATCTCGACTCGGTGGTGCTTGAGCCGAGTATGCTGTATCTGCCGCTCATATTTGAGAAGTATGAGGCGTTTGACGACAGCATAAAGGTGCCAGAGTGCGGAGTGAACAGCCGTCGGTCTATGGCATTGACGGTAGAAGACCAGTGGCTGAAAGATGCGCAGGCTGCCACAAAGCGCGAGAGGCTGGCTCGCTATCACACAATGGTGAACTCTCCGCAATACGCCTACTACAACCTCGACATCTTGCCTGAGCCGCCAAAGCAATATGTCATCACCGCCGATCCTTCGAGCCGCAAAATCGAACTCGAGTCAAAAGACCTCACGCATGACATCGGCATAGCCGAAGACGAGCTTGATGTGGTGGAGGTGCGCGACTGGCTTCATTCATTCAACGGTTCCATTCACTTCTCGCAGGCATATATGTCGGGCAACTGGTATCAGGGCGGCAACAACAACCTGAATGTGATAGGCAACTTCTCGTGGAATGTGACGCTGAATCCTAATAAACACAAGAATCTGCTATTCGACAATACGCTGCAATATAAAATAGGATTGGCTTCGGCTCCGCAAGACTCGCTCCGCGGATACAGCATAAGCGAAGACCTCTTGCAGCTCAACACAAAATTCGGTTATAAGGCGTTCAAACACTGGTATTATTCTATGGCATTGCTGTTCAAGACGCAGCTATTGAACAACTATGCGTCGAACAGCAACAATCTGACCGCCTCGTTCCTTACGCCGGGAGAACTTAACCTCGGTCTCGGTATGACTTACAACGCCAAAAGCAAGAATGGATATGCGTCATTCGACATGTCGATATCGCCGTTGTCATACAACATGAAGATATGCCGTGAGAACACGCGGGTGAATCCCACATCGATGGGAGTGGATGAGGGGCATCACTTCGGACATAAGATAGGTTCGAGCCTCGAAGCCCGCTTTAGCTGGAAAATCACTCCGGCAATAAGTTGGAGCTCACGCCTATATGCATTCACCGACTATGATTATCTGCAAGGCGACTGGGAGCATACATTCAACTTCTCGATTAATAAATACCTATCCACGCAGCTATATGCGCATCTGCGCTATGATAAGTCAGCAGATCGCGATGAGTCGTGGAAATATTGGCAGTTTAAGGAGATTTTGAGTTTCGGTTTCACTTATAAGTTCTCGATGAAGTAGTGGCAAGGGTGGCAATACGCTGCATCATAATGCTCGCAGCGGCGGCATTATCGGTGGTCTCGGCACTTGCGGCAGAGGTCGGCAGCGAAGTGCGCGGCTACTACACCAACAGCGTGCCTGATAATGCCGAGATACTGCGCGGTTATTCCATCGACAAACAGATGGAGCGCATGGAGCATCTTGCGCTGCAACCGATAGAGGGCATCTGGGACTATCGTGAAGAGATGATGACTGTGGCTATAGAACGCTTCTCGTCGCCGCAGTTTTCACGTCACATCTCACACAGGATAGTAATGCTCGAATCGGAAGACTTTGAACTTCTGCCCGGCACGGTGATAGGATATATGGCAGAGAGTGCCGACAACAGCAAGTATGAACTGTGGATATATAGCGAGCAGAATGGCGCAAAGCTGTCGTCGCCACAGCATTGCGTTGCCACGCTGACCGGCAATACACTTGCTTTTAAGCAAATGAAAGAACTTAAAGTGAAGGTGAGGGTGAATTTCACGCGGTTTTTGCCGTCTCTGTTCCGCGGCATAACTGTCACCCCCGAGATAAAGAACGAGCCTTTGCCTGTGGGATTCAAGAAACGCTATCCGCTGCCTGCAAAGGGCAATTATTCCGATGACGAAGTGAGGTATCTATGAGAACAGCAAGGATTGCGATATTTGCCGTTTGGGCTATGTTGGCGATTGTGGTTGCTCAGTCGGCTGTCATAAACACATCGCGCGGAAAGTTGCGACAGGCTGACGAGAACCGGAAATTGGCAATCATTGCAGCCGACAGCATAACCGCAACCGAAATTCCCGACAGCTTAACCGGCTTCAGCTCCCACACATTGGCATTCAGCGGCTTCAAGAAGCGTGCTGGCGATGTGCGTGAATCATTCATTGTGAAAAATCTCTCGAAATATCATATTACACAAGTGAAGCTGCTTATGCGATATACCGACATTGACGGGCATGTGATATGTGAGCGGACGGTGGTGGTGCCGTGTGATGTGATGCCGTCGCAGATGCGACGAGTGACGGTGCGCTCATTCGACCAAGAAAGAAGATACTATTACCGCTATGGCGGCAAGCCGCGGCTAAAAGCGGAGCCATTTGATGTGGCGGTGCGTCTGCTGCGCTACGATGTGGCGGTTGATGCCGCAAATTAGCTTGAACCACAAACAGCCGTCGTGCGGGCGCTGACCTGTTTTGCATGAAAACGGAAATCCGGCGTTATGGTAAATAGGCTCGGAAAAGATGCTGCTGAGGGCAGTGTTAAAGTCGTTTCGGCAAAATATTCATGCAAATTTGATATTTTGCGTTCAATTTGCACTATCTTTGCACTATGGAAGTAAAGAATGTATATCGGCAAGGGGCTGAGGACGGACTGTCGTTTGGCGTATTGCTGACGATGATATCGCTGGCATTTATTTATAGCGGCGCATCGTCGCTCGTCTCGGTGCTTGCGGTGGTCTTGTTGCTGCTGCCCCCAGTGGCATTGTATTGGTTTCAACACCGCTATGTCACGAAGGTGGATAACCTTGCCGACATATCGGCACTCTGGATGCTCGGACTGATGATTTCGCTGTGCGGCTCGCTGATTTGCGGAGCGGTAACATATGTGTGGCTACAATATATTGAGCCGACTTTCATCTACGACCAAGTGCAGGGCGCGATAAACGTGTGGAAGCAGGTGCCTGAGATGAGCAACGACCCAATGCTTAGCGATATGCAACACGCCATCGACGGCGGATTGCTGCCGTCGCCCATTGAGTTCGTGATGAATATGATACTGCTCACCACATTTCTCGGCTCGCTACAGTCGCTGCTGCTGGGAGTGGTGGTGAGATTCCTCACAAAAAATAATAATGACAAGACAAAATAAAAAGCGTATATAAAATATTATTTTATGGATATATCGGTAGTAGTTCCATTATATAACGAGGCAGAGTCGTTGCCCGAGTTGACTGAGTGGATAGAGCGAGTGATGCGCGAAAACAAATTCACTTATGAGATAATCTTTGTGAACGACGGCAGCACCGACAATTCATGGGATGTGATTAAGACTTTGCGCGCCAAGAACGACTGCGTGAAGGGCATCTGTTTCCGCCGCAACTATGGCAAGTCGCCTGCGCTTAACACAGGCTTCTCGCATGTGAAAGGCGATGTGGTAATCACGATGGATGCCGATTTGCAAGATAGTCCCGACGAGATACCTGGGCTGTACAAGATGATAATGGACGATGGTTACGACCTCGTGAGCGGGTGGAAAAAGAAACGCTATGACCCGCTCAGCAAAACCATACCGACCAAGCTCTTCAACGCCACAGCCCGCAAGGTGAGCGGAATCAAGAATCTGCATGACTTCAACTGCGGACTGAAGGCTTATAAGCGCAAGGTGGTGGAGCATATCGAGGTGTATGGCGACATGCACCGCTATATACCATATCTTGCCAAGAATGCCGGCTTCAAGAAGATAGGCGAGAAGGTGGTGCATCATCAAGCACGGAAATATGGCTCGTCGAAGTTCGGAATGAGCCGTTTCGTGAATGGCTACCTCGACCTCGGCACGCTGTGGTTTCTGTCGAAATTCGGTGTGAAACCTATGCACTTCTTCGGTCTGCTCGGCTCGCTGATGTTCCTTCTCGGCTTCATCTCGGTGATAGCTGTTGGGGCAATAAAACTGTATAATATGCATGCCGGCAACCACTACATCCTCGTCACCGATTCGCCGTACTTCTACTTGTCGCTCACGGCAATGATACTTGGCACACAATTATTCCTTGCCGGCTTCGTGGGCGAGCTTGTGTGTCGCCATGCCACCGACCGCAATCATTATGAGATAGATGAAGAGATTCTGTAAAGATTCAGAAAGCTCGATGATGATGGAGAGGACACGACGATACATATCAGTACTGTTTGCGCTGATGCTTGTGGCGGCAGGATGCAACACCAGCGGTTGCCTCGACAACCAGAGTAGCCTGCCGCTTGCCGGCTTCTATTCGGCTTCATCGAAGTCGAAGGTGTCGCTCGACTCCATTTCGGTGTATGCCGTGGATGTGCCGGGCGACTCGATGATGGTGAGGTGCGGAACTGCCGTTAGCCAAGTGTATATGCCATTCGACTTGGAGCATGGCTCGGTGCGATATGTGCTGCACTACGACCAAAAGGCACTTGCCGACGAGCGGCTTAACGACACTATCACAATCAACTATGATGCGGTGCCATATTTCGTGTCGGACGAATGTGGGGCTATGTTTTTCTTCGATATAAAAGATTACACATGGACGCGGCATATTGTTGATTCGGTGGCTTTTGCCACTGACCGCATCACGAATGCCAATGTGGAGAATATAAAGATATATGTGCGCACAGCGTCGGGCAATTAACGGCTGGCGGCAGCGCGATATGAGATATGAAAAGAATCCGTTCAATAATATTGCTTGTGGTGATGGCGGCATCGGTGGCGGTGGCGCAGCGGCGTGTCACACCTGTGGAACGCAGCACTAACCGCACAATGACCGCTGAGGAGCTGAAGCAGAAAAAGAAAGAGCTGAAAGCCAAAGGCTTGTTGATAGTGGGCGACTCGATAATTGCCGACAGCGTGGCGATTAAAGCGGATACGCTTAAGACGCGGAAGATGCTGTATCCGCGGCTGACGAGTGTGATTGTAGGCGCCAATCTGTGGGATCCTGTGATGCGGCTGCTCGGACAGAAATATGGAGGAATCGACTTCTCGGCAGAACTTAGTCTGTGGAATCGCTTTATCCCGGCCATAGAGCTCGGTGTGGGGTGGGCAGACAACACTCCCGAAGACATGAATTTCACCTATAAGGGCAAACTTGCGCTATATGGCAAGGTGGGACTGAACTATAATTTCAAATTCAACAGTTCGCCCGACTATGTGGCTATGCTCGGATTCCGAGCCGGCTACAGCAGCTTCGGCTACGATATAAAGGATGTAACGGTGCATAATGGATATTGGGACCAGTCGAAGACATTCGACATACTCGACCAGCGTTCGCACGCCTCATGGGGCGAGCTGCTGCTGGCTGTGAGAGTGAAGCTCTTCGGCAACCTGTCGGCGGGATGGGCTTTCAAATACCACTTTATTTTCAACTGCAAGAGCAATCCCAACTCAGACCCGTGGTATATTCCCGGCTATGGTTCTCGCAAAGGTGCCGTGACAGGCGGCTTCTCGATATACTACACCTTGCCGCTACACAAGAAGAAGGCTTCTGCGGCAGCTTCGTCTGTAGATGCTTCAACAGTGTCTGCTCCAGCCGAAGCAGCGAAATAACTCAAATTTAAGGCAAAATAATAAATTTGTGGATGTGAAAATAGGCTACAGAAAATCGCTGAAAAAGTTTCATATTCGCAATTATTTTGCGTAATTTTGCAGAAATAATAAAAACACTGCAAGAAATGAAACATGTAGATCGCTTACTCGCTGAAAAGCTATTGAACATCAGCGCAATCCAATTGCAACCAGAAAATCCTTTTGTATGGTCATCTGGCTGGAACTCACCAATCTATACCGACAACCGCAAGACATTGTCGTATCCCGACGTGAGAAACTTCATAAAGGTGGAGCTTAGCCGCATAGTGATGGAATACTTCAAGGATGTGGATGTGATAGCTGGTGTGGCTACAGGAGCTATCGCCCAAGGTGCATTGGTCGCCGATACCCTCGGACTGCCTTACATTTATGTGCGTTCAAGCCCAAAGGATCACGGACTTGAGAACTTGATAGAAGGAAACCTGAAGGCCGGACAGCGCGTGGTGGTGATTGAAGACTTGGTATCTACTGGCGGCAGCAGCTTGAAGGCTTGTGAGGCTATTCGCAACGCTGGCGGTGAGATTGCCGGCATGGCAGCCATCTTCACATATGAATTCCCTATCGCTACCCGCAAATTCAAGGAAGCGGGTGTGGAGCTGCGCACTATAAGCAACTACTCGGCGATGCTTGAGGCTGCACTTGAAATCAAGTACATCAAGGAGGAGGATATAGAGGCATTGAAGGAATGGCGCAAAGATCCTGCAAACTGGGCTCCAAACATCGACAATTCGGTGGTGGAATGATTCATCTTGTGACACACAGACAAAACATATTTTTTATATAGAATAATAGAAGATTATGGATACATTTAAGAGCGATGTCGTTACTATAAATGCTGCCGTTGAGAATGTGTATGGCAAGTTGTCGACCCCCGCAACTCTTAAAAACATAGAGAACATTGGCAATATACCTGCCGAAGTGAAAGAGAAAATAGACGGTATAGAATTTGATGCCGACTCCATATCGTTCAATGCCAATCCAATAGGGAAGATGACGCTGAAGATAGTGGAGCGCGTGGAGCTGTCGAAGATTGTGTATTCGGCTGTGACATCGCCTATTCCAATGAAGGCGGTAATCAATCTTGAGAAGATTGACGACAACATCACCAAGGCTGTTGCCGAGCTTCAGATGGAGCTGAACATGTTTATCCGCCCGATGGTGGAAAAGCCATTGACCGAGGGCGCGAAGAAGTTTGGCGAGCTGCTCGCTGTGCTTCCTTACAGTCAGTTGTAGTAGCCATTTTCGGTGTGCAGTGGCACTCCCTAAATCCATAATTTTAGGATATTATCAACTTTATGAAGGCAATGACCTCGCATCAGTCGGTGTGAGGTCATTGCCTTTTTTTGTAGTTCTGCAAGTTTTGCGGAGATTATCTGCATTATTCTCCGCAAAACTTGCGGAGAATAGCTGGGCGTTTCTGGTATTTGGGGTGGAGGCAGCACGGTTTGTTTAGTATTGGTAGGAGGCAACACATCCCTGCGTTGCAGCGGTGACAGCGGCGGAGGGGATGGAAGCTGTGGAGAGTTTGTTGCGGAAAGGCACATAGTGCTGTGTGGCGGTTGTCGTTGGCGACGCAGGGATGCGTCGCCTCCTTAGGGTAGTAGAGGTCAATTGTGCGAGGGAAAATATGTTTTGCTGGAGATTTAATATTTTTTAAATAGGAGGACGAGAGAAATGATGCTTGTATTTTTTACTTTTGTGATAAATAAACATTTGCCTGTCTGAGTGCATCGAATGCATATTGCGGAGCATGACTGAACGACATATTGAATTATAAACCTAAATTTTTTAACTATGGTTGCCAAGACAATTAATTTACCATGCCTCACGGCGGCTGCCGTAAAGATTTCGGGACTGGAGTATTATCACAACAAAATTCTGCTCTGTAATGTATTGAACGTGGTATTGCCTTTTGAAAGTCTGAATGCTGATGAATGGGCGAAACTGTTGGTGTCTATGCAGATAAATTGCAAATAAATAACATAAATTATAAAGGCATGAAGAAAAGAATGAGAATGATAATGGCGATGGCAGTGGTGCTGCTGTCTCTGCTGACGAGTGGCACAGTGCTTGCCGCCAGTTCGGGAAAGTGTGGCGACAACATCACATGGACGCTTGACGATGACGGAAATTTGGTGCTGACTGGCAGCGGACCGATGGGTGATTATCTCTACGGTCGTGGCCCATGGAAAGATTGTGAAAATTTGATAAAAACTGTAAGTATAGGAGATGGAATTACAAGCATCGGGGATTATACATTTCAAGGATGCAGTGGACTGACGAGCGTGGTTATACCGAATTCGGTAACGAGCATCGGGAATAGTGCATTTTATAAATGCAGCAACCTGACGAGCATAGTGATACCAAGTTCTGTGACAAGCATCGAGGATGGTGCATTCATGTATTGCCGCAGCTTGACAAGCGTGGTGATACCAAGTTCAGTAACGAGCATCGGGAATAGCGTATTCTCAGGATGCAGCAGCCTGACGAGTATAAAGATTCCAAATTTAGTGAAGAGCATTGGGAATAGCGCATTCTCAGGATGCAGCAGCTTGGCGATCGTTGAGATGCCAAATTCAGTAACGAGCATCGGTAATAGTGCATTCAGTGGATGCAGCAGCTTGGCGATCGCTGAGATTCCGAGTTCAGTAACGAGCATCGGTAATAGTGCATTCAGTGGATGCAGCAGCTTGACGAGCGTTGAGATACCGAATTCAGTAACGAGTATCGGGAATTGGACATTCTCAAGCTGCCGCAACTTGACGAGCGTGTCGATTCCGAGTTCAGTAACGAGCATCGGAGATTTTGTATTTTATTATAGCGGCATTACGAGCGTATCGATACCGAGCTCGGTAACGAGTATTGGGAATGGGGCATTTGCAGGATGTGAAAGCTTGACAAGAGTTGATATAACAGATTTGGCTGCGTGGAGCATGATAGAGTATGGGAAGGACATTGAAGGAAATTTATATGCATCTTCGAATCCATTGTATTGTGCGCAGCATCTGTATTTGAATGGAGTGGAAGTTAAAGGGGATTTGGTTATTCCAAATACTGTGTCAAGAATTGGCAGTGGTGCATATATGGGATGGAAAGGTATAACAAGTATAAAGATTCCAAGCTCGATAACGAGCATCGGGAATAGGGCATTTGCAGGATGTGAAAGCTTGACAAGAGTTGATATAACAGATTTGGCTGCATGGAGCATGATAGAACATGGAAAGGACGATGACGGATATTTTGCTGATGGTTCGAATCTATTGTATTATGCACAGCATCTGTATTTGAATGGAGAGGAAATAAAAGATAATTTGGTTATTCCAAATACTGCGACAAAAATTGGCTGTGGAGCATATGCGGGATGGAAAGGTATAAAGAGTGTGGAGATACCGAGTTCGGTAACGAGTGTTGGGGATTGTGCATTTATGCGATGCAGTGGGCTGACGAGTGTGGCGATACCGAATTCACTAACGAGCATCGGTGATAGCATATTCATATTTTGCAATGGCTTGACAAGTGTGAAGATTCCAAGTTCAGTGAAAGGTATCGGAAAGAGTGCATTTCGTGGCTGTTCCAAACTGAGAACTTGTGTAATAGGCCGTTCAGTGAAATGTATTGGAGAGGAAGCATTTAGAGACTGTGGCGGCTTGGATAGAATAGAGGCATGGCCGATGGTTCCGCCAGTATGTGAGGAAGATGTCTTTAAGTATGTTTATACTGATATTTGTGAGCTTGTGGTGCCGGAAGGATGCGTTGATGCCTATTGGAGTGCTGAGCAGTGGAGACGTTTTAGACCGATTAGAGCGGGCGTTGATGACGTGGTGGCAGACAAGGCAGACGTGAAGGTGGCGGTTGTCGGCAGCGAGATAGCCGTCACAGGCGAAGATGCCGAGGGCGCAGTTGTGGAAGTGTATGGCATCGGCGGCGAGCTTGTGTATAAAGGCAAGTCGCACAGCATTGTCGTGCCACGTCGGGGCATTTATATAGTCAGCATAGCCGGCAAGGTGCAGAAAGTGGCAGTGCAGTAAAGCCGTCACACAGCGAGGCAGATATCATGGCGACGCAAGGATGTGTCGTCTCCTCGGGTGGAATTATCATTATGGGGGCAGAAGAGCTTGGAGGCTCGTCTGCCCCCCGTTGTGTTTGTGATAGGAGGCAACGCATTCCTGCGTTGCAGTGGTAACAGCGGCATAGTGGATGTTATAGCAGCGTGGCTGTAGATGACGGTTGTCATGACGACGCAGGAATGCGTCGCCTCCTCGGGGGTGCTGCTGGAGCTGTTGAAATGGATAAATGAAATAGCCGTGCTTTTATATAAGATCTTTTTATTTGGAAAAGTTTGTGCTATAAATGATTATTCGTAACGTTTGCAACGTTAGTTATAGCCGAGCCTCTTTACAATGCTTAATTTATAGTCTATGGCAAAGAGAAATTTTGGAAAAGATTACAAAACACCACGAGAGCTTGTAACCTTGTGAGAAAAACGTGGGTTGATAATAAATGATAGGGCAAAAGGCTCAATTGTATTTGGAGAGCATTGTTTCTATCTCTGAGCAAATCTTCGGTTGTCTTCGGTGGGGAGAAAATAAAAAGCCGGTGCTTCTCAGCAGCGGCTCCTCTTAAATCTACAATCTATAAAAACATATATATTTCAGAATTAGAATACAAATTTCACGCCCCACTTGGGGCATGAACTCTGTGTTGATGTCCCAAAAATAGAGCTTAAATTTCAGATAAACAAATTTTTTAGCGTAAAAATCAAGATTTTTTTGACTTTTTTAATAGCAAAATGTCAAAGTGTTTGTAATCAATAGGTTAGATGATGATAAATGAATGCTAAAATTATGTTTTATAACATAATTATGCAACATTATGCCTTGAAAACTCACTTTTTGATGAACGGTGGTCGCAAAATGCTATTTACTTTGTCGGCAAAAAACTATGAAGAATAACAGAGGAAAGATGGTGCTGAATTTCTCGGGCAAGCCCGATGCGGAATTTGACGAAGATACCAAGGGTGGAGCTTGCGCGCGGATGCTAAATTTGCGAAGCCGTGGCAGCAGCGTTCGCCCTGTGGGGCAGATGTTGCCGTTTGCAGTGCTTGATGCCAATGAGCGTCTGCTCACAATGCACCGCACCGCCGACGGCGTGAACCTGATGACATATTCGGCAGGAGCAGTGAGGTGGCACGGCACGCTGGCAGGAGACGCTTATAGCATTAAAGGCGTGGCTATAGGCGGCTTGGCGGCAGAGCCGAGATGTGCTGAGGCACTGGGCGACTTTGTGGTGCTGGGATGCGACGATGGGAATGTGTATCTGCACTATGACGGGGCGAAATATGCTATGCTCGATCCGGATGCCGCTGTGCCGCACATAAGGCTGACGGCTGAGGATGCGGGAGTGGCGAGTGCCACGGTGGCGCGATGCGAATTTGCCGACGGAGGCTACACACGCTGGCAGTCGCCGCTATCGGCAGAAGATGTGGCAAGTATCACCGCCAGCATGCGCTCGGCTTATTCCAGCATTTCGCGCCAGGCTGCCGCACGCTCGGCGCATCTACAGCCACTGATGGCGTGCTATGCCGTGAGGCTGCACGACGACAGCTATTTGTGGATGAGCCAGCCGATGCTTCTCGGCAACGGCGTGCAGTGTGGAGCTGAACTCCGTGCTGAGGTGGAGAACGACGGGACAGCGTGTGTGGCTGCTGCGGCGTGCGAGATTACGGCACAAACATATAGAATAGCTGCAGAGGCGATAAGCGGCTTCGATCGCTCTTGGGACACGCTCGTGAAGAGCATCGACATTCTTATCACTGATGAGGTGCAGCCGCTAATGACCGGCAGAGTGGATTATCGCTGCGAGACCACCACAACCGGCAGCCGCCAGCAATACCTGATGATGCGGTTTGCAGCCAAGGACACGGCTGTGGCTGTGCGTGAGCTTATAGGCGGCTGCCGATGGCGCGTGGCATATCAGATAGTGGATTTCGTGGCATTGCGTGCAGGGCGAGCCAAGCTGCTTGAGGTGGCTGCTGGCATAAGCGTGGATGATGCCGAGCTTGCCCGATGCACAACGGAACTGTCGCGGCGGCAGTGCTTCAAGGCAATTTTGCCGCATGGAAGGCGCATGTTCGGCTGCGGTGATACGATTAGGATGCGTTCGGGCTGGGCGAGTGCGGCGCTTGTGAATGTGGATAGAAGCCGTGGTGGCAGCTTCGAGATGGTGGTATCAGCACGGCTCAGCACAGCGAGAGGTGCGGCACTCACCGTGTGGCACGGCTCAGGAAGCGGGCTGCCGCTGTCGATAAACCCGATGGTGGCATATCCCGACGCAAGGGCAACGAGCGTCACTGTGACCGTGAAGAGCGATGGCGGCACAGTGAAGACATTCACCGCACAGCTTCATCCGGCGCACAAGGCTGGATTTGCCTATATGGTGAGCTGCGATATGCTGCCCACGGCACTTGAAGACACTGGCTTGACGGCAATGAATATCCCGGATGAGGTGAATGTGCGAGAGAGCGAGGCTGGCAAGCTCGTGGAGAGTGCTGAGATGAACCCCCTTATAGTGAAGACAATTCACGGCGTGTGCGACGGACGCATTGTCGCACTCGGCGCATCGCCGCACCATTCTAACAACGCTATAGGCACACCGCTATATGTCTTTGCCACGAGCGGTGTCTATGCCTTGCCCTATCGCACGGTGACATCGGCTTATGCTCCAGCAGTAATAATATCGCGCCAAGTGATAGCAGCGGCTACTGCCCCAGTGAACACAATGCGGAAGTTGTGCTTTGCCACAACCGACGGAAAATTGTGTGCAATAGGCGATTACAAGACAGAAATCTTGAGACACGATGTGGGTGGCATATGCACGATGACACACGACCCGCACGATGATGAGCTGTGGCTTGCCGACACCGATGGCAGTCTCACGGTGGTGACAGCCGGGGGACTGTCGAGAGGGCGAAGCGAGAAATTTGACCGGTTGTTTGCCTCGTCGGCTGGAGTGCCGGTGGCGATAGCCAAGACAGGGGCAATCTATCGTATAGGTCGTGAGGTGAGCAATCTTGCGGATGTGGAATTGCTGACGCATCCGTTTTCGCCAAGCGACGAGGCAGGGCAGTTTGTGCCGACAGAATTCAGCCTGAACATAAGTGCGACAAACTGCAATCTGGAGATTGCGCTACACGGCGACAACGGAATCTCGTGCCATGGGATGATGCTGTGCCGGCTGCGGCTGAAAGGTGCGATAAACTCGCCCGTGCGAGCCAAATTGCTGTCGCCGCCGCTGCGCAAGATGCGCGTGGCGATAAGCGGGAAATTGCCAACAGAGGCAGTGATAGGGGCTTTTGAGGTGCGTTACAAGAGCCGATGAGCAAAAATATTGGGGAGAATTTTGTAGATTCATAAAAATATAGTAATTTTGTAGCGTTATTTGTTGCCAAGACCATCGATGAATGGTATGTTGTTTGGTATAAAGCATTGATTGAAGATTTAGTATTTAAGGGTAAAATTGTTGTTAGTTGCAATCACACGAATCTAAATATGTAATTTCGATGTACAAATAATAAGTATCTATGTATATTATTATATGTGCAACAGCACTATTATGATATATTGATATAAAAGAATAGTATTAAATAGTTGTTTTATAGATAATTGTGTATTTAAAGAATGGGGGAGTCGTGAGGCTGTCCCTTTTTTTATTTCGTCAAGCAGAGGTCTGCTTTGGGGGCAGCGGCGTGTGGTGGCAAAGTTGGAATGCGTCGCCTCCTTGTTGGTGTATTTGTGGGGTGAAAACGCATAACTGCGTATGCGCAGAGTTGGACGAGGACGAGGCTAAATGCAGTGCCGCTCGATGAGGATGCTTCGGTCGTCGCCCGAAATGCAGGTGACGCGACGGTTGCCGAATTTTTCGAGAATCACATAGAATGCAATTGCACGCGTAATCAGGATGTCGTCGTGCCGCCCGACCACAGCACCATAGGAGGAAGCCGATTTCATCTCAAACCACGACATCTCGTCGATGGCATCGCTGTCGCGCTCGATGTAAAGATGGTCGCGCACTTGGCGAATCAGCTCATATATGGCGCAAGGCTTGGTGACGGTATTGGTGTGGAAGCCATATCGGCTGTCGCCGTCGCCCGCTGAGCTGCGGCACTTACGGGAGTAGAGGTTGCGGTAATGCCTGGCGATGGATTCGAGGATGAAGCGTCCGCCCATATTCTTGGAGTGGTCGGTTTCGAGCGTGTTGCTCTCAATCACGAGATAGCCGTTAAGATACCAAGTGGCAATCTGCACAGCTTTCCAAGCCAAGCGGTCGTGGTCGATGTGACCGCGCCACTGAGCCACCACTTCTGGGCGGTCTTTGAATCCGATGCGGTCGATTACGGCAATAACGGAAAAGTCGGCATTGTCGGTTCTTCCGCCCACATCCACCACAACTACATAGCGGTCTTTTGGCGACTTGCTCACCACATCGGGCATTTTCCACACCTTCAGCAGCCCCGACTCGGAATCCACGAAGTGAAGTCCCTCGGTGCAACGCGCCCCGCTCTCGGCATCGCCTTGGAGTTCGCCCACTGCCACTGGCGGCAGACAGTCGCGGCGCATACGGTCGAGCATGACGGCATCAAACACCATTCTGCCGCTCAGAGCGAAAGCTTCGATGTCGTTGCTCGGGTATTCAGCCTTCATAAGCGAATGTGAGCTGTATTCCTTGCGCTTGGTGTGATACCAGTGCAGCATCTCAAGCGTCAGCCCCTCGTCCCACAGCCGCCGCTCATATTCGTCGAGCGACCGCCACAGCTTCTCGGCATCATCCACCGGGCGGCGGTAAATCTCGATCTCATGCCACGGCACGAATACCGCCACCTTGTCGCTCAATCCGGCTTTAGAGCGCAGCCACTCGGTGTGGAAATAATTGCCCACACCGTTGGCTGTGCTTTCAAGCACCACAATGCTGTCGGGAGAGAGAGCCACCGAACCGCAGACCGAGCGGATGAGGCTTTCGGGCGACTTTTGCGGAGTGGTTCGCCAGAAAGCCACTTCGGTGAGATGCGCCATAGCGATGTCGTAGCCACGGATGGCCTCTTGACTCTCGGCAGAGCCGGTAGCCACAAGGCATCCGCGACCAGTGATTTCGCTCACGTTGCGGCTTTTCTCAAAAGAGCGGAAGCACATGGCATCACCGGGGGCATACTCCTCGGGGTAATTGGCCAGCAGACGGCTGAAAATCCCTTTTATGGAAGCAGAAGTGTCTTTAAGATGACCACAAATGAGGCTGTTCCACTGGCGGTGATGCACAATCTGCATCCACGCCATATATATCTGCACAAGGGTGGAGCCGCCCCATTGCCGTGCTTTCAGCAAGATGAGGCGTATGGGTCGCCGGGCGATGCGCATATCTTCGAGGGCGGCAAGCAAGCGGCGTTGAGGCGCATTTAGGCGGAAGTGGATGTTGCGTGAAGTCATTTTGTCTTTGATGGTGACACATTCTGCGCACCAGAACTCGAAATCGTGGCGTATTCGGCACTGGGCGTGCTGATGCCATGTCATCTTTTCGCAGAAGTCGGCATCACTGAGCATCGAAGTAGGAACATAGAAGCAGCCACGTCGGTCGCTCAGACTGATAGGCGTGCGCTCACCATAGCAGCCAATGCCACGGCGCGGGTCGTAGTCGCAAGAGAGAGCCGCATTGCGGCGGCTGTTTTCGGCAATGATGCTGGCAATGTCATGTTCGGCGATGTTGTGCTTTGTGTTTTTCATATAGATTAAAGGAAATAATAAGTGAAAATCAATCTTGCAAAAGTAGCACTCGCATTATTCCGCCTCTCGTCAAAAAAGCACAACCGTAGAGCCGCCACATAGATTATGCAGAAATACTATGTATTTTTCTGAAAATTAAAAGTAAATAAAATGGTCCTATTATATGAGATTATTATAAAAATGAGTATTTTTGCAAGAGGAATGGCTAAGCTCGTTCCGAGACATAGATAACTAAGAAGCGTTATGCTTATCTTGTGAATTGGAAACGTAGGAAATTTCGCAATTACACACAAGGATGGCATAGTGGTTTCTCACGCTATAGCGTGGGCTGCTATAACTACATTCGTGTGTATAGGTTTCCTACGACCTCCAATTCAGAACGTGGCATTTGCAGTTCCACGCTTCTGCATAAATAACGACTCTGTTGGAACTAAAGGAGTCATACATGAAAAAACAAATGAAATATAATTTTTTTAAGAAGATAATGCCTATTGCAATGTTGGCTACGTTGGCAACATCTTGTGTATCAAGTAAGGTGGTGCTCTCAAATGGTGCAGACATTAGTAAATACAAGTATGTAGTTTTTGGAAGTGAAGTATCTGGTGATAGAAATTTGGATGATGTTGTAATGTCGGTTCAAAATCTAATTTCAGAAACATGTCTAAGTGTTTTGCCTGAGTCTAATAAATCTGAAATAATGGAGCGTTCTGATAGTATTCTTACTCCGTATATTCATGTCAGTTCTGGCGATAAGACACGTATAACTGTAACATTTTATGATTATAAAGACAATCAGCGTATTGCTATAGTGAAAAGTAGTGGTATGGGTATGACAGCAAGTAATGACCATAATATAGCATTAAACGCTATGAAGAAGAAATTGAACAATTTATTCAAGAAATAATATTCACAATAAAAATAAAATATATGTACCCAAACGATAATATATTCAATATTTATTTCAATATTGGGAAACGAACTCCATTTTTAGTTAAAAGGTGTGGTCCTGAGTTAAGTGAGGAGAGGCGTATTGACCCTAATAAAGATAGAACATTTCTGGTCGAAAAAGTAAAAGTACATGGACAGTATGGAAAAGCTTATGGGAAATGTTTTGTAAATGGGAAGCCAGATGACACTTATAGACAAGAGGCTTATCCCAATATTAAAGACGAAGAAATACCTTGTGCTGGATGTGGGGAATGGGTCTTGGTTGAAGTTCCAGGCGTGCCATTGGATGAGGTGTTCCCTATACACAAGGCAGATGATGTGCTTAAGTTTGGAAAATATAAAGGGAAATCTTTTGGTGATGTATATAAGGAAGATTATCAATATCTTTATTGGTTGGAGAAGCACAACAATTATTTTAAAATTGATTTTGAGGGACTTAAACTATTATATCCAGAAGTTGAAGGTCATTTGTGTGTTCCTTTATCAGAAAGGATTGTTGATTTTGGTAAATATAAAGGAAAGAAGTATGGGGACATTACTGATGATACGAATTATCTAATGTGGCTCGTGTCAATAGGAAAATTATCTGAAGAAGACGTTGAAATATTAACCACAAAATAACTAATAAGAGATATGAGAAAAATTTTTTTAACTTTAGCATTATTCTTCGCCGTAGTAAATATTATGGCGCAAGAGCATCTGTCATTTAAAGGTATTCCAATTGAAGGAAGTATGACATCTTTCTGTCAAAAACTTAAAACAAAAGGCTTTACATCAGTTGGACGAGATAGTAATATATCTATATTCTCTGGAGATTTCACGGGGCGTAAAGCAACTGTTGGTGTGACTTCTACCGACGATGGAAAGAATGTTTTTGCAGTAATTGTTTTTTTTGATCCGAGTAAGGAGTGGAATGCTCTTGTTAATACTTACGACTATTATAAGAGTTTATATACTCGTAAGTATGGCGACCCGGCGTTTTCTAAAGAGGAAAATCCAGCACGTTCGGATTCTAATACTGCGTTAATGGCGCAAGTTCATGAAGGAACCGTGGTTTATGGCAGTGTATGGAATGTGACAGGTGGAGAGATTGAATTATCAATAGAAAAATCTTCTGGATTTTATGAAGGTATGGTGGAGATTCGCTATCGTGATTCTCAGAATAAAGAAGCAAAAATTCAGAAAGACTTGGACGATATTTAAAACAAAATTAAGGAAAGTGATTGTGGAGTAAAGTTTTATGTAAATATGATATAAAAGAACAGATGGCGATGCAGAAATGTGTCGCCTTTCCTATCAGTTATATATTCTATAGAAAATAATAAGAGTAATATATGTGTGTGATGATAGCCGAGATTGTATGCGGTTTTATGGTGTATAATTTATAACTTTGTGGGGGAAAATACGTTACGTTATGATACGGGAAGTAAAGGAATCGGATTGTGCGGATATAGCCAAGATTTATAATGGCTATATTGTATGTAGCACGGCAACATTTGAAATAATGCCTGTGACGAATGAAGAGATGATGCGGCGCATAGCCGATATATCATCGCAATATCCATATTTCGTCACAGAAGAGGACGGTGCTGTTGTGGGGTATTGCTATGCCCACAGATGGAAAGAGCGTGAGGCTTATAGCAAGACTCTGGAAACCACAGTGTATGTGTCGCCCGAATATGTCGGGAAAGGTGTGGGGAAGAAATTGATGGCACGGCTGATAGAAGAATGCCGAAAGCGAGGCTTCAAGGCCTTGATTGCGTGCATCACTGCCGAGAATGAAAGCAGCCGCGCATTTCATTTGAAGCTCGGATTCAAGCAGGTGTCGCTGTTTGAGAATGTGGGGATGAAGTTCGGCAGAGAACTCGACGTGGCAGATTATGAGCTGCTGCTCCGCTGACTTCGGTGTGATGACGGGCGGTTATCGTAGCGACGCTGGAATGCGTCGCCTCCTTTGAGCCAGTGATGCATATTCCTGCGAAAAAGATGCTTGCATTCCGGCTTGCCGAGGTAATAAAAAAAGTATCCCGAATCACTTCGGGATACCTTAGGAAAAAATGGTATGAATAAAATGTGGTATTAGGGTTAATGTCTCGGAGAGATTGCTTTGAAGTATTTTCTGTGTCCGCCAATCAATTTCCTGCATGGAAATAGGCGGAATTTACATTGAGAATAATAGGCTGTAGTTGTGCTATTTCAGCTTTGCCGTGCGGCTTGTAGTAGTGCAGAGCCGCCGACATATAGCCTTGAAAATATAGCTATGCAGCTTGTACTCAAAAATACTTCATAGTAGAAAACTAAAATTCTGATAACACAGATGATGGAAATATCGACCTAACAACATTCCATTATAGAAGATTTTACCCCATTTGTCCTAAATTATTACCAAAATTTAAACCTTTTCCGCTGCAAAGATATAATATAAAAATTGTTATTGCAAAATTTATACATAAATATAATCTCAAAATTAGCTTTTTTTGGCTGAGGGTAGGTTCAATTGGCAAGTGCAAATTTAGCAATTTGTTTGAAGAACTCACA